>JBDNFW010000067.1:0-5147 GCA_041689615.1 Gammaproteobacteria bacterium | reverse complement strand
TAATTCATTTAGCTCGGCATAACAGGGAGCACCACCAGAACCGACATGCTCACCAAGCTGAATGACGGCACCTTTGGCGTCACCATAAATAAAACGAAGTTCAGCCTTTGGAGTGATGTACAAGGTTTGCTGTGGCAGTGGATAAGTCGCTACACCCCGTTCAAACTCAAGTGCAAAATCACCCTTTTCATTTTTATGCCACTCACCCTCACCAAATAAATCAGCCTCGATAATACGTTCATCTGAAGATACAACAGGTAGCCCTTGCTCAAGCTGATAATCAGCCTTCATACGAAGGCGGCTAACTAATCCATAGATAGAGCGTCGACCAAAATGAACTTTAATAATTGAACCAAATTGCCCAATAGGGTAATTCTCACCGGCAAAAACACGGGAAAGGTCAGATATGGAAGGGGCAAGTTCTGCAATAATTCGGGAGCCATCGACTTCAATAATTTTACCAATAGCAAGGTTTTCTATGGGTTTGGAATATTTACTCTGCTCCATGCTAAACCCCTCCTTCAAGAATCTGTGCTAAATTTTCAAACTTCCACCATTCAATACTCTGTTCAGAATGTTCTTGTTGGCCTGCGTGAAAAAAGCCTTTGTCAGCAAATATTAATACTTGCTCATTTATCTCAAAATCTTGGTGCCAAGAGTCTAAAATGCCATTAGGTGTAGCATCGCTGGTAAATACAATAACCGTAAGATTGCCATTCGATGCTTTTAATCCGCGTTCGATTTCAAGATTAATGTGCGCATCTCCAAAGCTATAACCCACAATCAGTAAAACGCGCTGCTCACCATTATTGGGGTTTAATACTGCTCGGGCTTTGGCCATTAAATGAGCATAGGGGTCAAGCTGGGCTTCACGGTATTTAGTCGATGCCGGCCAAATCATAATCTTGGGTGTTGTTTCTGCACTTCGCTTTAAATGTGAAGCAATACGATGCGGCACTGTTGAGCCAGAGGTTTCAACCCAATCGATCGAACCATGCAGCTTATAAACCTTTGCATCTAAACCTTTGGCATCAAAGGTCGACGGCGCCCACCAAGCAGATACTCCGCCAGCGAGGCCATCAGCATAATGTACCTTGGAAAGAGCCAGCGCATCTTCAATAAGGGCGTCATAATTCATGACTAAATAGTCGATGCAATTGCCGTGAGTTGCTTTCCCAGGGCGCATTGGCCGATGTAAAGCTTGCACAAACCGTTCATGAATACTGGAATCTACCTTTTGATTAATCTGCGCTTCAATAGCAAGCTTGATTTCATCAATGGCTGTCGCTAATTGCTTTTCAGTATAGGTCGCAGTTCCTATAGTCACCGCAATATCTGGCACAGCTCTGCTGGCTCTACGATTGGCAATTGCCAACCAATCCACCAGTTCGCTTAAAAAATCTTCTATATGCGCCGCAGGGTTTGCATCAACAAAAGAGGCCTGTATTGCCGTCAAAATTTCCTTTGAATCATCCGACAACTTGTCACTTGCAAGTACGTTCGCCGTAAGCTGATTAGTTAACGGCAGCCCCGCACAGTAACTTGCACCTGCACCAAGTAATACTGCCTTGGAGTGAGACAATAAGCCTTCTAATTTCTCAAGCGCTTTTTTAAATGGTTTTTGCTGTAACGTTGAGGTGTCAAATGTCATATTTCCTCCTTAGAGCGCGCCTTTAAATGCTGAATCGAGAATTGATGATTTTAAGGCTTCTAAATCTTCTACTTTAGAGCTGATTTGCTTTTTTAAAACCCTATTTTTCTCGTCTAAAACATCTACTTTTTTGACTAACTTGAGTTGTACATCGATTGGGGGAAGTGGAATCTCAAAATTCGAAACCATCGCCTTAGTTAGAGCTTGGCGCGTTGCACCTCCAGCCCCTTGAAGAAATAGGGCAGCTTTAAATTTAGGGCTTACAAGCAGGTAGTTTAGGTATTTTGAATCCAGTTTTTCACTAGGGCGGATGATACAAACATGCTGATTTACACGGGCAGGCAGAAAGCTTGTTGGTGCAATGCAGCACCGTGCAATTGATGCACCTGTGATGTTTAAAAGAACATCTCCAGTCTCTACTTCCACATTACTTAACTTACTTGCTTGCTCATCATCAATAAAAGCTAAACCTTTTGACTTAAAAATAGAGTCATGTACGTTAAGGCTGCGAATCAATGAGGTACCTGATTCTTTGTAGGCTTTCTGTCCGCCTTTTGGCGTAGCCCCGCTGCCTATTTTATTTGCGAAAGAGGACAATAGCCTTGTTTTATAGCCTGTATAAATTTTTTCAAAAAGCAGATCTATAGAACTTGCATACAGTGTATCTGATAGCATGATATTTTCTCGCAAATGCTCGATGGCAGTGTCAATGCGGGTGAGCAGTGCATCGAGTTTTTTGACGATGCGTTTTTGTTCCGATAAAGGCGCTACAGGAACAATAAACTCTGATAGTTTGGTTCCATTAATATTTGGTTGCGCCGTCCCAGAAGCATTTAAACCTACAACATCCCAATAAGCAGGAGTCAAAAAAAAGTAACTCAGATACTCAGGAAGGATAAGTTTTTTTTCAGGAACAATCCGAATTAAATACGAGGCAAAAATGGCATCCAGCGGAGAATTTTTAATAAGTATTGATTTACCTGCTGTAGCCCCAGACCTTGCAAAGACCAAATCATTTTCATTTAGGCTGTATTTGTCGATTTCTTTGCTACCCAATGACACCGTTGGCACAGTATCCCATTCGATTTTTCCATCTTGAATATCGGTAATGCGTAAGAATTTTGCATTACCGTTGCTTTCGGCCTTGGCGGTATGACCATATTGAATATTATGACTAAGCTCTTTGACCGTTTTCCAGCCCCAACTAGCCGGCAATTCATACAAAACCTGCTCCATGTCTACTTCTCCACCAACAGGCTTTCAATTTCATCCAGCAAGCCAGAGACCAGTTTTTCATTGGTGCGAATCTGTTTAAGAATATCGGTAGGCGCTAAATGCTCGGCCTCTTTTTGCTTGGCAGGGTTTTTGGCAGATAGGTCATAATCTTCGATTAGCTTGCTAGCAGGTACTGTCCATGACTGTTCGGTGGTTTCTCGACTGCTATACAGCTCCACAAACTGTTCTAAATGCCCATCAGTAATCGGCTTATTTTTGGTGAGTTTTTGCTCTGGCTCGCATTCGTAATACCAGACTTCACTGGTGCCGCCGCTGCGCTCATAAAACAGCACATTGGTTTTAACGCCAGAATAAGGCAAAAACACCCCAGCAGGCAGGCTTAATATGGTGTGCAGGTTAAAGTTTTCTAACAGCTCTTGTTTGACTTGTTTAAAGGCGCTATTGGTTTGAAACAATACACCCTCTGGCACGACTATCGCTGCTTTACCACCCACTTTTAATGTTTTCATAAAGTGCTGTAAAAACAGTAATTCAGTGGCGTTGCTCTGAATGGGGAAGTTTTGTTGAATTTGTGATTTTTCTTTTCCGCCAAAAGGTGGGTTAGCCAAAATAATGTCGTAACGGTCTTTTTCTTGAATGTCGCGGATGTTTTGCGTGAGGGTATTGCCACGGTACAGGTTAGGTGACTCAATACCATGCAGAATCATATTCATCATGCCCATCACATAGGCCAATGAGGTTTTTTCATAACCAAAAAAGGTATCGCGCTGAATAAAATCCCATTGGTCTGTGCTTAGCTTATCTTTTTGGGCTTTTAGGTGTTCAAAGGCTTGTACTAAAAAACCGCATGAACCGGCGGCAGCATCATAAATACTTTGCCCCGGCTGTGGGTTTATTACGTTTACAATACTGCGAATGACAGCCCGTGGCGTATAGAACTCACCGGCATAACCACCGGCATCGCCCATGTTTTGTAATAAGCCTTCATACACATGCGACAGCTCAAACATCTCATCGCTGGATTGAAAGTTAAGCGTGTCGATAATATCCAGCACCTCACGCAGGGTATGGCCAGAGGCGACCTTGTTATCCAGGTATTGAAAAATTGCGCCAATTTTATAGGTAAAGGATTTAGGGTCAGCAGTAGTGATGGTGCCGAAGGCTTTCAAATAGGGGAACAGCTCGTTGTTAATATAATCGGTGAGGTCGTCGCCTGTACGGATTTTGGTGATGTCTAGTTTACCGTTACTGGTTTTGGGGCAGGCCCAGCTTTCCCAACGGTGTTCTTTATCCAATACCGGCTGATAGTCTTTGCCAGACAATACCGCTTCGTCTTCTTTTTCTGATTCGTAGTCATCTAAAAATTTAAGGAACAATACCCATGAGGTTTGCTCGGTATAGTGCATGGCACCACTGATGCCATCGTCACGGCGGAGAATGTCGGTAATGCGGTCTATTTTTTGTTGTAATGACATGCTTAAAGTTTTCCGATAATAAAGTTGTACATATTGGTGATGTCTTCGCTGATTTCTGAGGGTGGAATCAGATCGATATAGGCTTGCAATTTTTCAGCGTCTAAACCTATGCCGTCGGCGTTGATCAACGGATTAATAACTTTTTTTACATCGAGTCGCCGAATAGCATCGTTATCACCGGGGTTGCTGGTTTGTAAGTGTTGAAGCGGCGCAATGCTGTCATTATTGATTTGAGCAATGATGTTGTGATGCGTGAGTGCAGTATGAGATAGCAAGTAGTTTTTTATTTCTCGGCGTTTCCAAGCGAGCAAGAATGGTCTAACTTGAATGCCTGCTGGCCATTGAATCACATTCAATAGATCTCTATAAGTTTGGCCATTTACCTGTACTCCATTGGCGACGTTCCAATCCAATACGGCCTCATCGCGATCACAGATTAGGAAGATTTTGGTCGTTACCAGTGGTGATTCTATTTTGCTTAGGCCATGAAGCCAGTCAATTTTTCCTTTGCCAAAGGTTTCATTAGCGGTTGCATAGCTGGATGACCTTTTCATTGCATATACAGTAAATAATTGCGCAATGTCGTGCCCCGCACGCTCTGCGAGCTTGGTAAAAATCATCCAATCGTTGTAGTCGTCTAATAAGGCAATGTTTGGAAGTTTGCCACAGACTTCAAATTCAACTGACTTTGCTCTTGATAAAACAGTTAGGCGATTAATGAGTTGTTTGATTTTATTTTCTTCGTTTATCTTTCCTTGCTCAACAACTTTTAAGTGTTCAATACG
>JBDNFW010000066.1:0-5057 GCA_041689615.1 Gammaproteobacteria bacterium | reverse complement strand
TGCGGTGAGTCAGAGTGCAGGTATTACAGCGACTGGTTTGTCATTACTCGGTGTTGGTGGTGCTTACACGTTAACGAATGCGACGAATGCGATTACGACATTGGCGACTAACACCGGCAGCGTGAGTTTCCTTGAGAACTCAGGTTATGCGATTGGAGCGGTGACGGTGACCGGTGGTGCGACGACAACCGGATCGACGACAACGGGTAACACGACGTTGAGTAGTACGGGTACAGTGACGCAGAGTGAAGTGATTAGCGCAACCGGCTTAGAATTATTAGGTGCGGCGGGCATTTTTGATTTAGATACGGTGGTGAATACGGTTACGACGTTGGCGGGTAATACGGGCGTGGTGGATTTTCAAGAGAACTCGGGCTTTGCGATCGGTACGGTGAACACGGTGGGTTTAACGACGAGTGGTACGACAACGTTAACGAGTACCGGCAGTGTGACGCAAAGTGCGGCAATCGGCGCGACGACGTTATTTTTGGAGAGCGGCACGTTTGATTTGAACGGTGCGAACAATGCGGTGACGACGTTGGATGCGGATAACACGGCGTTGGGTGGTGATTTAACGTTCCGTGATGACACGGGTTTTGATATTGTTGGAATTAATGCGACGGGAAATGAGGTTGAGTTAGAAAGTACAAATACGGTTACCGATTCAGGTACTATAACGGCAACAGGTTTAGCTCTTAGGGGAACAGGTGGTGCTTATACATTAAATACAGTAACCAATGAGGTTACAACGCTTGCAGGTAACACTGGAAGTATTATATATGTTGATGCTACTGGTATTTCAGTTGGTACAGTTACAGTAACTGGCGGAACAACAACGACGGGTATAACAACAACGGGCGCAACTACAATAACAGCTACTACAGGTAATATTGATGGAGGTGCAACTCTTTCCTCAGCAGGCACATTAACATTAACTGCAACAGCAGGTGGTATTGGTATTGGTACGACACTCGCGACTAATGTAACTGGTGGTAGTGCAATAAACCTTACTACTGGTGGTGCAGCCGCTGCGGGTAATATTAATATTTCCCAGACCAGTGCTTATAACACTTCTCAATTGACGCTTGCTACTGCTGCCACTGCTCAAACAGTGATAATTACCAATGCCGGCACGACTACAGTTAATGATGCTGATGCAGGAACCGGTGGGCTTGATACGAATGATACGTTAGTGCTCGGTGGTGCTGTTGCATTAAATAATGATGTTACAACAGCTAATAAGGCATTAACGTTTAGTGGTGCGGTTACGGCTGGAGCTAACCGAATAGTGAATACTGGCACAGCAGCGTTAACATTTGGTTCTACTATTGCAGGTGGAGCAAATACAATTACGCTTACCTCAAATGCATTAACATTAACGGACGATGTAACTGCGGGCACATTAAATATGGGTGGTTCAGCTACTCTTTCTATAGCCGGAGCTACAACGCTTAATGTGGCTCCAGCCAATATTACTTTTGCCCCTACTGTAACTGGTGCAGGCGCATTAACAGTGCCAGGAACATCTGCTGCTGATTTAACCGTAGGGGCTGGAGGTCTTGTTCTTACAAACTTTGCAGGATATACCGGTCATTTAGTTATAGGTGGATCACTTACTGCGGAGGGAGCTTCTCCATTAACGAATGCAACAGCTATTACTATCAATACTAATACTCTAAATGTTGCTAACGCAATAACTACTGGTGGAGCAGTGACACTATTGGCAGGTGATATCAACCTTAATGCAAATATTAATGCGGGTAATACGATAGGAATGATTGCAGCTGGTTCCATTGTCAACGCTGGATTAACTGGAAATATTACTGCTCCGGTTGCAGTGATTTTAACTGCACCAAATGCAGACCTGGTCGCCTCAACTAATTTAGTTAACTCTACGAATATTACTCTTGCTTTTGCTGGAGGTGATGTCGATATTGCTACAGGCAATACTGATGACGTTGAATTTAATGGTGGTAGTAACTTTAGTGATGTAGATACACCGGCATTTAATGATTTTGTTACATCAGTCGGAAGCGGTAATATTTTTACAACTCCCATTTTGGCTAATGTTAATATTACAGGACTGTCTGTCACTCAAGCATTCTCTATTAACCCTGCATCTGCATTGATAGGTCTTCAAACATTAGCATTTATTGATGTTGGTTTATTTGAAGAAGAATTAACACTTTTTGGTCAAATCGGTACGGGTATCGCGTTGGCATTATCTCAGTGTGAGGAGCAAGAAGGTTGTGCTCCCAGTGTTACTGAAGATGAGTTAATTAATTTAATTGAAACTTTAGAGGCTCGGTTACTTGAGCTTGAAAAACGAAGATTAGAAACAACCGATGATAATGTTCGCGCTGAACTTGATGAATTAATCGACGGTTATAATGATGAGTTAAAAGACTTCAATAATTATCTTAATGAATTAAGAGATTTCTTTTCTGCAGAGGAAGATGAAGGTTTGGACGACGATGAACTTGATGAAGACTTAGGTGATGAAGATAGTTTGTTGGGAGATGCAGATGAAGTTGCACGTTTAGGTAAAGTGCTTGAAACAGTCAAGGCACGTATTGCATGGTTAACAAGTTTAAAAGCTAACCCAGAAGAACGAGCACGTTTAGGTGAAGCAATAGACATAAACTTAACTCAGGAAGTACTTGATACAATTATTGAAGCGGCTAAATCGGAAGCTGCATTTATCCAAAACCGAATTGATCTTCTTATTCAATCTCCAGAAGCGATGCTTGATAAAGTATCCCCAGTGTTTACGGCTGAGGCGCGTGATTATAATTCTATGCAAACATTGCATTATGGTTCTGATTTATTAAGTTTGAATGATTCTTCAAATGAATCTCCGTTTAATGTTTATTAATTATGATGAATAGTTTCATGAAAATTGTTTATCTTCTATTTATCTTGGTTAGCACGAATGTTTCAGCTGCTATCCTTGATAAGGATGAAGCCGATAAAGCTGATCTAACTTTATTACAGAATGAAACTGTTTTGTTTCGGTCTATTGGTATGGGTATCGCATTATCGATAGCACAATGTGAAGGCGTTGAATTATGTTCGCTTACTGTTGAAGAAAGAGAGATACAAGAATTAATTAACGCTTTAGATGAACGAATAGATAGTCTGGTTTTAAAACAAGAAGAAGCTGAAGATCCAATTGAGTTTGATAAAGTGATAACTGCTTATGTTAATGAACGCGACAATTATGCTACTCATTTGGAAAAACTGAAAAGTATTACGAGTACATTAGAGACAGAAAGTGAATTATTAGATGAAACACTTGAAAGTGAAGTGTCTGACTTTCCTGTTGATTCAGCTAAAAATGAAGAGCTACTGGATTATATAAATGACTTGGAAGCTTTTGAAGATGAAGAACTTGAAGATGATGAAGGTTTAGATGACCCTTCAGACTTACCTGAATTAGAAGAAATAAACGAAACTCCTTAAATTACATTATGGCAACAAAACAAACTGGCAATGAAAGTACTGCTCCTATCTATCCCTTATTTTATAAAAAAGTTGTACCGCTGAATAAAGAAGTTCACAGTCAACTTTATATCGAGAACATTGAAGGCTATCAGCATACAAAAGAAACAAATAGTATTTATATTGCTGCAGTTGAGTTTCTCCAAATTTCAAAAGAATATCCTATTGTTTTTGCTAAAGGTGCGGACGAAAAAATATTCCCTGTTGCATTGTTAGGCTTACAGAAAAATAAAAACTTGTTTGTTGATGATAAGGGGCTTTGGACGGCAAATTATATTCCTGCTTATGTTCGTCGTTATCCTTTTATTCTTGCAACGCCAGATGAAAAAGAAGCTACATTCACGGTCTGTATTGATGAAAGTTATTCTGGTTTTAATACAGCGAAAGAGGGTAAACCGTTGTTTGATAAGAATGGAGAGCAACTCGATTTATTAAAGCAAGCTGTTGATTTTCTTCAGGATTATCAGACTCATGTGCAATTAACTACGCTTTTTTGTGAAAACCTGTCTAAACTAAACATACTTGAACCTATGCAGGCGAATATTGAACGTGCAGACGGGGACAAGACTTCTCTCGGTGGTTTTATGGGGGTTAATCGAGATAAATTAAAAGCACTTAAACCTGCGCAATTAACGCAATTGGTAAAGTCAGATCAGATGGAATTAATTTGTGCACATTTAGCATCGCTTACTAATATTAACGGGTTAATGAAACGGCTTAATTAAGGATAGTTTTATCTTGAATGGAATAAACTCAATTCGTTTGAATGTAAACACCGCAAGGTATGACTCTGCTGCTGCCAGTAAAAAAAGAATTGTTGCTTTAAACGCATTAGAAACAGCGACTGAAGCAGACAAGAAGAAACAGTTCAAAACTGAATTAAACAATGAGTTTAATTCAAGAAGGAATCAATCAGAAAGTAATTCACAATTACTATTGTCCGATAGTAAATATTATCGAGCTAATTTATTAAATGAGATAGTTAACAAAATGAGTGGTGTAGAAAATCATACTAGACCCGGTCATTTTGTAGAGTATTTCGCTTGATCTCTACCTAAGTAACACTTATTTTTAATTATGGATAGTCTTCCCACCTGATTTTTCTATGTATTCTGTTGCACAACGTGCTACAATTAACAATGATCAAAAGCTTTAAGCATAAGGGATTGGAGAAGCTTTTTTTGACTGGTTCCACAGCAGGTATCCAATCAGCTCATAAAGACAAATTAAGGATTCGGCTGGCAATGCTAGAAGTATCAGAAGTAGTGCAGGATATGGATAAACCAAGCTGGCAATTACATCAGTTAAAAGGCAGTAGATCAGAATCATGGGCGGTTACAGTAAGTGGTAACTGGCGATTAACATTCTCATTTAAGGAGGGTGATGCCCATATTGTTAATTACGAGGACTATCACTAATGAGCAGACAACATAATCCCCCGCATCCGGGCGAACTTATACGAAAGGTCTATCTGGATCCCCACAAGGATAACTTATCGCGGAGCGAAGTTGCTCGACACCTGTCCGTCTCACGTTCTAATTTCAATCGTCTTGTGA
>JBDNFW010000065.1:0-19613 GCA_041689615.1 Gammaproteobacteria bacterium | reverse complement strand
TCCTGATCTGGCGCCACGATGTAGCATGGCAGCAAGTCGACCAACTTGTTGTTCTGGTAATTCATATAAGTTAACTATGGCTGAAGCGACAGCAAGTGATAATTGTGTCCCCGAACCAAGACCGGAATGTTCTGGAATGGCAGATTTAATCGTCATTTTGACACCACCATCAATACCAAAATGCGACAATACTTGTTCTGCGTAATTTTCCGCTCGTTCAGAAGAAGGCCCTGTAATAGCAATATCATCTGCATATTCAGCGATAAGTGACGTTTCAACATCAGATATTGAAAGCCCCAAACTACCGAATCTTCTGTCAAAACCACCATTCATATCCAGAAAACCAAGGTGTAACCGAGCTGGGGCACATACACTCACGTATCTTGAGTTTATATTTGATTGATTATCTTTCATGTTTGATATGGAAACAGACCTGATTCAGAGCAGCAAAAAACGTATGATTATACTGTAAGTTGCTAATTTGAGATAGTATTTTGGATAAGATTTAATCTCATTAAAAATGGGTTTGTTCTTAATCAAAAGACCGGCTTATAATCAGTTGCATATTAATTGGAGAAAGTTTGTGGTAGAAAAAATGATTCTGATTCCGGGGCGCTCTGCTAAACAAGGGACTTCTCTCAATCAAGGAAAATTAAAAGACGAATATAAAGCAGTCACCTCCACTCTGGAAATGAATCAGGATGACATGGATAGAATGAAGTTGGTTGATGGGGATGAAGTTCGTCTAAAAAATGAAACTGGTGAAACAATAGTTCGCTGTCTTGGAAAAAAACCGGAAGATTTGCCTCTTGGCACCGCTTTTATCCCATATGGCCCACCTTCCAGCGAATTAATGGCTAGTGATACCGCTGGCAGCGGCATGCCGCTATCAAAACATATGATAGTAGAAATTGAAAAAATACTAAGTTAAACACATACTATACTTAACCTATTGTACATACATAATTGAAAGATTGAGGTGAGTTCCAAATGACTGAAAATACCAAAATCGTTAAAAATGCAACATGCACATTCTGCGGCTGTGTCTGTGATGACATGGAGCTACATGTTGACCTTGATGCCAAGCGTATCACCAAAGCAAAAAATGCCTGTGTTTTAGGCCGGGCCTGGTTTGCAGAACACACCATAGAAGAAGGTGCTCCCTATGCAATGATTGATGGCAAGGAAGTTTCAGTAGAAGATGCTATCGAAGAAGCTGCACAAACCCTTTCAAATGCGAAGTTCCCCATTACTTATGGCCTCAGTGATACAACCTGTGAAGCACAACGACAAGCTGTCGCTATCACCGACATTATTAAAGGTACGATTGATACCACTACCTCAGTCTGCCATGGGCCATCTGGGCTTGCCTTTCAGGGCATTGGAGAAAGCACTAGTACTCTGGGAGAAGTTAAAAATCGAGCTGACTTAGTGATTTATTGGGGTGGAAATCCCGCTGAATCACATCCTCGTCACTTTGGCCGATATGCTGTCACTCCTAAAGGTATGTTTACACCTAACGGTAAAAAAGACAGAACAATCGTTCTGGTAGATGTACGTAAAACAAAAAGCTCGCCCGTTGCAGACATTCTAATTCGACCAAAATTAGGTAAAGACTTTGAAATACTTTGGGCATTACGTGCATTAGTAAAAGGCAAAAATATCTCGGCCGATATTGAAGAAGAAACCGGTGTGCCTCTTACAGTCCTTCAAGATTTAGTAGAACGCATGAAAAATTGTCGTTTTGGCGTACTTTTCTTCGGTATGGGTTTAACTATGACGCGTGGACGCCATTTCAATTCCGGTGCCCTACTCGCGTTAGCCACCGATTTAAATGAATTCACTCACTTTGTTGCAAAACCGGTTCGCGGTCACGGTAATGTAACTGGCGCAGATAATGTTGTTTCCTGGCAAACAGGCTATCCTTTTGGCGTTAATTTTAGCCGTGGATATCCAAGATTCAATCCTGGCGAATTTACCACAGTTGATACACTATCAAATGGTCATGCCGATGCCGCATTAATCATTGCCAGTGACCCAGCTTCAAATTTTCCAAAGAAAGCGATTCAACATTTAAAAAGCATTCCTGTTATCTGTCTGGATACTAAGCAAACTGATACCAGTAAAGATGCTCATGTAGCTTTTCGTACATCAACTTATGGAATCAATACAACTGGTACCGTATATCGTATGGATGATGTACCCATAACATTAAGACCGGCGTTTGAATCTCCGTTTCCGGATGATGAGACAATTTTAACCGGCATAAGAAAACGCGTTAATGAATTAATGTTAGCAAGGCATTACGCAAGCGGAGCGAGTGGAGAAGCTAAAGTAGCTGCTCAAGTTTAATAAGAAAGGCACCACGTTGATTTAAATTACTGCATAATTGTGGTAATTTTTGTAACATAGATAATTACTGATTTACTGAGACCATTTACGGGAATTACAAACTAAACAAAATATTTTGAAGCGAATACAATCAGATTGTTAGTTACACCAGTATTCGAAGTTATTTTGGTTAGAAAAAAGCAATAAACAGTCATCGTAAAATTACTCATAAAAATATAAAATAATATTTAGGGGTATTTGATGACAGCAGCAATGCGCATCATCAATGGTAAGGTTTATGACCCAGCCAATGGTGTCGATGGTGAAATAAAAGAAATTTGTATCAAGGATGGGAAAATTGTTGATTCAGTTCCTGATGACGCAACAATCGTCGACGCACAGGGTATGGTTGTTATGCCAGGCGGTGTCGATATTCATTGTCATATCGCCGGCCCCAAAGTAAACGCTGCCCGAAAATTACAACCGGAAGATCATCGTCATGATGTCCACCCTTCTACCCCATTCACTCGTTCCGGAACGGGCGGAACGGTACCTTCAACATTTGCAACAGGTTATCGCTACGCCACTTTAGGCTACACCACCGCGATGGAAGCGGCTGTTACGCCCATTGGCGCCAGACATACGCTTGAAGAATTTCACGACACACCTGTTATAGATAAAGGCTTTTATGTTTTATTGGGTGAAAATATTTTCTTGCAGAACCTATTACGCGAAAAACGCATGGAAGAATTTGATCAGGCCGTTGCCTGGTGGGTTAATGCGACTAAAGCCTATACTGTTAAATTAGTTAATCCAGGTGGTGATGAACCATGGAAAGGAAAAAGGAACTCAAACGTTTCAGATATTGATGAAAAGACAGATGAAGGTTTGTCACCTCGCGAAATTATCGAGGCTTTTATAAAGTCAGTAAACAAACAAGGCTTTCCTCATCCGCCACATATTCATTGTAATAATCTTGGCCACAGTGGCAATTACAAAACCACTCTGGAAACAATGAAAACAGCGGGTGACTTACGAGCGCACATTGCACATATTCAGTTTCATAGTTATGGCGGAGAGCTAGGTAAAAATCCGATTTCTAAAGCAGCTGAAATTGTTGAGTATGTTGATAACCATCCGAATATTACCTGTGACGTAGGCCAAGTCATGTTTGGTAAGTCGACTATTATGACGGCAGACGCACCTTTAGCTTATGTCTTAAAAGGACATACCAAGGGCAAGTGGGTCAATGCAGATACTGAATGCGAAAGTGGTTGCGGTATTGTTCCATTCAATTATCAAGAACATATTTACATGCATACCCTACAGTGGGCTATTGGATTGGAAATATTTTTACTATCAAAAGATCCATGGCGAGTTATTTTATCTACCGATCATCCTAACGGTGGTTCATTTATGAATTACCCTAAACTGATTAAATTACTCATGGATAAATCTTTCCGTTACGAAGAAATGAAACGCGTTAATCAAAAAGCATTAGACAATTGTTCATTACGAGATATGGAACGTGAATTTACTTTAAATGAAATTGCTATCATTACCAGAGCCGGACCAGCAAGAGCCTTGGGGTTAACTAGCAAAGGTCATCTTGGTATTGGTGCAGATGCTGATATAACCATTTATGATGAAATGGAAGATAAAGAGATGATGTTTAATGCGCCACGTTATGTCATCAAATCAGGACATTCCATTATAGAAAATCACGAATTTAAAAATGATTTCATCGGCAAGCTGTTACATATCACGCCTGAATATGACAAGAAAATTGAAGAAGTCGTGCAACCGTTTTTTGAAAGTTATTATTCGATTGAATTTTCTAATTATGCTGTCGCTGATAGTTATTTACACGACCATGAAATCATTCCGACTGGAAAGGCTTAAGCATGAAGATTAAATCAACAGAAATTGTCGATACCTTTGCTGAAGCATTTAAGATGTATGGCAGCCGAGTCATTATTACGGCTGAAACAAAAGAATGGGCTATGGCCGCTGCACAATCCATCACAGGTTTTGCTACTTCTGTTATTGGCTGTAAATGCGAAGCCGGTATTGAAACGGAAATTCTTGCTGAAAACTCACCTGATCTAAGACCGGGTGTCAGCGTTTTAATATTTGCTATGGATGCTGAAAGTCTTGGCAAACGTTTAATGGAACGCATAGGCCAATGTGTTATGACCTGCCCTACTACAGCTTGTTATAACGGCTTAACTGAAGGTTCTCCTGTCATCGTTGGTGGACAATTACGTTATTTTGGTGATGGCCATCAAATCAGTAAAGTCATCGGTGGAAATAAATTCTGGCGCATCCCGGTTATGGATGGAGAATTTTTAATAGACGATACTTTTAATGTTCAGGAATCTGTTGGCGGTGGTAATATATTAATTCTCGCTAAAGATCAAAAATCTGCTTTAAAAGCTGCAAGTGCAGCAACGAAAGCCATGCGTCAATTGCCTGATGTTATTCTACCCTTCCCTAATGGTGTCGTTAGAAGTGGTAGTAAAGTTGGTTCTAAATATAAATCATTAATCGCTTCAACTAATCATGCCTATTGTCCAACATTACGTGGCAAGGTTAAAAATTCTGACCTAAATGATCAAATTAACAGCGTGCTTGAAATTGTTATTGATGGTTTAAGTTTAAAAGCGGTTGAAGAAGCCATGCGCGTCGGCATGACTGCGGCAGCTAAACCCGGAATCAAACAAATTTCTGCCGGGAATTATGGCGGGAATCTTGGTCAGTATCATGTTCATTTACATAAACTGAGTGGTGCTGAATAAAATGGCTCTTAAACTTAAATTACATACTCAACCTGATGTGCCTTTAGAGGCTGATTGCATCAGTCCTGACAGACTACAATCGTTAAGTGATAGTGAGATTAGTGCCTTAACATTGTTTCACGGCAATCGACAAGTGAACCTCGGAGACTTCTTTGATTGCTCTGGCAAGTACGACGGAGAAGTTATTATTGAAGGTGACTTGAGTAACGTCAAACACATTGGTTCAACCATGTCTCTTGGCAAGCTTACAATTAAAGGTGATGTCGGTGTTCATGCAGGCGCGGGCATGAGTGGTGGAGAAATCATTATCGAAGGTAACGCTAACGATTGGCTTGCTCCTGAAATGTTAGGTGGGAAAATCACAGTTAAAGGAAATGCCGGACATATGGTCGGCAGCGGCTATCGTGGCAGCACTGTTGGTATGCAAGGTGGTGAAATTATTGTTCATGGTGATGTTAAAAATGAAACAGGTCATGTCATGCGTCGCGGTTTAATTGTTGTGGGCGGTAACGCGGGTGACTTCACTGGTGTCAATATGCTTGCAGGAACAATCATTGTGCTTGGAGAAATGGGGATTCGAACCGGCGCAGGCATGAAGCGCGGCTCCATTATTTGTCAGCACAAGGCCGATATCCTTCCTACCTTTAGCCGTAGTTGCAACTATCAGCCTTCTTTTCTTAAACATTATTTTAAATATTTGAAATCAATTGGACTCTCTATCAGCGATTCGTTATTAAATGAACCTTTTGAACGCTGGTGCGGAGATTCAGTAGAGTTAAACCGAGGGGAAATTCTTTTATACGCAGGTAAGTAATATTATCACCAAGAGCAATTGCCTATTAGGCTGAGGAGAAAACGATGACTACCATCGTAACTGAAAATTGTAAAAACTGCCGATTCACTGACTGTGTAACAGTTTGTCCGGTCGCTTGCTTTCATTATGACGACGACATGTTATACATCGATCCAGATGTTTGTATTGATTGCAGTGCCTGTATTCCGGAATGTCCTGTACAAGCAATTTACGAAGGTGATGATATTCCTGAAGACCAGGAAAAATGGATTGAGATCAATGCAGAAAAAGCCCCGGGTCTCCCTGTTTGCGAAGAACAAATGGAGCCATTACCTGGTGCAGAAGAACGTAAAGCAGCATTGGGATTCTAATCTTAATCACTATTAAAATAATTGATTTAATACTATGGCTAAACTTGGCTCCGAAGAGAATCCTTTATTAGTAGCAATAGTAGGTAGTGGCCCAAGTGGTTTCTACGCAGCTGAAGCGCTAATTAAATCTGAAATTAACGTAAAGGTCGACATACTAGAACGACTTCCCTCCCCTTATGGACTTGTTCGTAGTGGTGTGGCTCCTGATCATCAAAAATTAAAACAGGTTATAGCCCTTTACCAAAAAACGGCTGATTCTCCAGATTTTAATTTAATTGCAAATGTTAATGTTGGAACGGATATCTCTGTCGAAGAACTATGCCAATCTCACCATGCTGTCATCATGACCTCAGGTGCAGAAACAGACAGAAAACTGGGTGTTCCGGGTGAGGATTTAAACGGAAGTTATACCGCAACAGAATTTGTTGGTTGGTATAATGGCCATCCTGATTACAGAGATCATGAATTTGATCTTTCACACGAAGTAGCAGTCATAATTGGTCAAGGTAATGTCGCCGCAGATGTCAGCCGTATATTGTCAAAAACAGTTGATGAATTAAAACATACTGATATTGCGCAACATGCATTAGACGCTTTGGCAGAAAGTAAAATTAAGGAAATCCACGTTATCGGCCGACGCGGACCAGCACAAGCTAAATTTACACCCAAAGAATTACGTGAATTTGGCGAACTTTCAGATTGTAATTCTATTGTTCGTGCAGAAGATATGATTCTCAATCCTGAAAGTGAAAAAGAATTACTTGAAAAAAGTAATATTGCCAGTAAAAAGATCTATGACCAATTTTGTGACTTCTCAAAACGTGAAGCGGATTCTACAAAATCAAAAAACTGTTATTTCAAATTCCTCATGGGTCCCAAAGAACTTGTTGGCAATACAAAACTTGAAAAAGTCATTCTTGAGAAAAACCAGCTTTCAGGCGAAGCATTTAAACAGTCTGCTAGAGGAACAGGTGAAACTATAGAACTCGAAACAGGTATTTTGTTTCGCAGTATAGGTTACCGCGGCATTCCAATAGTTGGCATCCCTTTCCACGAAAGCTGGGGCACAATTCCGAATGAAAATGGCAGAATTACTGACAACGATGGCAATATCGTTCCTAAACTCTACACCGCAGGTTGGATAAAACGCGGCCCCAGCGGCATTATTGGCACGAATCGCGCGTGTAGTGTCGAAACAGTTCAGTGTTTATTGGAGGACATAGAGAAACTAGATGATGGAACGAGCAAGTCTGGTGCAGGAAAAATTTATTCCATTTTAGACGGCAAGAATATTCGTCATATCAACTTTAATGACTGGAAAAAAATCGATGCAAAAGAGATTAAAATTGGAGAACCGAAAGGTAAGCCTCGTGAAAAATTTACTTCTGTCGATGAAATGTTATCCGTTATTAAATAATTGAAAATATTATAAGATTTTTCTGATTCTCCTTCGTTTTTTCCCTAAAATACGTTCTCTATAGTACTATATATAAGCTGTTGACAAGGTTAGCGCAAAACAATATTGTTGCGCCCCGTTTTTGTGAATAAATAATAATCAATTGAAAACTAAAGGATTTATCATTGGATAAAAAGTCAAACGTCGACAACACAACTTTCAAGGATGTTACCTGTCCTTTTTGTGGAATTTTGTGTGATGACCTCGTTATTCAAAATGATAACCATAATCTAAAAGTGGTTGAAAATGGCTGCGCCAAAGCCATTAGCTTATTCCAACAGGAATTTCCTCAGAGTTCTGCAAAAATTAAAGGTAAAGATGTTTCACTTGATGACGCTATTGACGCCGTATGCAAGATACTCAAAAAATCACATACGCCTTTAATAGCAGGTTTAGGTACAGATGTGTCAGGTATGCGAAGTGTCATGGAATTGGCAGATAAAACTGGTGCCATTCTCGATCACATGCATGGCAATGGTCTCATACGCAATACCCTGGTTTTGCAAGACCTCGGTTGGATAATGACCACCATGGCAGAGATCAAAAACCGGGCGGATCTTGTTATTTTCGCCGGAACAGATGCAACGAATTTTCCACGTTTTTATGAACGTGTTATTTGGAATGAAGAGTCTATGTTTAAGTCTAAAAAAGATGATCGTCAGATCGTCTATATAGGTGACAAACTTAACTCTAAATCAGGCATTAATCCAAATGGTAAACGACCAATCGTATTAAATTGTAAAACAGAAGAGATAGGCGAAATTGTTTCCAGTTTGCATGCAATGGTGGCTGGCTCAACACTTGATGTAAAAGAAGTAGCTGGCGTAAAAATTGAAACACTACAAACATTGGCTGAAAAAATGAAATCGGCTAAATACGGTGTCATCGTATGGGCACCGGGCGAACTTAATATCCCGCATGCCGAACTGACTATTCAGAATTTTTGTGAAATTGTTAAATACTTGACTAGAGTCACTCGTTTTGCCGGTTTTTCTTTAGGCGGAAATGATGGTGGCATGACAGCGAATAATGTTTGTGCCTGGCAGAGTGGCTATCCATTACGCGTTAATTTTAACAAAGGTTATCCAGACTATGATGCACATCGTTACTCAACACAAAAGGTATTGAAGAACAAAGAGGTTGATTCGCTACTCTGGATATCAAGTTTCGAATCAAATGTTAATTCGCCACGTGCGTCTATCCCAACGATTGTCATGGGCAAACCGGATACCAAACTAAACTTTAAACCAGATGTCTTTATCCCGGTATCTACACCGGGAGTTGATCATTCTGGTCAGATAATTCGTACTGACAATGTAGTATCGCTGCCACTGAAAAAGATACGCCAATCACCGTATGCCAGTGTTCATTCGATACTCAAACAAGTTATAGAAAGGATGTAGGCAGACTCTAATGTATACAAAATTAACAAATGGCATTGTCTATGATCCTGTTCATGGAATTAACGGGGAACATCGCGATATATACATTCGCGATGGATACATCACCCGTAAACCATCCAGCAATGTAAAAATAGATCAAGTCTATGACTTAAAAGGCAAAGTTATTATGGCAGGCGCCATTGATATTCATACTCATATTGGCGGCGGCAAAGTTAATATCGCTCGGATGATGTTACCGGAAGATCATAAGGCTGATCTGGTAAGCAAAACTGAGTTAACGCGCTCTGGCTGCGGCTATGCCGCTCCTTCAACTTTAACAGCAGGTTATCGTTACGCTGAAATGGGTTATACCGCTTGTTTCGAACCAGCAATGTTGCCCGCTAATGCACGTCAAGCGCATATGGAAATGGCTGATACACCTATGGTTGATAAAGGTGCTTATGCCATGATTGGTAGTGATGATTTCTTTTTGCGTATGCTCGCATCAAATAAAGATCAAGCTGCTATTAGCGATTATGTTGGTTGGATAATAAACGCAACTCAGGCTCTCGGAATCAAGGTTGTTAATCCCGGTGGCATTAGCGCCTTTAAATTTAATCAACGACAACTTGATCTGGATGAAGCAAACCAATACTACGGTGTTTCGCCACGAGATATTATAAAAGCGCTTGCAAGAGCAGTTATTGAATTAGGTATCCCCCATCCTTTACATGTGCATGGATGTAATCTCGGTGTTCCGGGTAATGTCGAGACCACGCTCGAAACAATTCGTGCAGCTGAAGGCATGCGAATGCATCTTACACATATTCAATTTCATAGCTATGGAACTGAAGGTGATAAAAAATTCTCATCGGGTGCAGCTGAAATTGCAGAAGCAGTAAATAAAAATCCAAATATATCAATCGATGTTGGTCAAATATTGTTTGGCCAAACTGTAACTGCTTCTGGCGACTCAATGCTACAATATGCAGGACATTGGCATGCTCATCCAAAGAAATGGGTTGTTATGGATATTGAATGTGATGCCGGTTGTGGTGTTGTACCTTTTAAATATCGTGATAAGAATTTTGTAAATGCGTTGCAATGGGCTATAGGTCTTGAGTTATTTTTATTAGTTGATGATCCGTGGAGAATTTTTCTGACGACTGATCATCCTAATGGTGCACCGTTTACCAGTTATCCACATCTGATTCGTTTATTGATGGATCGAAGCTTTAGAAACGATATGCTTTCTACCATCAACAAGGAAGCTGCAAATGCCAGCATACTTTCCAGCTTAGATAGAGAATATTCCTTATACGAAATTGCTATTATGACAAGAGCTGCACCGGCAAGAAGTTTAGGTTTGAAAAATCGTGGCCATCTTGGTTCCGGTGCGGTTGCTGATATCACTGTATACACTGATAAAAAAGATAAAGAACAAATGTTTAGTAAACCTGATTATGTATTCAAAAATGGTGAGCTAATCGTTCGCAACGGGAAAATTATTAAGGTCGTTAATGGCGCAACTCATACATTAAGACCCGATTTTGATATGGGAATAGAAAAATCACTAAAACGTTATTTTGATAAATACCAAACAATGAGTCTTGGTAATTTTAAAATTGATGATGATGAAATTGTTGAACATGGTAATGGAAAAATCATAGTGCAACCTTGCATGTAAAAAATATTCATGAAGATTAATGGCGTACATATAGAAGACACATTCGCGGAAGCCTTTCCGATGAAGGCAACACGTATCATTATTACCGCAATGAATTTGAAATGGGCTTATCAAGCTGCAAATGCCATTCGTGGATTTGCCTCTTCTGTTATTGCCTGTGGTATTGAAGCAGATATAGAGCGAGAATTAAAACCAGCAGAAACACCTGATGGGCGGCCTGGAATTTCTGTCATGATATTTGCCATGTCGATTAAAGATCTTGAAAAACATGTCCCAACACGCGTTGGTCAATCCGTCATGACGACCGCAACAACAGCCTGTTTTTCCGGCCTAGATAGTGAACAAAAAGTTTCCATGGGCAAAAGCTTGAGGTTCTTTGGCGATGGCTTTCAAATATCGAAAGTGATTAATGGCAAACGTTTTTGGCGTATCCCGGTAATGCATGGTGAATTCATTTGCGAAGAAACAACCGGTGTTACTAAAGCCATTGGTGGAGGTAATTTTCTTGTGCTGGCAAAAACAGCACGACAAGGTCTTGCCGCATGCGAAAAAGCCGTTGGTGAAATTCATAAAATTCCAGGTGTTATTACTGCTTTTCCTGGAGGCGTTGTAGGCTCAGGTTCTAAAGTTGGTTCTAAATATGATTTTCTTACTGCATCAACAAATGAAGCTTATTGTCCAACTTTAAAAGGGCAAGTCAAATCTGCATTAAGTGATGATATTGGTTCTGTTTTAGAAATTGTTATCGATGGTCTTAATGAAGAATCCATCAATGAAGCTATGCGTGTAGGTATAAGAACGGCTTGTTCTCTGGGTTCTGCAAAAGGTATTTGTAGTATTAGCGCAGGAAATTATGGCGGTAATCTTGGTCCTCATTTATTTCATTTAAGGAAATTATTGAAATGAGCGCCTTAACATTTACTTTAAAATCTCAACCAAAATTTACTCTGGATATGTCTCCATTAACACCAGACCAGCTTCAGGATTTAACTTTAGAAAAAATAAAAAAAATAAAACTGGTTTACGGAAAAGAAACCGTCAAAGTTGAAGCGCTATTTACTGTAATAGGTAATGATAAGAATAATGTTGTTATTAATAAAAGTTGCAATCAACTGATCTGCGTTGGTAAAAAAATGACAATGGGAAATATCACTGTGAAAGGTAATGTAGGTGAATTTCTCGGTCAATCAATGAAAAATGGGGCTATTACAATACATGGTAATGCTGGTTCCTGGACAGGAAGCGGAATGTCTGGTGGCCGTATTAATGTTAATGGTAATGTAGACGACTATACAGGTGCAGGCTTACCAGGTGATGCATTTGGCATGAGAAATGGACTCATTAATATTACTGGTGATGCAGGGGATCGTGTTGGTGACCGTATGCGCCGCGGCATTATTATCATTCAGGGTAACTCTGGCAATTATTGTGGAAGCCGGATACATGCAGGAACAATTATCGCTCTGAATAAAGTAGGGACACATCCTGGTGAAGGTATGCGTCGTGGCACAGTAATATTGGCAAAAAAACCGGCACATATTTCGGCTACATTTAAAAGTTGTGGTAATCTGAAAATGCAATTTTTACGATTACTATTTACACAATTGTCTAACATCGGCGATGAATTTATGTTCTTTAGTAAGTATGGCCCTGAAGCTCACCGTTTTTCTGGTGACTTAGCACGAAATGGCAAAGGCGAAATTTTAATTTTACAAACAATGGCTAAACGGTAATAAATGAAACGTACTCGTGGTAAGAAAGGTCGTATTCTCGGTAGAGTCATGGATCAACATGCACTGTTGCAAGTGCAGGAACTGATAGGCAACCAACCCAAAACACGTGATATGCTGATAGAACACCTGCATAAAATCCAGGATAAATATAAACATATCTCTAATAGACATATTCTCGCATTGGCTAAAGAAATGAATTTACCAATGGCAGAAGTTTATGAAACAGTCACTTTCTATCATCATTTTGATGTAACAAAAGAAGATGAGACGCCACCACCACCAATTACTGTCCGCGTTTGTGAATCATTAACTTGTGAAATGTTTGGTGCAAAAAAATTAATTGAAGAACTTGGAGCAAATATAGATAAAAAGCAAGTTCGCATTCAGCCTGTCCCCTGTGTGGGTCGTTGTGCTGCAGCTCCTGTTGCCGTTGTCGGAACAAAGCCTATAGAAAAGGCCAATAAAGAAAATGTTATTTCTGCTATTGAAAAGAATGAACTATCTGATTCTCTTCCAGCAGAATATATTAATTACAAATCTTATAAAGATAAGGGCGGTTATAAAACACTGGCAGATTGTATTAATGGTAAATGTCAATCTGAAGAGATTATCAAATTACTTGAAGACTCAAACTTACGCGGTTTAGGCGGCGCAGGATTTCCTACTGGTCGTAAATGGCGAATTTTAAGTGAACAAAAAGCACCTAGAATGATCGCGATTAATATTGATGAAGGTGAACCGGGTACATTTAAAGATCGTTATTACCTCGAAACGGATCCACATCGATTTATAGAAGGAACATTAATTGCTCATTGGGCAATACAAGCTGAAGATATCTATATTTATCTACGCGATGAATATGCCGGGTGTAGATTAATGCTTGAAAAAGAATTAGCCGAACTTCAAAACAATCCTCCTTGTAAGTTACCTAAAATACATTTACGAAGAGGTGCGGGAGCATACATCTGCGGTGAAGAATCTGCCATGATCGAATCAATCGAGGGCAAACGCGGGATGCCTAGACTACGTCCTCCTTATCTTGCTCAAGTCGGTTTATTTGGTCACCCTACTCTTGAACAAAATATGGAAAGCATGCATTGGATCAGAGACATTATTGAAAATGGCGCTGATTGGTTTTCTTCAAATGGTCGTCGTGAACGAAAAGGATTAAGATCATTTTCAGTTAGTGGTCGTGTTAAAAAACCAGGTGTTCACGTTGCGCCTGCAGGCATTAGTATGCGCGAATTGATCGAAGAATATTGTGATGGTATGCTTGATGGACATGAATTTTATGGCTATTTTCCCGGTGGTGCTTCAGGTGGAATATTGCCTGCTTCATTAGGCGATGAACCGCTAGATTTTGACACATTACAAAAACACGGTTGTTTTATAGGCTCAGCTGCAATTGTTGTTCTTTCGGATAAAGATAGCGCTAAAGCAATGGCATTAAACTCAATGCGTTTCTTTGAAGAAGAGTCCTGTGGTCAATGTACGCCTTGTCGAGTAGGTACCGCTAAAGCAGTAAAACTGATGGAAAAAGAAGAATGGGATAAACCTTTGTTAGAAGAATTATCTACCGCGATGGTCGATGCATCGATTTGTGGTTTGGGCCAGGCTGCGCCGAATCCTTTACGTTGTGCAATTAAATATTTTCCTAAGGAATTTGAATAATGGCTGCTAACCCAAAGCTAATGAATGAAAAAGCCGTAAGCTTTAAATTAAACGGTAAAGATGTTGAAGCCTATGGTGACGAAACAATTCTGCAAGCGGCAAAACGTAATGACGTAGAAATACCACATCTTTGTTATAAAGAAGGTTATCGTTCAGATGGAAACTGCCGCGCTTGTATGGTTGAAATTGATGGTGAACGTGTATTAGCTCCATCATGTTGTCGACAACCGACGGAAGGGATGAGTGTCAATAGTGATAATGAACGTGCACAGCTTTCACAAAAAATGGTTTTGGAATTATTGCTGTCCGACATGCCACAACAAGGTAAATCTCCTTATAAATTAAATTCTGAACTCGATTATTGGGCTGAAAAATTTGATATTTATAATCCACGCTTCGAGCATCGTGGAGAACAACCTAAACCCGACCTTTCTCATCCAGCAATAGCAGTAAACCTTGACGCCTGTATCCAATGCACACGTTGTGTCAGGGCATGCAGAGAAGAACAAGTAAATGATGTTATTGGTTTTGCCTTCCGTGGGAAACATGCAGAAATTGTTTTCGATATGGCAGAACCTATGGGAGAAAGTACCTGTGTTGCCTGTGGCGAATGCGTGCAAGCCTGCCCTACTGGTGCACTTATGCCTGCCAAAAATGTAGGATTAATTGAGCCTGATAAAGTGGTCGATTCAGTCTGTCCTTATTGTGGCGTTGGTTGTTTACTAACGTTTAATGTAAAAAATAATCATATACAGTATGTCGAAGGACGAGATGGTCCTGCCAATAAAAGCCGACTCTGTGTTAAAGGTCGTTACGGTTTTGATTACATACATCATCCAGATCGTCTGACAAAACCATTAATACGACGCGAAGGCGTAGAAAAAACAGCAGCGTTAGTTGATCCACTGGAAATGCATAAGTATTTTCGTGAAGCAAGTTGGGAAGAAGCATTAGATTTTGCCGCTGAAGGTTTGAATAAAGTTAAAAACGAACAAGGTTCACAAGCACTTGCCGGACTTGGTTGTGCTAAAGGCAGTAATGAAGAAGCTTACCTAGTACAAAAATTGGTGAGAACAGGTTTTGGCACGAACAACATTGATCACTGCACAAGGTTATGTCACGCATCATCAGTTGCCGCAATGTTAGAAACGATAGGATCAGGTGCCGTTTCAAATCAGGTCTCTGATGGTTCTTTTGCTGAGGTCATTATTGTTATTGGATCTCGTCCGAATGAGAATCACCCTGTTGCAGCAACATTTATAAAAAATGCAACGAAGCGCGGTAGCAAACTTATCATGATTGAACCTTATAGTTCAGAAATGGCTTTATATGCATCACATTTCTTGCAATTGCGCCCAGGGACTGATGTGCTTCTTTTGAATGCAATGATGCACGTCATTATTGAAGAAAATCTTCAGAATCAAGAATTCATTAATGAACATACCGATGGCTTCGAAGGTATCATCGAGAATATAAAAGATTATTCTCCAGAAAAAGTGGCTCCTATCTGTTGTATTCCTCCAGAGACGATAAAAGAAGTTGCAAGACTATATGCCACTGCTGGAACAGCTATTATTTTTTGGGGCATGGGTATTTCTCAGCATATTCATGGAACTGATAATGCCCGTTGTTTGATTGCTCTGGCCTTAATGACAGGACAAATAGGTCGAACCAGTACAGGTCTTCATCCGTTACGTGGACAAAATAATGTACAAGGTACATCTGATGTCGGTCTTATTCCCATGGTTTATCCTGATTACCAACCGGTAACAGATGAAACAGTAAGAAAGAAGTTTGAAAACTTATGGGGTGCAACATTAGATCCAAATGTAGGTAAAACTGTCGTTGAAATGATGCATGCAATTTACGATAAAGATATGAATGGTCTTTACATTATGGGAGAGAACCCAGCAATGTCGGATCCCAATCTTAATCATGCTAGAGAAGCATTATCGAGACTTGACCATTTAGTTGTCCAAGACATCTTTTTTACTGAAACATGCGGCTATGCCGATGTTATTTTACCTGCATCAGCATTTCCGGAAAAAGATGGCACTTTTACCAACACAGATCGCCGAGTACAACTTGGAAGACAAGCTATAACGCCTCCTGGTGAAGCAAAACAGGACTTATGGATCATTCAAGAAATCGCAAATCGAATGGGTTTGGATTGGCATTATGATCATGCGAAAGACGTATTTCAGGAAATACGTCTGGCTCTACCTAGTATGGCGGGCATCACATGGGAACGTCTGGAAGAAGAAAATTCAGTGACTTATCCATTGCGTAATGTCGGCGATCCTGGCGAACCCGTCATTTTTAAAGACGGCGTATTTCCTACTGATGACGGCAGAGGTCGTTTCGTTCCTGCTGAGTATATTGAACCTGCAGAATTGCCTAATGATGAATACCCCGTTGTATTTATTACTGGCAGACAACTTGAACATTGGCACACCGGCACAATGACGCGTCATTCTCGTGTTTTAGATGCAATTGAACCTGGTCCTTGCATCATTATTAATCCAGAAGATCTCAACTCTTATGGTCTCAAATCTGGTGATATTCTGGTTGTTGAATCACGTAGAGGCATCATTGCTGCAACAACACGTGCCGATGAAGGAATGCAAAAAGGTGTTGTAATGATGCCATTCTCATTTAATGAAGCGGCAGCTAATCTCATTACAAATGATGCGTTGGATCCAGTAGGCAAGATACCTGAATTTAAATATTGTGCGGTAAAACTAAGGAAAGGAAGTCGTACAAAGGATCAAATTAGTCGAAAAAAATAGAAGTCGCTGACTAACTATTTAAAATGAGTCTTGATAAGTTCAAGACTCATTTTAATTATTTAACATCCATCAACGTTAATGTTTCGAGAACTAACGGTTCTGCAGATTCTTTACTTTTATCAGGTATCACTGTTGTAATTTGATACAAACTCCCTGGAATGTCATCAGAGAAAATAAACTCATAATATTTATCTGCATACTTTTCAAAGTCGCGTCGATGAGGGTCGTCTAGATAAGGAGAGAAAAATATTTTTTCACCTTTATAGTCCTTGCCATTGAAACTAAATGTGGTTGGCTCTATAACGGCGACTTCTCTTAATGCAACTTTAAGTTGCTTATGAAAATATCTCCAATGACCTCCTGCCAGTCTCCCCATCTCATAAACATCACCTTGCATAAAAATACCTAATACGGGATTACCCGTAATATTAGAAACATTATCAGGTGTGACGGCTTGTTTTCTATCTGCAGTAAAAAAATCTAGTGCCGCATTTTTAGTTCCATCTTCATTTAGCTCAAGTATTTTTAGATACACAGAATCAGAAAATCCTTCTTCCAAAGTCCCAGACTTGACAAATTCATAATATAAACTCTGTGGTTTTTTAATGTTAACTAAATGATCGGTCATCCATAACTTAATTTCAGCATCATTAAACTTAAAGTCTTCTGGAATTTCTTCTGTTTCACCGAACCGACCAATCTTTAATTCTTCCTCGGTTAGAGGAGTTCCTTTCCCAGTAATTGAAGGGGCTTCTTTTATTTCAGTTTCTTCAGCTAATAAATTAACACTAGTTAATATGCCTACTACAAATATTAAATTAACAACAAATTTCATAACACTCTCTCTTTTTATTTAACTAGCGGAACACCATAGTCTGTCAATATTTTTTCAATTTCTGCTTGATTTTCTTTAACCAGATTATTTATCTTTTCTTTCCATTCTTTTTCACCGTACCTTACAGCCATTGAATTACTATAAGAAAATTTCATTTGACGGTTTTTCTTTACATCATCTTTTACCGGTAATAAAACCAATTCAGCCTTATCTTTATATTGTATGGCGTAAAAACCAGCTGTTGGTCCCCATACAATAGCGGCATCTATCTTGTCATCAACAATATCTTTTATTAGAGTATGACCGGGATCAACTTTAATATCTCCAGGTTGACCTTGATAAGGATCCATATAACCCATTAAATTCTGGTAAAAAACCCACAACTGTCCAGGCCCACGATTAACCACACCAATTCTTACATCCAGTTTTTTATCTTCGACTGTTTTACCTAGCATTTCCGCTTCAGTAACTTCATCCAGTTTTCTTCCCTTTGCATAGACTAAAACATAAGTTGTGCTGTAATAAGGATCTGTAGTTGCTGCTAATTCAAAATTGGACGGTACATTAATAACCAAATCACATTTATAACCTTCACTTTCTTCAGACTCAGCACGAAGCGTATTTCTTATAAAGCCCATGCGTTGAGGAAAAAATTCATATTTAAGTTTCAGACCCAGTTTTTCAGCCAACAATTCCGCAATTTTATTTTCGTAGCCCTCTCCTTTTTTATTAGACATGGGCAACATATAAGGATCTGCACAAACTTTAAGATATTCTGAATCAGGCATACCTTCTTCTGCATAAACTGACTGCAAAAAGAATGTAGACATAAAAATGATTGTTAATATTTTCATAAGCATTAATCAGCCCGCTTTATTAAAGCGGGCTTATCCAATAAAAAAACGGTTTAAAGATTTTTCGCTTTTATTTAGTTGGTTTTATTTTATTAATCTTGCCAAGTAAACGACGAAAAGGACCTTGCAATGTGTCCATTGCTTTTTGCTTGTATGCAGCAACATCGGCAGCAGTAACATCACCGACAACAATAACACCGACCATGCCAAAACCAATATGAGGCAAACAAACATATGAGTATATGCCAGGTTTATCTAATGCTGGAGCGACATTTTCACCCATAGCACCAACCCAGGGTGTCGCACCTTCAGGAATTAGTCCCTCAACTGATTGAGAGTTATGTGAGTTCATGTTTGAAAAAACAACGTTATCTCCTTCTGCAATGTAGATTGTATCTGGTTCAAATGCACGAGAACCAGCTTTAATTACATGATCTGCTGCACTTACAAAAGTCGGTAACATGTATACTGATACTGCTATAAGTGCAGTTAGAACTTTTTTCATTGTCATATCAACATCTCCAAATAAATAATCATATAGTCTTACATAAAATCAATTCTGCCTTAAGAAACTAGGGCTAAATTTAAAAGTTTTTTTATTATTCGTCTGTTTATAAACTTATAAATACATATAATCTATGTTAAGCATTAAATCTGAGTTTTTCCAACTTCACAATTTCTGACTTCTTAACTTACAACAAGTTCTCATAATTATTTTTATAATTAAGGGAACTTTTCAATTTGTTTCAGCCGCTAATAAGAGACCATTAATAAAAAAATCCCCGACACCGAAGTGTCGGGGACCATTATAACAAACTTACGTCTGTTTAATGCTTATGGTAGAGAGAAAACCATCAACACACCACTGTTACGTGATGAGTTAAGAAGTTTACGATAACCACCAACAGCACCT
>JBDNFW010000064.1:0-144613 GCA_041689615.1 Gammaproteobacteria bacterium | reverse complement strand
CGCTTTAATAAATGTATCAATAATCTGAGTGAGTTGTCGTTTATCTTTCGTGGGTAGCTTCTCAATCTGTTGAAACCGTCTGTGTAATCGCGTGTCGGGTTTCTTCGACTTCTTAATCGGTTTAATCCCTAACAGTTCATCCGTTGTTACACCGAGTACCTGTGCTAACTTAGGTAACAAAGACGAAGGCGGGAACTCGCTATGTCCTTCATAATAAGAAATCATTCTCTGTGTTACACCCAATTCATCGGCAAGTTCGGTTTGTGTATAACCCTCTGACTTACGTAAGTTCACCAACCGTTTACCGGAGCCGGTTAGTTCCTCAATGATCTGTTTGAACTTCCCAAGGTTCACTAGACATTCTGACGGTTTAAATAATACGTTTCTTCAAATTGTGTTGGCGACATATTATCACAGTAGCTATGACGCTGTTTTGCATTGTAAAACCACTCGATGTAATCAAATATATCCAAGCGTGCTTCATCACGCGTTTTATAAATACGACGCTTAATTCGCTCTTGTTTTAATGAGTGAAAAAAACTTTCAGCAACCGCATTATCATGACAATTACCACGCCGACTCATGCTTGCATCAATATTATGGTGCTTCATAAATCGTTGGCATTCATCACTTGTGTATTGAGTCCCTTGGTCAGAATGTACAATGACTCTTTGCGTTGGTTTTCGTCGCCATACTGCCGATAACAAGGCTTGCGTTACTAAATGTTTTTCCATACGGTGATTCATCGACCAACCCACCACTTTACGAGAATACAAATCAATCACCACGGCTAAATAAAACCAGCCTTCGTAGGTACGAATATAGGTAATGTCTGTGACCCACGTATGGTCAGGGTGACTCACTGCAAAGTCTTGTTTCAACTGATTCGGTGCCACATGACTTGGCAGTCCTGATTTCGCATAACGACGTTTGTAACCACGTTGTGCGGCAATCTTTGCTTTGCGCATTAAACGTGCAACACGATGCACACTACAACGTTCACCTTCTTCTTTTAAATCTTGGTGAATACGTGGGCTGCCATAAACAAAACCACTACCATGCCAACTTTCTCTAATCTGTTGTGTCAGTCGTTTATCTGCTTTTGCTCTATTTGATAATGGCATGTGCAACCAAAAATAGAAGCCACTGCGATGAACCTTTAATACCCGACACATCGTCGTAATCTGAAACGTATGACGATGTGCTTTTATAAACGCGTACTTTACCCGGGATGGTTTGCAAAGAACGCGGCGGCCTTTTTTAGAATGTCTCTCTCTTCCGTTGTTCGCTTCAATTCAGCTCTCAGACGCTTAATTTCCGTATCCTTATCTTCCGTTTGTGTCTCACTCGGATTAGGCAACTGATATTTACGTAACCACGCATATAACGTGCGATTGGTAATGGCTAACCGTTCCGTTACTTCCAATACTGGATAGCCCTGCTCTGATACTTGTCGCACAGCTGCAATCTTAAATTCTTCGGTATAACGTTTGTCGCTCATTTAACTTCCTCCAATAGGTATGATAATTACCCATCAGGCGTCTAGCAAATATTGGGAAGTTCAGTTTTAATCTAATCACTCAACTACGATAAAGAAAAATTCGGATAAGTGTCAACCAAATGACAACGAAATCAATGAAAAACGAATTATATATGAGTTATATGCACCATCTGTCATTTTTGCTAAAATCTAAGCCATTGTTTTACATCGAATTTATAGCAAACGCATCATATGTGATTTATAGTACGAAGGACTTAAAATCCCTCGAGGGTAACCTCGTGCCGGTTCGATTCCGGCCCCGGGCACCATTTTAAATTAATTTGTTTTTATCTCTGATCAAAATTGTGTGGAAGGTTTATAATATCCCTTCGTAAAATAATTTCTAATCTCAAACAAAATTTTAAAGGAACCATCATGGCTAAAAGTAAATTAACAGTTGTTAAAGACCGTATGACCAAAGCACAAATTATTGCTGAAATCGCTGAAGCAACAGAATTATCAAAACAAGATGTTAAGGCTGTTTTGATTTCGTTATCTGAACAGGCGCAGCGTCATTTAAAATCAAATTCTTGTGGTGAATTTATGGTGCCTGATTTAGGCGTTAAGTTAAAACGTGTTAAGAAACCTGCTACGAAGGCTCGCAAAGGTATTAACCCATTTACCGGTCAGGAAATGATGTTCAAAGCGAAAAAAGCGTCTACCAGCGTTCGCGCAGTAGCATTGAAAGGTTGTAAAGATATGGCAGGCTAAGTTGCCATATTAAATAGCCCAGAAAATAAATCAGGTTGTTTAAATGCTAACAACGCTTGACCACAGCCGTGATAAGGCTGGTCTGACATATATTTACCCCGTGTTTTCCCGTCGTTCAGGCGGGCTTTCAATTGGTGTAAACCTCAATATAAACAACGCCTGTAATTGGCGTTGTATTTATTGTCAGGTACCAGACCTTATTCGCGGCAGTGCTCCAACGGTTGATCTTGAGAAGCTGGGGAAGGAATTACGCCATTTTCTCGCGGATATAATCCATGGTGATTTTTATGACAAGGAAGAAGTCCCTGATGAATACCGCATTATTAAAGATATAGCTATTTCGGGGAATGGTGAACCAACAACTGCCAATGAATTTGATCAAGTCGTTAATCTAATAGAACTTGTTTTAAAAGAATACGGATTACTAGGTTCTATTAAATGTGTCTTGATCACAAACGGCAGCATGGTCGATCGTATTCAAGTAAAAAAAGGCCTGAAGAAGTTGGCTAAAATGAATGGTGAAGTCTGGTTTAAAATTGATAGCGCCACACCGACAGGCATTGCGACAATTAACCAGGTGAAGGGGTCAAATACTTCAACGCTAAAACGATTACAGATTGCTGCCGAACTTTGTCCTACGCTGATTCAAACTTGTATTTTTTCATACAAGAATCATCCGCCGAGTGATATTGAGATTAATGCTTATCTCAATTTATTGAAAGCAACCATCACTCGAAACATTCCTGTTAAAGGAATCTTGCTTTATGGTATTGAGCGCCAATCATTACAACCAGAAGCCAGGTTAATCAAAAAATTACCTGAGTCATGGTTACAAGATCTTGCACTTAAGATAAAAGAATTATCGTTGGATGTAACAGTAACGCCTTAAAATAATATCTAGAAAAGACTCTTCAATTTATCACCAATTGCGCCAGCAGCATCTTTAACAGTATCGGTAGTTTTCTCTACAACACTCTTTTCTTCCGCTGGTTTTGTTTCTGCAGATTTTATTGGCGCTTTTCCTAAAGCAATATCACAAGGATTCTGATCATCTGCAACCTCATTACTTAACAAACCTTGAGCTAACAAAGAAAGTCCACCTGTAGCAACGGCAGCGCCTGCTGATAGTCCGCCTTTTAATGCAGCTTGTGTATCTGCTTTTGGACTAGGGTTCGCTAATGTACCACCGACCCTGACTAGACCTGCAAGTTGGCCGAGATTTAAACCAACACCTTCTTTTGCTTTAGGTGTAATGCCGATATCAAGTTGTTCTGTCTTTAAATTAATTGTACCCGCGCCAATAACATTAATTTGATTGGTTGACATGCCGATACCGTTTTCTGCCGTAGCAATTCCATCTTTAATATCAAAATTAACAACGGCACATTCCAATTGGCTTCCCTCTGAACTTTTTGATCTAGGTGTTAGCATCGAAAGAGTACTCACTAATGCATCTGCGCTTGCCAGCTTTAAAGCAGAACTTGATATCTGACCTTTGCCAGTTTGTATTAATAATTTTCCGTTTAATCCAGCCATAATTTGACTCACACTGGAACCTGAACCTTTTGCATTAATCGTAATGTCTGTTTTGCCGCCGGTAATTAATTTCTTTTCTTTTATTGAAGGCACTTCGCCAAGTTCAATTTGTTTTATTTCAATACTGTTATTTAGTATTGCAGTCTTACCATTACTCGCATCCAAATCAACGTTTACTGATAACGTTCCGCCAGCTGTTTTACCTGTTTTTGATAGTTTTAATATGCCGTTATTTAAATTCAATGTGATAGCAGCATCAGTTATGGTTAAATCTTTCGTGATTAATGTTTTTGTTTTAAAGGTTAAATTAACATCCGCCGCTTTAAGTCCTTCTAAAGGAAGGGGGTCAGAAGAAAACATTTTTTCTTTTTTAGCTTCTTTTTCTTCTCCTTCTCCTTGAAAAGGACTGATGTCTAGCGATTCAGAACTTAGATTCGCATTTAACATTGGACGCGCGCCACCAAGGCTCACATCCAGATCGCCGTTGACTTCGTATTCCATTATTTGTGCAATCATAGATTTAACGGCGTAACCGGATTTTGTATCAGATAATGTTCCGTTAAATACAATAGGACCGACATCAGGTAACTCTGAACCAGCCACTTTATTTAAATCACTTAATTTATTTATGTTTAATGACGTCAATAAATCAATTCCTTTTGCCGACATCGGTTGCCCAACTTTGCCATCAACTGATATTTCAGCACCGGCAACACCGATATTTAATTTCACCGGATAGTTTTTGTTATCAAGCAAATTATTAATCGAGCCTAATGTGCCTTCAATATTTAATGGAGAATCATTAAAACTTGCTTTAACAAGCAAGCTCATCGGATCAGAGAAACTTGAAGAGTTTATAGTGATTTCATCAACGAGCAATTCCGTTGTTTTACCTGTTTGACCATCTTTATAAGTCACATTGGCTTTTTCTATATAGACTTCATTCACTGCTAATGCAGGCAAAGATCCTGAGCTTGATGTTTCAGTCGATTTTTCTTTCTTGCCTTCAGACTTAAAGACCCAGTTACCTTGACCATCTTTATTAGTTTCAAGATGAATATTAGGTTCAATTAATACCAGTCGAACGACTTGAATATTTTTCTTTAATAAAGGCATCAGCGCAACTTGAGCTTCGAATTTACGGACACTCAACATATTTTTTTCTTTGGCCCAACTAGCATTACCTAATGAAACACCTTCAATGGCAATAGTGGGAATGAGGGAAGGGGCTAATTTAAGATCACCGCTGATGTTAAAATCTCTTCCAGTATTATCTTTAACAGCCTGAACTATCTGTGGTTTATATTGATTTATATCGGTTGTAAGAATAACACCTGCGATCGCTGCAACGACGAGAAGAACAAGAACGACCAGAATTTTGATTAACTTTCCCATGAACAGATCCTTAAATGTGAAGGTTTTATTAGATTTAGCTTATTACACTAGCAGATAAATACAATATGAATGACTTGATTTAGAGATTTAGATCAGCTTTATTATTTCAAATAATAAAAATCAGACCCATGCTATAGAATAGGGCCGCTTAAATTGAATATCAGTCAACTTTATCCAATCGTTTTTCTATTTTTTCCAAACGTTCAAAAATGGAGGAAATCGCTGACTCAAGTTTGACAAATTTTCGTTTTTTATTTTCTTCATAAGAGATGACAGATTTCTTTTGTCGTAATCTATTGAGCGTTGCATCGAGGTCAATATCATCATCAAGGTCGAGTTTCTCTAAAATGTCTTCGCTCGACCGCGGCGCGTCCAATACATTCAGCACTTTTTCTTCTTCAGGAGTTACGGCGTTCATGATGTAGTCATCAACATGACGACCGCTAAATTTTTCGAATTGTATAAATTTCACACCAAAAGCAACAACATCGATCTCAGTAATTGAAAAGTAATATATTTTTGACTTAACAATTACGTCCTTTTCCTTGCCCGCTACAGCTAAAGAAAATTTTAAAACTACTTCAGGTGCTGTTTTGTCGGTAATGAATTTACCGGTCGGATGAATGACGTGTGCAGTCTTTCTATTACATCTTAATTGAACACCGTCAGGCGAAATGTCATGCAATTTCGCATTCAACTCATATTCGCCTTCTTTATGTATGACCGCAAAGGTATTAACGCTGACCCTTGGGTATTCACGTTTTTCCTCATACATGTCATATAAGTTAATGACTTGTTTCTTCTTTGTCTTAGCGTTTGTTTTATTTTCCGGGCTCATTATTTTTAATTTCTTCAATATCCATATCTAATTGGAAGGAAATATGAAGAAACATACTGCAATAACGGGGCCGAGTTAGCCGACAAAAGAAAAGAAAAGAAAAGTAATCTAATAAAATAAATATCTATATATCAATGAGATAATGCTGTTTAATTCTATTGATTTTTTACTGACCATACCCGCCACATACTGGTTCGAGACGTCCAGTTGTTGATGTTGATTTTCAATATCCAGTTTGGCAATGCCTGACAAATTAATTCATGCGATAAACCCGCTTCATCTAACTCCTGACTTCGATTTTGTTTTCGAGAAGCATAGAGTATTTCTCTATCAGGATATTGATTCAATACATCCCTAATATGATTTTCATCTTTAACAGAAATAATTTTAAGATGATTTGTATTATAAAAATCCATATTTAATTCTGCCGGATCTGAATAAGAGCCGTCTTGATCTAGCACCATCAACACCGGATCGCTTTCAGTTGATAATGGACCTAAACAATTTTGCCAAAGAGCGACTTCTTTACTCGCGGGCAAAGAAAGAATAAGTGCGATTAATATTCCATTCAAGAACATCGAAAGCCAGAATATGAAAATCCATGCATACTTAAAGAAATTTCTTTTCAATAACAAAAGTTTCGCATCTATTTTTAATCCGGCTATTGCAAACATAACAGGAGCAAAAGGCAAAAGCGGAAACAAATAGCGCATTTCCTTATGGCCAAAAACAGTATGAAATAAAACGAACGGTACAGTCAGCCACGTTATTGGATGTTTTGGGAACATTAACCAAAAGCCAACGACGAAAAGAGGTAAGAGTAGGGTTAAAGGCGGGATGAGTTGAACCGCAGAATAATATGCGTAAAACCACCAGGGTTCAGGCAAGGCATTGCTAATTCCGCCGCCAAGTCCATTGTAATGCCAGATGAAATAATTCCATGAACTGACTGTTTGTTCTCCATACAACCACCAATCACAACCGGCACCGAGTGCTAATGTAAATAAACCGGCAAGTAGAATAAGGAATATATTGAATGGCTTTTGTTTATTGATGAACAGCAACCATAGGCCGAAACCTAACAACGCAAATCCCATTTGATAGCGAGCTAGAAAGGCAAGCCCGAAACATAAACCGACTAATAGAAAACGCGACTTAGTTGCCGGAGAAGGGTAACGATATAGGCCGAATCCTAATAGGAAGAATGAACAAGCCCAGCCTTCTGAAGAAAAACGAACATTGGTAAAAATCAGTATCCATGAGAATAAAAGAAAAAATGCCGTCCACTTAAAAGCGTTTTTTGAATTTATTTCGCTTTCGATTGAGCGGATAAACACAACAGTCGCTAATAATGAAATTGCCGCACTAATAAGTCGATAAATAAACGCCAGAATAAAAGGAGAGTCGATACCGACAAAACTCGTGACTTTTGATAGCGCAAAGGCAATAAACGGCTGAAAGCCGCTACGGACACCGGCTTCAAACTCCCACATCAATTGACTTTGCATATCTTCGCCAATTTTAGAGGTAGCAAAATTCAGGATTTGCGCATATTCATCATCGTGATAATGGCCAACGCTAAACCAGGCCGCTAATAAATGTAAAATTATGGCTGCAAGAAGCCAGTTTTTAGGTAATGAATTCATGTTGGGAGTGTTATTATTGTTATTAGATGAACCAATTATATAGGTTCAATAAAATTTTGTTTAATCAATACTTTTCGATAAATTAAATACATCGGCGATTGCTCTAGTTTCTTCTTCATTAACTCCAGCTTCTTTAGCGTATTTATATCCATCTGTTACTGCTGTAAAAACTTGATCCGCAATGTTTTTTACTTCAACTCTTGATAAACCGAATATTTTCCCCATACCCGTTACTTTATCAAGTCGTGGTGGAGAAGGCTGCTGATTAAAACCTGCTACATGGTATTTTCCTTTTGAGAGAGAAGGCACAAGATCATATGCATCCGATAAGCTATAACTTCCATTTTTATAGATTAGACTGAAGTTGCGTTCATGATCGTCAATATTATTAATAACCCGATTAAATAACATTACTCTAAGTAATTGTTTTGCATCTTGTTCTATTGTTCTGGAATATTTTTGTAGTTGTTGATAGATAAGTTCATAGGTGAAATTCGTACCTAAATCTCGTTGTGTACCAGGTTCTTTAAGAAGGGCGTTCAAGGTTATCAGATGATTGCGGCTATTATCTTCGTTAATGTCAAAGCGTTTTAATAATAGTATGTCACGTTGGTTTATATCTTTTTCTATCTTACCTGTAGTTACGTTTAATCCTGCTGCTCTTGCCATGTTTAAACAAGCCAACTCGACACGAGCATTGTTATAATCATCGTTTTTTTCTCGATTAAATTTGGCTAAATAAGGTGTTCCACCTTTTTCGACCAGAGCCTTTGGCCTTGCGCCCCCGACACCCGTTCCAGAATTGGCAAGATAGAGCAGGCTCATTTCATTCAACCCTATATCTGTATAATTACCTTGCTCAACTTTATTTGCTAAAGCTTCAATTTTATCAATTTCATTGAACGAGGTGCCTTGGTCATAAACAGGTTGTTCATCTTTAGGAACAATCATTAATGAACCTATTCGGCTATTGCTCATGTAGGAAAGCAATTGGATAACGCTATTTGCATTAATTGTGATTTTGTCACGGTGTTGCGCTAGTTGAGATACGACTTTTCGTCCCCATGCATCAGGCAAATAATCATCTATAAAACCCGGAGCATTACCTTCACACGATAACTCAAACTCTTTTGTCTTTAATGGTAGCTGTGCTGGATCGATACTAAATGCTTCTGGAAGGTCAAGATAGGAGGATACATAACGAAAACCTACAGCTGTTAGTGAGTTATTGTTTTCTTGAATTACACACTCTGCAGCGTGAATAATTCCTACACCGGGGATATTCAAATATATGTCATATCGAGCTTTATTCATCAAACAAACTCGGTTTTATTTTAAACAGTTCTAAAAATGATTCTGTTAATTCCAATACTTCCGCAGCAGCGTAATATTTATCTAAGCCTACATTTAAATCACCAGCTTCCATTTTTTGCAGGGTAGAACGACTTACACCAATGCGAATGGAAAAAGCTTTTAAACCGTCTTTAGGAAACTTTTTTTTTCTTGCTGCGCGTAAATTCTCACCAAGAACGTCTAATTTTTTTATCATATAATAACTGACACTAGTAACTACATATACTGATATATCGGTATTATAGTCATAATTATGATTTATTTACCAGAATAATAGTAATTGAACAGGGGTTATTTAATATAATTACTTATACAAATAGAGATAGATATAAATACCTCTATTTAACATAATATACATTATGCGCAGTTGTATGTATTGCTTATTATTCAGGGAGTACCTGATTTTCCCTGCTCCATAATTGTTTCTATGCCTTTTGAACGGCCTCTCATAGCGTTTGTGAAAGCATCATCACGGTCATCAGTTGCGTCTATTAATTCTTCTAACGCTTTATCCGGATCCAATATATCTTTTACTTTGTTTTTTATTCTATCTGGTGAAATATCTACTTTGCTTAATTCAAATGGCTCAGAATTACTTGAGTCTTCTTTTTCTATAAAATTTTCGTACTTGGCATATTCATTTGATAAATTAAGGTAGTCTTGATTGAGCATTACTGTGTAATGATTTTTTGGAGCACAATTTGAATCCAGGCTGGATTTAGGCAAATTAGTGAAATGCGTATGACCTTTATCGTCCGTACAACTATTAAACTCAACCGCGTAAGATGATAACGAAAAAGACATAAGAATAGTAAAAGATAATAATTTCATAGATTTAACGTTTCCATCTATAGTGTATATAGTCGTAATACACTATAAGGCAGGCTTAATATCAATACCATGTCCATTGATGAAATAATTACTCAAGAATTTCCTTTAGATGAGGAAATTGTCTATCTAAATCATGCTGCTGTGTCCCCCTGGCCGCTACGAACCACTAATGCTGTAAAAGCCTTTGCAGATGAAAATACACATTTTGGCGCACAAAATTACCTAAACTGGCTTGAGACGGAAACAAGGCTACGCGGACAATTACAGCGACTAATTAATGCGCCTACGTCCAATGATATTGCCTTACTAAAGAATACCTCAGAAGCTCTTTCTGTCGTCGCTTCAGGCTTAAATTGGCAACCAGGCGATAATATCGTTAGTAGCAATGAAGAATTCCCTTCTAATCGTTTGCCGTGGCTTGCCCAAGCTAAATATGGCGTTGAATTTCGAGAAATTGAACTAGCAGGAAAAGATTCGCCAGAACAAGCCTTGATTGAAGCCTGTGATGGTAAAACACGTTTAATAACAATAAGTTCGGTTCAATACGGCACAGGACGCTGTATTGATCTTAAGCAAATTGGTGAGTTTTGTAGTACGAATAACATCCTGTTTTGTGTTGATGCGATTCAAAGTCTAGGCGCCCTGCTTTTTGATGTTCAATCAATTAAGGCTGATTTTGTCATGGCTGATGCGCATAAATGGATGCTGGGACCAGAAGGTATCGCCCTTTTCTATTGTAATCCTGCTATCAGGGATTCATTGGAATTACATCAGTTTGGCTGGCATATGATTAAAGATGTCGGAAATTATGCTGCGAAAGATTGGCAAGCGGCTGACTCAGCGCAACGTTTTGAATGTGGTAGCCCGAATATGCTGGGAATTCACGCCTTATCTGCCAGTTTGTCTCTAATTGAGGAAATCGGAATCGGAAATATATCTAAAAATATTATTAATAATACTTCCTATATTATTGATAATATTAAAAATATAAATGGATTAAGCTTTATCTCTCCGACAGAAAGACCGTATTTTGCAGGTATTGTGACGTTTAATATCGAAGGTAAAAATATGTCCAAGATATATACTAAGCTAATGAAAAATAAAGTAATTTGTGCAAATCGAGCAGGTGGACTTCGCTTCTCCCCGCACTTCTACACTAGCCAAAATAAAACAGATAAAGCACTTGAAGTATTGCTCTCAATTATTTGATTTAATTAAATAATTTATTGTAATTATTACTGGTTTGCCTTGCTACTTCGTCAAACTCCAATTCTTTTAAATTTGCGATAAATTCGGCAACATGTCGCACATAAGCCGGCTGGTTGGTTTTCCCTCGAAATGGCATTGGTGCCAGATAGGGAGAATCTGTTTCAACCAACATCTGCTCCAATGGCACCTGCTTTGCGACGGCTTGTAAGTCTTTGGCGTTCTTAAACGTTACGATTCCCGAGAATGAAATAAGGAAATTCAGATCCATTGCTGCCTGTGCTGTTTCCCAATCTTCGACAAAACAATGCATAACACCGCCAACCGACTCCGCACCCTCTTCTTTTAGTATCCTGATGACGTCGTCTTTTGCTTCTCTGGTATGAATAATGAGCGGTTTATTGAGTTCTTTTGCGACAGTGATATGGGTACGAAATCTATCTCTTTGCCACTCCAAGTCACCTTCACTACGAAAATAATCGAGACCCGTCTCACCAATCCCTACAACTTCATCGGCACTGGCCAAGGCGATAATGTCATCAACTGTGGCCTCTTTATCAAGCTCGGTGTTCGGATGAATGCCGACAGAAGCTGAAACCATCTCATATTTCTTCGCTAATTCAATAATGTCTGGTGAACCATCAAGATTGATAGCAACGCAAAGCATATGGGAAATGTCGTTTTCTTTGGCGTTATTGAGTATTTCTTCAACCGCCAACTCTTCGCTGAGCAAAGGAATATGACAATGAGAATCTATCAGTGAAGACACAGAAGAATAATTTTTATTTAGTTCAGCGAGTTACGAAATATATCTAACAGGGTCACATAGTGTGAGTAGGACGATCAGATTTTAGTGCGCCAGCGAGTAACTTTTCGATTTTACTTTTGGTAGCGCCTTTATCGAGTTCACTAAATTGAACACCTATGCCAGCCGTTTTATTGCCTTGAGCGCCTTTTGGCGTAATCCAGACTACTTTTCCTGCGACAGGAAGCTTATCTTTGCTGTCTATCAGGGTTAATAGCATGAAAACTTCATCGCCCAATTTATAATCTTTTGCTGTAGGGATAAAAAGTCCGCCATTTTTAACAAACGGCATATAAGAAGCGTAAAGCGCACTCTTATCTCGAATGGTGAGAGATAAAATACCTTGTCTAGCGTCACGGCCTACAGCCATTTATGTTACTCCTACAAACTATTTTGCTGTTTCGGGGTTATTCCAATTCACTACAATTTCTTCAAAAAGACTCAAAACATTGTAATTCATTGGCGCAGTAGATTGTTGATATTTAAATAATACAAAATCGTAATTCCTGACTAATGCAAGCAAGTCTAATGAATTTACAAGGTCTTGCAAGTCTTCTTTCAAGTCAAGATTCACCAGATTTGCTCGCTCTTGCTGTAATTTAAGGCGAATCAGATCCTGAATTATTCGCATTAAAGTGACAAAAATGCTTTCACTACCCAAAGCTTGCCAACTGGAAGCAATCTGAACTGGATCGCCATTCTTCTTTGTTAATGATTTCAAATCTTTAACTAGAGTTTGTCGATGCTGTAATTGCTCATCTTCTGCCAAACGCATTGCTTTTAATGGCCCGCCTCCAGATAAACGAAGCAGTAGTTCTGTTGATAAAGCAGAATTCAACGACTGAGCATTGAGCCAATTTATGGCTGTATCATCATAAACAGGCTCAAAGTCGATTCGTTGGCAACGGCTTCGGATGGTTATCGGTAAATTTGATGGCCGGTGGCTCAACAGGAACAACATTGACTGAGACGGTGGTTCTTCCAAAGTTTTTAGCAAGGCGTTCGCGGTTGCTCGATTCATCGCATCAGCCGGCTCAATAATCGCGATTTTCAACTTTCCAGAGAAGCTCTTTAAGGTGACGTACTCAATAAGCTCTCGTATTTGTGCAATTTTAATCTGCTTACCTTCCTCTTCGGGTTCAATCATTGATAAATCAGGATGAGAACCAGCGGCAAATAGTTGGCAATTCTGACAAGTGTCGCACGCATTTTCGGAATCTATGCCTTTGGCTAAACATAACATTTGCTTGGCAAATGTTTGAGCAAACTGATTTAGACCAATTCCTTCAGGACCACACAACAACAAGGCATGAGGAAAACGATCTTGGTGCTGCATTTCCAACATGCGTTGTTTTTGTTTTTCCTGCCAAGGATAAATTAACATCGATAAATTTCTATCATATGATTTCTTTCAAAATATTCTGAATCTGTTGTTTTACATTATCAAATGGTTGTGAAGAATCAATAACACGAAAACGTTTGGGTTCATTTTTAGCTCGCTCCAGATAACAGGAACGTATTCTTTCAAAAAAACCAAGCTCTTCCTGCTCAAAACGATCAGCTTTGCTTCGTTTGCCCGCACGTCGCAAGCCAGTTTCTACATCAAGATCGAATAATAAGGTGAGATTCGGTTTCAATCCTTGCTGTACCCAATCTTCAAGTTTTTGGATTCGTGATGCTTCAATACCTCTGCCACCACCCTGATAGGCATAGCTTGCATCAGTAAAGCGATCACAGAGCACAAATTTGCCAGAAGCCAAAGCCGGATTAATCACTTCATTAATATGCTGCGCTCTAGCAGCAAACATTAATAACAATTCAGTATCATCGGTAACACCGACATTTTTACTATCTAAAAGAATATTGCGAATTAGCTCGCCGGTTTTTGTGCCACCCGGTTCTCTTGTTTGGATAACTTCATTGCCTGTTTCGGATAATATTTCTGCAACATATGACATTAAGGTGCTTTTACCTGCGCCTTCAACGCCTTCTAATGTGATGAATAAGCCTTGTTGCATGTCTACTTACCTTTGTTTAACTGATATTTTACTACGGCACTATTATGCTCAGCCAAGGATTCAGAAAAATAATGAGAGCCGTCACCTTTGGCAACAAAGTATAAAGCCTTTCCATCTTTTGGGTGTAATGCAGCGTAAATCGCTTCACGCCCTACTAAAGATATCGGGCTTGGCGGTAAACCTTTATAACGATAAGTATTGTACGGAGAATCAATATCCAGATCTTTTTTTCGTATATTACCGTTGAATTGTCTGCCCATTGCGTAAATGACAGTTGGGTCAGTTTGTAATTTCATGTTTTTATTCAAACGTCGAACAAAAACACCCGCTATTGTTTCCCGTTCACTCGCTAAGCCAGTTTCTTTTTCAATAATAGAAGCCATGATTAAAGCTTCGTAAGGACTTTGATAAGGCAAATTCGGATCGCGCTTTTGCCATTCTTCGTCTAATACATTTTGAAGTTGTTGGTAAGCTCGTTTCAAAAAATCGATATCACTTGTCCCTCTTGGAAAGTGATAGGTGTCTGGAAAGAAAAGGCCTTCTGCTGTCGTTTCTGAATAACCTAATTCTTTCAATAATTCATCAGGATTATGAGTGGTTAATTTTTTATCTAAAATTTCATTTAATTTTATCGCTTCCAGCATTTCATGAACTTGCCAGCCTTCGACTATAGTCATTGGGTACTGAACCGCTTTCCCTGAAACAAATATATTTAAAAGCTCATCCGGTAATATTTCAGGTATTAAATTATATTCACCCGACTTAATTTTATGTGCACGTTTTGTTAAGCGCGCGAGTATTTCCAGATATCTGTTTTTTTCTAATATATTTTCTGATTGAAGTTTTTTATTTAAATCTGAAAAGTTCATGCCTGGTTCAACAATGAAAATAAAATCTCGTTCAATGTTTAATGGTGTCATCAGAAATTTCTGGTAATCAATATAAAGCAAACATCCTGTAATTAAAGAAAAGAATAAAAGCAGTGATGTGAGTCGCAATACGCGTTTTATCATGACAATATACAATGATGTTCTAGTAAGGTCTGCTTAATTTGTTGCGTGTTATTGCCAACAGAAAATGTTTTTTTCTCTATCATTTTTACTGGCCATATACCAATGACGCTGTTACAGACAAAAACTTCATCTGCATTATTTAGCATTTGAAGTGATATTTTTTTAACTTCGATATCATTGTTTACTGAAGCAAGTTCTAAAACTTTGTTTCTAATAATACCTTCAACACCGCATTCAGTTAAGTCCGGTGTAGATAAAACACTATCAACAACACAAAAAACATTGCTCATTGTACCTTCAATAACATTATCATCTTGATCAAGAACAAGTCCTTCAGTAATCGAACTATCAGTCCATTCTGCACGTGCTAATACTTGCTCAAGCCGATTTAAATGTTTAATGCCAGCTAAGAATGAGTTATGAGCATATCGATAGTCGCATACTCGAATATTAATTCCTTGAGACGAGTTTTCTTTCGGATATTCCGGCCAGGGATGAAGAGAAATGATTCTGCTTGGTTCTTGTTTGTCAGGTAACGAGTAACCTCGTCCACCTTGTCCGCGAGTGATAATAATTTTAATAACGCCACGATTAATGGATTTAATTAAGGAAGACGTTTCATCTTTTAAAAGCGCTTTATCGGGAAGGGAAATATTTAATCGTTTACAGCCCTGCTGTAAACGATTTAGATGTTCATCCCAGCAAAGTAAACTTTCATTATGAACGGCAATCGTTTCAAACACCCCGTCACCGTATTGCAAGCCACGATCAAGAAACGAAATTTCATTCGTTGCCTTACCATTTATTAAAGTTCTTTCAGCCATAGCTTTGTAATGGCGTTAATTTCTCAAGATATTTTCTTAAAGATTAATGAACCATTAGTACCGCCAAATCCAAATGAATTTGAAAGTGCTACCTCTATTTTCATTTCACGCGCCGTATGAGGAACATAATCCAAATCGCATTCAGGATCGGGATCATCAAGATTAATGGTTGGCGGCGCAACTTGATCGCGAATAGCCAAGACTGAAAATATTGCTTCCACGCCACCAGCAGCACCTAGCAAATGTCCGATCATCGATTTAGTTGAACTCACTGCTACTGATTTTGCTTCATCTTTAAAAACACGTTTTACAGCAACGGTTTCTGCAATATCACCTGCGGGCGTTGAGGTGCCATGCGCATTAATGTAATCAATTTCATCAATATTAATGCCACCGTTTCTCAATGCATTAAACATACATAACGCCGCACCTTCGCCGTTTTCTGAAGGTGCCGTCATATGGAATGCATCACCACTCATACCGTAACCTGTAAGTTCAGCGAGAATATTGGCGCCACGTTTTTTCGCATGTTCATATTCTTCCAAAACCATAACACCGGCTCCATCACTTAGTACAAAACCATCTCGTCCTTTATCCCACGGGCGACTCGCACGTTCTGGTTCATCATTGCGGCTTGATAGTGCTCGTGCCGAAGCAAAACCGGCTAAACCTGTTGTAGATGTCGCCATTTCCGCACCGCCAGCAATCATAACATCCGCATCGCCGTACTCAATTAAACGTGCCGCATCACCAATATTATGTGTTCCTGTCGTACAAGCCGTGACTATAGCGAAATTCGGCCCTTTTAAGCCATACATGATAGATAGATGGCCTGAAATCATGTTGATGATATTGCTTGGTACAAAGAAAGGAGAGACTTTTCTTGGTCCGCCAATGTCGAAAGCTCTAGTACCTTTTTCAATACCGGGCAAGCCACCAATACCTGAACCAATGGCTACTCCAATACGTGTCGCATTTTCTTCGGTAATTTCTATTCCTGAATTCTTAATAGCCTGAATACCTGCTACAAGACCGTAATGGATGAAAGGATCCATTTTCTTTTGTTCTTTTCTTGGAATGTAATCATCTAATTCCAGATTTCGAATAGAACCGCCAATACGGGTACTAAATCCGGTAGTATCAAAATATTCAATCGGCGCAATACCACTTTTGCCTGCAAGAATGTTTCCCCAGGTGTCGTCAACATTATTACCTAGCGGCGTCACCATACCTAAGCCGGTAACAACTACGCGTCGCTTATTCACTTATAAATATAACCTTATTTTTAAATTTGAATGGTCGATTTGTAAATCCTTTCAGGCAAGTACTTCATAGCATAAGACTTTCCATTACTAAAAAAGCCGCGTCAGGAAAGATCATGACGCGGCCTCTGGTGTTCTTTAAAACTATGGTTTATTCAAGATTTGCATTGATGTAACTAACGGCTTGATTAACCGTAGTAATATTTTCAGCCTCTTCATCCGGAATTTCAGTCTTGAATTCTTCTTCCAATGCCATAACCAACTCAACCGTATCTAGAGAGTCTGCCCCTAAGTCATCGACAAAAGATGCTTCATCCGTGACCTCTTCTTCTTTAACGCCTAGTTGTTCTATAACGATTTTTTTTACGCGTTCTTCAACACTACTCATGATGGATAATTCCTCCCTTGTGACCTTATCGGCCATTTTGCGTTTGCTAAGTTTAGTGAAATGAAATCTTGATGCAAGTTAGATTACATATAATTTTAAATTTCATTATATTTCAATTAGTTATATTATTTATTTAAAGTGAATTATAGCTTTATCCCATGTACATTCCGCCATTTACGCTTAATGTTTGTCCAGTTATATAAGCGGCATTATCTGATGCCAGAAACTCGGTTACGGCAGCTACCTCTTCTGCTTGGCCTAATCGACCCAATGTAATTTGTTTTAATATCGACTCACGAATTTCATCTGATAACTCATTTGTCATGTCAGTCTCAATAAAACCAGGTGCAACAGCGTTGACCGTGATCCCTCTGGATCCTACTTCTCTCGCCAAAGATTTAGTAAAACCGATCATTCCCGCTTTTGTCGCTGAATAATTTGTTTGTCCGGGATTGCCTGATAAACCAACAACAGACGTGATATTAATAATACGGCCATAACGCGCTTTCATCATGGCTCGAAGACATAATTTCGTCACTCTATACATGCCTGTCAGATTGGTGTTGATGACATCTTCCCATTCATCGTCTTTCATTCGCATTAAAAGATTGTCGCGAGTAATGCCCGCGTTATTAATCAAGATGTTTGGTGCATTAAGTTCATTAAGTTTGTTTTCAAATTCTTCAACAGAACTTTTATCAGCAATGTTTAATACCAAACCAACTCCTGATAGCTTATCGGACTTAAGGTATTCTGATATTTGATTTGCAGAATTTCCCGTTGTTGCTGTGCCAATAACAAAAGCACCTTTCTGCGCAAATTTAGTTGCAATTGCTTTGCCTATGCCACGACTTGCACCGGTTACTAAAACAACTTTGTCTTTATACTGATCAGTCATAGTTTTTACTCTTTATAAACTAGTCTAAAGCTTTTTTTAATGAATCTTCATCTTGAATTGAAAATAATTCGAAAGTCTTATCGATACGCTTAATCAAACCTGACAATACTTTACCCGGTCCACATTCAATAACTTTTATGACACCCATGTTTTTCATATTTTGAACACAATCAACCCAGCGTACGGGTTTATATAGTTGTTCAAGTAATGCCGCTTTTATGTCATTTGATGATGACTTTGATTTCGCGTCTACATTCTGTAAAACCGGGATTTCGGCATCTCTAAAAACCACCTTGTTTAGTGAGATTTCAAATTCATCAGCCGCATCTTTCATTAACATGCAATGAGAAGGAACACTGACGGGCAATAACATAGCTCGTTTAGCGCCTGCTTTTTTTGCTGCATCAATGGCTCTATCAACGGCTCGCTTATGTCCGGCAATTACAACTTGTCCTGAAGAATTAAAATTAGCAGCAGATACAATTTCATCTTCCGCTACATCAGAGCATACCTTCATAACTTGTTCATCATCCAAACCCAGGATTGCTGCCATTGCTCCAACACCGTTAGGCACAGCTTTTTGCATGCATCGTCCTCGTTCAGAAACCAAAGCAACAGCATCTTCAAAAGAGATAACATTTGCACATAATAGTGCCGTATATTCACCCAGACTATGTCCAGCCAAAACCGTTGGCATTAAATCAGACTGTTCTTTTAATATTCGCCAAGTTGCATAAGCTGTGACCAGTAATGCAGGTTGAGTAACTTCTGTTTGATTCAACTTTTCTTCAGGGCCGGAAGTGACCACATCTAGAAGATCATATGATAATATTTCTGAAGCAGTATTAAATATATTTTTAATGTCCGGTTGAAACTCGAGCAAACCATTCATCATCCCGAGCGATTGTGAACCTTGCCCGGGAAAAACAACTGCAAATTTATATTCACTACTCATTTAATTTTTTTAAAAAGAAACAAATATTAATAACGTAACAACACCGAACCCCAGGTAAAGCCGCCACCAAAAGCTTCTAACATCAAGGTATCATTTTCTTTTATACGTCCATCTCTAACAGCAACATCCAGTGCTAATGGAACGGAAGCAGCCGAAGTATTACCATGTTGATCAACCGTTAAAACAACACGATCCATAGACATATCCAGTTTTTTTGCAGTAGCGGAAATTATTCGTGTATTGGCTTGATGTGGCACCAACCAGTCGATGTCTTTTTTCTGCATAGAATTTGCGGCTAAAGTTTCATCGACAATACGTCCCAGTGTATTAACGGCAACTTTAAAAACTTCGTTGCCTTGCATTTTTATAAATGCATTATCCGTTTTAAGTTGATCATGATTTGATGAAATTCCTGCGGGCACATTTAATAAATGTTGATACTTCCCATCAGCATGAATATGAGTTGATAAAATACCTGCTTTTTCACTTGCTTCAAGAATCACCGCGCCAGCACCGTCACCAAACAGTACACAGGTGTCTCTATCTTTCCAGTCAACTATACGCGACAAGGTTTCTGCTCCAACAACCAGTACGCATTTGGCATTATTATTTCGGATAAACTGATCCGCAACACTAACGGCATAAATAAAACCGGTGCAAACCGCCTGTATATCAAATGCTGGGCAGCCATGAATATCCAAACGTTGTTGCAAAAGACAGGCTGTACTGGGGAAAATAAAATCAGGCGTTGTCGTAGCAACAATAATAAGATCGATATCAGTAGCCTTTTTCCCTGAGGCTTTGATTGCGTTTAAAGCTGCTTTTTCAGCAAGATCACATGTTGTCTCATCATCAGCCGCAATATGTCTTTTTTCAATGCCAGTGCGTGATCTGATCCACTCATCCGATGTATCAACCATCGTTTCAAGTTCAGCATTAGTTAATATACGTTCCGGCAAATAAGAGCCTGTGCCCGTAATTTTTGAAAACATTAAAGACTTTGCCTATCAATTAATAATTGTTCTAGTTTCGCATTGATTCTTTCTGGAACATTTTTTTCTACTTCGATGATGGCTTCTTCAATTGCGGTTGCAAAAGAAACTCTATCTGCACTGCCATGACTCTTTATGACAATTCCACGAAGACCAAGCAATGAAGCTCCATTATAATTTTTTGGATCAATTTTACGTTTTAGTGTTTTTAATACAGGCATCGCAACTAATGCTGCAAATTTGGAATAAAGACTACTTTTAAACTGTTCTGTCGCATGATGGCGGAGAAATTCAGCAAGGCCTTCGCTTGCTTTCAATGCAATATTACCAACAAACCCATCACAGACAATGACATCAACTTCACCTGTATATAAATCAGTTCCTTCAACAAAACCAATGTAATTTAAATGACTCTCTTCCAATAAGGCAGCTGCCTGCTTTACTCTGTCATTTCCTTTAATGTCTTCTTCACCGATATTTAAAAGTGCAATGGTTGGATTTTCTTTATTTTCGACAGCACTAGTTAACTGTGCACCCATGATAGCAAACTGAAATAGTTGCTCAGAACTTGAATCAACATTAGCGCCTAAATCAAGAACATGTGTATGTCCTTTCGTGCCAGGCAAAATTGTACAAATTGCCGGACGGTCCATTCCAGGAAGCATTTTAAGAATAAATCTTGACGTTGCCATTAGAGCACCCGTGTTACCGGCGCTAACGCAGGCAGCAGCTTTACCATCACGAACTAATTCAATAGCAAGTCGCATTGATGATTCTTTTTTGTTGCGTAATGCATGTGAAGGCGCTTCATGCATTTCGACGACTTCAGAAGCATGAACTACCGTAATTCGTTCATGTCCAGCTGCATTATGCTTTTTCAATTCAGCAAGAATCATGTCTTCTTTTCCAACGAGCATAAGACTCAGATCAGAATGTTTTTTAAGAATGGAAAGAGCAGCGGGCACTATCTCAGATGGGCCAAAATCTCCGCCCATTGCGTCAAGTGCTATTATTGATTTCAATGACATAGACTATCTAGAGCGCTCTATTTCATCTCTGAATAAATATGGTTTAAATTAATTATTCTTGGTCTTGGTTAACCGTAACAACTTTTTTACCACGATAATATCCATCCGCACTGACATTATGTCGAAGATGAACTTCACCCGAAGTCGGTTCAATTGATAATGTAGATGAAGTTAGAGCATCATGTGAACGACGCATATCTCTTCTTGAAGTTGATTTTTTAGTTTTTTGAACAGCCATGAAGCTTGTCTCCTAAATAATAAATATAAATCTTTATTTCTTTTTTAATGCGGCTAAAGCTGCAAATGGTTGCGGCTTTGCGTCAGCATTAATCTGGTCTAATACTTCTTTCCCAGAACATTCATTTTCTGCGTGTAATGGTGAGAGAGGAATGGACAACAATAATTCATCCTCAATCAAATCGACGACAGAAATATTTTCCTCATCTAATTGTAACGGTTCATACTTTTTGTCCAAAGCATCAATATCGTCATTATCTTTAACAACCCCAAGTAATGAACTTTTATGAATTTCAATAATTACAGGGTTGAGACATCTCTGACACTCAAGCGCTAATTTACCATCAATAACAGACTCAACAACACAAGTACCTGACTCATCAAAATCAAAGGATAAGCGATATTGCAGTTTATCCGAATTTTCAAGCAACACGTCCTTAAGACGTTCGAAAGAATCAAGTTGCAGGCTACCTTCAATCCGTTCTCTGGATTTAGCTAGACGCAATGGATCAATGGATTGCGACAGGTCAGATGGCATCAGGCGGCGAATTTTATCGATAGACCCCTATACTGTCAAAATAATATCGACGATATTTTGTTAAATTACTGACTTATTTGATATTTATTTAGATTTAGCCAAAATAAACCTCTACTTTGCTCATTGGAGAGCCAAAATTAAGTCAAATATCATACTTGCTTCGTCATCACCCTATCGGAAAATGCTGCTCGAACGTCTTTATCTCGAGTTTATCTGTGAGTCTCCAGATATTGATGAACAACGGTTACAGGCTGAGTCTATAAATGATTATGTTATTCGTCTTGCTGAAGAAAAAGCCAGACGAGTGGCCTTAAATCATCCCAATTCTACCATTATAGGCTCAGATCAGGCTCTGGAGTGTGATGGACATATTCTGAGCAAACCTGAGAACCATGAAAATGCCAAACAACAATTAGCTATGATGAGTGGTAAATCATTAGTTTTTTACACGGGCTTGTGTGTCTTAAATACAAAAACTCAAACATTGGAAAGAGACGTTGTCAGATATCGAGTATGCTTCCGGGAACTGAGTGATATTGAAATAGAGGATTATTTAAATAAAGAACAACCTTATCAATGTGCTGGCAGTTTTATGTCAGAAAAGCTGGGTATAAGTTTACTTTCAAAAATGGAAGGCGATGATCCAACCGCATTGATTGGATTACCGCTAATTCGGCTTTGTGAAATGCTTAGAAATCAGGGCATCACCATCCCTTAGCTTTTACTGAAGATTAAACCCTTGATTAAGACTATTAAGTATGGTTGCTCCCATTTGTTTTGCAAATCGATCCAAAAAATATTCTCGTTTTGTGTAATCAACAATATCTTCAGCACCAATAACATCGCGAGCCACTTGACCAGCACTAGCTAATTCATCGACCAAGCCGAGTTTAACTCCTTCTTCACCTGACCAGATTAGACCAGAAAAAAGTTTCTCGTCATCAATCAGACGATCTCCTCGTCCATCTTTAACAACATCAATAAATTGTTGGTGAATTTCACCTAGCAATCCTTGAACGTGAGTAGCTTCATTCTGTTTTAGTGGCTGAAAAGGATCCATAAATCCTTTGTTTTCACCCGCATGTAAAAGTCGTCGTTCGACGCCCAGTTTATTCATTGCATCGACAAAACCAAAGCCAGCCATAATGACACCTATCGAACCAACAATGCTGGCTTTATTGGCATAAATTTTATCTGCCGCTGCAGCAATGTAATAACCACCGGAAGCACAAATATCGGTAATAACAGCATAAAGAGGAATATCAGGATATTTTTCTTTAAGACGTTTTATTTCATCATTAATGTAACCTGCCTGAACGGGGCTGCCACCAGGACTATTGATTCGCAAAATAATACCTTTTGTATTTACATCTTCAAAAGCGCGTCTTAGACCACCTACTACATAGTCGGCTCTTGCTTCAGTATCAGCGGCAATGACGCCATTAATTTCAATTAATGCAGTATGTTCATCACTACCAAAACTGCTTAGTTCAGTATTTTTCACAAGGTAGACAAGAAAAAATGATAATAGATACAATGCAAATAACCCTTTAAAAAATATACCCCAACGTCTATTTCGACGTTGTTCATTTAAGACTTCCTTGGCAAGCTCATTGACAAGTGACTGCTCAAAACTATTTGAATTTGTTTCTTTGGTTGTATCGTTCATATTGTATTTTTAAGTCTTAAAAAGTATTGGTTAAGTGTAACAAACTGCATGAAATTAGAATCAATAAATGTTTACTGGTTCCATAAATTTATGCAAAATTGGTATTCAATTTTTCAAGAAAACTAACTAAATTAGCTTCAAGTGGTGCTTGAATAGTGATTTTTTTATGGGTGACAGGCGAAATAAAGCTTAATAATTTCGCATGCAGAAACATCCGTTTTAATCCCATTTTTTTAAATTCGCGATTTAATGTGCGATCACCATATTTTGTATCACCTAATACAGGATGGCCTATAGAGGCACTATGCACTCGAATTTGATGCGTACGTCCAGTAATCAATTCTATGTTAACTAGTGACGCATTATCAAAAACCGTTTCTCGAAAAAAAATTGTCGTAGCCGCTTTGCCGCCTTCTTCAACAGTTACAATCCTTTCATTAGTAGGGTTTTTACTTAACGCACTGTTTATTGTCATTTGCTTTTTATCTAGTTGACCCGCTAGCAGAGCACAATATGTTTTTGAGATATCACCACTGTTTATAATCTCGTGTAATTGGCGTAATACGGGTATGTTTTTAGCCAATATCAGGCAACCTGATGTATCTTTGTCCAGCCTATGGACAAGCTCCAATTTTTCATATTCTCCACCCATTGCTCGAAAGGCTTCTATTACTCCATGCTCTTGACCGCTTCCACTATGGACCACGACGCCAGCCGGTTTATTAATAATAATAATGCCCTCATCTTCAAAAATGATGGCATCGAGTATCTTTTGCTGAAGAAAACGAGGTGCTGTATTTGATTTTTCCTCGTCCAAATAGACAGGTGGAAGTCTCAAAATATCGCCTGTTTTCAATTTATAGGTCTGTTTTATACGACCTTTATTTACCCGAACTTCGCCCTTTCGTAACATCTGATATATCCGGGATTTTGGTATTTTCCCAAAATAACGCATAAGAAAATTATCAATTCGTTGCCCTTCATTCTCATCTAATATAACTATTTGTTTTGAATTGATTTTTTTTGGAAGGTTTTGACTCATTTTTCTCTCATTTTATTGCTGCAAGCTAACAAGGTTGCTATATTAGGCTCTACAAACCGAGGATTCAGGTTAAGCCCTGCCACAGTTATTGAGGCATGCGTCCGCCCACAAAAAATAGTGCGACGCAGTTCCTTAAGGTTTGGTCAACTATTGGCCAGAATGATAAAACTAAAAATATCATTCAAAAAGAATATTTTAAGACTCAGTGAAGTCCTGATATTTTGATATCAGTATATTTTGGCCTAATAGTGACACAGGAGATGTTCTGTGAATATAACAAAGTAAAGTGTTCGACATTACGATCACATGAAATGTGTAACGCAGGCACAGGGTTGGAATATTGCTTAACCCAAACAAATTGAGCAAAAAATAATAAAGGTTGCGCTCCCAGCGCTCGACAACAATTTAAAGTCGTGCAGCAAAGGTAGAGCGAAACTTAAGGAATTACAATAATGAAACGTATGCTGATCAACGCAACTCAGCCAGAAGAGGTGCGTGTCGCACTTGTCGATGGACAACGATTATACGATCTCGATATAGAATCAACCGCACGAGAGCAAAAAAAATCTAATATTTATAAAGCGCGTGTCGTTCGAATAGAACCTAGTCTTGAAGCTGCCTTTGTCGATTATGGATCAGAACGCCATGGTTTTTTACCTTTCAAAGAAATAGCACGCTCCTTATTTAAACCTGAACAAGCTGACAAACCGCGTAGTGGACGATTAAGCATTAATGATGCTATCAGCGAAGGTCAGGAATTCACCGTTCAAATTGAAAAAGAGGAGCGTGGAAATAAAGGTGCGGCGTTAAGTACGTTTATCAGCCTTGCTGGCCGGTATCTTGTGCTTATGCCTAATAATCCTCGTGCCGGTGGCGTCTCACGACAAATTGAAGGAAGTGACCGTTCGGAAGCGAAAGATGCAATGAGTGGTCTCGAAGTACCGGAAGGTATGGGCTTAATTTTAAGAACAGCAGGCATAGGTAAATCGTCAGAAGAGCTGCAATGGGATTTAAATTATTTGTCGCAACTCTGGGGAGCAATCAGTACTGCTGCGACTGAACGCCCTGCTCCTTTTCTTGTTTATCAGGAAAGTGATGTCATTATTCGCGCTATTCGTGATTACTTACGAAAAGACATTAATGAAATATGGATTGATGACGCTGAAGTTCACAAAAGATGTCATGACTTCATGTCTCAGGTTATGCCACAAAATCTGGATAAACTTAAACTGTATAAAGATAGCGATCCTCTATTTACTCGATACCAGATTGAACATCAGATCGAGTCCGCTTTTTCCAGAGAAGTTCGCTTGCCTTCAGGTGGTGCACTTATTATTGATCACACTGAAGCATTAATTTCTATTGATATCAATTCAGCAAGAGCGACAAAAGGCAGTGATATAGAAGAAACAGCTTTAAACACAAATATGGAAGCTGCTGAAGAAATAGGACGACAACTTCGCTTGCGTGATCTTGGCGGTCTCATCGTTATCGATTTTATCGATATGTTAAACACGCGAAATCAGCGTGAAGTTGAAAACACCATGCGCGAAAGTTTGCGCATGGATAGAGCTCGCGTACAAGTGGGTAGAATTTCTCGATTTGGTCTTCTTGAAATGTCTCGACAACGACTTCGACCTTCATTAGGTGAATCCAGTCATATACCTTGCCCGCGTTGTGACGGCCAAGGAACGATTCGCGATGTTGAATCTTTAGCGCTTTCAGTTTTACGTATCATTGAAGAAGAAGCGATGAAAGATATGACCGCAAAAATCATTGTTCGCGTTCCCGTTGATGCTGCCACATTTTTATTAAATGAAAAACGACAAGCTATAAGTGAGATCCAACATCGTCTGGAAGTTGAAATTACGGTGATACCTGATCCAGCAATGGTGACGCCGCAATATTCGGTACAACGTCTTCGTTTAACTGAAGCAAAACTCGATGATCATCAGCAAGCTAGCTATTTATTAAAAGCCGATGAAAAAGACAATATAAATAGCGATATAATAAGCAATAATAATAAAAGGCCGCCTGTTGAAAGCCCTGCCGTTAAACAATTTTCACCTGAGGCACCTGTGCCTGCTGCCAACAAACAAAACAAAATAGGCTTGGCAACACGCCTCGCAAAAATATTTAGTACTTTATTTAGCGTTTCCGAGGACAAGAAAACTTCCAAGGCCAGTTCAGATAATACTCAACGACCAAATAATCGACGACCAAATACTAATCAACGAAATGTTCGCGGTAATAATTCCAATCGTGATAGACAAGGTCAAGGACAAACTCGTAATCAACAACGGCACAGTAAACCTAATCCAAATAATAAACCACACCATGGAAACCAGAAGAATGATCAAGAAAAAGATCAAACTGAAAATTCTGCAGATTCTAATTCGAACTCTTCCAATCGCAACAACAATTCAAGACGAGGCAGACGAGGTGGACGTAGACGTAAGCCAGATAATGCAAACAACAATGGTAATGTTAATAATGAGTCGAATGACACGTCTGTAGAAGCTACATCGGTTGATAGTACCAACCAGAATGCAATTCCAAATAATACGCCAGTTAATAATTCTAAAAACAGTGTTCAACCAAACATCTCGACTACTGCACCTGTTAGCACTCCAGAACAAGGTAATAGTAGTGATAATAATGAGTCGAATAACAAGTCTGTAGAGAAAGCATCGGTTGATAATACTAACCAGAATGCAATTCCAAATAATGCGCCAGTTAATAATCCTGAAAACAGTGTTCAACCAAACACCTCGACTTCTGCGCCTGTTCGCACTCCAGAACAAAGCAGTAGTAGTGATATCACTCAGATAAATCCTAATACAGCGTCAGTACGTCCTATGCAAAATAATCAGGATGATGATGATAAAACAGATATCAATCGCAATATTCCTAATCAATTTGCAAATAAGGAACCTCAGGAGAAAGTTACAGCAAGTCCTGATAGTAATGAACGACAGGAAAGTGTAGTTGTTTTATCTGAGAGTAAAGAGTGAACTAATGTTCTCGTGTTGCGTGGAACTGTATTTCAGGCCAGCGTTCAATAGTTAAATTTAGATTGACCATGGATGGTGCTAAATAAGCTAAACGTTCGCCGCCATCAAGTGCAAGATTATCGCTAACTTTTTTGCGAAACTCACTAAGCATTTTATTATCGTCGCATTCAATCCAGCGTGCGACAGCAACTGATATATTGTCATACGAACATTCAACACCGTACTCTTCTTTTAAACGCCAGGCGACAACATCAAACTGCAATATACCAACCGCGCCTAAAATCCAGTCATTACTGTTAAGCGGTCTGAATACTTGTGTAGCACCCTCTTCACCTAATTGAATTAATCCTTTTTGTAATGCTTTTAATTTTAACGGATCACGTAACTGAACACGTTTAAATAATTCCGGAGCAAAATGAGGGATGCCGGTAAAATTGAGTTGTTCTCCTTGTGTAAACGTATCACCTACTTGAATGGTTCCATGATTATGTAAACCAATCACATCACCTGGCCACGCTTCTTCCGCTTGCTCTCTATTTCCCGCCATAAACGTTACTGCATTCGAGATTTGAACATCACGCTTCAAACGTACATGGCGCATTTTCATGCCTCGCTGATAATTTCCCGAACATATTCTCAGGAAAGCTATTCTATCTCTATGCGCTGGATCCATATTGGCCTGAATCTTAAAAACAAAACCGCTGAACTTATCTTCTTTTGGATCAACTTTACGTTCTTCTGCCACGCGAGCTTGCGGTATTGGCGCATGCTCTATTAAACAATCCATGAATTCAGCTATACCAAAATTATGTAATGCAGTGCCAAAAAATACTGGCGTAATTTTGCCTGTCAAAAAAGCTTCTTTACTAAACTTGTCATAAACGCCTTTGACAAGATCAATTTCTTCGTTTAATTGAGGTAATTTATCACCTAATAATGTTTTAGCTTCTTCACTATTTAATCCTTTGATTAATTGCCCATGCTTACTACCTTTTTGTTTATCATAAAGGCGAATAGAATCATCGATTAAATTATAAAGCCCAATTAAACGTGCTCCCATACCAATGGGCCATGTAAAAGGGACGCATTTAATTCCTAATTCTGTTTCAATTTCATCTAATAGATCAATTGGTTCCTTGCCTTCACGATCCAGCTTATTAATAAATGTGATTATGGGGGTATCTCTTAAACGGCAAACTTCCATTAATTTAATGGTGCGCTGTTCAACGCCTTTTGCTACGTCGATCACCATTAAAGCAGAATCAACCGCTGTTAATGTTCGATATGTATCTTCTGAAAAGTCAGCGTGCCCTGGTGTGTCTAATAAATTTACAACGCAATTACCGTATTCAAATTGCATTACCGAGCTGGTCACTGAAATCCCTCTGTCCTTTTCCATTTGCATCCAGTCAGAAGTAGCATGTCGATCCGACTTTCGCGATTTAACAGTACCTGCTGTTTGAATAACGCCACCGTATAGTAACAGCTGCTCGGTTACTGTTGTCTTACCTGCATCAGGGTGAGAAATAATAGCAAAAGTACGTCTTTTTTCTGTTTGGGTGTGTTGGGCAGACATCAAAATAGGTATTTAAAATTAAAGTGCAGTTAGTCAGATTAATCAGAGAATGTGTGATTCATTAATTAATCAATCGTTTCATTTCTCTGACGGCTTCTTGCAAACCGGAAAAAACAGCGCGGGAGATAATACTATGTCCTATATTTAATTCCAGTATTTGTGGAATGGCAGCAATCTGCATCACATTGGTATAACTTAAACCATGACCAGCATTAACTTTAAGACCGGTATTAGTAGCAAATTCAACTGATTCAATAATTCTTTTTAATTCTTCTGTCATGCTTTCATCATCAACTGCATCTGCATAACGACCAGTATGAATTTCAATATAAGGCGCTGAAGAATCAACTGCTGCCTGGATTTGCTCTTGATCAGCATCGATAAATAAAGAGACTCTGATTCCTGCTTCTTTTAATCGCTGACAGCTTTCTTTGACTCGCGATAATTGACCTTTTACATCCAAGCCACCTTCTGTCGTAAGCTCTTCTCTTTTTTCAGGAACCAAACAACAAAACTCAGGTTTTATTGATTCCGCTATGACTAACATCTCTTCTGTCAAAGCTACTTCTAAATTCATCGGTGTTAATAAAGTTTCTTTTAATAGTCGAATGTCACGTTCTTGAATATGTCGACGATCTTCACGTAAATGGATTGTTATTGAGTCAGCTCCAGCTTGTTCTGCAATATGTGCTGCATGAACTGGTTCAGGATAACGAGTTCCTCGTGCCTGACGTAGTGTCGCCACATGATCTATATTTACACCTAGTAACATTTCATTAATTCGATAATTCGATAATTGGATAAGCGGGCTATTGTAACGATATTTTATTAAATAGGTATATCAAAGTACTTTTTTGTTTTTTACATAGGCTTGATATAACTCTCGGCTGGCAAGCGGCCTTTCGCCTAAATGTTGATCCAGTATCAATCTTAATAAGGTTTTTGCTTCATTAATATTTTTGCTGTTGGACAATGTCTCTGTATCAAGCTCTAGTAATGTTTTTCCTGAAATATTAATGCCCGGTTCAGAGTTACTAAATTTTAAAGAAGGACCGAAATCAAGTTTATAATAATAATCTTTTTCAGCATCAATCCCTTCTCCCAATACCACCTCATGATTAAGGATCACTCCGTAGCCAAGCGACTGCAACAATGTTTTTTCAAAATAACGTAATACAATCTGCTCGGGCATATTATTTCTCAATCTATTGATGGCCGTGTCGTAAGAATCAAATAATTCAGGATGTGACTCATGTTTATGAAGTAGTCTCAATATGATTTCATTCATATAGAAACCAGTCATCATAGCTTCGGCTTTTAATGAGCCTGATATAGACGGTAATTCAATATCAGTTAAAGTACCTAATTCAGATTTAGCTACCCATGACATATGATATTTTTGATATAAGTTATGATTTATTCCTTGTCGCTTTTTATTCCGCTTTGCGCCTTTTGCAATTAAATTAATGCGACCATGTTCTCTGGAAAAAATTTCAAGAATCAGACTGCTTTCACTATAATCTCTGCGATGTAATATATAGCATGGAGTTAGTTCAACTTTCATTAAACTTTATATTGAAGAAAAGTTATTCGTAATAACCAAATTGTTTCAAAGCTTGCGCCGAATCTGTCCATTTCTTTTTAACCTTGACCCATGTTTTTAAATTCACTTTTTTATCAAACATTTCTTCAAGATCCTTCCTTGCTTCTTTGCCAACGGCTTTCAATACACTTCCTTCCTTTCCAATCACTATTGATTTCTGACCTTGTCTCTCAACCCAGATGCAGGCATGAATATGAAGAACATTGTTTTGTTCTTTAAACTCATCAATCGTAATAGATAAATGATAAGGCAACTCATCACTTAAACGTGTCATTAATTTTTCACGAATAAACTCCGCTGCAAAAAATCGCTCACTACGATCAGTAACCTGATCTTCTGGAAATAACGCGGGCGCAACAGGAAGGCTATTAATAATAGTCGATTCTAATTCTTCAAAACCTGTTCCCTTGGTTGCTGAGACAGGGATCACTTCTTTGAAATCAATTTCTTTAGATATTGTGCTAATAAAAGATAACAAATCACTTTTATTCGCAATTTTATCCACCTTGTTAAGTACAAGAAATATTTTTGCTTCAGATGACTTCTTTAATAAATTAATAACATTTTCATCAAGCTCATTCCATTTTAATGCTTCTACTACAAATAAAATAATATCAATATAGTTCAGTGTGTTCGATACCTCCCTATTCATATGTTGATTCAAAGCAAGTTTAGGTTCTTTTTGTAAGCCAGGAGTATCAATAAATATTATTTGTGCATCAGGAGTTGTTTTTATACCTAGCAAGTTCCAGCGTGTTGTTTGAGGTTTTCTTGAAACAATACTTAGCTTTTGCTCGACTAAATGATTTAATAAAGTCGATTTACCTACATTTGGCCTGCCAATAATACTTACGTATCCGGTTTTAAATTCATTCATGTGAAATTTTTTTGAAGTGTCATTTCTTTTTTATGTCTAACATAGACATGGCTTTTTTTGCGACTGCTTGTTCAGCTTTTCGTTTGCTCGTTCCTTTTGCCATTATAAGTTCATCTAATAAATTAACTTTGCATGAGACCGTAAATTCTGGCTGGTGTGATGTGCCAGACTCATCAATGGTTTCATATATAGGTACATCTTGATTTCGTGACTGAAGAAATTCCTGTAGTTGTGACTTTGGATCTTTCTTAATATCAGAAGGGTCAATATCTTCAAGCTGATGTTGGTACAAATCAAATATGAAAGCACGGCATGATTCAATATCAGAGTCCAGATAGACTGCGCCTATTAACGCCTCAATAGTGTTAGCCAAGATAGAGTCTCTTCGCCAACCACCGCTTTTTAATTCGCCTGTACCTAGCTTTAAATTATCCGAAAGCTGGATCTCTCTACCGATTTTTGCAAGCTTTTCCCCTTTAACTAAGGACGCTCGGAGTCGAGTTAATTCTCCTTCCGAAGAGTCAGGGAAATTATTATAAAGATACTCTGCAATAACAAAACCTAGTATGGCATCTCCCAAATATTCGAGTCGTTCATTATTATTATTTCCAAGACTACGGTGAGTTAGAGCCTGCTCCAACAAATCATCATTATTAAATTCATAATTAATAAATTTACTTATTGCGGTGCGCTCCCGGTTAATTCCATGGTTTTATCATACTTCATCATTAAAAATAAATTTTTAAATAAGTTATTTTCTGACTGAAACTTAACATGGAGAAATTTTTTCTTGCCGTCTTTTGATTTCTCGACAGTAACCAACTCTTTTACGGTTATATCAGTAAATCGTTCAACATTATTCAATTCAACATTCCTGAGGAACATACTTCTAATCTGTTTTGTTGTGTTTCTTTTTGCCGGAGGTGCATTAACTACACTTTCCATGGCGCTATCAACAGTTAAACTCTCGTTATACAAAGTAAATGCAGTTAAGCCGAACGCGAAAAAACAAGCTAACATGGCTAAAATTATAAAAATACCAAGTACCGTCATGCCTTTTTGCCGTTGTGATATGTGCTTCATAATTCCTCCTGTTAAATTTTTATTTAATCATTGTACCAATTCTTTTGAAATCTATCCCGCCATTCTCGCCATCCCAATTCATCCAGATCATAAAAGCGCGTCCTACAAGGTTCTCATCGGGCACAAAGCCCCAAAAACGACTGTCTTTACTATTGTCTCTATTATCTCCTAAAACAAAATAATGACCTTCTGGAACCATAGTTTCAAGCTCTTGAGAGCGTCGATTTGGCGTAATCAGTATTTCATGTTCAATATCATCTAAATTTTCAATTCTTAGTGAGGTTCCATCCATCATAAACCCAGAACCGTAGGCATTATAACGTCCATTTAATACCTGCATTACTGCTATATCATTGATATACAGCGTTTTATTATAGTAAGAAATTTTATCCCCAGCTAAGCCTACGACACGTTTAATAAAAGGAATACTGGGATCTTCAGGATAACGAAATACAACAATATCTCCTCTTTCTGGCGTCTTATTTTCAATTATCTTGGTATGTAATACAGGCAATCGCAGGCCATAATCGTATTTATTGACCAATATGAAATCACCTATCAATAATGTTGGCATCATTGAACCCGATGGGATTTTGAAAGGCTCAAAAATAAACGAGCGAAGTATTAAAACAATAAAAAATATAGGAAAGAATGATTTTGCATATTCAACAATAAGCGGAAGATTTAGTTCCTCAGTTTCTTTTTTTGCATTTATATTACGATTTGGCGCAAAAAAGAGACTATCAATCAACCAAATTATTCCGCTGGCGGATGTCAAAAACACCAATAAAGCTGAGAAATCGAAATTCATTTATCTTTCCCCACATGAAGAATGGCCATAAAAGCAGCTTGAGGTATTTCTACTGAACCAAATTGTTTCATTCTTTTTTTACCTGCTTTTTGTTTTTCTAGTAATTTACGTTTGCGAGAGATGTCACCACCATAACATTTAGCCGTCACATTTTTCCTCATCGCTTTCACTGTTTGTCGAGCTAAAACTTTTGATCCAATTGCAGCTTGAATTGCCACTTCATACATTTGGCGAGGAATAAACTCCTTCATCTTCTCGGTTAAATCACGCCCTCTAGCTTGTGATAAGTCCTGATGAACGATAGAAGAAAGTGCGTCCACTTTTTCATTATTTATAAGAATGTCGAGTTTAACTAATTTAGCAGGCTCATAACGATTAAAACTGTAATCAAAAGAAGCAAAACCTCGACTAACCGATTTAAGTCGGTCAAAAAAATCCAACACAACTTCACTCATAGGAATTTCAAACGTGAGCGATATTTGCCGACCTGAATAATGCAGTTTTTTCTGAACGCCTCGTTTTTCTATACATAAACCAATCACATTGCCAAGATACTCTTGTGGCACAAGTATATCTGCAGTAATTATTGGCTCACGAATTTCTGTGATTTTATTAAGTGCAGGAAGTTTAGAAGGGTTATCAATTTTGATTACTTCATTATTTGTCGTTAATACTTCGTATATCACTGTTGGTGCAGTTGTAATCAAACTTAAATCATACTCGCGCTCCAATCGTTCTTGAATGATTTCCATATGTAACATACCGAGAAAACCACAACGAAAGCCAAAACCAAGTGCCTGAGATGTTTCTGGCTCATAATGTAATGCGGCATCATTTAAGCGAAGTTTCCCTAAAGCTTCCCTGAAAGATTCATAATCAGCTGAATCCACGGGAAACAAACCTGAAAATACGCGAGGCTGAACCATCTTAAATCCAGGCAGTGGTTCTATAGAAGTATCGTCTACAAGCGTTAAAGTATCACCTACTGGAGCACCATCTATTTCTTTTATGCCAGCGACAACATAACCTACTTCGCCAGTGACAAGCGATTTTGCTGGTGTGCGTTTGGGTGTAAAAGATCCTACCTGATCGACAAGAAAGCTTCTGCCTGTCGACATGATTCTTATTTTCTTACCCACGTCCAGTTGTCCATCAACAATCCTTACCAAAGAGACAACACCAAGGTAATTATCAAACCATGAATCAATAATTAGTGCTTTTAGTGGAGCTTCGGGATTACCTTTAGGTGAAGGTATGACTCTAACAATTTCTTCTAATAATTCTTTAACCCCAGCACCTGTTTTAGCACTTACTCGCAAAGCTTGTTTTGCTTCAATACCAATGATGTCTTCAATTTCATGAACAACACGATCTGGTTCAGCAGAAGGTAAATCAATTTTGTTTAAAACGGGTAACACTTCAAGATCATAGTTAATTGCAGTCAAACAATTAGCCACACTTTGAGCTTCGACTCCCTGTGCAGCATCAACAATGAGCAAAGCGCCTTCGCATGCGGATAACGAGCGTGACACTTCATAACTAAAATCAACATGTCCTGGCGTATCGATAATATTTAACTGATAACGCTCTCCATCATCTGCGTCATAGTAAAGCGTGACGCTTTGAGCCTTGATCGTAATTCCGCGTTCACGTTCTATATCCATAGAATCAAGTACCTGTTCTCCCATCTCGCGTTCAGTCAAGGCGCCGCACATTTGTATAAAGCGATCTGCCAAGGTTGATTTTCCATGATCGATATGAGCGATAATTGAGAAATTACGTATATGCTTCATTGCTAGGTTATTTATAGAGCTTATCTGCAAAAAGGCGGGATTCTATATGATCTTACCCATGCTATAAACGGAATAATTAAGAAATTAATAGGTGGATTGAAAACTATTTTTCATTTTCAACAAAATGTAACAACGCCTTTTCATCAAGATGGTATTCACAAATTTCGATATCACCCATAGCCAGTAAAGGTATGCGAGCAGCAAAACGTGTTATTAATGATGAATCCTGGTCAATATTGACCATTTGTACTTTGAAATTAAAACGCCTTTTCCATTTATTTAAAGCCTCTAGCATCTCATCACACAAATGACATTCTGGTCTGGAATAGATTGTAAAAACCAGTTCAGTGTCATTCATCAATTTTAAGGGCAAGAAATATGGGGCCACCTTGTCGTTGGATTAGTATTGGAATAGAGCGTCCTTTAGGTAAGCCTTTTATCAATTCATCAAAATGGGAAACGTTTTTAATTTTAATGTTGTTGATCATCAAAATAACATCTCCCTGGCGTATTCCGGCTTTTTGAGCTGGTCCAGCTTGAACTTCTTCAACTAAAACGCCCTGATCATCTATGTCTAATTCTTTTTTCTGATCTTTAGTTAAATCCTTAGCGATGACGTTTAAAGGATTTGTATCAGAATCAGGCATTTCAATCTCGTTTTTGGCAACAACATTATCTTCAGAAGGTAGCTCAGAAATTTTGACCTGAATTGTTTTATGTTTTGAACGACGGATTATCTCTACAGGCACATTACTATTAACAGGCGTACTACCGACTAACGGTGGTAAATCAGAAGAAAAACTTACTTTTTTTCCATTAAATTTAACAATAATGTCACCCACTTCTAAACCGGATTTTTCTGCTGGACCATCAGATAATACTTTCGCTATCAACGCACCATGAGGATGAGGCATATCAAAAGATTCAGCTAACTCACGTGTTACATCTTGAATCAAAACACCTAACCAACCTCTCGCTACACGTCCATTTTCTCGTAATTGTTGATAAACATTTTTGACTACATTAACGGGCACAGCAAAAGACAACCCCATAAAACCGCCTGTGCGACTGTATATTTGAGAATTTACGCCGATAACTTCTCCATCAAGATTAAACAGAGGGCCGCCAGAATTACCCGGGTTTATCGCAACATCAGTTTGAATAAAAGGCACATAATTTTCATTTGGCAAACTACGACCAATCGCACTAATAATTCCTGCTGTAACGGAATGATCAAAACCAAACGGCGAACCGATTGCTAAAACCCATTCTCCCACATCTAAATTCGATGAATCTCCAAGCTTTAATGTAGGTAAATTTATCGCATCTATTTTTAATACGGCAATATCGCTACGTTTATCTGTACCAATTAACTCGGCAGTAAACTCACGTCGATCGTTTAATCTAACAACGATTTCTTCTGCATTACTAACGACATGATTATTAGTAATAACATAACCATCGCTAGAAATTATAAAACCGGAACCTAAAGACGAACGCTCTTGTGCAGGAGGCCCATATCCTTTTGGAATTTCGTCAAAATATTTTCTAAAAAAATCATAAAATGGACTGTCCTCAGGAATGTCAGGCATATTAAAGTCAGGCGGCAACCCACCTGCTTTAGACTTCTTCATGCTAGTGCTAATATTTACCACTGCTGCGGCATTCTTATTAACAAGCTCGGTAAAATCTGGCAAGCCTTGTGCCTGAGTCATGTTGATATAGATAAGGGCAATTAAAACAACAATCGCTTTAAATATTTTCTGATACATTTATTTTATGTTCCATTGCAGATAGCTACCTACAAAAATAGCATGAAGAAATATTATTGAAATGATTTTACTGAATTAGCCATTAACTGAACAGTGGCCTTAGGCACCTCACCCACCGCTGTAATTTGATACCCTTCAACCTGCGTCGAATACGTATTTACTCCGCCAAAACTGGATAATCCTGCTTTAAGATTGTCTTTCTGATCCAGTTTCTCTACATAGATTGAGACCATTGCCAAACCATCGGTATAGACATAGTGCTCTACAGGCATATAACTATTCATCATTGCCTCTTTTTCCTGTTCACTCATTGAAAAACCATCTGGCATTGATGTCACTTGCCATTGTTTATCGTTATCAACTTTAAAATTGACGCTCTTCATATTGTTATACCAGGCAAAACCTTTGCCTGATATTGATGGTTGTAATAAAGCGTCATCAATATCATCAACTATGTTTAGTTGCGCAAACATAATTTGCTCAAGCGTTACGCCCAATTGATTTTTCAGTTCTGATTTAAGTAATAGATGAGATTTTTTTTCTATCCAAAGTTGATAACCATATCGATATTTATCATTTGGTCGGATGTTAACGATCCATGCGTTCATCCCGGCAATGCGATCTTCTCCGGCAAGTTCAAAACTATAAAATTCTGAAATCGACTTAATAGGATTGGGCAAATAGGTAGATACTAATTTCCCTAAACGGCTTTTATGAACTACGACTTTTTTATCTTCAGGATAAAAACACTTTACTTGGTCTTTGTTCCTGATGATTTCTCTTGCATGACCAGTTAAGGAAATCAAACGTTCATGAATACCATCCTCACCTGATTTATGAATAATTCTCATCGTATCCATTTGGTTACCCAAACGATAAATGAAAACACCATCGTAATTTAAATCACGACTTGCCTTTGACATTTCATCAATCAATACCTTTGGATCAGGTGTGCTGCTATCCGCATTTACAAAACTAATACTTCCAATAAGAAGCGCACTAATGGCGAAGAAAAATTTCAATGCAATATTATTCCTGTGATTCAATTGTAACCATTCTGGCATAAGGTAAAATACCCTTTACACCAACATTACTTCGATATTCATTATGATTCATTAAATAATTATTAAGGCGCTGATTTGCTATTGACTCAGGTGTATCTGATTCTTTTACTGCTGCTGGTAAAACTTGTGCCCCAGGAAAACTAAATGTTTCCGGTTGTGCGACGGTTGTTGCCGCAATAGTCGGCGCTCCAATTGATGCCGCATCAATCTCATTGCCGCTTTGAATACTGAATATTGCCACCATAGCAACTGACGCTGCGATAGCAAAACCAGCAAGTGGTTTTATATTAAATCGTTTTGTTGTTGGAGCAAGGATAGTGGGTTCGTCTCGGAGAATATGACTGACGTTTGTTGAAATTTGATTGGAAATTTTTTCTGGTAGATTTCCGCGTAGACAATCACCGATTAAATGATAGCGTGACCAGATTCCTTTCATGTCTTCATCATGAATTAGATTATCCAGCATATGTTCACCATCGTGTTCACCATCGATAAATGCGGAAAGCTGTTCTTTATTTGATTCGTTCATAATATTTGGCCTTAATTTCAATTTTCCAATAAGGGTTTCATTTCACTCTCAATAGCTTCACGTGCCCGAAATATCCTGGACCTTACCGTTCCAATAGGACATTCCATAACACTCGCTATTTCTTCATAACTTAAGCCTTCAATTTCCCGAAGCATTATTGCCGTGTTCAAATCTTCAGGTAAATCTTCTATTGCCTTCAAAACCGTTGCTTGTAACTCATCTCTGAGCAGCAAACTTTCCGGTGTTGCTTGTTCTTTTAGAGCATCAGCACCTTCAATTTGTTCAATTTCGGAGACATCATAGTTATTACCTGATGGTCTTCGAGATTGCACCGCAAGATGATTCTTCGCTGTGTTAACGGCAATTCGGTATAACCATGTATAAAAAGCACTATCACCACGAAAATTAGGTAAAGCTCGGTATGCTTTTATAAATGCTTCTTGTGTGACATCCAAAGCATCACTTTGGTTCCTGACAAAACGGGATACAAGATTAACTATGCGTTGCTGATATTTAATTACGAGCAAATCATAAGCCGCCTTTTCACCCTTTTTAACGCGGTCTATTAATTGCTTATCTGTAACCTTCTCGGCCATCTGGCCTTTCCCCTTGTGCTATTATTTTATTATTGCAGTGCGCAATTCTATTTATGAATTGCATATAAAGACGTTATGAAATAGTTTAATATTCTACAATCAAAGACTTAGATTAAAAAAAAGCTATCTTACCTTAAGCAAGATGCATGACCAACAACAACATGATGTATTAATCATTGGTAGTGGCGCTGCCGGGCTCAGTCTCGCCCTAAAGCTTGCTGATTATGCCAATGTTGCCGTTTTATCAAAAGAAGCCTTAATTGAAGGTGCCACGCTATATGCACAAGGCGGTGTCTCTGCTGTGCTTGATGAACATGACTCTATTGAATCTCATGTTGAAGATACTTTAGCGGCAGGTGCAGGGCTTTGTGATCCTGATATTGTTCACTTTGTTGTTGAGCGTGCGCATAAAAGTGTTGATTGGCTTGTTAATCAAGGTGTCGACTTCACTCGTTCAAATGCTGAAGCAGGTTCAAACTCTCCTTTTCATTTGCATAAAGAAGGCGGTCATAGCCACAGACGGATCATTCATGCCGCTGATGCAACTGGTAAAGCAATAGAAACAACGCTTGAATCCCGAGTCAGAGCACATCCAAATATCGATTTATTCGAACACCATATCGCGGTTGATCTAATTACTTCACAAAAACTGGGGAAACCGGGTAATCGTTGCCTTGGCACGTATGTACTTGATGTTATTAATAGTAAGGTCAATGTTTTCAGTGCTCGCAACGTCATTTTAGCAACAGGCGGTGCTGGCAAAGCTTATCTGTACACCAGTAACCCGGATAGTTGTACCGGTGATGGTATTGCCATGGCCTGGCGTGCTGGTTGTCGTATTGGCAATATGGAATTTATTCAGTTTCACCCTACTTGTCTGTATCACCCAATGGCTAAATCATTTCTTATCTCTGAAGCATTAAGGGGTGAAGGTGCGAAGTTAATTTTGGCAAACGGTGAACGCTTCATGCATCGCTACGATTCGCGTGGAGAATTGGCACCAAGAGATGTTGTAGCACGAGCCATAGATTATGAAATGAAACGTTTAGGGCATGATTGTGTATATTTAAATATCTCACATAAATCCAAAGAGTTTATTGAACAACATTTCCCGACCATTAATAAACGTTGTCTCGAATTTGGCATTGATATGTCATCTGAGCCGATTCCAGTCGTTCCTGCCGCGCATTACACCTGTGGTGGTGTGATGATTAATCAAAATGGGCAAACAGATATTCCCGGACTGTATGCCATCGGTGAAGTCAGTTGTTCCGGTCTACATGGCGCAAATCGTATGGCAAGCAACTCTTTACTGGAATGTATTGTCTTTGCGCATGCCGCTTTTAAAGACATCCGGCAATCTTTAGCCGCTACAAAAATGCCGGGAAAATTACCGGAATGGGACGAAAGCCGCGTCACTGATTCGGATGAAGAAGTTGTAGTAACGCATAACTGGCAAGAAATACGACGTTTTATGTGGGACTATGTTGGAATCGTTAGAACGACAAAACGACTACAACGAGCTCAACATCGAATCAGGTTATTAAAAACTGAAGTTACTGATTATTATGGGAATTTTAGAATTAGTAAAGATTTGGTCGAACTACGAAATCTGCTTGTCGTCGCTGAATTAATCGTAGAATCTGCACTTAGACGAAAAGAAAGCCGTGGTCTTCACTATACCGTTGATTATCCTGTTGCAGATACGGCTGAAAAAGCCATAAACACTATTATTGATCCAAAATCATCAGAAAACGGACATATAGCGGCTTAAATAATATTATAATTTACAACTACTTATAATATTTTCTTGATAATTTAGAAAATCATTCCTATATATATAGCTGAAGGTAAAAGAAATTTGTTGTTTTTTCCTTGGCATTCATCTTGCATTTGAAAAATCAAGTAAACTATTGAATATTAATTATGACTAATTCAACTGGGCCTATGGCAGATATTACAGACATTAGCAATTCACCGGGGGTACAAAACTCACGCCTGATGATTTCCTATCCTGAAAATATGACCGATGTGACCAATATGTCTATTCATGTAATGGGTGTATTGCAGAGCACGCTTGAATTGGAAAAGTTGATTGAATTATTTGATGATGAAATGGCGGCCGTCGTTCCTCATGAACACCTTAGCTATGAAAATCAGGATGAAGGTATCAAATACGATATTGGTAAAGCTGCAATACACAGATCGATATACAGCCTGGTTTTATTTGGAAAAAAGATGGGTGAAATCATCATTTCTCGAAACAGCAAATTTGTTGATGTCGAAATTAATAAAATAGAAAGTTTGATCTCGGCATTAATCTATCCATTAAGAAATGCCTTGCTATACAAACAAGCAGTAGAAAAAGCTTATAGCGATCCATTAACAGGTTTAAACAATCGTGCTGCATTTGATAAATCAATCGAACAAGAAATTGATTTAGCAACACGTCATGGTCACACTCTTTCACTCATGATGTTGGACTTGGATAGATTCAAACAAATCAACGATAACTATGGTCATATCGTTGGTGATGCCGTATTAAAAAGTTTTGCCGACTGCATTATGGAATGCATGCGTAGTAGTGATATCGTTTTTCGATATGGCGGTGAAGAATTTGTTATCTTACTCCGAAATACTAAAGTCGCAGGTGCTAAATTATTAGCTGAACGCATGAGAAAAAAAGTCGAAAAAATGAAATTTGACTACAACAATATAAAACTCAATATTTCAGTTTCAATAGGTTTAGTCGAATTTCAGGAAGGCGATGATCGACTCAAGTTAGTAGAACGTGCTGATGCTCTACTTTATAAAGCCAAGGAAGGTGGACGTAATCGAGTTGAAGTTGAGAGCAAAGAGTAAATTTAGTTTTAAGGAATCAGATAAAAAATATTTTTTTAAATACTATGGCCTACGACTGTATGCTTTAACTTACTTAATTAACTCTAACATTTCTCGCTCATTTAATGTTTTTACACCTAATTGCATCGCTTTTTCGTATTTACTCCCAGGTGAATCCCCATAAACAACATAGCTTGTCTTTTTAGAAACACTGCCGCTGACTTTTGCGCCAAGTGACATTAATTTTTGTTTTGCTTCATCGCGACTCATATTAGATAACGTTCCTGTAATAACGAATGTCATTCCATTTAATTTTGTTGATTGATTAGTCTCAACTGTTTCCCAATGAATATATTTTTTTAGTTTATCAATTATTTCAATATTGTGTTCTTGTTGAAAAAAAGTGTGAATATTATGTGCGACTACAGGACCAATATCGGATATTTTTTCCAGCTCTTCTGCTGATGCATTTTCTATAGGCGCTAATTCTTTAAAGTGTTGTGCTAACAAACGCGCTGTGGCTTCGCCTACTTCACGAATACCAAGTGCATAGATAAATCGATCTAATGTTGTTTCTTTGCTTTTTTCTAATGCTCCAATCAAGTTATCAGCGGACTTCTCAGCCATTCGTTCCAAACTAGCAAGTTGTTCTCGTTTATTTAATAGTAAATATAGATCTGCTACTGTATTAACCAAACCGGCATCTATTAATTGAATAATTATTTTTTCACCAAGACCATCAATATTCATTGCTTTACGTGAAACAAAATGAATGATTGCTTGAATGTTTTGTGCTGAACAGGAAATGCCGCCCATGCATCGAAAGACGGCTTCTCCTTCCTGTCTTTCAACCTCTGCACCACAAACAGGACAAACTTGCGGCATAGTAAACTCAGTTACATCACCACGCTTTTCCTTAATAACACTTACAACTTCAGGAATAACATCGCCTGCACGTCGAATGTAAACCCAATCCCCTATTCTTATATCTTTACGTTTAATCTCGTCAAGGTTATGCAAGGTTGCGTTAGTAATCGTAACGCCTCCAACAAAAACAGGTTCAAGTCTTGCCACAGGTGTTATTGCGCCAGTACGACCAACTTGAACTTCTATATCGACTATTCTTGATATCTCTTCTACAGGTGGAAATTTATAAGCAATTGCCCAGCGAGGGGATCGAGAAACAAAACCTAATGCTTGTTGTTGCATTAGGTCGTTAACTTTAAAAACTACGCCATCAATCTCATAAGCTAAACTCGCTCGCCTTTCTCCTATCTCTTTATAGTATTCCAGACAAGCTTGCAGGTTTTTCATTTCTTTTGTTTCTGGAGAAACAGGAATACCCCATTGTTTAAGCTGCTTTAATATTTGCGTGTGACTTTTAAAATCGACATTACCTTTATAATCACCAATTCCATAAGCAAAAAATGACAATATTCTTTGCGCGGTTATTTTCGGATCTAATTGACGCAAAGAACCTGCAGCAGCATTACGTGGATTGGCAAACAACTTCTCGTTTTTTTCGCGCTGCTTATTATTTAATTCTTCAAAGCTTTTATGCGCCATAAAAACTTCACCCCTGACCTCTAATAACTCAGGAATATCTTCACCCCTTAAACTTAAAGGAACCGAGGATATGGTTCTAACATTGTGCGTTACATTTTCACCAAAGTAGCCATCGCCACGAGTAGCAGTAACTTTTAATAAAGCATTCTCATAAAGAATACTAACAGCCAAACCATCCAGTTTTGTTTCTGCCGAGAAAATCACCGTTTCTGTTTCAAGTCGATCATTAATTCTTTTTTCAAACGCTTTCATTTCATCTTCATCAAAAGCATTTGCCAGTGATAACATCGGCACAGTATGTTTTACTTGTTCAAACTCTGATAACGGCGACGCACCAACACGTTGCGTAGGTGAATTAGCAATGATGAGTTCAGGATACTCAGTTTCAATCTCTATCAGCTCACGTAACAATCTATCGTATTCTGAATCAGGAATATCAGGATCATCCAATACATAGTACTGATAGTTATGTTGATTGATCGTTTCGCGAAGAGCATTAGCTCGCTTGCTTGCTTGTTGCAAAGTCATTTCCTTCAAGTTCTATTGATAATCGGCTGAAAACGATTCAGCTTTTTTTCGAAGAGCAGTAATAGCAGCATTATTCAAAACTTCATTATCTGTAGTTCGTACTGTTCCACCGAGTATTTTGGCAAGACGTTGTGTCGTATTTAAAAATAATTCAAAAACAACACTGGCATCGATCGAAGCAGGCGAATACATAAACATCGCAAGCCCTTTTGTCTTTAAATAGGCCATGCGCCCAAGATCAAATGAACCCGGTTCATGCATATTGGCAAGACTAAATAAAGGTTGTCCGGAATGAAGTTTCCCCGGACCGAAATGATGAAAAATATTCATATGCCCATAGATCATGCCAACTTCATCGGCGGCTTTACTTATGGATAAGCCATTAAACGAAATATGCGACGGGCTTGTAATATAAAGAACTAATAAATCTTCACTGGTTTTATTGCTTTCTGGAATTTCAGCTTCTTCTTGTTCTTCATCAAACTCATCAGAGACATTACTCTCATCATCCATGACTTCCTGATCGTGGAGATCTTCTTCAATTGCCGCAAAAATATCCGAATCATACTTTTCGTCTATGCTGGCTTCATAATCTTTAACGCTCATCTCAAGTGGCAAAGCTTCTTCGTCTTCTTCTTCAATGTTGTCACTTGTTTCAGAAACATTAAATGATTCAGGCGTATCATCGATATTCTGATTTCGTGATCGCGCTAATAAACTACCGAGATCAGTTAAGGCATCTTCATCAGTAGAATAATTATCGAAAGCTGCTTCATTGGTATGGCTTGGAGAAATGAAATTATCTGGCGTTTCATCGACAGCGCTAAGTATGTCTGTCCTTTTCTTGGGTGTTGCTTTGTAAAACACTTCCCACAAGTAGATGCCCATAACAATAAGGCATCCAATAATTAGTAATATGAGGCGCAAGTTATCCATGGCGCTTAGATACCCATGATACCTAGAAATACGATATCCATAGCACGTTTGTTTTCATCCATGACAGCGTTGCTCCTCTTTGCAGGGAATGACCATGCCGCATCCTCGCGCCTTGTCCTGAATGAAAACAAACGCACTATGGATACACATTTCCAAACATCATGGGTATGTAGCTCGTGTTTATATTAGGTAATAAAATAATTGCACTATAACAGACAGACTAAGCCTGGGAAAAAACATTAATTAGTTAAGCGGTCGCCGCCATTTCAACAGCTTCACTCATATCTACAGAGACAAGGCGTGACACACCAGCCTCGTGCATGGTCACACCAAGAAGCTGGTTGGCAATTTCCATCGTAATTTTGTTATGTGTGATGAAAATAAACTGGACTTCATCGGACATTGATTTGACCAACTCGCTAAAGCGTCCGACATTAGTATCGTCAAGCGGTGCATCAACTTCGTCAAGAATACAAAAAGGAGCAGGATTTAGCTTAAATATCGAAAAAACAAGTGCAACAGCTGTTAGCGCTTTTTCGCCACCCGACAATAAGTGGATATTGCTGTTTCTCTTACCAGGCGGGCGCGCCATAATGGCAACACCTGTCTGCAATAAATCATCACCTGTTAATTCAAGGTAAGCATGGCCGCCGCCAAACAATTTTGGAAACATTTCTTTAATATTCGTATTTAGCTCGTCAAATGTTTCTTTAAAACGAGTTCGAGTTTCTTTGTCAATTTTATTAATCGCATTTTCCAGCGTTGTTAATGCATCAATTAAATCTTTATGTTGGCTATCAAGATAGGTCTTGCGTTCTGAGTTCTGAGTATATTCATCAATTGCGGCGAGGTTAATCGGGCCAAGGCGTGTAATTTTTCGATCTATCGCTTCTAACTGAGCAGTCCAATCTTCCTGATTAGCGCCTTCTTCCATTGTTTCTAGTAATTCTTTGGCATTATGCTGTTCAACAGATAATTTTTCTTCAACAGTTTCAAGCCTGACCTGACAACTATTAACACCTAATCGTGCTTTTTCCAGCTCTGTGCGTAAGCCTTCCAGTTCTTCTTCAAACTTATGCCTGTTTTGCTCAAGCTCTCTCATACTAGCTTCGATTGCTTGAACGTTAGTACGCGCGTCTCCAAGATTTTTTTCTGCATCAACTTTATCTTTCAAACAGACTTCAATTTTTTCTTGAATCTCTTTAACAGGAGATTGATTCTCAGATAAGTTTTTCTCAAGTTCAGATAGTCGATTGGCAAGATGAGAAACTTGAATGTCATTTCGCTTAATCGCCTGTTCATAAGATGCACGACGTGAACTATATGATTCAAGTTGCAAAGCAATACCATGACTTTCATTATGTGTTTCTTGCCATGAAGCTCTTGCTGTATTTAAAGACTCACGATGTTTTTCTCTAACGTTAGATAACTCTTCTCGTTGCTGCTGAAACTGTTTGTTATCTTCTTCAACTGATTCCAGACGTGGTTTAATCGAATCAATTTCTGATTTATCAGATTCTGACTGCTCCTGATTTTCACTCAATTCTTCAAGATACTCTTGATGTCGTATCGATAGTTGTTCTGATTCAGTTTGGATTGAAGCCAGTTTCGCTCGAATATCAGAAATAGCTTGTTGCTGTTGCGTGGTTAGAGACTGCTGATCATTTAGCGTAGCTTCAACCTGCTCAAGATTTTCTTCTGTTGATTTTAATTCCGATTCAATGGATTGGATCTCGCCTTCTCTTTTAGCAAGATCTAATTTAAGCGAACTAATTTCTTCTTCACGATTTAAAACACTGTCATTTGTATCGCTAAGATTATTAACAATAACCCAATCATGACTTAGCCAGATTCCCTTTTCAGTGACAATACTTTGTCCCGCAGACAAACTCGGTAACATGCTCATAGCTTGTTCAAGTGAATCCGCTAAATGAATATTTTCCAAAATAGAAGGAACACGTATGTCTGTTGTAATTTGCTCTATTAATCGTGGAAATTGTTTTGCTTCTGACGAATGATTTGAACTGCTTGTATTCATTAAGCCAAATTTGCCCGGCGCACTTTCTAGTTTACTAATGTAATTACCAAGATCATCAATACAAATATCATGGAGATGCGCACCAATCACCGTTTCCAACGCATGCGTCCATCTAGGATTAACTTTAATAGATTGAGACAGTCGTTGTTTTTGGTCGAGATTGTTTTCTTTTAACCAATCATTTAATTCCTGATTATTTTCGATTACTGACTGCTGTAACGTTTCTAAGGATGCTAAACGACCTCTCAAACTTTGAAATTCCTGTCTTGCCGAATTAAGTGTCGACGACAATGCTCTTACTTTTTCCCGGTAATCTTTAACAGTATTTTGTTTTTCAACATAATCTTTCGTCAAAACACGATGCTTTTCTTCTTCGCTTGCCAGAGATTTAGACAAGGTTTCGATTGTATTATTGAGATCAGATTGTTCAAATTTTGAAATTTCTTGTTCTAATTGAATTCGACGTTCTGCAAGTTCACCTAAACCAAACTCAAGATGTTCTAATCGCGTCTTATCAACTTGACCCTGACGTGTAAACTCGGAATATGATTCGTTAAAGATATCCCATTCAGACTGCCAGCTTTGCATTGCCTCTTCGGCATGGTTCAGTATTTCGTAAGCCTTATTACTTTCATCTCTTGATCCGCTTAGTCTTGGCTCAAGATTAGTCAACTCGTTTTGAAGTTTTTCATATTCGGCTTTGTCTTGCTCATGCTGTTTAACTGTGTCCGCATGTGTTTGCCGTACTTTTTCTAACTCTGATTCTATCGTCGCAATTTTTTCGCGTGTATGTTGCAACTTTTGTTCGTAGCTGGAAATATCGCTACCCACTTTATAAAAATCAGACTGCTTGTTATTAAAGTGTTGATTTGCTTCGCTCAAGGCTTCTCGTTGTTTTTCAATCTCTGCTTCCGTTTCGCGTACTTTCGCAATTGCAGCTTCAACTGCATTCTCGCGTTTACCTGCACCTTCCTTTAACGCACTCATTTCCTTATTTAAATCGCGCCAATTTAATGCAAGTAATTCAGAACTAACTTGACGTTGTTCCTCTTTCAATTTTTTATATCGTTCTGCAGCTTTTGCTTGACGCTGTAAATGATTTAACTGTTTTCCCAGTTCTTCACGAATATCTGTCAGTCGTTCGATATTCTCTTTCGTATGTTTAATACGATTTTCTGTTTCACGGCGACGTTCACGATATTTTGATATACCTGCGGCTTCTTCGATATAGGTTCTTAATTCTTCAGGTTTGGCATCAATCAATCTGGAAATCATGCCCTGTTCGATAATGGCATAACTTCGAGGCCCTAAACCGGTGCCAAGAAAAATGGCGGTAATATCACGACGACGACATCGAGTACCGTTTAAATAATAAGTTGAAACAGCATCACGATTAATCTGACGTTTTACTGAAATCTCATTGTAACTAGCATACTGACCGCCGAGTTTCTTCTCAGTATTATCAAAAACTAGTTCAACTGAAGCCTGCCCAACAGGTTGACGAGCGCTTGAACCGCTGAAAATAACATCAGTTAATGACTCACCACGAAGGTGTTTAGCAGAGCTTTCTCCCATGACCCAAGTCACAGCATCGATAATGTTAGATTTACCACAACCATTAGGCCCGACGATGCCTACAAGGCTGTCAGGGATGACAAGGTTGGTTGGATCTACGAACGATTTAAAGCCTGAAAGTTTTATATTGCATAGACGCATGGGGCGTAACAATACTAGAGATTAAGCCCTCTGTCCAAGCGTAAATTATATCTATAATCAACATCAACTAACATATATATATCATTGATTTATATTGTTTTTATAAATAGATAAAAAAAAGAGGATATGTCTTGCTAGAACATTATCAATGTTCTATCTTATCGCATCTTTACGCCGTAAATATAGAGAAAAACGAATGTCTAGCCAAGTTACTGATGCACTTGAAACATTTCCAAATCCAACACCGGAACGTGATTACACAATTAAAATCGACGTACCCGAATTTACTTGTTTATGTCCAAAAACAGGACAACCTGACTTCGCTGTACTCGAAATTGAGTATGTTCCGGATCAACTTTGCGTTGAACTAAAAGCATTAAAACTCTATGTTGTCTCTTATCGTGACCAAGGTGCGTTTCACGAAGCCGTAACTAACAAAATTCTGGATGATTTAGTTGCAGCAACCTCACCGCGCTTCATGCGACTGACGGCAATATTTAATGTTCGTGGTGGAATTTATACCAGTGTTGTTGCAGAACATAGAATGGATGATTGGATGCCCTCTCCTGTCGTTACTTTGCCGTAACATATTATTCGATGAAGCAATTTACCCAAGGGTTTAAATATTTGTTATCGGGATTTAAATTAATCCTTAAACCCGGTGTTCGTCTTTATGTGCTTGTCCCGTTACTGATCAATTCACTGCTATTTGCTGGTGCGATTATTTATGGTGCCAGCACACTCAGTAGTTTGATAGACAAACTTTTAGCGCAATGGCAATGGTTAGAATGGCTAACATGGTTGCTTTGGCCTATCTTTGTCATTGTTGCACTCACTATTGTTTTCTTTTGCTTTTCAATCATTGCTAACCTAATTGGCGCGCCTTTCAATAGTTTTTTAGCCGAGGCCGTTGAAAGAAACATTACCGGTCAAGAACTGCCAACAGACAACAATCAATCATTACTACAAATTATTGTTATCTCAATTAAATCTGAATTTCAGAAATTACTCTATTTTGCTGTCCGAGCATTGCCGCTTTTAATATTATTCATCATACCCATGGTAAGCTTTGCTGCGCCATTGATTTGGGTTTTGTTTGCGGCCTGGATGTTGACACTAGAATATGGTGATTATCCAATGGGAAACCACGACATTACATTTAAAGAACAACGTGAAAAATTTGCTTCAAATCGGCAGGTCGCCTTCGGTTTTGGTTCAGGCGTTATGCTATTGACAATGATCCCTATTGTTAATTTTTTGGCTATGCCAGTAGCTGTCGCGGGCGCAACTCGAATGTATGTTGAACATTCCGGACTGAAATCCTGATATTAATAATGAAATTCAGAATTGCTTCAATTGAACCTTTCTGGTATAGATGCACGCTGATTTTTACAAGGCGGAGACAGGGCGATGGCTGCCAAGAAGAAAACGACTAAAAAAACTGCTAAAAAGAAAGTAATTAAAAAGAAGGTTCCTTTGAAAAAGAAGAAGGTTGCCAAGAAGAAAGTCGCGCCTAAAAAAGTACCCCAGAAAAAAGCGACTGCTAAAAAGAAAGTCGCTAAGAAAAAAGTATCAAAAAAAACAACAGTAAAAAAGAAAACAGCCGTTAAGAAAAAGACAGCCGCTAAAAAGAAAACGACAACCAAGAAGAATAAAGAAACAATGACGAAAGTAACTAATATTAAAACTAAATCTTCGACTACGGCTAAAAAAGCAACTAAAAAAGAAAAAGTTTCGCCTTATAAAGAGAAAAAAGGTGAAGACTATATGGGCAAAGAACAGACCGCTCATTTCCGTGAATTACTTAATTTGTGGAAAGATGATCTAATCGCAGAAGTAGATCGAACTGTTCATCATATGCAAGATGAAGCATCGAACTTTCCTGATCCAAACGACAGAGCGACACAAGAAGAAGAATTTTCTCTTGAGCTTCGTACTCGTGATAGAGAAAGAAAATTAATCAGAAAAATTGATGAAGCCATTTTATCTTTAGATAGTGGCGATTACGGTTATTGTGAAGTTTGCGGAATTGAAATTGGTGTACGAAGACTGGAAGCCAGACCAACGGCAACACTTTGCATAGATTGTAAAACCTTAGATGAAATTAAAGAACGCCAACTTGGCTAATTTATTTTAATTAATAAAACTAATAATAACTCAAACTATCGTGGCCGCTTTGCACCAACGCCAAGCGGCCCTCTTCATTTTGGTTCAATCATTGCCGCACTCGGTAGTTATCTTCAAGCTAAAAACAAACAAGGCAAATGGTTAATCCGCATTGACAATATTGATCAAGCTCGTTCTGTCGCTGGCGCAGATAAACTAATACTCGAACAACTTGAACACATTGGTTTATTTTGGGATGAAGATGTTGTTTACCAAAGTCAAAGGCTAGATTTATACCAAGCTGCTCTTGATAAACTTCAATCACTAAAATGCACTTTTCCTTGCGCTTGTAGCCGCAAAGATTTGTCAGACAAACCCTATACTGGTATTTGTCGAGACGGTATTAAATCAAATCAGGTTGCGCGCTCAATAAGAATCCGAACAGATAATATTGAAGTCGGAATCAATGATCAATTACAAGGACGTTATACACAATGTCTAGAGCCTGAAATTGGTGATTTTATTATCAAACGTGCTGATGGCTTTTTTGCTTACCATTTAGCAACAGTAGTTGATGACGCAGAACAAAATATAACGGACATTGTACGTGGCGTTGATTTGCTTGATTCAACTCCGAGACAAGTTTACTTACAGAACAAATTAAACTTGATTACGCCCTCTTATCTTCACTTGCCCATTGTTGTGGATTGCTCTGGCAAAAAAATTAGCAAATCAATTAACCCAGCGTCTATAAAACTAAACAAATCGAATACAATATTATTTAACGCGCTAAAATTTCTTGGACAGAAACCGCCTAAAGAATTGATAACTTATGATGTTAAATCAATATTAGATTGGGCTATTGAAAATTGGGAGTTCAAATTGCTTCCTAAACAAAAAGAAATAACAGTTAACCTGAAAGATGCGGCTTATTAAAACCAAGATATTAATCTATACTCAAACTATGCTTTAAATAACTCTAAACACCATGAAAAACAAAATTAATATTATATTCATTGGCATAATATTTTTATTCGCCTGCCAGCTCTCTTTCGCTATTGATAAAATTATCATTAATGGTCTGTATAAAGACAAAGCTATCGTAACAATTGATGGCAAACAGCGGGTATTAAAAACAGGAAAAGCAAGTCCCGAAGGCGCTTTACTTATCGAATCAAACAGTAAAGAAGCGATTATTGAAATCGATGGCCAACAAGAAACTTATACATTAGGTGCGCACATCGGCGGCAACTATGCTCCACCAACTGGCGGAGATAAGTTAATTCTCACACCTGACTCTGCCGGTATGTATAACATTAGTGGAACGATTAATGGTTCTCATGTAAATTTTGTTGTCGACACTGGCGCTACACTAGTATCAATGAACAGTAATGTTGCAAAAAAACTTGGGATTGATTACAAACTTGATGGAGAAGAAGGCCAATCGTATACAGCTTCAGGTAAAGATAAAATCTACATTATTAATTTAAAGAAAGTAAAAGTCGGTGATATAGAATTACATAATGTGCAAGGAGCGGTCCACGAAGGAAACTTCCCTGTCATTACGCTGTTAGGCATGTCTTTTTTAGGAAAGCTTGATATGAAGCGTGAAGGAAAAATTATGGAACTACATAAAAAATATTAATGAATAGTTTCCTGTAACTTTATTTTTTCCCATTCTGATAGTTTTAATGTAACTATTCTGAATCCATCCACTTTGAGTCCTGTCAGTTTTCTGATCTTGTCGAGATATTGAGCCGGGTTATCTTTAGTTTTATCAAGATTCACTTTTCTTATCGTTCCATCAAAATATGCTACATATAAAATATTATTTGTTTTACCATATTTTATATCGCTGACATAGGATGCAGGCCCATGAATAGTTTGCAATAATTCGCCTGTCATTTTATTCCATATTTTTACTTTTGTATCTTCTCCGCCACTTGCTATATATTGCTTATCTGGTGACAGGGCTAATGTTCTTATGCGGGCAGTATGTCCAGAATACTCCCTAATTAATTTCTGGTTATCAGTATCCCAATATTTAATTACACCATCAGTTCCAGCTGTAATTAGCATATTGTTAAGATCAAAGATAACAGCTCTAACTGAATAGTCGTGCGCTTTGAAAGAAGACTGTAAGCTCTCAGTGTTTAGATTCCATAGGTCAATTGATGCTTCAAAACCACCTACAGCAATTATATTTTTTGCATCATTTACATCAATTGCATGCGTTTGTGTTCGATCATTATCAAATTTAAGTACCACTTTTTCATTATTTAAATTATAAATTTCTATAACGCCTGCATTTGATGTTCGAATTAATTTGTCATTTGAGACAAAAAAGATATGTGGTTCATCAGATGAACTGGAATACTGATACGATTTTTCATCATCTCCTGTAAGTGAAATTAACTTAAGCTGATTAACTCCAGAAACAAGCAAGTTATCACTGTCTGGAACAAAAACGACATGAGTAATTATTATGTTTTCTGGATTATGCCACTCTTTCACTAACTCGCCTGTATCAGCATTAAAAACTCTTACAACGCCATCGTTATCTCCAGTAGCAATAAATTGTTTATCATCATTTATTGCCATGTTGTAAATTCTTTCCTTGCCTCCAAAAAATGGACGGCTTAACATTTTCTGATGAACCCCAATGTCCCAAATTCGAATAGAACCATCTATACTTGATGAAACAAGAAAATTATCGTCTTTGGCAAAAGTTGCACGTTGTATAGCTACTTCATGTGCGAATATTGACCGCAACCATTTCATTTTTTTTAAATCCAACATGTCAAGGTGACCATAACGAGTCGTTGCCACTAATAAGGACTCATTCTGATTAATTATTACATCTTGATACCATGAATCTTTAGAACGGACGCTCGTTGATTGAGAATTTTCATCTTCAATATGTTTGAAATTGATAGTGTCTTCCTTATCACCAGCGCTATATGCAATAATTTTGTCGTCTGAAAACAGATCGAATCCCCAGATACCATATTTTGCAGATGCTATCAGTTTCTGATTTTTCCAATCTTTAGTTGACCATATTGTTATCGCACCATTATCACCACCGGAACTGATTAAGTGTTTCTCGGTAGAATCAAAATGCAGGTTCATTACAGGAATACCAACTGTGGAATTTAATTCTCTGACAACATTCCCTGTTATTAAATCCAAAACAGAGACTTTGCCATTCTCATCTCCTGATGCAACCAGAATGTTATCAGGTGATACGGCAACTGAAAATAAACGACTATGTTGATCATTGAAAGTAACATTATTTTTACCTGTTTCGGTATCCCACACCTTTATTTTGCCATCGTATGAAGCACTAAATAACTTCTTGCCGTCAACGCTTAATGCGATATCCCTGACTTTGTCATCATGTCCCTCAAGTTGACTCAATAATTTTTTAGAATTTAAATCCCATTTCCTAATGATATTATCGTAATGACTACTAAAAAGAATATTTTCATGTGCGACTACATCGCTCACACTTACTTTCAGATTTGCTTCAAATATTCCGACAAGAGGCGTCAACAAATTTTCATCTTCAATTATACCGGGATAATAATTGGATGGATCTTTAACCCATGCTTCAGCAGCGAGTAATGCGGCTTCATTATACTTTTGTTCCGCATAAGCATTTTGAGCTTTTTCAAACAACACTGCAGCAAGATTCTTTTGCGCAATATCTCTTGCTTCTTCTGCTAATTGTTTTTGATAAACTGCTTCATTTTTTGCAATGAACGCTGTAATCGCTAACGCAATTGTAAGCATTGCTATAGATATTGAAACAACTGCGATTGCTAAAAGTCTTTTCTGTCGCCGTTGTAGTTCTCGTTGTTTTAATTCGTTAAACCCTATGCCCAATATGCCGGCTATGAGTTTAAGCTTTGCATCAGATTTTCCATCTTTACCTGAACGGGCATCAGCCGCAATAGGTTCTGTTCGAATTGTTGTTAATTGATTATCAGTGCCAAGCTCAAATTTTAGTGCATTAGGAAAACATTCCTCTGCCGCTATATCAGGTTTATCTGTGGCGTTGGGTTCACCATCAACAATGATACAAAGGATCCTGTTAGAACGTTTAAATCTTTTAAAAGCCAGAATTTCTTCATTAACCCAATGCGATTTTGCAGAATATGGAGAACAAATCACAATTAAATATCGTGATTCTTTTAGTGCATTATTAATCATTGAACCCAAATCAGATGAAGTGGGTAGTTCTTCTCTATCGCGAAAAATAGGTGAGATGCGTGAAGGAATAATATCTTCTCGCGCCTGTTTTCCTATGAGATGTTTTGGAACACGGTAGGTTTCAAGTGCTTTATGTAGCCAGTCACCCCATTTCTTATCAGTATGGCTATAACTGATAAAGGCATAGTACTTAAATGACTGTTCACTATTTAACATAATTAATGTTATCTATTATTCCTGAAAAATTAAATATCCTATTAGTTAATGAACATTCTGTATTTGGCACATTGTAACCAATAAAAAAGGCCTTGGTTAAAAACCAAGGCCTTCATTAGAAAACTATACCTAAAATTAAAAAATCAGCTTACATCATCAATTGCTTTTGCTTTTGGTTTTTCATCTTCCTTAGTGCCGGCATCCTTTTTTATGGGGTCAACTGAACTGGCAGTTTCCATAGTTTTGGTTTTATGCTCATCTGAATATGAACCAGAATCAGGTCCTTTATCAGTGCCACTTGCAAATGCAGAATAACTTCCTAGACAAAATAAGCTTAGTACTAAGATATTGAACAATTTTTTCATAATGACAACTCCTGCCATATAATGTTTCGACAATGTCAACTAAAGTATATGCCCTTTTTACTAAATTGTAAGTTTTATATATTGAATATAATCAATATGTTACAAAGTCAATCTATAGAATCAAAACGCCTGAGTCGATAAAGGGAATCACTACCGTATTTTTTTGCCAATTCAGTTAACCCCAAATAGTCACAGGCATAATCCTGATTTCCACTGGCGGTCAGCATCGAGGCAGATTGCTCTGTTAGAAATATTGCGCCAGGCGTTGTAATCGGTTCTATACGTGCAGCAAGATTAACGTGTGTGCCAAAGTAATTATTACGTTTAATTATTGGATCCTTGGTTGTATACACTGGCCCCGTGTGCATTCCAATTCGAATGTTTGTATCATCAGGCAAGCCATGTTGCTGCCAATCCGTTTCGATTACCATCTCTCTTAAGCATAATGCAAATTCTGCAGCACTAAGCACATCATCGAAAACCATAAACAAACCATCGCCCCATGTATTACTGAATACCGGTGGTATATTAACGTTATCGATAACCCTTGATATCTGCCCTAAAAAATTTATGAAAAAAGAGGGCGCACTTTCCTCTCCTAATCGACTAAACCCGACACAATCAGCAAACATCATTGTTTTTATCTGTCTAGATAAAACTTTTCCATCATATTTCATACTTTTTACATTTGATTGATTGTCAGAAAGATATTGGTCATCAGAAAAAACTGACCTTAGTTCAGACAAGTCAATAACTATTGATTCTCTGTTTTGACCTTCCCATAGCCCCAAAGAATGAAGTGTGCCTCCGATATCATTTTTTTGTGCCCTATCAGCCACAGCAAGAAAAATAACATGACTATTTAATTGTTCTGCTTTTAAAAGCGAATTACCTTGAATCAGATCATTCGCATAGGCAAATAACGAATCATCGCCAAGATATCCTTCCCTGGTTGCATATGAGACTGATGTTGCTTTACCAATAACAGTATGAAACCGTTTAAGCCATTCGTTCCCGGCAATTGATACACTAGTGTCAATAAAATCCTGTTGCACAAAAGGTAACACAATATGTGTTTGGCCTTTTAACTCCTGAATTGCTTCCAGAAAGATAATGTCTGAACCACATGCGGCTGATGAATAAGCAATAATTGAATGAAATTGTTTTAAACTCACATCAATTTTTTCACGCACATCTTTTTCCAGATTAACCGGGAACCTCGTTTCAGATCGATTTGGCAAATCAACCATATGACCAGAGAAAGCAATAACAATTGGGACTTGTAATAAATCAAGTATCTTGTCACAGCCTTTAACGTACACGTTTAAATAAAGAACTTGTCGACGTATGCTGGAAATATCCCCTGTTTTATTACCGATGTTATCCATGACCTTTCTATACCAGGAAATAGCTTCATCATAATTTCCTTGTATCAACGCCGCTTCACCCAGAGTTGCCAACAACCAGTAATCCTGATCAGTTTTATGCTGTTTAATACAAATTTCACTGATTTGTTTTGCAATTAACCCGGCTTCAGTATTTTGATTCAAGATTAAACTCAATGTTGCTGCATTAATGCCCGGGTAGTAATCATTGGTAATATCAAACGCTTTTTTATAAAAATGCAGGCTTTGTCTGGCAAATTCATTTTTCTTCCTCACGTCTTTACTTTTAGCCCAACAGTCTTTGGCTAGTCTCCCGGCAAGACTTAATAAATCGGGAAATATCGGATCGCTTTCATCAAGTTTATTAATTAAATTAATTAATAATGCATTTGCCGTAAACAGTGAACCGCTTCTGGCCAATGCCAATGCTCCCCTATAAATCAAATTCTTATTATCTGGGTATAACAAAATTCCTTTTTTTAAAATGTCATAAGCCAGATAAGGATGTCCCAGTTCCAGCGCCTGAACACCGAAAGAAAGAAATATATCTGCGCTCAAATCAGTCTGATTTGAGTGTGTATGCCAACTCGCTATAAGCTCATCAATTGTATTCATATGTGCCGTGATCATCATCTAATTATGTTTTCTTTTTTTTGAAATGACATTGTCGCTTCGATCAAATTTGATTTGCCGGTACCCGGTACTTTTATTGGCCTGTCACGATGTAATAAAACCCAGTCACCATTTTCCCTCAAGGCTTCTTTACCCAACTCATGAATAATTGAAATAGTTTCATCAAAATCACTCACTTCGTTGATTTTATTTAGCGCTTGATTGAAGACATTCGCCATTCTTTCGTATTGTCGTGATTGCTCCCAGTAACCCATCGTAAAAATATAAGCTTTAAGCAAGCCTCCAATCGCGGGCAAATATCCGACACACAATATCATTATATTTTTTGTGACAGGATAATTTGCAATCACTGGAAACAATCCGGTTAATGAAATAGATAATATCCCTCCTATTAGTATTAAAGGAAGTATAGCTCTATCAAATTGCTTTGACTTTTTTTCGTCCCTAAAAGCTGCGCGAGTGTAATAGTTTGACTGATCGTTAACCCAATGTTTCAGCACAAGATTTAATATATGCTCTTTATCAGCTTGTCTTGTTTTACCGTAAATAGGCAAACTTGCTATGCGAATTGAATCGCGGATCCAGTCAAGCACGCCGTTTTGTTTTCTTAAATAACAGTCCGATACTGTCACCGGAAGCACAGCACCACCCGGTCGTTTATTCAAATCTCTTACTGGATTAGTCAACTCAATGCTTCTCCAGAAAAACTGGACGCGTAACCCTTCTGCCAACGCTCGATAATCCAGATATTTTATTTGATACTTCTTTTTACGGCTGTACCAATAAATCAGATAAACAATAAAAGAGAGAACAACATAAAACATAATAACAGGTGGTTGTTGCCATAGTTTTATATACACCATAAATACCAATGGCATAAACGCAGATACAAAATAAAGCAATTTTGACGTTTGTTTGATTCTCTTCTGAAAGATCTGAGCAAGTTGATCGGATGCTGTATAAACTTCCAGTATATTTCGTTGTTCATCTTCTAATGAAGAGATCTCATTTAAAGGAATTAAAGGATAAATCTGCTTTTCAAGGTTGCATGCATCAACAGATAAAAAAGTTACCACGTCTTTGTTATATTCGTTCAACCTTTCCAGTGATTTTAAAAACTGTTTTTCTGTGGCTTGATTATCTGAATTTTCTTTATTTATAGATTCCTCGAATGGATATCGCTTAATTAATTCAAATATGTCGTCACCTGTTACATGTCTATTAGATAAAATCAGATTGAATACTGGACCCTTATTCGGTAAATCCAGATCATTTTTTACAGTTTGATATGCTTGGGGAATCCAGTTCATATTGCCTGTTAGTTTAAAATTAACTATTTGGCATATGCTGCCCGTTATTTCAGATGGCTTCCCATCCCATAAAGCAACTAATATGTGACAACGCTTTGCAATGAATGCGCCTGTTTGTGCCTGAGAATATTGGTCAATATTGGAATGGCCATGATCTGCAACTGGTGCGGGCAAACAAAAATTCTCTAATGCTTTTACTAATATTCTGGCAGATCTGTTTTCAGTGGAACGTATATCAGAATCGGCAGTTTCAGTTTGCTCAGGTGTAAAAGGCGTTACAACAATAACATCTACATCATTCTCAAGACCAACTTCAGCAGCAAGTTGTTCAGATTTTTTTTTCAATGAAGTTAACAGCTGAATTTTTGTATCGGGAAATTCATTTTTAAAGTCAAAAAGAATTTTTTTGACAGACTGTTTTAATGTCTCATGATGATCAGATGATAATACTTTATTATCACCTATTATTCCCAGAACCAATGGTAGTTGGCCAGCTGTCATATAATAGTCTCAGTATCTTTAATGACTATAATAATATAACTTGAGCTTAAATGAGAAAGATATTCTATTTTTAAAAGCAGAATCAGGATTTTTAAACAACGAAAACGGGTTTCAGGCGGAAATTATTACTCTTTATTATACAACTAATAACTAAACTGAACGTTTCAGACGTTCACTATCCCAAAATATTTCTTTTCCACCCTTCCCTTGATTCAAGGTTCTTGCTAACACGAATAATAAATCGGATAAACGATTAATATAGCGTAAAGATTCTGTGTTTAAAAATTCAGTTCGACTTAATTCAACTAGACTTCGTTCACATCGTCGACAGACACTTCTTGCCAGATGACAAATAGAAGCAGAAAGAGAACCTCCAGGTAAAATAAACTCTTTTAATGAAGGTAAATCTTCATTGTATGAGTCTATTAATTCTTCCAGGCGTTCAATACTAGTCGGAGCAGTTACGGCATTACCCGGAGTAGCAATCTCTCCGCCAATATCGAACAAACGATGTTGGATATTTAACAAATATCCCGAAATATCACTCGGTATATCACTTGCTTCAATAACGCCGATTAAACTGTTCAACTCATCAAGATTACCCATAACGTCAACACGAATACTTGATTTATCAATACGATTGCCGTTGGCAAGTCCGGTCGTGCCATCATCACCCGTTCGAGTATAGATTTTAGATAATCTATCGCCCATAGAAACTTCCTTTTAAAAACTGATTAAACCACTTGAGTAACCTGGCGCTTTTGCATCCAGACTTGAGCGCTTTCATAAATTCCAAACAATACTACTACATAAAAAAGATCGCCTAATAAAGTATTGCCGTAGAAAGGTATAGCCATTAAATAACACTCAACTAATCCGGTAATAGATATAGGATAAAGTGTACCTGTTAGCCATGTTCCGAAATTTGATACCACGAAAAATAAAGTTGCCGAAGTGACCGCGGCTCCGCCTAACCTTAGTGGCGTGCGTTTATCAGAAAGAAGCAAGCGTCCTATAAAAGCACTTAAGGCAAAACCAAGGTAAACAAACAACATAGCAATTGGCTCGTAAAAACCAATAATGAAATCACTCAGCAACAAGGCACAAAGAGGCAAGAGCCAGACCCTTTTATCGAGTATATAAGCCCCCGCAAAAAGCCCTAGAGCACCAATAGGAGTAAAATTTAGAGGATGAGGGATCAATCTGGAAGAGACTGCCAGTAGAACTAAAATTAATATATAAATATTCTTATGTTTCAACATAACAGATCTCCATAGGACACGATTTAAAATTACTTATTGATTATAGAAGATACCTTCTTCTAATTGAAGTTATAACTTATAGATATAGTTATATTTCGTTCTGGCAATGGTTGCGCATTATATGTCCCTGCAGTTGTCGTGCTTCTTATCGCGTAATCAAATGCTTCCTCATCCAGTAAATTATTAAAAGACAGGTCTACTGCCCAAGCATGATAATCACCCTTTAGTTTCAAATCCAACATATCATAGTCAGGAATTTCTTGACCGAAATTATTGCTTTGATCGTTGTCGAATCGTTTTTCACCTACGTATCGCCAGATAGAAGTAAGTGTAAATGTTGAATTAATATCCCAATTAACGGACACGCTAGCAGTATGATTAGGAACCAAAGGTACTTCGTTACCTGCTAATGCTCCTTCATCAAACTCAGAAGTAAGGTAGGCATAATTACCCCTAATTGAAACATTAGTCAGTGGCATCAATTCTATCGTCGTTTCAATGCCTTCTCGTTTAGTAGGATCAAGGTTAACATTTTCGCCAAATGTCCCAACAGTTCGATTAAAATGAATTTCATTTTCTAAATCCATATAATAAGCAGATAATGACGCAGATAATTTCTCATAATTAAAACCAATGCCAATGTCAAAATGATTGGCAGTCTGTGGTTTTAATGGAGAAAAGGCATTTGACTCATATATTTCATCTACGTTACCAAAGCGTACACTTCTACCAACATTTCCATAGACTGATACTGTCTTTGTAAATTGATGTCGAAGACCAAGGTTATACATTTCTTCAGTATTATTCTGAGCAAAATCAGGAGCTTTAGCATTAAAACCATTTGCTCCTGGAGCCGAACTATTAAACTCATCCACCGCATTTAAATTTACATGCTGAATTCTCGCTCCAATTTCAAAATGAGTTGCATCTGAAATATCAATCAAGTCATTTATATAAAGCGCGTAAGTCTTCTGATCTATACCCAGTTTATTTATAGGGGTACTACTTGTCGCTAAAGTAGGTGAACGATTAGAGTCATAATTATAATAATAAACATCAGTTCCAATTGTAATATGATGGTTTATATTTACTAATGCAGTATCTATATTTAACCTTGGTGTAACAGACCAGATATCAAAATCAGTGTTCAAGGAACTTGGGAAACCACCTTGATCAAAAAATGCTTTTTGATTTTTAAAACGATATCCAAAATCAATAATAGCTTCTATATCATCATGCAAACGTTGGCGCGCACCTAAAGTTATGAAATGAGATTCTTCTTTTGCAAAATCTTTTGGAGTACTTGCCCCTTGGCGATGAGTAGCTAATAAATTAATGTTCTTGCCAGGTTCTACTCTTCTATTTCCAGGGAGCCCCAAATGTTGATTTGATGCGCCTGCTTTAAAAAATAGTTCGCCACCACTAATGTCACGTCTGATATCAGCTTGTATATTTCGTTGTATTAATTCATTGTTATTTCTGTATCCATTCGAATCAATATAATTAGCTGCTATGTTAACCCCATAATTTTCTGAGCCTAATGCTAAAGCGACTTCGGCTTGGCTCGTGGCATAAGATCCATATGAAACTTTTGCGATTCCTGTTTTTTCTCCGGCCTGAGCGCGTTTTGTTATTATGTTAATGGAGCCACCAACTGCACCATCACCATATAATACTCCACCAGAACCACGAACAACTTCAATTCGTTCGATATTATGAATTGGAATTGCCGCATAATTAATTGAAGACTGATCAATGTCATTTAAACGTCGACCATCCAGAAGTATCAATGTGTTTTGGGTTGAGGTAGCACCAAATCCACGGATATCTATAGTGCTTCTAGCTGCTGAATTACCAAAGAAACTCCGACTTAGTATCCCTGCTTCAAGTGAAAGTAATTCAGGAATTGTTTTTGCTGGAGAGGCTTCAATTTGTTCCGAAGTAATAATTGTGACGTTTTTCGGTGCGTTAGCAATTTCATCATCCAGTCGTGTTGAAACTATGGTCAAAGGATCTAATTCAACATTCTCTGCCAAAGCAATGTTTGAAATAAAAAGGGTGTTTAAAAAAAATAGTGTAATAATTATACGCAAGGTCGTGCTCCCCATGGTGCCCGCCGCACCGTTTAATTTTTTATTAGCTGGGGATTAGGAAAAGGATCAGGAAAAATACAGCGAGACCGCAGATATTTTAAAATCGCCTCCACAGCCTCCCGCAGCGTGGTTTAATAAATATCAGGCCGGTCTCCGGGCTTATGAGGGATGAAACATCGGTTTGCTCGCCTTCCCATGTCTGTAAATAACTATTCGACACAGTGACTTATTGAACAAACTTAAACTCACTTACCGTTGCGGGGGCAGCGTCGGCCTTGTTTTAACAACGCACCGACTTCCCGTTTAACACAACTGTTTTGAAACAGTTGGCACCTAATACTTTCAATCGAGGAGAATACTGATTATCCTAGTACTGTCAAATACAAATTTTCTTTAGCTCGATAATTGCGCCATAAAATAACTGAATAATATTGGCCAATTTAATAAAAATACTTTTCACTAGAATATTTATCGGGGAAAACTTCTTCATCATGCTTGAACTACTATCAAAAAAACACATTGTTGCAAAGGAAGGCTTCAATCGTTGGTTGATTGCGCCGGCCGCATTAGGAATTCATCTGTGTATCGGCTCTGTTTATGCATGGAGTTTATTTAACCCCGCACTAATTAAACGACTCGGCGTTGTCACAAGTGCAGCAGATGATTGGTCGCTACAAAGTGTCACTATCACCTTCACTATCGCAATCGTTTTTCTTGGATTATCCGCAGCGGTAGCCGGCAAGTGGTTAGAAAAAGTTGGCCCGCGAATGGTGGGAGCTGTTGCTGCTTGTTGTTGGGGCGGAGGCTTTATAGTTGGGGGTTTTGGCATACTCATTGGCGAAATTAATTTATTATATCTGGGCTACGGTGTTATAGGTGGATGCGGACTTGGTTTAGGTTACGTTTCTCCTGTAAGTACATTAATACGCTGGTTTCCTGATCGTCGTGGTATGGCAACGGGTATAGCCATTATGGGTTTTGGCGGCGGTGCCATGATCGCCAAATTCATGATCGAACCTTTTATTAAACTATTCTATAAAGCGCCTGAATATCTTGGCACAATTGATAGCGTTAGTTTATCTACCGACGAAAGCGGAAAACGTTTTGCAGATGTTGCAGGAAACTTGCAAGAAGTCGTTATTGTTGGCATCAATGATGTTGCCAATATGTTAGTTCCCGGAGACCCTGGTGTTTATCTGGTTGGGACTGGAACGATTGGTGTTGCAGAAGCATTTTTCACATTAGGTGCAATCTATTTTGTCATCATGATGTGCGCCGCATTTGGTTATAGAGTTCCTGCCGAAGGCTGGAAGCCTAAAGGCTGGGAACCACCACCAGAAGACACACAACACGCTATGATTAGCCAACACAGTGTTCATATTGACGAAGCATTAAAAACACCTCAGTTTTATCAACTCTGGATTGTTCTTTGTTTTAACGTTACCGCAGGAATTGGGGTGTTAGCCGTTGCCAAAACGATGATGAATGAAATCTTTGGTTCCACGCTGCCCAACATTGTTGATTTTGGTTTCGCATCAACTTACGTATTGATGATCAGTGTGTTTAATATGTGCGGTCGATTCGTTTGGGCGAGTGCTTCGGATTATATCGGACGTCGTAATACCTATTGGATCTTTTTTACCCTAGGTATTATTTTATATTGTTCTATTCCTTATACCGCGCAACAAGTCAGTGTAAATCCTTCTGTCGTTTGGCTAGTTTATTTTTATGCCGCAACCATGATTATCTTCACTATGTATGGTGGTGGTTTTGCAACTATCCCCGCCTATCTGGCAGATATCTTTGGTACAAAATATGTTGGTGGTATCCATGGACGTCTACTAACCGCCTGGTCCAGTGCTGGTGTTTTCGGACCTTTGGCAATTACATCACTTCGTGAAATATCAGTTAAAAATGCAATCACTGATCTTGTTTCTAAAATTGATCCAGCTGCTTTTCAGGCCAAATTTGGTTCAGGCATGGATCAACTTGATCAACTCGTTTCCGCAAAAACAGTTACCATTAGTAAATTAATGGAGATTGCCCCTGCCGGGACTGTTGATCCGACTTCCAGTTTATATAACACGACGATGTATCTGATGGCAGTCATTTTATTTGTCGCATTAATTGCAAATGCAACAATGCGTCCTGTTAATCCAAAACATCACATGAAAGATTAATCGTCAGGAGTTTAACGTGTCTATTTCATTTACAAATTCGACAGAAGTATTTATTTTCATCATTCTCTGCTCAGTCTACGTTTGCAGCATACTCTGGATATATGGTGATGCCGCAACACGCGACATGGGTATTAAGGGAGCTATACTTCCCTTAATTTTCGTAATTGCCGCTGCATTGGCATTAACTAAAGGAATATTGTTGGCATTATTAGCCTGGCCGATAGGCTATGTGGTCTGGTTCATTCTGCGCCCGGCTACATCTCATGTTATTACAGAATAGCTACTAGCAATATAATTACTTTATAGTCGTTAATATTGGAATAACGTAATTCATAGTCTATAATCCGCAACCTTCAAACACGTTCTGAGGAGCGCTGCGACAACAGCATTTGGTCTGTTGCCAGGCTCAGACGTCATTTTTTAAAACCGCGCTCGCTTAATGATAGAAACTAAGCGATATGACGGACAAAACAGAACAAATCAAATCACTGCTCAAAGAGCGCATTCTCGTTCTTGATGGTGGTATGGGCACGATGATCCAGTCTTATAAACTGGAAGAGGAAGACTATCGTGGCGAACGCTTTGCTAATCATCCTTGTGATGTAAAAGGCAATAATGATCTTCTGACGCTTACTCGTCCCGATATTATTAAAGCCATTCACGGTGCCTATTTTGATGCCGGTGCTGACATCGTTGAAACCAATACCTTCAACGGTACTTCTATAGCAATGGCCGATTATGAAATGGAAGATCTTGTTTATGAATTAAATGAACAAGGCGCCAAAATTGCGCGTGAAGTGGCTGATGAATTAACAGCTAAAAACCCAGACAAACCTCGATTTGTTGCCGGTGTGCTCGGGCCAACTAACCGAACTTGTTCAATTTCGCCCGACGTTAATAATCCCGGCTATAGAAATGTCACCTATATGGAGTTGGTCGAAACCTATACCGAGGCAATTCGTGGTCTGGTTGATGGTGGAGCCGATTTATTATTAGTCGAAACTATATTCGATACGCTTAACGCAAAAGCCGCTTTATTCGCTATTGATCAATATTTCGAAGATCACGATATTCGCCTGCCAATTATGATTTCAGGCACGATTACGGACGCCTCAGGTCGTACTCTAACGGGTCAAACAGCCGAAGCCTTCTGGAACTCAGTCAGACATGCGAACCCTCTGACAGTTGGTCTTAATTGTGCTTTAGGTCCCAAAGACTTACGTCAATATATTGAAGAGCTTTCTAGCTTTTCGCAGAGCTATATTTCGGCTCATCCTAACGCTGGATTACCAAATGAATTCGGCGAATATGACCTCGATCCTGAGCCGATGTCTGAACATATCAAGGAATGGGCTGAATCAGGATTTTTGAACATTGTTGGCGGTTGTTGTGGCACAACACCGGATCATATTCGCGAAATGGCTAAGGTCGTCGAAGGTGTTGCGCCAAGACAAATACCTGATTTGCCAATTGTACAAAGATTGAGTGGTCTGGAGCCGTTCAACATCACACCTGAAGTTAATTTCGTCAATGTGGGTGAACGAACCAATGTCGCCGGTTCCCCTCTTTTTCTAAGACTCGTCAAAGAAGAAGAAGATTTGGATGCGGCGCTTGAAGTCGCTCGCCAACAAGTTGAAAACGGCGCTCAAATCATCGATGTCTGTATGGATGAAGGCATGCTCGAATCCGAGCAATTAATGGAAGATTTTTTAAAGTTAATTGCATCCGAACCCGACATTAGTCGCGTACCTATCATGATCGACTCTTCTAAATGGAGTGTTATTGAAGCGGGTCTACGTTGTGTTCAAGGCAAAGGCATTGTTAACTCGATTAGTTTGAAAGAAGGCGAAGAAAAATTCATTGCTAGTGCAAAACTTGTTAGACGTTATGGTGCTGCAGTTGTGGTCATGGCGTTTGATGAACAAGGTCAGGCTGATAGCACTGATCGACGCTTTGAAGTTTGCAAACGTTCTTATGATATCTTGGTTAATGAAGTTGGTTTCCCGCCGGAAGATATTATTTTTGATCCGAATGTATTAACTGTCGCTACTGGCATGGAAGAACACAACAACTATGCTGTTTCCTTTTTCGAAGGTACAAAATTAATTAAAGAGTATTTGCCTCATGCATTAGTCAGCGGTGGTTTAAGTAATGTATCGTTCTCATTTCGTGGTAACAATCCTGTACGAGAAGCCATGCATTCTGCTTTTTTATACCACGGAATTCAAGCCGGCATGGACATGGCTATTGTCAATGCAGGTCAGTTAGGCATCTATGATGATATAGAGAAAGACTTATTGGAACACGTCGAAGATGTTTTGCTTAATCGTCGCGATGACGCAACGGATCGAATGGTTGAGTTCGCCGAGACGGTTAAAGAAGGCGCAACAAAAGAAAAGAAAGTTGATCTTGAATGGCGCAAAGGTTCTGTCGGCGATCGTTTAACCCACGCTTTGGTTAAAGGTATCGCGGATTACATTGTAGAAGACACAGAAGAAGCACGCCAACAAGCAGATAAACCATTGCATGTTATTGAAGGGCCGTTAATGGACGGCATGAATGTCGTTGGTGATTTATTTGGTGCAGGAAAAATGTTTTTACCGCAGGTTGTTAAAAGTGCGCGTGTCATGAAAAAAGCGGTAGCTTATCTCTTACCTTATATAGAAGAAGAGAAACTTATTAGTGGTAACGTTGAATCGAAAAACAACGGCAAGATCATTATGGCGACGGTTAAAGGTGACGTACATGATATTGGCAAAAATATTGTCGGCGTTGTTTTGCAATGCAATAACTTTGAAGTCATTGATCTTGGTGTCATGGTGCCAGCACAAAAAATTCTGGACGCGGCACGTGAACACGATGCTGACATTATTGGTTTAAGTGGACTTATTACGCCTTCGCTTGATGAAATGGTTCATGTAGCCAAAGAAATGCAACGTCAAAACTTTAAATTACCTTTAATGATTGGTGGCGCTACAACATCACGCGCGCATACCGCAGTAAAGATTGATCTTGGCTACGACCAACCTGTTGTACATGTTAAAGATGCTTCTCGTGCTGTCGGGGTGTCAACGAAATTACTTAGCGTTGATATGAAAGAAAATTTTTGTAATGAAATAAAATCTGAATATGAAGAATTACGAGTACGCCACAAAGGTAAACAGTCAAAAACAAAATGGCTAACGATTAAACAAGCAAGAGAGAATCGCTTCAAAGCAGACTGGGAAAACTACACGCCGCCTGTTCCAAAAAAATTAGGCATTACTGTCTTTGATGATTATCCTTTGGCTGAGTTAAAAGAATACATCGACTGGACACCGTTTTTTATCGCATGGGAATTGGCAGGAAAATTTCCACGCATATTGGAAGATAAGATTGTCGGCAAAGAAGCAACAAAACTTTATGAAGACGCAAAAGCAATGTTGGATAAAATCATCTCTGAAAAATGGTTTAGTGCCAGAGGTATTATTGGCCTCTTTCCCGCTAATTCAATCGGCCATGATGACATCGAAGTTTATACCAATGAAAAACGCGATGGTTTATTAGAGTCATTACATTCGTTAAGACAACAAACGCAAAGACCACCGGGTCAGGTTAATCATGCCTTAGCCGATTTTGTTGCGCCTGAAGAAACGCACGTTAAAGATTATATTGGTGCCTTTGCGGTAGCGACAGGCTTTGGCATGGAAGATCATATTAAAGTTTTTGAAGCTGATCATGATGATTACAGTGCCATTATGCTAAAAGCACTGGCTGATCGTTTTGCCGAAGCCTTTGCAGAATGTTTACATCAAAGAGTAAGAAAAGAATTCTGGGGTTATAGTTCTGATGATGGGTTAGATAATAACGCATTGATATCAGAAAAATATCAAGGCATCCGCCCTGCTCCTGGCTATCCGGCTTGTCCAGATCACACAGAAAAACCTAAATTATGGAAATTACTTGATGTAGAGAAAAACACTGGCATTACATTAACTGAATCTTATGCGATGTATCCAACAGCCGCTGTATCAGGCTGGTATTTCTCTCACACTGATTCAAGGTACTTTGGCTTAGGGAAAATAAATAAAGACCAAGTTGAAAGTTATGCTAAACGTAAAGGCATGTCTCTTCAGGAAACCGAGCGATGGCTTTCACCTAACTTGGGATATGACGTGTAAAAAAATAAAACAGAACTTATTATATTCAATAAGGTGATAACTGATCACTATCTTTATTATCAGTGAAGAACGTTGTTGCATTCAACGTCATTATATCGCATTCGGTTTCATCAAGATAATGTCCACCCTTGCTAAATTCATACATTAAATCTTTTTCTTTTTTATCTAAATGAGCATTTACTTTGTCGAGTAATAAATGTCCAATTTCATGAGCGAGTCGAAATTCTGTTTTTTTTGAATGATAGGTTAGTAAAATTGCATCTCCTTTCCCTCTTGTTGTTCTAGGGAATTTTTTTGATGAAATCGCAGCTCCATCTCGTTTCGTCCATTTCCCATTTTTCTGAACTTCTTCAATATTACTTGATGGTGACTTACTCGAAGGGATAATATAAACATCTAAACATTGATTCTCTGGAGTTCGATAAATTTTAAGTAAATTTTTTAATTCAACTGAAGTGTTTTGAGCTTCAATATCGTTCCATAATGTCAATTGTCCTTCAGCCCACGTCTGTGCACTTGCTTTATCTATTTGTTCGTAATCATTAATTCTTGCTTCAATTTTTTTAAAAAGTTCAATGCTGCTTTCTTTGGCATAATCATTTAATTTTAATTTAATTATTTCTTTAGTATTTTTTATTTCTAACCCAAGAGATGCACTTTTTTTAAATTCCTTATTACCTGACATTTCAAGATAAGCATTCATGTTATTTAATGCTTTCTCAGCTTTGACGACTGTTCTGTCTGGTCGGAGATCCATAAAATAACGATACTTGATATTTGGCTTTTCATTGAGCTTGCTTATTATTAGTTGAAGTTCATTTGTAGCTTCATTCAGTTTTCTGTAAAGATATGTGGGCACATCCTCTCCTAATTCTTGATCTACAGGTCGGCTTAACTTAAGTGCCTCATTCCAGAAAATGTGCTTAATTATTCCTTTTGAAAAATTAATTATTGGACAACTTCGCTCCTGATTTTTTTTAAACACTGTTTGAGCTTGTGACATCTGAATCAGAACCAACTTTTTTTGTAATTTATAATTATGTTCTTCAGTACTTCGACTTGTTTCTTTCGTAATAATATAAAAATTCAAACAAATGTCTTTTTCAACTGCAGCCGAGATGGTTTTTGTCGGAAAAAACATAAGACAATTTATCAAAATACAGATATATAAATTTGCAAAGGAAGGCATAGATTCAATTTATAAAAATATTATTATTTTCTTGCTCACAGAGTGCTTTATTTGTTCAATCATAGCTACTGAGTTTAACTGTTATTTTCCAATGATATTTTGGATTAATTAGCGACATATTTATTTCAAATTAGACTTTATAGCACTCTACGATATTTACCTACACATGAAAGATAAACTAACCCTATGATTATATTAATTTTAATAAATTTAGTCTTTAGCATAATTTCTCTCAAGTTCTTTTCAATTCCGACGATATATTAGGTAATAATTCCAAGAATATTATCGACCGTCGGAGGCTGATTATGACAAGAGCATTGGTTGTGGATGACGCTACTCACACAAACGAAAATTTATTGAATTACCTTCATGATCATTATAAAAATTGGGAAATGGTTGAGGTTCATAAATACGATTATGCATTGAAGAAAATTCAAACCGAATCGTTTGATGTCATGGCATTAGATTCACATATCCCAAGCAAAGATTGTCAAAAACTGGTTGATATGCTCCATAGCAAACAACCCGAAGCGAAAGTTTATATTGCGATGGATGACAACCAATTAAAAACAGATTATTCACGGGTAATGGATCGTGGATTGATCTTAATCCCTACTTGCTAAATTAAAACGATACTTTAAAAGTTCTCCTCCTTACTCTCCTGACCGGCTACGAAAATAGCTGGTTTGTATTTTCTGTCCTATAAATCAATTTATTCATCATCCGCATAGCGTTATGATGTATTCACAAAAGACCACATTTAACTGCGAGAACAGGAAAGCATTATGAAATACGACAATATTCTGCAAACCATCGGCAATACTCCCCATATACGCATCAACAATCTTTTCCGAAACGACATCGAAGTCTGGATGAAAACTGAAAGCTTTAATCCCTGTAGCAGCATTAAAGATCGTATTGCCATAGCAATGATCGAGGATGCCGAAGCTAAAGGTTTAATTAATCAAGATACTGTCATCATAGAACCCACTTCCGGTAATACCGGCATTGGTTTGGCTTTAGTCGCAGCAGTTAAAGGTTATCGCTTAATCCTGACCATGCCGGAATCAATGTCGATTGAACGACGTAAATACATGAAAGCCTTAGGCGCGGAACTGGTATTAACTCCAAAAGAACTCGGAATGGGCGGCACAATTGCCAAGGCAAAGGAATTACTGGAAGAAACACCAAATGCCTGGATGCCGCAACAATTTCAAAATCAGTCCAATGTACAAGCACATAAAGACACTACTGCTGTTGAAATTCTGGCTGATTTCCCAGAAGGCCTTGATTATATGATCACTGGTGTCGGCACAGGTGGACATATCACTGGTTGCGCAGAAGTATTAAAAGAAAAATTTTCACAATTACAGGTTTTTGCGGTTGAACCTATAAAATCTCCGGTAATTAGTGGTGGCGAAAAAGGATTGCATCGTATTCAAGGTATTGGTGCTGGTTTTATCCCTGAAGTGCTGAATGTTGATATTCTCGACGGCACTATTCAAGTTTCAGAAGAAGATGCTTTTGATATGGCACGTCGATGCACTAAAGAAGAAGGTATCTTTATTGGTATTTCATCTGGCGCAACATTAGCCGCCGTCAAACAAAAGGAAAGTGAAATGGCTGTAGGCAGTAAAGTTTTAATCTTTAGCTACGACTCTGGCGAAAGATATTTATCAATTGAAGATTTATTCTAACAATTGTTTTAAAGTGTGTTATTAGTTAGAAGATTAGACAAAGTTAAATTAACTAATGAATTGAAAATGTTAAATTAATTATCTTCACTTTATCGAGTAGAAACTATGATAAAAACATTAATATCAGATCTTTGCCGACCGGCTAAAACTGTTGGCACAGATACCACCATTGAAAACATTCTTTATGATATCGATTGGAATACGACTCCCTGTGTTGTCGTTATAGACAATGATAAGAAAGTAATTGGCATTATCTCTGAACAGGACATGGTCTATGCAGAATCTATTGGTATCAAAAAAAGTGATTTAAAAGCTTGGGAAGTTTGCTCAAAAAGTCTTATCAAGATCGCGCCCGAAGATACTCTTCGCGGCGCAGTACAACTTATGGTGGATAACAAGGTTAACCACGTACTAGTCATGACTGGCGATTATCTGGAAGGTGTTATATCAAGCTTTGACGTTTTGAAGGAAATCATCAAAAGCGATTAACGGTAACTTCTTAGGTAAGATTAAATCATTAAATTTTTTCTTTAATTTAATCCCGGGATAATAAATCATTATATCCTGGGGGTATAAAATTAAAAGAACTCCTTACTTGTTCTAGGTGATGTAATCCAGGGTTCATCCATAGGCGCCATTATCTGCTTAGGCTTCAAACAAAGTCCCATAGCCAAACTATAAGCAAGCACCGAATTATCCAACTGATTCTTCCATACAAATTGAATTGCCTGAAATGCGCGTTGTTTCATACTATCTGCAACATGTGCATTTTCAATTAACTTCAGAACATCCTGAAGCACAGCACCACGACTATAAGTATCCGCTGCCTGATAGGCATCTTTAGCGAATAACTCACAGGAATCTACTGTGTAGCTACGATTAGTGTAATCAATACCCTGCGCCATTATGGGTTGAGCTATGAATAACATCCATACTATTAAATTGGCAATTCTGTTTCTGTATTTCATTTTACTATCTCATCTTTATATGAGCCTCCGATTTGGTTAGGTTAAAAATTTACTTGCCTTCGTTCAGCAGTCGCTCTTGCGCATCCATGCGCCCGCGACATACCGTACATCCTGTACATAAAAAAAAAGGCCGCGGGTTTATCACCTGCGGCCTTTTAATGGATCACTTAAAACTTTTAATTTATCAAATTATTGAAATCCATTGACGCACAGGTGCACGTAGCCGCCACACATATAGGTGCGGTGCCAAATAAATACCTGTTTTGTCAGTCTGTTCGTTTTCATGGGGACGCGATATTCTGCCTCTTTTAAATTAATGTCAAGTTTACAGACAAGTAAATATGTCCATAAACACTATTATTCAAGTCATATTCGCGTTTTAGTACAAAAATAAAACACAAAGTTCCTTTATATAAGTCTGTCGGGTAAATTTTTGTCACTCGGTTTTTTTACCGTATTGTTCCCATAATTCTTTTGCGAATATTCGAGCTTGCTCAAGCTCTTCCGGTTTCATCTGTGTCGCTATTTCATCACGCAAACGTTCTGCCGGTTTGTAACCTGCAACAGCAGCAATACCTATCCATGCATAAGCTTGAATATAATCTTGCGCCACCTGTTCACCCAAATAATACATCGTTCCTAATTTGTATTGCTCCATAATATGTTTATCTTTCGCAGCACTGGTAAACCACGCTAATGCTTCAGCATTATCTTGTGGTACGCCAATATTTTTTTGATACAAGCTGTTGAGATTACTTTGTGAAGCAATGTAACCTCTATCTGCTGCTTTACGATACCATTCGATAGCAACAGCAATATCTTTATCCACGCCACGACCATTTTCATATATCACACCTAAATCATGTTCTGCACTAACCCAGTTTTTTTCTGCCGCTTTGCGATACCACTTAATCGCTTCTTTGTAGTCCTGTTTAACGCCTATACCATCATGAAACATATATCCAATATTCGCTTCTGCTTCGGGATTACCCTGTATTGCGGATTTACGTGCCCACTTCATGCCTTCCCAGTAATCTCTTTTTACACCTAAGCCTTGAATATAAAGTTGAGAAAGTCTGATTTGAGATTCAGCCACTCCTTTTTCTGCAGCCTTGCTATACCATTTTGCTGCCTCGGTATAATTTCGTTCGACACCTTGAGCTCGTTCATGCATCAAACCAAAAATATTTTGAGCTTTAATGTCACCTGATTCTGCCAATACAGAAATTTTTTTAAATGCAGTCTCATAATCACGTGTCTGGTAAGCATCAAATGCAATGTCATACTCTGACTGTCCGCACGCAGTGAGCATAAAAGAAAGGAAAATTAAAAATAAATACCGCATGAGAAATTAAAACTCTATTAAATTAATGGCATTCTGCATTATAACTTCTACCTCAGCCATTTATTTTTCTTAAAACAATGCTCTAAATCATATGATTATCAATAATTTAGAAGTTATACCTGCAATCAAACGCTTTTAGTGAAGTTACATTAACAAAATTGTAATTAATTCGTGCTATATTCCGCCTTTTTAAAGCAGCAATTCAATCTAACTACACGCCATTGATTTCTATATTAGTTCTATCAGATCAGAAAAATACTTTCTCTGAGATACAAGATGCACTTCGCGATGAGTATATTACACATCTCGCCGCTTCTGCTGCTCAACTTAGTGATATCATGGTTGACGGTGAAATCAAGATTGTCATACTTGATGCGACATTTCTTAAAATCACAGATCAGGAAGCGGTCGTTGAAACCCTATCATTTTTCCCTGAATTAACATTAATAGCAGCCGTTGAATCGGGAGAAACTAAAAATCTGGTTAACTTGTTTCAAAGTTTTGAAATTTACAGATATCTGCAAAAACCTTTCACGGCCAATCAAGTTAAAAAATGTATTGATGCTGCAGCAAGAAAACATTCAAAAAACAAAAAAGACTCTACTTCATCAAACAATGATAACGGCTTAATTGAAGCCTCAAAAAGTACATCGATCATATTTATATCCGTAGCTCTCTTAGTAGTTGGTTTCACTACATTTTTATTTCTATCAAAGAAAGATATCTCAATAATAGAAACATCATCAGAAACTGAAACAAAAGAACAGTCATTAGAAACTGAGAGCTATGAAAATAATAAGCCAGAATTATTGTCATTAGAGCATGAGGTTATTATTTTATCTGCAAAGACTGGCTTACCATTAGGTTCAAGCATAAATGAAATTGACACTATTATTACCAAAGCAAAAGAAGCAGAAAACAACAAATATTATTTCGAGCCAAAAGAAAACAGCGCTTTGCACTATTACTTGCTTGCATTAGACATTGAACCTAATAACTCTGATGTAGTTAGCAGCTTAAGCAAACTAACTCAGCTTATTAACCATGAATTAAATTTACTTTTGTCAGCGAATAAATACGAAAAATCCGTCGCTACTGTTAATTCAATAAGACAACAACATCCTGAATACAAACAAATTACAAACATTGAGTCAGCTCTTATAAAAAAAGGAAATGAATTACTTTCCAATGTGAATACTTTGTCAGCAAGCGGGCAATACGAATCAGCATTACAGCAACTCAATAATGCAGCAATTTTATTGTCTGGTAAAACACAAGATTTGACTGAAACCAGAAATACTTTAGAAATACTAATCCAGAAACAGAAGAATGCCGACAAATTAATTTCTACCATTAACAACAGAATAGATGCTGGCAGCATCATTTATCCTGAAGATGACAGTGCCAAATTTCATTTAGGCAAACTAAAGCAGGAACATCCAGATTATATTGCGCGCAATGAAATAGAAGAAAGATTTGTTACTGAACTCATTAGGCAAGCAGAAAATGCAATAAAATATAATAAGTTTAATCAGGCGACAGCATATATCAAAGAGGCTAAATTATTTAATTTACAAAAGGAATCTATTGCCCGTCTTGAACAACAACTTAGTTCAAAAACAAAACAAGATAAAAACAACAAACTAAAGCAAGAACAATCGGCTCGTGTACAACATTTAAGTGCATTAGCAAGCGAAGCAATAGAACGCAACAATCTTATCTATCCTGAAAATTCGAATGCAAAATTTTATTTGCAATCAGCTCTTAAAAGAGAACCTGATAATAAAAAAATAAAATTGCAAATGGAGACTCTTGTAAGCTTATTGCTTATTCAGATAGAAACTGACATCAATGAAAATACATTGGCAAGTGCAAGTTCAAAAATAAAAATAGCGAAGGAATTAGGAATTAAACAGGAAGAACTTTCTTTGCTTGAAAAAAATTAACTAATGCTATTAATAAACGTTAAAAATCCCATTCCATCATTGTTCGAGCTTCTTCTGAATCCGGATATTTATTTTTAAGCAATAAAGCATAACTGGAGACATCATCCTTGCGCCCTAGTTCATTATATAGACGAATACCTAACCAAAGACTTTGAGGCGTGTGGCCAGCATTTTTTTTATAGCGTTCTAAATATTGCTGGGCTAGTCCATATTGGCCTTTATTATATGAGATATCTGCCATCTGGATTAAAGCATGACTAAAATTCGGATTTTTAGTGAGTGCCTGTTTGAAATAATCTTCACCTGTTTCAGGCTTACTTTTTAACAAACAAAGACCCGCATTGGTTAAAGCTATTTCAGGCGTGCTGTAAAAAGGATTATTGGCTGCATTTAGAAACAATGCTTCAGCTTCATCGATACGATCATTACTACAAAGAAATGAACCATAATTGTTATAGGTCGAAGAATCAGAAGGATCCAGTTTCAGCGATTTTTTAAAATACGCTTCTGCTTTTTCTAAATCGCCCAATCGTTGATAGAGCAAACCTAAAACATTATAGGAAGGAGCAAAATCCGGTTTTGCTAAAAGAGAACGATTTAGTTTATCTAATGCATCTTCGTATGCGCCTTGGCGCATATATTCAATACCAAGATTCATATTAGCGATAGCAACCTTTAACGCTTGTTCATTGCCACTCGACTGTGAGTTATTCAAGTCTCTTTCTGCTGCATTATATGCGGCATTGTTGATAGTTGTTCCAACAGCGCCGACTAATGCCAAAGGACTACAGGCTGACAATGTCAGACAAATCGACAACATGATTGATAATCTATAATAAAACATGCTTTATTATAAAACCTTTTGTTATAAAATTGACAAGTATATCTATGTATATTTGCTCGTAGCTGATGCAAAATAGAGACTACAATTGTTTAAACTAATATTCGAGGGGAAATATCATGAGTAAACAAATTACCATTGATGTCAGCGATGAAATTTATGAATTTCTAAAAATTAAAGCTGATGAGTCAGAAACTATTGAAATGGTTGCAGCAAATTATCTGGAAGAAGGCATTGATCTGGAAAAAACATTAAGGCAATAAACAAGGAATACACATGACTTTAAAATATTTTCTCACAAGCGGCCTGCTTTTTATTTCTTTCGCAATACAAGCTGATACAGAACGCGACTTTACTAATATCTCTTTAAAAACAACTCTGGTAAACAACAACATTTATATGCTCGAAGGCGTTAATGGGTTTGCCGGAGGCAATATTGCCGTTTCTGTAGGTGAAGATGGCATATTAATCGTTGACGATCAGTTTTCTGAAATGTCTAAAAAAATAAAAGCCGCAGTTTCAGACATTACTTCTGGAGAAATAAATTTTATTCTTAATACTCACTGGCATGGTGACCATACAGGAAGCAATGCTGTATTTAGTGACGAAGCAACCATTATCGCACACGATAATGTTAGAAAACGTTTAATGAGCGATCAAAAAAATCGTTCCGGCGATTCACCTGCACAAGCTAAAGAAGTTTGGCCTGTAATTACTTTTAATGAATCTATTACTATTCATTTTAATAACGAAACGATTAAAGTGATTCATTTTCCAAATGGTCATACTGATGGAGATTCAGTTGTATATTTTGTTGAATCGAATGTAATACACATGGGCGATCATTACTTTGCCGGCATGTTCCCATTTGTAGACTTAAACAGTAACGGCAATGTATTGAGCTATAGTAAAAATATTGCTGCCATTCTTGAAATGATTCCCGAAGATATAAAAATTATTCCCGGACACGGTTCATTGTCAACGAGAAGTGATTTAGTTCAGTATCAGAAAATGCTTGAAGATAGTATTGCCTACGTACAAAGCAATATTGAACAAGAATTAAGCCTTAAAGCAATTCAGGCAAAAGATTTGCCCACTGCATTAAAAGCTTGGGAAACCGGTTTTATTAAACAAGATAGCTGGATACAGTTTATTTACCAAAGCATAAAAGGCTAAGCGCTTATTCGTCAAAGTAGACGTTATGATGAAGTTCTTATTCAAAATTGGTTTAATTTTCATATTATTATTTGGCTTTAGCAATTACGCTAATTACTTAGTCACTGGAAAATCGCCTGAAATAAATTTTAAAAAACCGACCTTGCCTGATGTCGATATATCAAAAATTAAAAAATCCATTTTCGATAAATTTGAATCGGTAAAAGAAGAAGTAAAGCCGAAAGAAAAAGATTCTTATTTATATAAGTGGCGCGATGAAAAAGGAATTATTCATTACACAAGTGAGAAACCTTCAGAAAACATACAAAGTCTGGAGTCTATTAAATTAAGTAATGATACCAATGTCGTTCCTGCTGTCTCTGAAAATAAAACAAGAAGCGATAACACTAATCAACAACAAGCCCCTTCAACTGACTTGCCAGCGAACGTTTATTCACCAGAAAGGATTAAACATTTATTTGATCAGGCAAAAGGTATTCAAAATCTGATGAATGAACAATTTGATCAGCAAAATAATATAATTAATGAAAATTAAGCTTTAACTGTAACTTTAACTTAAACTCAGGCTCAGTCGTCTATTCCATTAAAGCTTTCTATTTGTTCTTCCGGCAATCTAATACCCGTGCCAACTACAGCAAACACACTGTATTCACTAATATAAATACTGGTCGTTCCTATTGATAAAAGCTTGAAAGAAGCACAACCTTCGTCAGACGAAGAACTATTACAAGCATCTCCGATATCATATTCTGACTTATTCTCAAATTGAATATAGTTTCTATATTTTTGTTTTTTATAGTCAATTAATTTCCATACATCGGCAATTTTTGTCCTATTTCTTAATAACTGACGAGTTTCATTATAATCCCTGATGTTAGCTAAACGATTATCTTTTCTGGGCAAAAATCTAACTCTATAGAAAAGCTATAGTTGAATAGATTAATAAACCAAATAGAGCCAGCATTGTTTTTATCTTCATTTTGTCTTTCCTGTAATTTTACAATGGTTTATTTCACTCAATTTATATTCCCGATTCCAGCAATATTTAGTCTATAAAACGTTCGGCTGTTGATTCGGTTGACAATGAAAAAATATTTCCTTTAATTATCAACAACTTATTAATTAACGATAAATTTCAATTGATTATTGCCGATAAGACTAAATACGTTGAACTTTGGATGTAATATGGAACAACTTGCAGAACGCAGAAACGGACGTCGTTTATCAATCAATGAAGAAGTGTTCGATCAAAAAACCGGAAAAAGCATGGGTCATACCGCTGATCTTAACGCCTATGGCATGATGCTTGTCGGGGCGACACAATTTGAAATAAGCAAAGAAATACGCGTTAGTATCGAGATACCAAATCGAAATCATAATAAAACAAGAACATCTCTAACCGCACGATGCCGGTGGTCTGAACCTCATCTAGATACTCCATTTTTTAATAGCGGTTTTCGATTCGTCTATGCTACTAAATTTGATGTCGAGTATATTGAAACATTATTTTTTGGACTGTCTGAACAATATTAGCATTTCCCCACCCCCTTTTTTTTACGAAGTCAATGACAGCCTATTTTATTTCGTTTGATCCAGATCAAAATATTGATCTCTCCAAGTCGTATATTTACGACTAACAGGATTTCAGGGTTCATGCATTGGAACAAACTATTATATTTAACAAAAAGTTAATCAGCCGATATAACTTGTTTGGCCCTCGATACACGTCCTATCCCACAGCAACTCAATTCAATGAAAAATTCGGTATTAAAGAATATTGTGATGTTGTCACTGACTCGAATGAAGACCTATTACCCAAACCACTATCTTTATATATTCATTTGCCTTTTTGTAATACCGTTTGTTTTTATTGTGCATGTAATAAAGTAATTACAGCAAATCGAAAACGGGCTATCCCCTATCTGGAAGATCTACATAAAGAGATTAATATTCAGGGCGCTCTTTTCGATAATGATCGCATTGTAAACCAACTTCATTGGGGCGGGGGAACGCCGACTTTTATTTCTCACGAACAAATATCTGGCTTGATGCAGCATATAAAAAATAATTTCACACTACTTGATGATGACTCTGGCGAATACTCAATAGAAATAGATCCAAGAGAAGTAAAAGATGAAACAATATCCCTCTTAAGAAATATCGGATTTAACAGAATAAGTATTGGCGTACAGGACTTTGATGCTAATGTGCAAAAAGCAGTAAATAGAAATCAATCTTATGAGCAAACATTTAATGTTTTCAATGCAGCTAGAAAAAGTAATTTTCATTCAATTAATATTGATTTGATTTACGGTTTACCAAAGCAGTCAGTAAGAACATTTTGCAACACCATTAGTAAAATTATAGAAATGAGCCCAGATAGAATTGCAATTTATAACTATGCACATCTTCCCAGATTGTTTAAAACTCAACAGCAAATAAAAGAAGATGAGTTACCCGCACCAGATGAAAAACTGGAGATTTTAGGAGAATCCATAAAATCTTTAACGGATGCAGGGTATGTCTATATTGGCATGGATCATTTTGCCAAGCCTGATGATGAACTGGCTGTCGCTCAACGCAGAGGTAATTTATATAGAAATTTTCAAGGTTATTCTACAAACGCTGATTGCGATGTTATTGGTTTCGGCGTTACCGCAATCAGTAAAATAGGAAATTCATACTCACAGAATATTCGTACACTTGAGGATTATCATACAGCGCTTGAGAAAAACAAAATTCCCGTCTATCGAGGGTATAAATTAAACCATAACGATGAAATTCGTAGAGAAGTCATTACAGAGTTAATTTGTCATTTTCAGTTAGAATTTAGCGAAATCGAAGATCTATTCAGAATAGATTTTAACGAATATTTTTCAAATGAAATCAAGTTGTTATCTGAGATGGAAAAAGATGATCTACTACGAATTAATAATAAAAAGATTGAAATCTTACCCGCAGGCAGGTTTTTAATAAGAAACATCTGCTCAATTTTTGACACTTACTATGACAAAGAAAATAACAACAATACATATTCAAAAATGATTTAATTTTAAGACGTGCGACGTTCAAATGCACTCATGGAGTTAGTCAAACTATCTGCATAAAAAAATGGCGGCGTATAAAACGCCGCCATATCATGATTTAATAAATTACAAAAAACTTCGGACTACTTTTTTGCTACACTCAAATTAGATCGAGCAATATCAAAGCGGTCGAGATTCATAACTTTGGTCCATGCATTAACAAAGTCGCTTACAAACTCCTTGTCTGAACCGTCTAAGGCATAAACTTCTGCTACAGCACGTAACTCACTGTTTGAACCGAAAACAAGATCAACCGGTGTCGCTGTCCATTTAAACTTTCCAGTTGCGCGATCACTGCCCTCGTAAACGCCTTCTGACTTAGAAGACTTCGCCCACTTTGTTGACATGTCGAACAAGTTTACGAAGAAATCGTTGGTCAATGTTCCAGCTTTGTCCGTGAAGACACCATGTTTAGTATTTCCAACATTAGCATCTAGTGTACGCATGCCACCAACCAGAACCGTCATTTCAGGTATGGTCAAAGAAAGCGTATCAGCTTTGTCAACTAACAACGCTGCTGGTGAGCTTGATAGACCTTTACCAAAGTAGTTACGGAAACCATCAGCTTTTGGCTCAAGTACAGCAAATGAATTCACATCGGTTTGTCCTTGTGTAGCATCCATGCGGCCAGGAGTAAAAGGAACTTCAACTTCGTGATCCGCTTTCTTGGCTGCTTCTTCAATCGCAGCATTACCAGCTATAACAATCGTATCTGCAAGTGACACTTTTTTTCCTTGAGAAAGTGATTTATTGAAATCCTTTTGGATAGCTTCCAACTTTTTCAGTACTTTTGCCAATTCAGCCGGTTCGTTAACCGCCCAATCCTTCTGAGGCGCAAGACGGATACGTGCACCGTTAGCACCACCGCGAAAATCAGTATCACGGAAAGTCGATGCTGAAGCCCAGGCTGTTCTTACTAATTCAGGAACAGTTAAGCCAGATTTCAAAATGATAGCCTCTAGTTTTTCTGCGTCATCATGGCTAATTAACTTATGGTCAACCGCTGAAATTGGATCTTGCCAAATCAATTCTTCCTTAGGCACCATAGAACCAAGATAACTTGCACTTGGCCCCATATCGCGATGCGTCAGTTTGAACCATGCTTTAGCAAAAGCGGTTTCGAACTCTTTTGGATTCTCTAACCAACGCTTAGTGATTTTTCCATAAGCAGGATCTTCTCTAAGTGCCAAGTCAGTCGTAAACATGATAGGAGCATGTCGCTTGGACTTATCATGAGCATCAGGTACGAGATTCTTTGCGGACTCATCATCTGGAATCCATTGCGTTGCACCTGCAGGGCTCTTTGTTTTCACCCAGTTGAATGCATACAGATTTTGTAGATAGTTATGCGTCCAGGCTGCTGGATTACTTGTCTACGCACCTTCTAAACCACTGGTGATCGTGTCAGCACCTTTACCACTACCGTAACTGCTATTCCAACCCGTACCCTGCGCTTCAAGGTTTTCACCTTCCGGTTCCTTACCTACATACTTGGAAGGGTCAGCCGCACCATGGGCTTTACCGAATGTATGTCCGCCAGCAATAAGCGCAACTGTTTCTTCATCATTCATTGCCATACGTCCAAATGCTTCACGAATATCCGCAGCTGCAGCAAGTGGATCCGCATTGCCATTCGGTCCTTCAGGATTCACATAAATGAGTCCCATCTGAACGGCACCAAAAGGTTTTTTCAGTTCTCTTTTCCCGTGATAACGCTTGTCGTCCGCGAGCCATTCATCTTCAGCGCCCCAGTTCATAACTTCAGGTTCCCAAGCATCCACACGTCCACCAGCGAAACCCCATGTTCTAAAACCCATTGATTCCATTGCCACGGTACCCGCCATAACCATTAGGTCACCCCAAGATATTTTGTTACCGTATTTTTGTTTGATTGGCCAAATTAAGTGTCGCGCTTTATCAAGGTTGGCATTGTCAGGCCAGCTATTGAGTGGTGCAAAGCGTTGCATGCCACCATAAGCGCCGCCACGACCATCGCTGACTCGATAAGTACCAGCACTATGCCAAGCCATACGAATGAAAAATTGCCCATAATGACCATAGTCCGCTGGCCACCAGTCCTGTGAGGTAGTCATCAAGACTTCCAGGTCTCTTTTGACGGCATCCAGATCAAGACTTTGGAATTCTTTGGCATAATTAAAATCTTCGCCTAAAGGATTTGAAGCTGGCGAGTTTTGACGTAGTGGTTTCAGGTCTAAGCGATTAGGCCACCAGTCTTCATTTGTCATTACCTTATCATCGGCCATTGCAAGATTAACGGAGAAAGCTGCCGTTAATCCAAGCACGATAAAGGCAATTACAAACGTCGTAATTACATTTAGTGTATTCTTAAACATTGTTGAATCCTCTTTTATATCAAAGTGTGTTGGCTTAGTAATATGTGAGTGTCTTAGCTGAATTACTTAATATTCTGGACTTCAAAGGCATAAAGTCTAATCAATTATATTTAAGATGATGATAGTAATTAACTATCGCTTATCCGCGGTAATAAACTGAAGAAATTTCTATCTATTAATGTATGATTTAATCAATTCACCAACACCAATAAGCTGATGTGGCAACATTTAAAGTAAACAATCTGCAATGTATTCGCCGGGACAACATCTTGTTTCAGGGGCTTAATTTCAATATTGAAGACGGTGGCTTACTGCAAATTGATGGCGTTAATGGCAGTGGCAAAAGCAGTCTGTTGCAAATGTGTGTCGGTTTAATACAGGCTACCGAAGGCGAAATAACCTGGAACAACGAAAACATAACAAGCAGTCGTTATCAATTTCAATCAGATATCGCTTATTTCGGACATACAAACGGCGTTAAGGCTGGATTAACTGCACTTGAAAACATGAAAGTCATGCATGCTCTATCCGGTTTTAAAACAACAATAGATTATTCATCCATACTCAAAAACATCGGCTTAGTTGATATGGAAGATGTATTGCTCAGCCGTATGTCAGCCGGACAAAAAAGACGCATCGGTTTAACACGAATATTTATGGCCGCATCAAAATTATGGTTACTTGATGAACCTTTTAATGCGCTTGATAAAGATGGTAAAAAAATAATTGAACAATTAATTGTCGATCATTGCAAAACCGGCGGCATGGTTATTTTTGCAACACATCAAACGATGGAAATTGATGGTTACCCATTACAACATATTCACTTGGGTGAAACGTCATGAATGAATATCTAAAAATATTTTTTGTTATCTTGCAACGCGACTTAATACTCGCCTTTCGCAACAAAGCAGAATTTATTAATCCGTTAATGTTTTTTATCATCGTTATTATTTTGTTTCCATTAGCATTCGGTTCAGATTCAGCGTTATTAAAACAACTCACCTCAGGTATCATCTGGATAACGGCATTACTGGCAACTTGTCTTTCGCTGGAAAGTATTTTTCGTTCCGACTTTGAAGATGGTTCAATAGAACAATTAACATTAGCGCGATACCCATTAACCTTATTGGTTTCGGCAAAAATTACTGCGCATTGGTTAATATTTGGTATTCCTTTAATAATAATCGCGCTAATAACCGGTTTTATTCTTGCCTTATCAAGTCAAACGATGATTGCTCTTTTTGTCACTTTATTACTCGGCACACCGGTTTTGAGTTTAATCGGCGCAATTACGGTTGCCTTAACAATTGGTTTACGAGGTGGTATGTTACTCAGCCTGTTAATTTTACCCTTATATATGCCCGTTCTTATCTTTTCCATGCTCGCTGTTCAAAACGCTACCGTCGGTCAATCCATAGCTGCTGAAATATACTTTTTAGCCGGCATTTTGGTTTTGGCAATAACGCTTGCACCGATTACCACTGCTGCTGCACTAAGAATAAGATTAAGTTAATGAATCTCTATAAGGCATTACCTCAATGGTTCCACCAACTTGGGTCGCTAAAATATTTTTACGATATTTCGCATTGTATTTCCCGATGGGCAACTATTATTTGTGTTATTTGTTTTGTTTGTGGCCTGTACGGCGGATTAGTCCTCGCTCCGGCAGATTATCAACAAGGCGATAGCTTCAGGATTATGTATATTCATGTCCCTTCTGCATGGATGTCACTCTTTATATACATGGTCATGGCAATATCAGGCGGCATTGGTCTTATTTGGCGTATTAAATTAGCGGAAATCGTTGCCCGAAGCAGTGCACCGATAGGAGCTACTGTTACATTTCTTGCACTGGTTACAGGTTCCATCTGGGGTAAACCAATGTGGGGAACCTACTGGGTTTGGGATGCAAGACTGACTTCTGAGCTTATTTTATTGTTTCTTTACTTAGGTTACATAGCATTGCAATCGGCATTTGAAGATCGTAGAGTTGCAGCTCGCGCCGGAGCCATACTTGCACTGGTTGGTGTAGTTAATATTCCTATCATTCATTATTCCGTTGAATGGTGGAGTACCTTGCACCAAGGCCCAACCATTACAAAGTTTGATAAACCTTCAATTCATTTGAGTATGTTGATTCCATTATTATTTATGGTAGTTGCATTTAAAACTTTTTACATAAGCAGTGTCTTAATAAGAGTCCGAACGGAAATCCTGGAATACGAATGTAATACAAGCTGGGTTAAACAATTACTGAGAAACTACAAAAATGTTACTAACTGATTTTTTTTCTATGGGTGGTTATGGAGTTTATGTATGGTCTTCATACGGTATTGCTCTTGTTGCCTTAGCATTAAATATTGCTCTGCCTATTATGAAAGAACGAAAAATAATGAGAGAACTTCAAAAGCGCCTTTACTCAGAAATAGATAAATAATAATGACTCCAAGAAAAAAACGTATAGCTATTGTTTGCGCCATTCTTGCCGGCATGGCTATCGCTGCAGTTTTAATCCTGACAGCTCTTGAAAAAAACTTATTATACTTTTACAGTCCAACACAGATTGTTAACGGTGAAGCGCCTACGGAACGCTCGTTCCGTATTGGTGGTTTGGTTCTAAATGATAGTGTTGAACGTAATGTAGATAGTCTTGTAGTGAGTTTTATTCTGACAGATACTGTAAATCAAATAAAAGTCACCTTTGAAGGTATACTTCCTGACTTGTTTCGAGAAGGCCAGGGTATTGTTGCCAATGGGAAACTGGAAACAGACAATGTTTTTAAAGCCGAAGAAGTCTTAGCCAAACATGATGAAAATTATATGCCACCTGAAGTTGCTCAAGCACTTGAAGATGCTGGTGTCACAACTGATCATAAATATAATTCAGCACAATGATTCCTGAACTAGGACACTTTGCTTTAATCATAGCTTTGGCCATGGCTATCATTCAAACTATCTTCCCTATTGTTGGCGCGGCTAACGGCAATCAGGCATGGATGGCATTAGCGCGACCTGTCGCACGCTTACAATTTTTATTTATCAGTATTGCCTTCGCTATTCTTGCGTATTCATTTTTAACAAATGATTTTTCTGTTGCTTATGTAGCAAACAATTCAAACTCTTTATTGCCGGCTAGGTATCGTTTCTCTGCAGTCTGGGGAGCGCATGAAGGCTCTTTATTATTATGGTCATTAATACTTAGCCTTTGGACAATAGCAGTTACCTTTTACAGTCGCCGACTACCTGATTATTTTTTAGCGCGTGTCATTGGTGTAATGGGTTCAGTCAGCGTCGGTTTCTTGTTGTTCATGTTATTAACATCTAATCCTTTTGATCGACTTTTTTCCATTCCTGATAATGGTGCAGACTTAAATCCTTTGTTACAGGATTTTGGTCTTATTATTCATCCACCAATGCTATACATGGGCTATGTTGGTTTCTCTGTCGCATTTGGTTTTGCCATTGCCGCATTATTAGGCGGCAACCTTGATACAACCTGGGCGAAATGGTCTCGTCCCTGGACAATTCTTGCCTGGGTGTTTCTAACATTAGGTATTGCCTTAGGTAGTTGGTGGGCCTATTACGAATTAGGCTGGGGCGGTTGGTGGTTTTGGGATCCGGTTGAAAATGCTTCGTTTATGCCCTGGTTAATTGGTACGGCATTAATACATTCATTAGCTGCAACTGAAAAAAGAGATGTCTTTAAAAACTGGACCATATTACTCGCTATCTGTGCTTTTGCTTTAAGCTTGCTCGGAACATTCATTGTCCGCTCAGGTGTTATAACTTCAGTACACTCATTTGCTTCTGATCCGACTCGCGGTGTATTCATACTGGCATTACTTGGCTTTTTTATCGGCGGTGCTTTGTTGCTCTATGCCATACGTGCACCCTCTACAAAAACAAGTGGGCAATTCAAACTATTTTCGCGCGAAACATTTTTATTATTTAATAGCGTACTTTTATTAGTTGTGATGTTAACGGTGTTACTTGGCACTATTTACCCGCTCATTGTAGAAGCGTTAGGCAAAGGCAAGCTCTCTGTCGGAGCGCCCTACTTTAACGCGGTCTTTGTGCCTTTAATGTCACCCGTTGCTGTATTAATTGGTATCGGCGCAATTGTCAGATGGAAACAGGATGATGCCGCACGCGTTTGGCAACAATTACGTTATTTATTTATCGCCAGTATAGTCATTGGCATAAGCATTGGCTTTATGTTTTATGAAGTTCATCTTATTCGAACTATCGCCGGCATTGTCGCGGCCTTATGGGTAATATTAACCAGCCTTGCTGCACTCAACTCACGTTTAACAAACAGACAAAATAAACTGGCTGCTTTGAAAATTATTCCTCGTGGTTTCTATGGCATGACTCTGGCGCATATCGGTTTTGCGTTATGCATTATTGGGATAACGATTACTTCGCAACATAGTGTTGACCTACATGAACGTATGGCGGTCGGTGATACTGTTGAATTCGCCGGTTATAAATTCATATTAAATGATCTGCATGTTGTGCCTGGACCTAATTATCAGGCAACAGAAGCGGTAGTTAAAGTATTCAAAAATAAACGACACGTTACGACTCTGCGTTCGCAAAAACGTATCTATGCCGTTCGTAATATGCCAATGACAGAAGCAGGTATTGATTCAGGCTTATTGCGCGATTTATATGTTTCGCTTGGGGAACCATTGGATGATAAAGCCTGGAGCTTTCGCCTTTATCATAAACCTTTTGTGCGCTGGATATGGTTAGGCGCCATCTTTATGGCTGCTGGTGGTTTATTAGCAGCTACGGATAGACGTTATCGTATCAAAGTAACGAAAAACAAAGCCGCCATTATTGACAAAGCAACTGTTTCTGCAAAATAAATCATGATTCGCTATTTACTTCCGCTTGGATTATTTGTTGGTCTTGTCATTATTTTTATTTATGGCTTGCAACACGATCCTCGTCATGTGCCATCGCCATTAATTGATAAACCGGCACCGGCATTCAATCTGCCTACTTTACATTCACCCGAGATCAATATTCATCTGGAAGACTTAAAAGGCAAAGTAAGCTTGCTCAATGTCTGGGCTTCCTGGTGTGTTGCCTGTCGTACAGAACATCCAATATTAATAGGAGCAACTTCAAAATATCCTAATCTAAATTTATACGGTCTTAATTATAAAGACAAACGCGAAGATGCTTTGCAATGGCTACAACAACTAGGCAACCCTTATATTGAAAATGCTTTTGATGAATCAGGCTCAATTAGTATTGACTATGGCGTCTATGGCGCACCGGAAACATTTGTAATAGATAAAGCAGGCATTATTCGTTACAAACATATTGGCCCGATCAACAAACAACAACTTGAAACCATTATTCTTCCATTAGTTAAAGAGCTCGAGTCTCAACAAATATGAAAACCTTGTTTCCGTTAACATTAATATTTTTTGTTGTGTTTAGCAGTAGCGTATATTCAAATGACGAACCCGTAGTATTTAAAAACAAGAATCATGAACATCGCTATCAATCACTAATAGAAGAAATACGTTGTCTTGTTTGTCAAAATCAATCTTTAGCTGACTCTGATGCTGACCTGGCGCAAGATTTACGAAAAGAAATTTATGACATGATTGTTTCAGAAAAAAGTGATGAACAAATTATTCAGTTTCTGGTTGAACGCTATGGTGATTTTGTCTTGTATCGTCCGCCGTTAAAAGAAAACACATGGTTGCTTTGGTTCGGTCCATTTTTATTTGCATTCATTGGTTTGTTCGCGGCCATCATTATTATTAAGAGACAAGCCAAAACGAACAACATCGAAGCTGAAATGGATGAAGATAAAAAACAACGATTAACTGAATTACTTAATACAGATCCAGAAACAGATTCAGGCGGAGACAAAAAATAACCATGTTCGGATTTTGGCTTGCTGCTGTACTGTTGTTATTAATATCGCTTTTAGTGATATTAATAACTTTGTTAAGATCTTATGACAACGATGATGATATAGTGGAATCTGGCGCAGATTTATATCAACAACGATTAGCGGAAATTGATCTGGACATTGAAAACGGATTACTCGCCGGAACGGAAGCAAATAAAATAAAAAAAGAACTTCAGTTATCATTATTAAATCAGGATGATAACAAACCAAAAGTTAAGCGCCGAACAGAATCAAGTTCATCTACAATAACTGCGATCATTCTTTTACTACTTACGCCAATTTTTGTTATAGGTTTGTATAAACATTTGGGGCAACCCGAACTCATAGGGAAAGCAGCGCTATTATCTGAATTTCATAACGCAACTACGAAAGAAGAAAAAATAGCGTCAATAGAGAACATGTTAAGCCAGCTTGAACAACGAATGATAAATCAACCGGATGATGTTGATGGATGGTTAATGTTAACCAATTCTTATTCAGCACTTGAACGATATCCCGAAGCACTTCGAGCAGTTGATAATCTCTATCGTTTGAGAGGTGACGATCCTTCTGTATTGCTTCGTTACGCAGATATTTTATCCATGACTAATGATGGTGTACTTGCCGGGAAACCTGCTGAACTAATTAACGAAGCTCTTCGAATTGATCCTGAAAATCCAAATGGCCTTTGGTTTGCCGGACTGGCAGCAAATGAACGTGGTGATATTGTAGAAGCTGTCAACTATTGGCAACAACTTATACCAAAACTTGAAGAAGGATCAGAACAACAGCTGCAAATAAAAGAATATATTCAAATGATAAGCCAGCAGGTTGAAAATGTTCAAACAGAACCGGCAACGAATCAGGAATATAAAATACAAGTCAATGTCAGCTTATCGTCTGAGTTAATTAACCAAGCAAGCAGCGATGATACAGTTTTTATTTATGCACAAGCTATCAGCGGACCACCTATGCCAATAGCTGTTGTACGTAAGAAAGTAAGCGACCTGCCCTTGCAAACGAGTTTGGACGATTCGATGGCAATGATGCCTTCCAATAAATTATCTGATCATGCGCAGGTAAAAATCACTGCAAGAATATCAAAAAGTGGCAACGCTATAGCTGAATCAGGTGATTTGATCGGTACGGTTAATTCCGTACAAACTGACTTGAATGAGCCAATCAACATCAGTATTAGCCAAAAAGTCCCATAAGTCATTAATCCAACAATAGATTATTAATACTCAATAAAAATCAATAATATCCGATAACCCGTTATACAGTTTTGGTTTTCTACCGAACTAAATAATAATGCAAAACTATAGCGTGGTTTTCGATGTGTGAATTATTGGGATTAAGTGCAAATACCCCGGCAGATATACGTTTTAGCTTTTCTGGCCTGCGGCAACGCGGTGGAAACACTGGCGAGCATAGTGACGGTTGGGGGATCAGTTTGTATGAAGGTCGCGGTAGTCGATCATTTCATGACCCAAAACCTAGCTACTCTTCAGAAGTCGCACATTTTTTTCACACCTCTGCAATCAAAAGCAAAATGATCATCAGTCATATTCGTCAGGCTAATCCTGGCCGTGTTTGTCTGGAAAACACGCATCCTTTTAGCCGTGAACTTTGGGGTTGCGATTGGGTATTCGCACATAACGGACAGCTTAAAAACATTAAGAATAAATCATTACAGTTTTATAATCCCATAGGAACAACCGATAGCGAATATGCCTTTTGTTACATGATGGATAAAATTCGTGAAAAATATCCAAAACGTCCCGACAAAAATAAAGAACTCTGGTCATTCATTGAATCATTAGCCAAAGAAATAAATCAGTTTGGTATTTTTAATTTTCTGTTAAGCGATTCTCGACATATGTATGCCCATTGCAGTAACAAAATGTGTTGGGTCACACGCCAATATCCATTTGGCGTAGCACGCTTAATTGATACTGGTGATGTTATTGATTTCAACGAACATCTTTCAAAAAATGATGTCATCACCCTCGTCGCCTCTCGTGCCCTGACTGAAAACGAACAATGGCACTGCATGGAGAAAGGCGAATTTAAAATATTCAGTAACGGAAAATCCCGCCGACTAGCAGCCTAAAAATCAAGTTCTAGTATTACTAATACAAAAATGTGTCCGACATGAATATTTCAGAGAATATTATATGTCATTGATATCACATTAATAAATCCCATTTTTAATGAAATATTAAATTATAGGGGCATACCTAATTTATATATGAAATACGCCGCCGCTCTTTTGCGTCCATGCAACCGCGGCATTTGTATTTCCTATACTTCAAGTGGACGCCTTGGATATAGAGTCCTTATAATTCATTAATAACATATCTTATTGATACAAGGAGTTTTTTACCATGTCCACTTTCAAAATCTATAACAGCATATCGGATAAAGTATCCCTTAAAATATAGTTATGCATTATGAATAAAAATACTATATTAATTTTATCTGGCTTTATTATTGGCTTCTATTTTTTATATAGATATCTGCCGATTAATAATTTCAGTCTTTTTTCGTTAATAAGTATCACAGTAAAATTATTAGCCCCTCTTTGTTTGCTGCTTGGTTCTTTTTTATTGATTAAAATACCAGAAAAAGTTCTGGGTTATTTTTTATTGGGCATGGGATTCATACTGTCATTTGCCTTTAATATTAGTAGTATTTATACCCTAATATTACTATTCAGTGAAACTAGACATGAAGGACCATTCCCATATGCTTCATTAACAACTGTTATATTATCAATAATTTGCTTAATTATTTTATTGCGGGATGAAAAAATTAATACATAACAAATCGTTCAAAAATGACCGCCAAAAAGCGGCGGCATTTTAACTCAAACGTTAAGCAATAATAAACCGAAACGTATTTATCAATAAGTATAAAAAAGAATTGTTAAACTACTTTTTATTACTTGTTCTTAGCAAAGAATATATGGAGAAAATATGTCAGAGAAATTGGAGTTAGATTCAGATGTGGTTGAAGAAATATTGAATGGTCGTAAAGTAAGAGCTATTAAAAAACTTCGTGAGACCAAGGGTCTAGGTTTGAAAGAGGCGAAGGTTATGGTAGATACATATTGCGCTGAAAATAATATTACTCATTCTGGCTTAGTGCGATCGAGCTCAGGTTCTGGAAAAGGGCTTTTAGTGATTATTGTATTGGGTATTGCGTTAGCTGCTATCTATAGACTGTTAAAGTAGGCTTCTGCCCAACAAGTCATTAAACTTCGTGCGCTGCGCTTACTGGAACCTTCATACATAACAAATAAAGTAAAATGCTTAATAATAATTTCATTAAATATCTAACCATACTAATTATTCTTATCGCTGTTTCTCATAACGTTTTTGCTAACGATACATCAATGAGAAGTTATGTATTATCCAACAATGGTAGTCTGCAACTCACTGTTTCGGATACATGGCGAGACAAAACAGAACAACCACTTAATCAATTCCCTCCTACCATAGTTTTTACTCCACTAAATGGAACAGACTTTCATATTTCAGTGTCTCCTATGTGGCCATATAAAGAAAACTTAGTTATGCCAAGTATTGAAGACATAGAACAGCTAGTCGATATTGCAGCAGAGAATGCAAAAGATCAGGCTGTTGAAAATTCGATCACAATCAATGAATTTGAAAACAAATTAAATAAAGGCTACTACTATTCAGCAACCGACAAGGCGCCTAAACCAGGAGAATATAAATATATGACACAAGGCATGATTCGAATTGGTGAATTGTTTGTAACATTTACAATACTGACAAATGATAATTCTATAACCATCGTTGATGATGCTTTAAAAATGATTAGCGGTGCTGTACATTTACATAGTAATAACTAATAAAAAGCAGAGCTAAAAATGGACCCAACACTCGCATCTTTATTAGGCACACTTGATGGTGGCGTTTATTAAGTCGCATGGATGAGTATATCGAAAACAAAACTAGCTAGTATTCATCAATATTGATTAGTTACTGGTGAATACTGATATAATCCCTCACTTGTATATTTAATATTAATTATTCAGGTTAGTTCTTAGTTCTATGGCTCAATACGTATATACCATGAACGGCGTTGGCAAGATTGTCCCGCCGAAACGACAAATTTTAAAAGACATTTATCTTTCCTTTTTCCCAGGTGCCAAAATTGGTGTTTTGGGTTTAAACGGCGCAGGTAAATCGACCTTACTCAAGATTATGGCAGGGCTTGATACCGAAATTATCGGCGAAGCCTACCCTATGCCGGATATTAAAGTCGGTTATCTACCTCAGGAACCGCAACTTGATTCGACTAAGGACGTACGCGGTAATGTTGAAGAAGGTTTACGCGAACCACTTGATGCTTTGGCTGGATTAACTGAAGTCTATACTGCTTATGCTGATCCTGATGCCGATTTCGATGCTTTGGCAAAGAAACAGGAACAATATGAAGGCGTTGTTGCAGCATGGGATGCGGAAAACCTTGAAAACACACTGGAAATCGCCGCAGATGCTCTGCGTTTACCGCCATGGGATGCCACTATAGATACGCTTTCTGGTGGCGAGAAACGTCGTGTCGCCTTATGTCGTTTATTGTTATCACGTCCTGATATGTTGTTATTGGACGAACCAACTAACCATCTTGATGCGGAATCAGTTTATTGGCTGGAACGTTTTCTGGCTGACTTTAATGGCACTGTTGTCGCTGTAACCCATGATAGATACTTTCTTGATAATGTTGCCGGCTGGATTCTGGAACTGGATCGCGGCGAAGGTATTCCTTTTGAAGGTAATTATTCGCAATGGTTGGAAAACAAGGAAGCACGCCTTGAGTCCGAAGAAAAAGCCGAATCTGCAAGACAAAAAGCCATTAAACAAGAATTAGAATGGGTTCGTACTGCGCCTAAAGGTCGTCATGCTAAAAGTAAATCACGTCTTGCTCGTTTTGAAGAAATGACGTCTCAAGACTTTCAAAAACGAAGCGAAACAAATGAAATATATATTCCGCCTGGTCCCCGTTTGGGTGATTCGGTTATTGAATTAACTCATGTCAGCAAGGCTTTTGGCGATCATGTTTTATACGAAGACCTAAATCTTAATATTCCGAAAGGTGCTGTTGTCGGCATCATTGGTGGTAACGGTGCAGGTAAATCTACTCTCTTCCGTATGATTGCCGGAATGGAAAAACCGGATAGCGGTGATATCAAAATTGGTGAAACAGTCAAAGTCGCTTTTGTTGAACAAAGCCGCGAAAGTCTTGATGATAAGAAAACTGTATGGGAAGCCATATCCGATGGACTTGATAACATTACTATAGGTAATTATGAAATTAATTCTCGTGCCTATGTCGGTCGTTTCAATTTTAAAGGTACCGATCAACAAAAGAATGTCGGCAACTTATCTGGTGGTGAACGCGGTCGTTTACATCTTGCTCATACTTTAAAACAAGGCGCGAATGTTTTACTTCTTGACGAACCTTCAAACGATCTTGATATTGAAACCTTACGTGCTTTGGAAGAAGCAATACTTGCTTTTCCCGGTTGTATATTAGTTATCTCTCATGATCGTTGGTTTCTTGATCGTATTGCCACACACATTCTTGCATTTGAAGATGATGGCGAAACCATTTTTATGGAAGGTGCCTTCACCGAATACCATGAAGACTTTATTAAACGTAAAGGCAATGACTCACAGCCTAAGAGAATGAAATACACACGTTTAAAAACATGAGCGCACTCATAATATTTTTATCTAACGTCTGATTACGTTTATGGCAACAACTGATATTAATGCGTTCGACTTTCAACCCGGGCGAGTTATTGCCAAAAAATATGTCATTGAAAGATTACTTGGCGCAGGTTGGGAAGCCGAAGTTTATTTAATAAGTGAATTAAGCACAGGCATTGAACACACTGCGAAATTTTTTTTCCCGCAACGTAATCTTAAAGATAAAGCATTAAAGTTTTACGCTCGGAAATTACATGCTTTAAGAAAATGTCCGATTGTTATTCAGTATTCAACACAAGAAACAATTATTTTCAGGAAAACTCTCATCTCGTTTTTGGTGTCAGAATATGTTGAAGGTGAACTCTTAACTGAATATTTAAAGCGACAACCGGGCAAACGCCTTCATCCATTCGAAGCTTTACATTTACTTCATGCGTTAGCAAAAGGAATGGAATGTATTCACGCGGCTGGCGAATATCACGGTGATTTACATGCGGGCAACATCATCGTGCAGAATGTTGGACTTAATTACAATTTAAAATTAATTGATATGTTTCAGTGGAAAGATTCCAAAAGCGCTAATATAAAAAGTGATGTTATGGACTTAATTCGAATTTTTTATGATGCACTAGGTGGACAAAAACATTATGCAAAACAACCACAAGCGGTAAAAGATATATGTTGTGGTTTAAAACATTCAATCGCTTTAAAAAAATTCAACAGTGCTGGCAAACTTTGCCGATATATAGAAATTATGCAATGGGATAACTAATGAACCAATCTAACGATATGAAGCCCCTTGTTCGTTTTGACGCTCTTGATGAAGAAGCATCTAGCGTTATGCTAACTCACGGCGAAGTCGCTTACTTTTCTGATCGTTCGCCCGCCAAAGATTCGCCGAATGAAGATGCCTTAGGCGTAATTCCCGTTAATGAAGAAACAACCATACTGGTGGTTGCTGATGGACTCGGTGGCATGCCTGCCGGAGAACAAGCATCACAAACTGTCGTTGAATGCTTAATCGAATCTTTAAAAAATACTGACATTAGTATTCGCGAAGCCATATTAAACGGAATTGATGATGCCAATCAGACAATACTGGATTTGAAAACCGGTTCGGGCACAACAGTTTCTATCGCTGAACTAACAGGAAATAAATTACGAACCTATCATGCGGGGGATTCATTAATAATATTAACAACCAGTCACGGCAATATTAAATATCAGTCACTTTCTCATTCGCCAATTGGTTATGCGCTTATTTGCGGCGCAATTAACGCTGAAAATGCGATGCTCCACCCTGAACGTAACTTGATATCAAACTATGTTGGCTGTGCTGACATGCATATTAATATTGGTCCCATTATAGAACTTGCACCGCTTGATACACTGTTACTATCAAGTGATGGTTTATCTGACAATCTTTATGAAGATGAAATATGTGAATATATTCGTAAAGGACCAATGCTTGAAGGGATTAATGAACTTATTTTTAACTGTCAGGAAAACATGTTAGAACCACTTGCAGATAGACGTTGCCATCCAGATGATTTAACTATTATTAGTTTTAGACAAAACAATAACTAAGTTTTAAAACTAAGTGAATTTTGACATAAGGAACCCCCCGCGGCTGCTTCACACGAGGGGTAGTGCCACTGATAGTGGCATGAGAGGAGTGAATAACACTCTAACTAAAAGTATAGGATAATATATAAAAATTGCAGAATTTTTTTCATTATTTTAGTTAAAATTTATACATTAATCTAGTTTATTGAAACATTGAATAAGTAATTGAAAAGCTAATTTTTTCTTACTTAAATAGTAGCTAAAAACCGCATAAAGCTTTAAATTAAGTTTTTTGTCATAAAAATAAAGTTATATTTGTTCACGTCCAATCTTTTTATTATACTCCGCGCACATGAAATATTTCCGCAAATTAATCACTTATAAAAAACTCGCTGTTTTTCTCGCAATTGGCATGCTTTTGCGTTCGACTATTGCAGTGGGTTATATGTTGGATACCGATCCAGCGGATGGCAGTTTTCTATCGGTTATTATCTGTGAAGGGCCTGCGGGTATTAACGCCGTTGCTGGCCTTGATAATCACAGCCAACATCATGGTGGACATCATTCTGCCAGCAATGACAATGACGATAAACATGACCATGCTTCACAAGATTATCCTATTTCAAGCTGTAGTTTCTGGTCGGCAAGTAGTCTTTCATTACTCGCCGATATTTCTTTTCTCGATTCATCTACCTATTTCTTGTCTGATGAAATAGTTGTTTATGAAAGTCACAGAATATTTCGACTATCAAGCAACACCCGCTTTGCTCGCGCTCCCCCTACTCTAGGTTAGTTCAAATTATTTAATTTATTAATGCTTTCTGTCTTAGCTAAGACAGTTAGAAATATTTGTTTGAATTACCCAGGAGTAATTATTAATGTTTTCTTTACTAAAAAAGGAAGCGCTTATCGTTTCCGGTTTATTATTTTGTTTTAATGTTTTTGCTGATGCCGATCACCATGGTGTTGGTATGAATATAAATGGTGATGGTTTAAAACCAGTTCGTTCTGATAGTCATGCGCCAATCGGTGTTATGGGCGAACATATGCATAACAAAGGCGAATGGATGTTGTCTTATCGTTTTCAACATATGGATATGGAAGGCAACAGAATGGGAACAACAAGCGTTTCATCTGACTTTATTGCATCAACTGTGACTAACCCGAATGCTCCTCCAGGAACATTGCGCGTAGTTCCTACTAAAATGACGATGGATATGCATATGATAGGTACCATGTATGCCCCAACAGATTGGTTGACTTTAATGGTCATGGCTATGCATATGGACAAGTCTATGGATCACACTACTTATATGGGCGGAGGCACAGGAACAGTCGTTAGAGGTACTTTTAATGCTAAATCTAGTGGCATGGGTGACACGAAAGTGTCTGGTATGTTTAAGCTATTTAATAATGGCACACATAAAATACACTTGAATGCTGGCGTAAGCTTGCCAACAGGTGATACAGATGAAGTCGATGATGTATTGACAGCAACGGGGGCAACACCAACATTAAGACTGCCTTATGCAATGCAATTAGGATCTGGCACTTATGATTTACTTCCTGGCGTTACCTATACAGGAGCAATGGATCGTTTTAATTGGGGTGCGCAATATATGGGCACATTCCGTACCGGTGATCACAACGGTTATAGCTGGGGAGATAAACAGGAAGTCACTTCATGGTTAAGTTACCAATGGCAACCCTGGATTAGTACTTCTACTAGAGTCGCTTATAGTCACGAAGGACAAATAGATGGTTCTGATACGCTTATTACAGCGCCAGTACAAACAGCCGACCCCGGTAACTACGGTGGCGATATTGTAAATCTAATGTTCGGTATCAACATGGCCGGTCAAACAGGACGATTACGCGGTCATCGTCTTGCTGCAGAAGTTGGAATACCATTGCATCGAGATTTGAATGGCCCTCAGTTAGAAACTGATTTAATCGTAACCGCTGGCTGGCAATTTGCTTTCTAAATTTTAATTTCTATCTATCTAAACAGGCAAGTGAACTAAATCAATCACTTGCCTGCTTAGATTTTAAATTAGCGAATAAATTACAACTTGTGCACAGCACAAGATTATTTATAATGCGAAAAATCAAAAGTGTCAGCCTAGCTGGCCTCAAAATTCAAAATAAATCCTTAACCATTCATTTCATATCACTATTTAAATTAGGAGCGAACTATGAGCAAAGCAACTGCACGCCACATTTTGGTTAACACTGAAGAAGAATGTCAATCGCTAAAACAAAAAATCGAAGACGGTACTGATTTTGAAGAAACTGCAAAAGAACATTCAACCTGTCCTTCTGGCCGTAATGGTGGCGATCTGGGCGAATTTGGACCAGGACAAATGGTAAAAGAGTTTGATGAAGTTGTATTCAGCGGGGATTTGAATACTGTTCACGGTCCAGTAAAAACACAGTTTGGTTATCACTTATTAGAAATAACCAGCCGAGAAGATTAATTTGTTTAATAAATTCTATGAGTTATTAAGTTTTTAATAGCTCATAGTTTTTATTTCTTACAATAAGTTAGTTCTTTAACAATTTATTCATTTTCCGATGCGGAATTCCAGCATCATCAAAAACATCACCCTCTTCTTCAAAACCGAATTTCTTATAAAAATCTACAGCATCAATTTGTGAATTGAGAAAAACTGATTTCATATTTTTTGATTCAGCAATAGATAAAATATTCTCTAAAATTTTACTGCCAATACCTGATTGCCTATGAGATTTCAATACAGCCATTCGACCTATTTGTCCTGTTTCTAATAATCGGCCTGTCGCTACAAATTCATTATTTATTTTTGCAACAACATGAATGCAAGTTTCATCATATTCATCCCATTCCATTTCTTCAGGTACATTTTGTTCTTCAATAAAAACAATAGTTCGAATATGACGCAAATGGCTTTCCATCTCATTCCATTTAACTTGTTCAACTATACAATCAATCATTAAGAAAAAAATAACCGGCAAGATAGAATTTATAAATAAGATCTAATGCAGCTTCTTCATCACAAAGATCGATAACAGAAGCGTATTCAATATAATGACTGGAACAGAGATAACTCACTAAAGGAAGATAACTTTCTGACAAACTGAATTCATTCCCCGCCATAAATAATTTAATCGATTCGTCATAATCAATATAAGATAACCGAATAACACCATTTCGATTCAAACTACCGATTTTCTTAAACTGCTCATAGAAGTCTTCTTCATCAAGTTCTCCGTTTTCATAACCATGTTCATTGTTTGGATTATCAGTAATAAAACGGCCAAACCAACTATCAAACATATCGTTATTTGACATCGAAGAAATCATTAATTCTCGAATAGCCTGAATATGCTCGGTTTTAATTTCACCTGATGATTCAGGCAAAGACAAGTCGGGATCAGAATAAAAAATGTCATCTGTATATTCATCTAGCTGTTCTGCAAATGCACTTAATAGTTCTTTTTGTGTCGGTGCACGAAAACCAATAGAAAAGGTCAAGCAATCATCAAGTGCGATTCCATGATGCGCAACGCCAGGAGGCAAATAAAGCATATCGCCCGGTTCCAGTATCCAGTCTTGTTCTGCTTCAAAGTTTTCCAGAATGCCTAATTCTGTGCCAAGCATAAAATCATCTTCGCTATAATCGTGTTCATTAATATGCCAATGCCGACTACCCTGCACTTGTAACAGAAACACATCGTAGTTATCCATATGTGGGCCAACACTGCCATTAGCTTGAGCAAAGCTAATCATAAGATCATCAATACGCCAATTAGGGATAAAATCAAACTCGTCAAGCAAGCGGGCAAGTTCAGGTATATGATGATCAACCGCTTGAACTAATAAAGTCCAATGTGATTCAGGTAACGAAGTAAAATCCCCTTCAACAAAAGGTCCATGTCGAAGCTGCCACGGTTCATCGCCAAATTCCTCAACTAAACGTGATTCAACACCTTCTTCACAAGCAAGACCTGCCAGTTCTTCTGCAGAAATGGGACTTTGATAATCAGGAAATGCCTGACGAATCAACAAGGGCTTCTTTTGCCAATATTGATTTAAGAATTCTTTGCGCTTTAAGCCACCTAGTATTTGCATCGCGTTATTAAATTTCTCATTAGTTCCTTTATTCAAAAGGCGGACGACTATCCGCCATAATCTTATTCAGTGTCTTTTGTGCTTGCTTTGGTTTAGCCAAATCTTTTGTCTCTAACATCTCGCACTCATCATTAATCATCTGTTCAATCGTAACAGGATAATGTTTGCAGTCGTCTGGGCGATCATAATAGATATCGCAAGTATAGATATTCTGATTAGGCACTTTTCTTAGCCAAGGGCACAGCTCTAATTGTTTTCCCGTTTCGGGATCCATCCAGATTTTCCCATCTGAAACATAACTGTAGATATCAGGATTAAAAATATCCCATAATTCTATTTCGCTTGCTGTTGCAGAAAGGCCGCCGTTGCCATACTTCGTACAACACTTTCCACACTGATTACATTCTTTCACGTTATTTTTTCTCAATCAGATATAAGGATTCAGCGATTATCAGTGACAAACTTATTTCGCCGCCTATATTTATTATGTTTTTTATGCATTGTATAAGGTATAGGCGCCGATAAGTACGAACCCAGCTCCTGCAATGTAATGCAGGTATTTTTCATTTATATATTCAGTAAGCAGGCTACCTGCTAATACACCAATGGCAGTAGCAACAATTAATGCTGCTGAAGCTGCAATAAAAACAATATTTTTACTAATCTCTTTATCTGAAGCAAAAAGCATAGTTGCAAGCTGAGTTTTATCTCCTAACTCAGCAATAAAAACAGAAGCAAAAATAGTTAAAAATATTTTCCAGTCCATAAAGTTAAGCTCATTTAAAATTATAAAGATATAATATTATCTATCATGAATTATTTTTATTAATTCTATCGTACATGACAATACTACCAGTAACGGCAACATTTAAAGAATATTCGCCGGGCAGTTTTATCACGGATTGGCATTGCTCGACAATCTGCGGCGGCAAACCGCTTATTTCGTTACCCAATAGATAGACCGCACGATCAGGATGAACATACTCGCCTAATGGCATAGCCTCTTCTCCCATTTCTACCGCGACCAATTGTGTTGAAAAGGGTAAGTTTTCTTTTAGTTCATCAAAGGTTTGATAATTATAAAGCGGTATTTTTGTCCACGACTTGGTAACATCGCTTCCCTCAAGCTTATATTTCTTTCCAACAGTAAAAATAAAACTCGCACCTAAGATATAAGCCGAACGCCAAAGCGTACCGATATTTATTTCATCGGTGTTATTAAGAATCCCAATGCCAAAAAAACCGTAGTCGTCTTCAATATTTTTTACTCGAGACATTTATGTTTTAACAGATAAAGAAATCGTCTTTATAGTTTTAAACCTCATCTGCTAACATCATCAATACTTTAAGGAAGGCATCAATAGATTCCATCGATGCTGATTCTTCCATTGTGTGATAAGCGGTTGTTGGTATTTGCAGTGTTGTGCCATCGACCAGACCATTTGATGCGGCGATGACTCGCCCCATTTCAGTACTACCTATTGATTTAGCTGACTCACCTCTTTCCATTGCCTTTGCATTCTGCTCTTCCATATATTTATCTTTATAGAGATAGCTAAAATTATTATCGATGCATATTGTTTCAACAATTTTTGTACTTTCTTTATTGAAAGGAGCATTGGCATCTTTCTCTCTTAGAACGAGTAATTGTTCATTAGCGGTATCGACATTGGGGAATGGACTTGTATCGACAACATAGAGTTTATTTGTAGAACCCCCAAATCGACGAAACCATTCCAATAAATATCGCCAACTTTTACCTGCTTCTTCCTGTGCTGTAAAAAAGGCAGTGCCTTTAAAACCTAAACTAAATAAATGCACTAACGCTGCTGCGGACAACACATTATCTAACTGCCCTTCTATTCGACCATTATTAAATTTCAACATATCTTCAAAAGCAATCGGTGTGCCTGCAACAATATCTCGAAGTCCTTCAATTTCGAAAATCAGGTTATTTCGAAATTCACACACATATGCGCTTTTGATAATGCCTTTACCTCGATAAATACCTGACCAGGGTTCATAGGCATAAACAGGCAGAGAACGATATCGTTCGGTAATTTTTGTCATGAGCTCTTCTGAAACAGAATTGTTTAGAAGATCAGTTCTATTGGCAGAAACGAAAGCGGCATATTGAAATTCATTTGGACCGGTACAAATAAGACCATGACGGTCAATATGTGCGGAGAACATCGCGCTAAAAGGCTCGCTCCCTTGAGCAACTAACAATCCTTCGTACCAGGTAACATGCGCACCTCTTTCTTCAAGTTCACGTTGCAACACTCTGAAGAAGGAATGTTCGGCACCGACAACACTGGGTTGTCGTATCAATATTTTTAACAGGTCTACAAAGTCAGTGCTTAACATGGCAATTCATTTTCCTTAAAAAAACGAGAACAAATCCCGCTTCGCCATTATATCCTTTAACTTAAAATAAACGACTTTAATCTATCCGTTTGATTCTAACTATTTTCCCGTTTGACTCATCCGTTATCATGTAGATATAGCCATCAAGCCCTTGTTGTACTTCTCTTATGCGACCAACTGCGCCATTGATTAAACGTTCTTCTTTGACAACTTTGTTTCCTTGCATTTCCAGTCGTGCTAATTGACCGAACTTAAGTGAGCTGACAAAGGCATTGCCTTTCCAGTTGGGGAATTTATCGCCGGTATAAAATAGTAAACTGGAAGTAGCAATAGATGGCACCCAGTAATGTATTGGTTGTTCCATGCCTTCCTTTTCTGTGCCTTCGCCTATCTTTGTTCCTGAATTATAATTTGCACCGTAAGTAATAACAGGCCAACCGTAGTTTACACCGGGTTTCATTAAGTTAAGTTCATCGCCACCTTGTGGGCCATGTTCTACAGTCCAGACTTCGCCTGTTTCAGGATGCATGGCTATGCCCTGCATATTACGATTGCCATAGGTATATATTTCAGGTTTTGCTTTAGGATTATTAACGAAAGGATTATCTTCTGGAACTGAACCGTCTTTGTTAATGCGAATGAGTGAACCTCTGTGATCGCTAATATCTTGTGCACGATCTTGATTGCCACGATCGCCTAACGTTATAAATAAGCTACCGTCTTTAGCAAATAATAAACGCGAACCAAAATGATATGCAGTTCCTGTTTTTGGTGAGAGTTTAAAAATCACTTGCGTGTCATTTAATTCGTTACCAAGCAACTTGCCTTTGACGACTTCTGTACCGACACCGCGTTTGCCTTTTGCAGAATAAGATAAGTAGATTGTTTGGTTGTTTGCGTAATCCGGATCAAGTGCGATATCGAGTAAGCCGCCCTGACCTTTATCATCTACCTTTGGTAGACCTGTTACTGGTTCTGATAATTGTCCGTTTGAAACAATTCTTAATCGACCTTGTTTTTCTGTCACGAGCATGCGTCCGTCAGGAAGAAAATCAACTGACCAAGGATGTTCTAATCCATCAACGACGGTTTCGATAGTAAATGAATGTTTTTCTGAAGAAAAAACATTGGCTTCTTCGGCAGCGGTACAACCGGAGAAAATTAAAAAGCCTAATGAGAAAGAGATAAGGTGTTTTTTGTTCATATTATTATAGTCCTGTTATGGCATCCATTAATACACGCCCTTAAGAAATAATATTACGGTTTCTCTGCTATAAGAATAGCACGTGTGGGCGCCGGATGTCCTTCTATGGTTTTGTTGTTATCTTGTTTGTCCAGAAAATCGCTTAAAGATTCAAATCTCGTCCAGGCGGTCTTGCGTTGTTCTTCCTGTGATGTTTTTGTGACATCTATAATTCGGGTATTATTGAAGCCTGCTTTTTCTAGCCATTCCATTAATAGACTACAGCTTGGTATAGACCAGACATTATTCATTTTCGAATAGCGTCCTTCCGGGATCAATGCCTCGGATTTATCAGATTCTATTACCAGTGTTTCCAGCACTAATTCGCCACCTGATTTTAGGCAATTCATTAATTGTGCTAAATGTTCCATAGGATCGCGACGATGATAAATCACGCCCATGGAAAACACCGTATCGAAATTCAAGGGTGTGTCCGGTAATGCCTGTATGCCTAAAGGCAGAATATCGAGATTTAAATCTGGCAAGTATTTTTTGATTGCTTGATATTGCATAAAGAACAATAAGGTTGGGTCCATGCCGACAACGTATTTGACCTTTTCACCTAACATACGCCAACCGTAGTAACCATTGCCGCAACCGATATCCAACACCATTCTGTTCTCTAAGGGCTTAATCTGATCTTTTAATCTGTCCCATTTCCAGTTTGAACGCCATTCTGTATCCACCTCAATCCCGAATAAATTAAACGGTCCTTTGCGCCAAGGCATTAACGCTTCTAGTTGTTCTCTTATTAACTGTTGTTGTTCATTAGTACATTCTGATTCTGAACCAATGACGACACTGTCTGAATTTAAATTGAAAGTGATGTCAGGAATAACAGGGAGATTATCGACTGCTGCTTTCCATCTTGGATAATCGCCATGATTAAGATTGGAGAAATATTCAAATGACTGTGCGCCAAGCAAACTTGACCAGTCACCCATTTCATTTACGTTAAGTACGGCTAATAGCTTTTTGTACTCCATTACGATTATTTTACTAACACACTATTTGATGGCAACCAATGAAACGAAATTAAAACACTTCAACCACATAAAGACATTATCAAAACCACTATCGTTTAGACGTTGTATATGCGTATCAATGGTTTCTGGTATTAGTACATCTTCCAGGGCTTCGCGCTTGCTCGCTATTTCCAGCTTATCGTAACCGTTTAATTCTTTCATATGATGATGTAAATGATTCATTGTTTCGTTTTCTACTTCATCATTAAACTTTATTTTTTCTGACAAAATTAATACGCCGCCGGGCAAGAGTCCTTGATAAATTCTTTCAAGCAGACCCTTGCGTTGTTCCAATGGAATAAACTGCAAGGTAAAATTCATAACAACTAACGATGCATTATTTATTTCAACCTCAAGCACATCGCTTAATACAAATTCAATATTTTTATTTTCATTAGGAATCGTTTCAATACAGGCGTCTATCATTGCTTGAGAATTATCGACGGCAATAATATTGCACTTTTTATTCTTTAAACCTTGTTGCACAGCAAGACTAACTGCACCGAGAGAACAGCCTAAGTCGTAAACATTCGTTCCTTCTTGCACATAATCATTCGCCATGACACTGATCATGGAAATCGTTAACGGATAACCCGGAACAGAACGTTCGATCATATCGGGAAAGACATCGACAACACGCTGATTAAACTCAAAAGGTTTAATTGGCTCGCCTGTTTCCTTATATAAGGTGTCTTTCATATGTTATGCCGGAAAATAAATAGGTGCTTGTTCTGGTTGCCACTGTTCGTATTTTTTCATACAACCTTGAAACAGTTCGCTTTGTTCAATTCCAGAAAACCATTTTTTAAGACATTCATAAGGACTGGCTTTAAACCAATCCATGTCCACCATTGTAAACTGCCGAATAAATGGAAAGATTGCCATATCTGCAAAAGTGATTCGATTGCCTAGCAAAGCGACGCCTGTTTTCTCACTTAACTGCTTTTCTAATAGTTTTAGAAAACTCTCGGCATTGTCACGATAGTATTCTTGTGGGTGTTCGGGATAGCCAACATGATATTTATAACGATCCAGAAAATGTTTAAATTCATGATCATTGTAATCAATTAAGAATTGGCTTTGCGACGCATCTTCATCTAACCAATGATCCGGATCATTTTGCTTTAACGCCCAGTGCATCACTTCACTGCTTTGTTCGATGACTTCTTTATCAGGCGTTAATAATACCGGCACAGTACCTTTATCTGACAATAACAACATCGATTCCGGTTTATCTTTCAAAACAACTTCTCGAAGTTCGCATTTTATCTTTGCCTGATAGATTGCCATTCGTGCACGCATGGCATAAGGACAACGTCTAAAAGAATAAAGTACAGGATAAGTTTTCATAAATTAAATATGAATAATTATTTAGACTGAACTTTTTCGCCGATATGTTTTTCGTTGCGTTGTTCTGCCAACTCAACTTGCTTTTGTCGTTCAGCAAAGTTTATGCGTTGTTCTTCTGAAGTTTCATTAATACAACGCGGACATGATACGCCTTCGACATAATCTTCTGACTGCATTTCTTCATCAGAAATAGGACGGCGACAGGCAAAGCATTGTTTGTAACTACCTTCTGCTAATTCATGATCTACAGAGACGCGCGAATCAAAAACAAAACAGTCACCTTCCCAAAGACTTTCCTCTGTATTGACTTCTTCCAGATATTTAAGAATGCCGCCATTTAATTGATAAACTTCTTCAAAGCCTTGTTCAATCATATAAGCACTCGCTTTTTCACAACGGATACCACCGGTGCAGAACATCGCTACTTTTTTATTTTTTTCCGGATTGAGTTTTTGTTTCACATAATCAGGAAATTCACGAAAATTTGTCGTGTCTGGTGATACGGCATTTTTGAAAGAACCGATTTGATACTCATATTCATTACGGGTGTCGATTAACAATACTTCAGAATCACTAATCAAGGCATTCCAGTCTTTAGGATCAACCCGTACTTTTTGATCTTCTATGGGTTTTATATTCGGTTGTCCCATCGTCACTATTTCTTTTTTAAGCTTCACCTTCATTCGGTGGAATGGTAATTCATCTACCATGGATTCTTTGTGTTCGAGATCATCTAAGCGCTCATCACTCTTTAGATAATTGAATAAAGCATCAATAGCCTCTCGCGAGCCTGAAATAGTGCCATTAATACCTTCTTCTGCCAGTAATATAGTTCCTTTAAGATTTTGTTCACGGCAAAAAGCCAGTAATTTAGGCTGGATTATTTCGTAATCCGGAAGGCGGACAAATTTATACATTGCCGCAACAATATATTGTTCAGTCATTCTACAGTTCACTCAGTAAATAGTTGGAATTATACGATTTTATCAGATTTTAAATTATACAACAGAATATGCTGTATTAATTTATCTTCAGGTAATGGTCTGGATAAAAAGAAGCCCTGGGCTTCATCACAGTTAATTGCATCAAGAAAATCATACTGCGCTTTAGTTTCTACACCTTCTGCTACGACGCTCAGAGACAAGCTGTGACCTAAGGCAACTATTGCCCTGGTAATAGAGGCAGAATCATCATTTAAATTAATGTTATCAATAAATGATTTATCAATTTTCAATTTATCGATCGGTATTTTTTGCAAATAGGTCATAGATGAATAACCTGTACCAAAATCATCAATTGATATTTTCAAACCATGTTCTTTAAATTGGTTTAATAATTTTACTGTTTTTGGGAAATTTTCAATGGTTGAGGATTCCGTTATTTCAAGTTCAATGGTCTGCGGATCAACGCCAGTCTCTTTCAGAATAGCCACCATATTGTCATATAATTTTGCTTGTCTAAATTGATCGGTCGAAATGTTCACTGCAATACTGAGTTGAATACCATGATCATTCCATGATTTACTTTGCTCACATGCTGTTCTCATCACCCAATAACCAATATCGGTAATTAACCCTGTTTCTTCTGCTAAAGGAATAAAAATGCCTGGCGATACCATGCCCTGTTCAGGATGATGCCATCGAATTAATGCTTCTACTTCATAAATCTTAGAATCACGAAAATTAATTTTTGGTTGGTAATATAATTCAAACTGGTTTTTATCAAGCGCATGTCTTAAATCATTCTCAAGTTCAAGCAACGCTAATGTTTCTTTATTTTGTTGTTTTTGATAATACTTATAACCTCCTGTCCCCGTAGCAATACCTTTAGCCACATACATAGCAGTATCTGCATTTTTTAATAAATCAGAAAAATTATCAGCATCCTGTGGGTAAATCGCGATGCCAATACTTGGGTCCACATGAAATTCACGATCATTCAAAACAATAGGAATAGACATAAATTCAATAATTTCATTAGCGACTTTTTCTGTTCTTTCCTGTACTTCTTCTTTTTTCAATCCCGAAATAATAATAGTAAATTCATCGCCACCAAATCGTGCAACTGAATCATACAAATGAGCACATTTCTTAAAAACTCTGGATACTTCAATCAGTAGATCATCTCCTACTGCGTGCCCTAGTGAGTCATTAACACTTTTAAAACGATCAAGATCAATAAAGAGTATGGCTACATTTGTCTTTTTTATTTCTGCTTGATCAATAGCATGTTGCAGTTCTTCCTGAAACATAAAGCGATTTGGTAACTTTGTTAGAAGGTCATAATGCGCTTGATGAAATAATTTCTTTTCCCAATTTGCATTAGAAAATGCTACAGCAGCGCGACCAGATATCTCTATCAGGTTTTCAGACAACTCCTCATTTGTTTCAATATTTTCATAATAGCCAAGGCAGATTACTCCCAACACTTCATCGTGAGTTCGAATAGGAGCGAGAAGAAACTTAACGATCGAAAGTTCGATTAATGGCGATAAACAACATAGTTTATCTGCGCTTGTTTTTTGCATTATTCCTTTAGAGCTTGCCAGTTCACTTAATTCAATTTCATTTAGTGTTAGATCTAATTTTATAACATCCAAGTCAGTTTTAATTTTATAATACAAGGTTCCATTGCTTTTTGATTTATCATCTACCGTTAAAATTGCAACAATATCGGCAACAACCACTGTGGGAATATACTCTATTAATATTCTGGCAATAGAGTCAGAATCAGAAGTGGATAAAATCAACCTGTCAATCTTTGCGAGCGCTTTTATTTTTTTAAATTGCTCATCAATTCGACGCACCATAACATCAAACGTTTTGCCCAACATACCAAACTCATCATTGCTTTTAATATCGACTGTTTTTGTATAATCACCTTCAATAATAGTTTTTGCGCCTTCAGTCAGTTTCATTAAAGGTGTTAAAGAACGTCGCATTTGAATACTACTAATAACTAAAACAATTAATAACGTTATTGCGATGGATAAAGGCAAGGCATCAATATAATAATCGTATTCTAAAAGCGCTTCTTTTTTAGGCATCAAATAAATAACCGACATTGAATTCAGACCGAAATTTGACTCGAGAAAAACATCCCAGATATTACTTAAATAATGATTTTCGTTTATCGTAACCTCGAACAAACTATTGTTTCTAACCGAGACTAACTGTTCTTTTATCTTTAAAAAGTCATCAGAATAGCCTTTCAAATAAGGACAATGAAGAAGGAATTTATGCTCAACCGCAACACAATATAAATCAGATTCTTTTGTTGTAATATTCCATAAATAATCAGGGTGCAATACTGCAACCAAAAATGTATTAGCATCAGAATCTAAAGCATGCAGCATCAACAGTTTTGCCTGATTGTTATCGGAACCTATTACAAATAACAGGCTTTTCTTACTGCTTAAGTGATTTAGCTGGGTATCAGTTAATTTAATATCAACAATGGCTTCACCAAAAAATATATCTTGAACTCCTTCGAAATTATAAAGGTATAAACTGCTATACATTTTTTTCGCAAAACTATTATCTCTAATTTGTGCTTCGTTTTTGATGGTTTTAGTAAGATTGAGTAAATTGTTTTCTGACGCCAGAATACGATCATAAATTGTTAAGCCGACTGCGCGACTCTCCGCGTATATTTGTCGAGCTGCATTTTTTTCAAGAATACCAATAACCGTATAAAAAGAAATAAGCGCAAGAACAAGCACCGGAATGACGGCCGACAGAAAATATTGACCAAAAAGTTTACGTGAGAGCGTTGAACTGTATATGCTTTGATTCATACATTAAAATTGTCAATTAATAATCAGCTGCCAGCCCCAAAAACAATCCATTTCTTCCCCGGACAATATCATCCTGACTAATTGCCGCAGTTAGAGCTGAAGCTGATTTTCCATCAGACCCCATACTGTATAAATCATAGTCTGAATTTATAGGTACCAGATTCTTATCTTTTCTGAATGTTCCGTTGCCTCCACCTTTTGCATTCAGAATATTGGTGTATTGATACGGATTGCCCCAGGGATCAAGCGGAACTTCCGCAAACACTTCGTCCAGCGAATCAGGAAAACGACCATTTTTCTTAAAAAAGTCATCAATTGTTGTTTGCATTTCCTCTACATCACTACTGCTAATGCTTGATTTAGCATTATTCATAGAAGAAATAATTGCCGGAGAAATCGTCATATAAAGCAAACTGACAATCATCAAACCAACGGAAATCTCAATAAGAGTAAATGCCTTACTTTTTTGTCTATTTCTTGAGAGGCTTAATTGCACATTAATTATAAGTTATTGAATTTGAATGTATTGTTTTTTTTATAAAGTGTAATTGTCTTTAGTCTAGTAATAATTATCGGCATTATTCCGGCAAGACTTAAGCCTATCTCATGTTTCAGTGATAATATTTAGCAATTAATAAAAATAATAATCCGAATAAACTGTATGTAATTCAAGAATTAAGACTAACAGCCGATGATTATCTAATGTTAAAACATAATAATACACCAGTTAATGATGAGAGAAGAAATTACTATCGCACGCTGAATGTGCAGCCGGATGCGTCCATAGAAATAATCAAGAATAATTATCGGACTTTATTACAGAAATTACGCTTGCACCCTGATCTAGGTGGGAAAAACTGGAATGCCCGCATTATCAATGAAGCCTATAACACCTTACGTGATCCAGTTAAACGCGCTGTTTATGATGAAACACTTTTGCAGCGTTATGATTTAAAATCATTAGCCCGTGGCAATCTTGATAATAATTCGAAGCAACGACACAACAGTTCGTTTAATGATAAAGACAAACATGGTAACCAACGTAACTTTTACCGTTTGTTACATATTCAGGCAGATTCACCCGCGCATATTATTAAAACCAGTTACCTGACATTGTCTAAAAATCCGAATATATCTAAAGATTTATTAAATACGGCTTACACCATTCTAAGTAACCCGGATAAACGTGCCTTATACAACAAACTGCTTTCTCAACGTAGTCATGCTTATGCTTTAAGTAAATTAATAGATGACTCGAACACATCTAGTCCGATAAAAATAAAAAGCAAAACAATATCGATTGTCAAAAATAGAACGAACCTTATAAATATAAATAATCCACAGATTAATTCAAAATACGGTGATCCAAACAAGTCATATTATCAACCCGTTATCACGCAGTATTGCTCTTTTTGTAAAACACCACACAACCAAAGTCCTTGTGAACACACGGCGGCTTTGTGCAATGAATGCAAAAGTCCATTGTTTCCTCCATCAAATGCATTCCTTGAACAACAACGCCGGAACATTATTCGTATTTCTAAAGATCAAAGTATTCATTTCTATGCTTTTTGGCCGGGGAAAAAACTGACAGGCACCATCTCTGATATATCGCCAACGGGCATACAACTTGTTTCATCAAACATTTTAAGCAAAGACCAGATTATCAAACTGGATGGGGAAGATTTTAAAGCTGTCGGTATCGTCTCTTATAGTAATAAAAATAAAGGTTACGGAACCGAGGAAAGCCAAACGAGTGGAGTTAGGTTTTTGACTGTTAATTTTAATAAGCGAAAAGGTCAGTTTCTCTCTGAATCAGCTTAACATTTAGATATCAAACAAGAAAACATTGACGCTACCTGCGTTGACTTATTTTAGTGCATACAACTATTCATATCTTTTTTTTTAATCTGTTTTTATAATGATCAAAACTAAATTTCATTACTCTATTTTTTCATTTTACAAATATTCAATTTAAAGATTAATTTCTAAAATTGTGCTTAAATAAGACAACTAATTTACTTATTTGCCTGATGAATTTTAAAAATTACAAAATTGATGGTCTCTATGATGAACTTTTAACTCCTCGTCTTCAGGCACGTTCCAGCGCCGGTAAATTACTTAAGTATCTTAAGAGCCTGAATTACGAAGAAATCAATAAACGTAAACAGGCCGCCGATCTGGCTATTAAAACAATGGGGATTACCTTTACCGTTTATAGCGAAGGTGAAAATATCGATCGTGAATGGCCTTTCGATATCATACCAAGAATCATTCCTTCCAGAGAATGGATGCGTATTGAAAAAGGCTTGCATCAAAGAATGCTTGCCATTAACCATTTCATTGATGACATCTATAATGAGCAAAAAATACTCAAAGATAAAATAATTCCAAGATCAATTCTGAAAAGTTCTAAAAACTTCAGAAAAGAATGTTGCGGCATGAAACCCGTATTTGGTGTCTGGGCTCACATTTGCGGTAGCGACTTGATACGTGACAAAGATGGCACGATGTATGTGCTTGAAGATAACTTACGTGTCCCTTCCGGTGTGTCTTATATGTTGGAAAACCGTAAAGTCACCAAGCGTGTATTTCCGGAATTATTCGAAGACTACAATATTGTGCCTTTGGGTGATTACCCTACCAACCTTTTTGATACATTAAGTTCTATTTCACCACGCCCGCTGGATTATCCTGAAGTTGTTGTTTTAACTCCGGGAATTTTTAACTCCGCTTATTTTGAACACTCATTTCTAGCACAACAAATGGGTGCTGAACTGGTAGAAGGTTCAGACTTGGTTGTCGCTGATGATGATTGTGTTTATATGAAAACGATTGAGGGTTTATCTCGTGTCGATGTTATTTACCGTCGCATTGATGACCTTTTTCTTGATCCGGAAGTATTTAATAAAGATTCAACACTTGGTGTTCCCGGTCTAATGCGTGCATGGAAAAAAGGCAATGTGGCGCTGGCTAATGCGCCCGGTGCTGGCGTTGCTGACGATAAAGTCATCTACACTTATGTTCCGGACATGATCAAGTATTATCTTGATCAAGATCCCATTATTCCAAATGTACCCAGTTTTTCCTGCGATAACGAAAAAGAACTAAAACATGTGTTAGCCAATATCGGCAATCTGGTTGTCAAACCGGCAAATGAGTCGGGTGGTTACGGTATGTTGGTTGGCCCGCACTCCACTAAAAAACAACAGAGAGAAATGGCAGAGCTGGTCAAAGCTAATCCTCGTAACTATATTGCGCAACCTGTTATCTCCTTGTCGACGGTTCCAACGCTGTGTGATCACACTATTGAACCCAGACATGTTGATTTACGGCCTTTTACTTTACAAAGTGATCGTACCTACGTTACTGCCGGTGGATTAACACGTGTTGCGTTAGTAAAAGGTTCACTTATTGTCAATTCATCCCAAGGTGGCGGCAGTAAAGACACCTGGGTTATTTCACCGGATAAGGATTAACGACAATGTTATCCAGAGTTGCTGAACAAATGTATTGGTTTGGTCGTTACATGGAACGCGCGGAAAATACGGCGCGACTAATTAATGTTAATGCCAATCTATTACTCGATTTACCGCGCATGATAAAAGTCATTTGGGGTGGGTTGATTGATATTACTGGAACCAATGAAACATTTTATGAAAAATATGAGCATGCGACTGAACAAAATGTGATTCGTTTCATGCTGGTAGAAGAAAAAAATCCCGGTTCTATTTTATCTGCTATTAGCATGGTAAGAGAAAATGCAAGAATCACACGCGAAATCATGCCAAGTGAAGCCTGGGAACAAATTAATGAATTGAACATGTATGTTAAACAAAATGTGAACGGCGCATTGAAACGTGACGGACGTCATGAGTTTCTTGATGATGTTATTCATTACTCTCATCAGATTACAGGGTTATTACATGGCTACATGAGTCACGGTGATGCCTATAATTTCATCCGGATTGGACGAAATCTGGAACGCGCTGACATGACAACACGAATTGCTGACATTGGTTGCATGTTTCTCATCAATCCGAGTGCAGATATTCCAGATACTTATGAAAACATTCTGTGGATGAACGTGCTACGTTCACTCAGCGCCTATCAAATGTATCGACAATATGTACAAGATCGGGTCAATGGTGAAGATGTTGTTGATTTTTTGATGCGCGATGCAGAGTTTCCTCGTGCCGTCGCACATTGTCTGGAGGAATTAAATGCTTGTGTTAAAAAACTGCCAAATAATGATCATCCTTTACGCATCATTACCCGTGTACAAAGAATTATTAATAAAATGGATGCGGCAACCATTATGGAAACTGAGTTACATGAGTTTATTGATAAACTACAGATAGATCTGGCTAATATACATGATCAAGTTTCTCAAACCTGGTTTGAATATTCAGCTTTGCCTCAAGAACGAGAAGAAAAATAAAAAATCGATTATTACAAATCAAATATCTATTGGTCTTCTTAAATCGAGACTATAGGGTTGATCCTGTGGTGGTGTTTCCTGCGAAACCTCAATCTTTCCTTGAGTATGCCCGTGCGGTAAGAATCTATTATTTCGTCTTGCTTCAGCTTCACTGGCATTAACAGGAAATGTATCGTAATTTCGTCCGCCCGAATGAGATACATGATAGGTGCACCCTGCAATTGAATGCTGATTGGCTGTATCGACAATATCAAACACCAACGGCGTATGCGTTTTAATTGTCGGATGCAAAGCAGAATCAGGATCCCACGCTTTATAACGAACACCAGCAACATAACTACCTCGAACACCCGTGGGTCTGAGAGGCACTTTACGTCCGTTACACGTCACGATATAACGATCACCTGCCATGCCATTTACGCTTACTTGTACGCGTTCAACAGAAGAATCAACATAACGTGCGGTTCCAGTACCTGCAGTTTCTTCGCCTAAAACGTGCCAAGGCTCCAGAGCCGAATGTATATCTAGCTGCATACTTGAAGCGAATAAGGTTCCTATATGTGGAAAACGAAATTCCCGAAACGGACCAAACCATTCCATTTCAAATTTATAACCGGCATCACGTTGATCATTGATAATCTGTTTGAAATCTTCCCAGATATAATGCGGCAACATAAAACGATCATGTAATTCTGTTCCCCATCGGATTAATGGATGTTTGTATGGTTCGCGCCAAAACCTTGCTACAAGAGAACGCACTAATAACAACTGTAAAAGACTCATGCGTGCATGCGGTGGCATTTCAAAACCACGAAATTCAACCAAGCCTTTACGACCAGTAACACTATCCGGCGAATAAAGTTTATCGACACAAAACTCAGCACGATGCGTATTACCAGTCAGATCGACAAGAAAATTTCTTAATATACGATCAACAAGCCATGGCTTATCTGATTCACCCTCGGGTAATTCACTTAACGCAATTTCAAGCTCATATAAATTATCATCACGCGCTTCATCTATGCGCGGTGCCTGACTAGTTGGTCCAATAAACATTCCCGAAAACAAATACGATAAGGAAGGATGATGTTGCCAGTAAGTAATTAAACTTCGTAACAAGTCCGGTCTACGTAAAAAAGGACTGTCTGCCGGTGTGGCTCCACCTAAAGTAATGTGGTTACCACCGCCGGTTCCTGAATGTTTTCCATCCAGCATAAATTTTTCAGTACCCAAACGAGTCTGTCGAGCTTCTTCATAAATACTTTCTGTATTTTTGACTAACTCTTTCCAATCACTTGAAGGATGAACATTAACTTCGATAACACCGGGGTCAGGCGTCACTTGTAACATCTGTATGCGTGAATCCCACACTGGCGTATAACCTTCAAGCACAACGGGTAACTTTAATTCCTTCGCTGTTTCTTCAACAACACTAACAATTTCAAGATAATGTTCTATAAGCGGTATAGGAGGCATGAAGACATATAATCGTCCATTACGTACTTCAACACATAATGCCGTATGCACAACTTCACGTTCAGGATCATCTTTTTTCTTTTTTGTTGCTTTCTTTTTTGCAGATTTTCCTTTTTCAGGTAATTCATCCCGATCTTCAAACGGATCGCGTTCCGGCGTAATGTCTACATCATCAGGTAATGTCCACGGCAGTGATTCAAGCGGCAAACGATAACCCATAGGAGAATCACCCGGAGTCAGTAACATATGCTTACTACGGAATGGCCAGATACTACTTTTCCAAAAACCTTTCTCTTTTTTCTCTTCTTTAAATTTTAATGGCAAAGTATAACCAACTGCTTTACTCAATCCTTCGCTATATAGTTTTTGTAATCGTGCTCGTTCAAGCGGATCTTTTAACTTATTATTTTCAGGATCGATACCTTCGGGCAATTTACCTTCTTTCCAAAGGTAGTAACCGGTATCTTCATAACCTGGAATAATATATTGCTGACTAACATTTAATATATCCGCCAATGTGTTTATAAATTTTGCAGCATCCTTATCGTTAAATTTATATGTCTTCGTTTCATCAGCTAACCATTGATAATCATTCCAGATAGCTTTACCATCTTTGCGCCAAAACAAAGACAATGCCCAACGTGGCAAAGGTTCACCCGGATACCACTTACCCTGACCGTAATGCAGCATGCCACCCGGAGCAAATTTCTCTTTTAATTTTAAAAATAACTTGCCAGCAAGTTCGCGTTTTTTATCTCCAAGCGCAGCATCGTTCCACTCTTCGCCTTCCATATCATCAATCGAAACAAAAGTGGGTTCGCCGCCCATAGTCATGCGCACATCGTCTTTCTTAAGATCACGATCGGTTTTTTTGCCTAATGCTAAAATACTTTTCCATTGTGCATCGGTATAAGGTTTAGTCACACGTGGGTCTTCATGTATGCGTGTCACTTCATTTGAATGAGTAAAATCAACTTTACAAGTACCGGTTGCACCTGTGATTGGCGCAGCACTAATCGGATCAGGAGTACACGCTAAAGGGATATGTCCTTCACTGGCAAACATGCCTGATGTTGGATCAAGTCCTACCCAACCCGCACCGGGTAAAAATACTTCAGCCCAAGCATGTAGATCAGTAAAATCTTTTTCTGGTCCGGATGGACCATCCAGTGATTTCATGTCAGCGGTTAATTGAACCAGATAACCTGAAACAAAACGCGCAGCCAATCCCAAGTGACGAAATATTTGCACCAATAACCACGCTGTATCGCGACAGGAACCGATACGCTTTTCAAGCGTTTCTTCACAGGTCTGAACACCCGGTTCCATGCGTATCAGATAACTTATGTCTTTTTGTAATCTTTGGTTAATTTCTACAAGAAAATCAATCATCGACTTTTCTGAACGATCAACTTCAGCCAACCATTCTCTAAGTTTTGGACCTTTGTCTGTTAACTCAAGGTAGGGAATCAAATCTTCCGCAAGATGTTCCTCATATTCAAAAGGAAAAGTTTGGGATTCTTCTTCCAGAAAAAAATCAAATGGATTAATAACTGTCATCTCGGCAATCACTTCCACATGAATTTTTAATGTTTTTGTTTTTTCAGGGAAAACAAAACGTGCCAGATAATTACCAAATGGATCCTGTTGCCAGTTTATAAAATGTTTTTTTGGTTCAACAGTAAGCGAATAAGAATGTATAGGCGTGCGCGAATGAGGCGCTGGTCGTAAACGAATTACATGCGCTGATAAGGAAACCAACTTATCAAAGTGATATTCTGTATTATGATTAAGGGCAACTCGAATAGCCATGCTGATATCTCTAATGAATTGCAATTAAGCTACACTGTTTAATAACAGACAGCAAAGCAAAGCAAAGATTAGAATTATAAATAAGCTGAAAAAAATTGAATCAGGAGTTGGATCCGGATACTTCGTCTTCCTCGTCTACCTTATTATCCCAGTTGTCACTCCACGCTACGGGCGGAAGTTTTTTAAACGCTTCTTTAAGTAACTTGTCCCAACTTCGTTTCATTTCTCTGAGATACTCACTATCTTCAGTAAAACGATGATATCTCCCAGGCTGTAAACTTTCCGCTTCATATATCGTTACTTCAATGGGAGGACCAACAGTCAGGTTACTGCGCATAGTTGAATCCATTGATACCAACGCACACAGTGTTGCCGTCTCAAGGCTTGAACTGGTTTTGATAATACGATCCAGAATTGGTTTACCGTATTTTTCTTCACCGATTTGTAAAAAAGGAGTGTCATGTGATGTTGTAATGTAATTACCTTGCGGGTAAACCATATAAGAAGCAGGCTTGTGTCCGCTAATTTGACCACCAATGATAAAATTAGCTTCAAAGTTTGAATTTCCATTAGTGGCACCCATCTTATCTTGCTCAGTTCGACTAATGTTACCAATGTATTCTGCAGCATCACTTATATTTTCAACATTCAACAAAGTTTCAGTGGCGCCCTGCTTTATATCGCGTTTAATCTGGGACATAACAGCTTGAGTAGTCGCAAGGTTACCAGAACTCATCACAACAAACTGACGTTCACCGGGAATGCCAAAACCATACATCTTGCTATAGGTGCTGACATTATCAACACCAGCATTAGTGCGTGAATCAGAAACAAAAACTAGACCGGCTTTTAATGCAACTGCAACACAATATGTCATGTAGAGAACTTCTCCAAATTAATAAATAACGCAAACAAAATATAATTCGAATCTTGGGAGATAGCTATCTCCCAGTCAAGTTATATTCATGTTACCGCTATTCATTCAGAAACCTTAATTCAGAAGAATAAACTTTTATAATCAATCAGTTAACTAAGCTGCTTTACCTGAACTAGATTATCTGAGAACGATGGAGCATGCCCCATGTCACCAAACTCGGCCGAGCTGATTGAATTAACCGTACCGTTATTCAATTGACGCCAGTAACCTAAAGTAGCAACAACGATGCCAGCATTAACATCATCCGTTATTCTTGCATCGCCTTCAAAGCCACCACGATCATTAAAGACGCGTACTTTATCGCCTTCTTTAATACCTCTTGGTTCTGCATCGGCAGCGTTAATCATCACAAACTGCTCACCCTGACCTTTGATTTTGTGATCCATATTGGCATAACATGAATTCAAAAAGCCGTGACTCTTCGGTGAGACAATATTCAACGGGTATTTCTTGGCTAGCTCCGGGTTCGTCTCCGGTGTTTCTCGTGAAGGCACATAATCCGGTAAGCTGTCTAAGTCTTCACCCGGTTGAAACGCTTCGTACATTTGTCTAAACGGGGGTGCCACAAAGTTTTTCGCACCTACGACTTCAAACTCACATTTACCTGACGGCGTTGGGAAGTTACCTTCTTTATGCGGACAACGATCATCTTTGGTACCGACATTTAAACGGGCATAGCCGTTTTTACGTAAGTACTCTAAATCAATGCCATCACACGCAGGAGCGTCCCAATCAACAAAGTTTTCAAGACATTCTGAATCCGACCATTTGAGTCTATCTTCGTCATAACCCATCAGTGCAGATAAACGTCGGAAGATTTCATTGTTCGGAATCGCTTCTCCTGGTGATTCAATACTCTTGGCATTGTAAGTCAGATATAAATGTCCCCATGAAAGAATAATATCTTCCATTTCTGCACCCATTGATGCAGGTAAAACGATATCGGCATAAGCAGCAGTGTCAGTAATAAAGTGTTCCGCAGAAACCATGAACAAATCTTCATTCATTAAGCCTTCGACAATTTTGTCTGTCTCAGGTGCTTGCGTTACAGGGTTTGAATTCCAACACATCATTGATTTAATCGGCACCTCCGTCTTAATCTCACCCGTTAAGGCACGACCAATTTGTAAGTTACTCAGTACCGGTGTGCCTTCAGGAATTAAGTCTGGTCGGCAAATCACATCAAACTTATACGGATGTTCCCATACTGGAAATTGTGTCACACCACCGCCAACATGTTTCCACGCGCCGGTTAAAGCAGGAATACACGTCACCGCCCGTATCGCCTGACTACCACCATAGGTCCGCTCCAGTGCCACACCCATGCGGATCGCCGCTGGCTGTGACGTCGCCAATTCTTTTGCAAACTTCCGAATATCATCAGCAGGAATACCGGTAATCTCTGCAGCCCATTCAGGCGTACGATCTTTCGCCCGCTCAGCTAGAGCATCAAATCCTACCGTGTAATTGGCGACGTAATCTTTATCCGTTAAGTCTTGTTCGATAATGCTGTTTATCACTGCCATGGCCAATGCACCATCTGTACCGGGCTTAGGTGCAATATGCCAGTCGGCTAGTTTCGCGGTTTTTGATTTATACGAATCAATCACTACCACTTTGGCGCCCTTTTGCTGGGCTTCTTTAACAATCGCCCAGTGATGTAGATTAGTACTGACACTGTTACATGCCCAGATGACAATATATTTTGAATGAATATAACTTTCCGGATCAACACCGGCTGTTGGACCCACTGTTAATAACCAGGCAGTACAGGAACCTTCACCACAGAAGGTACGCTCCATGACGGTCGCACCCATTTTATTGAAAAATGCATCGCCGCCATTCAAACCATGGACTAATCCCTGGTGTCCTAAATAACTGTATGGAACAATAGCGCGCGGACCATATTCTTCAATAATCGCTTTCCACTTATCGGTAATTGTTGTCAGTGCTTCATCCCAGGTAATACGTTCGAATTGTTTAGAACCTTTTGGTCCCGTACGACGCATCGGATATAATAATCGATCAGGATGATAATGGCGCTTTTCATAATCCTTTAATTTGACGCAAAGACCACCGCGAGTCATTGGGTGATCTTTATTGCCTCTTACGCCGATGACTTTTCCATCTTCAATATCGAAGATCATGGCACAGGTATCAGGACAATCGTGGGGACAACCGCCAAATGCGGTCTCTACTTTAGGATTCGCAGCCATTACAATACACCTCTATTCTCTGTCATTTATTTTTATAGTCGCTAAATGATACTCCTATTCTCATAGGCAGTGAATATCTTGATCTAAATCAATGAAATAAGAATTAAATTAGTGTAGGAAATTGCAGCACTAAAAACTGACTTTAAACGTTGAAAACACAGACAATTCAGGGCTAATCGGAAAGGTATTTACGCCATTATTAACGTCAAAATTAATGTAATTCTGCTCGAGTATTAGGAACATTATTTTTAATAAGACAGGAGCGCCAATAGTTAATTGATTGGCTATAGATGTAATGTTGTACCGGCAATAACTCAATATGCGGATGTTTACACAAACAAGTTAACAACTCGACAATACGGTTAGCTATATGTGTACATGGATGCACACTGTATTGAGTTGTTAAGTAAAACAATCGTGCTTGCAAACGATCAATCGTGTTAATTGCTGAGTCCTTCGATGTTTCTTTTTTGTTTTCGGTTATGGTTGCTACTTCAGTCATTACTCTTCTCCCGAATAAATTTTCGTAGTCATTACTAATTTGTTTAATCGCTTTTGCATAGCTACTTAGTGTTAATGCTTTATCTGACGAACTTAATGATGCACGACAAGCCAATAAGAAAAGTTCTCTTACTAACTTATTCGTGTTTAACTTATTTGATTGGATCAAATCATCTGCTGTTATTGACTTATTTTTAAATAAGGAACAAACATCATCAGGTGTCCAATTAACAACATATGCCTTATCTAAAGTTTTAATCTTTCTTAACATTATCTTTTAAGTTATTGAAAATACAATTATTATACTTAACACTATAAATCTTAATGAGAATTATTATTATTTAGAAGTAAGCCTTTGTCAAATTATTTTTTAACTTGATAAACAAGCTGAGTTTTGAAACCTATTGCAGCAGATTAAAATGCAGTTTTATTTGTGTATTAAGATGAAAATGTAAAAAACTATCACAAGGCATGCTAGCGGTGTTTGATGAGGGTGATGTAATCAAGCTTTCGACAGATGATTACTTTGCACGTTGTCTATTGGTTTCTGCGCCACCTTTAAATGAACCGGTCGCTCGCGGAGCCCATTTATCATGAATAGCAAAGAAGAAATCAGACAGGCTATTCGTGATTACGAATCAGGGAGATTCTGAAACCTAACTATAATTCACGTTATTTTGCCAAAACCCCTCATTTTCTTAAAGATTCTACTAAAAACTGCCGATAAAGGCTAACACAGCAATATCCCAACTATGTTTGGCAAGGAAAACTTATGGCTATCTGGAGTTTAAAAGGAAAAAAAGTCCTCATTATTGATGATTTTCAGGAAATGCGGGTCATTCTACGCACGATGATAGAGCCATTGGCACCAGACATGATCAAGCTTGCTCAGAACGGCGAAGAGGCTATTGAGCACATGGAAGAAACCAAATTTGATCTTGTTTTTTGTGATTACAATTTGGGTAAAGGCAAAGATGGTCAACAAGTGTTGGAAGAAGCAAAACATCGCGAACTATTAAACTTCTCCTCTATTTATATGATGGCCACTGCTGAAAATACATCAGAGATGGTCATGGGCGCGATCGATTACCTGCCTGATGATTATATTTCCAAGCCTTTTAACCGAACAGTTATTCATGCTCGACTTAAAAAGTTACTCGAAAAGAAAGAAAATTTAAATGATATATCGCAGGCCATTTCCGAAAAGAATTTTAAAAAAGCAATAACGTATTGTGACCAGTTATTAGAAAGCAAACCAGCCAATAGATTAGATCTGTTAAAAACCAAAGGTGAATTATTAATCAAACTTGGCGAATATGATAAAGCCGCTGACATGTATGAAGATATTATTGAAGAACGTGATATCCCATGGGCTTATATGGCACTCGGTAGAGTTCGATATTTACAAAATGACTATGAAGAAGCATTGGAAATTTTTGAAGGACTCGTCAAAGAAAACCCTTCAAATGTCGCTGCCTATGATTGGCTGGCAAAAACCTATGAAGCAATGAATGATTTTAATAAAGCTCAGGAAATGCTCAATATCGGCGTTGCTAAATCTCCGAAGTCATTAATACGACAACGTAACCTTGCGCAGGTTGCTTATAAAAATGAAGACCTGGAAACAGCAAAGTCTGCCTATGAACATGCCATTAATGTGGGTCAACACTCCTGTTACAAACAACCTGATGATTATAATGGTTTAGCCAAAACCCTGGTTGATTCCGGTAAGCCCGATGACGCTATGCACGTGGCCGAAAGAATTGCCAAAGATTTTAAAAACGATTCGAATGCAGAGATGGTGGCTGCGATAACCGAAGGCATGGTACACACCAGCAAAGGTGATACCGAAGCAGCGAGTAAACGACTTGATGCCGCATTGGAATTATTTAATCAAAACCCACAAGGGCTATCAACCGACATTGCACTGGAATTAACTGACCTGTGTTTATCGTCAGGAAAAGAAGAACAAGCCAATGAGATAACCAAGAACCTGATACGAAATCATCATGACGATAAAGATTTAATCGAACGCACACAAAAAATCTATACCGATGCAGGCAAGTCTGATGCGGGGAGTGAATTAATTAAAAACACGACATCTGAAATTGTAGAGATCAATAACAAAGGCGCGCATTTGCTGAAAGATGGCAAGCTCGAAGAATCAATCGAGTTGTTTATGAAAGCAGCGCGTGGCATGCCTGACAACATTGTCGTTAATTTAAATGCCGCCTATTCGATAATGATGCAAATGCAAAAAACAGGAAAAATTAAAAAATATACGTCACGTGTAGAAAGTTATCTGGAGCGTGTACATAAAATAGATCCAACCAATAAAAAATATCATGAAATGATGGAAATGCTGCAACAAATCATCGTTAAAGCCAAGACTAAGGCAGCCTAAACATTACGCATAATATTAGTAAGGACATAAGATTATGAGCACGATGCCTGAATTCGATTACTCCACCCTTTTAGCTAACTCTATTCATGAAGTGAAAAATTCACTTAACATGCTATTAAATTCTGTTGACCAAGTATTAGTTGATCAGGAAGACAATACCAGCGAGACATATCATATTTTTTCACAAATTCAGTATGAAGGTAAACGTGTTAACGATGATCTGGTTGGTTTGCTTGCTATATACCGAATCAAAAACGAACAATACTCCATCAACATAGATGACTATTGCGTTTTAGATTTCCTTGAAGAGAATCTTGGTCAACATGAAATCATGATACGCCATCGCAAAATCGAAAAAGAGCTTGAGTGCGATAACAATTTATATTGGTTTTTCGATCGTGATTTAATCACTGGTGTCATCAGCAATGTCATTAATAATTTGTATAAATATACAAAAAACAAAATACATGTCTCTGCAGAAAAAGAAGACGGCTATTTGGTAATACGTATTAAAGACAATGGTCCAGGCTATCCAGAAAACATGCTGATTGTTCATGAAGAAAGCGATAGTCAAAAATCTATTTCATTTGATAACTCAAACACCGGGCTCGGTCTTTATTTCTCAAGACTCGTTGCCGAGCAACACAAAAACAAAGGCCGAAGTGGCTATATAACAACAACGAATGAAGGCATTGATGGCGGCGGTTGTTTTTCTCTCTACTTACCATAACTCTCTTGTTCAAAACCTCTTAAAACTTCGGTACGTCCTATATTACGTATAGTAACGCATGTGCATTTTCTCTAAACTACAGAAAAGTAATACACTGGAGAAAAATAATGACTGATCCTGTCATCACACAAAAAGAGCCTATGCCGATTAATGTTGAAGAAGGCAAAGATTACTGGTGGTGTGCTTGCGGCAAAAGTAAATCGCAACCCTTCTGCGATGGCTCACATAGCGGCACTGATTTCACTCCGCTTCAATACACAGCAACAGAATCAAAGACAGTTTATTTTTGTGCCTGCAAACATACTGCTAAGCAACCTTTATGTGATGGCAGCCACTCAAAACTCTGAGCAATCCAATATTCATTAATTCGCTTTATTGGAGAAACTTAATTCACTTTTCACAGTCAATACGCATTACTAATAATTTATGTATAAATATAATGCACCACACTCTATTTTTATTTTTACTTACCTTTTCCCTTCCCTCTTTTTCGTTTGATCATTTGCATTCTGACTACGATAAATTACTGAACATTATTGTTATTGAGAAAGGAGCCGAAACAGTTGTTGACTATGACTATCTGAAAAAAAACCCGGATCCGCTAAATAATTATCTTACTAATATTGAAACGGTTTCTAAACAAGATTTTGATAGTTGGAATAAAAATCAACAACTCGCCTTTCTAATTAATTCTTATAACGCCTTTACACTAAAACTGATTATCAATAATTATCCTGGCATTGAATCGATTCGTGATCTGGGAAGTTTTATATCTAGCCCCTGGAAAAAGAAGTTTTTTACTTTGTTTGGAAATAACACAAACCTTGACTATATCGAGCATGATCTACTTCGTAAAAACTATAACGAGCCACGTATTCACTTTGCTATAAATTGTGCTTCTAAAAGCTGTCCTGCACTTCAAAAACAGGCTTATATTGAGACAGGACTGAATGAACAACTCGAGCATGCAGCAAAACAATTTATGCGCGATCCTCAACACAATCGTTTCGATAAAGAAAAAAAGCATCTCGAAATTTCATCTATCTTCGATTGGTTTGCTTCTGACTTTACAAAAACAGGTTCTCTGCAAAATTATATTGCACCTTATATTAGCGATGATCCTGATATTCAAAAATTTCTAAAAGATGAAACAATTAAAATTACTTACCTTGATTACGATTGGTCACTAAATAAACGTTAAATTGAATGTCAGCCTGAAAAAAAGTTACCCCAAAATTTCGGCACAAAATCCGAAAAAATATCCCGCAAAAAAGAGAAAAGGAAAAAGTCGACTATCTCACTGTTTAGACAAATAAAATTCGTAATTTCACTCCCATTTCAGATAGTTTTGCACAATTTGTCCGATTTAAAACGACCGATTTCCCACATTTCCTTAAGGTGCTGAATTAACTTAATTTTTACGGCTACTCTATACAAAACTCTAACTTTTTACCCAGCTTATCCACAGGTAATACGTAGAAAAGCCACAGGACATTCCACATCATCTTGTGGTCTAATAAGCGCTTGACCACACTTTATTGTGGTGTTATACATTCGTTTACAAAATAAACATCAACAAGTTTCGAGCTGTTTTCACGGGCTTGAAACAATAAAAAAAAGAATTTGGAGGGGTAGATGGAGGCGGAAGGCACTGCTAATACAGCATCGTCGGCTAACACAGCCGACAGCAATTTAGACACCGGTATTACCGAAGCTAATTCAGGCTTGCGCCAAACCGATTATTTATCCAGTCAACTCGGCCATTATCGAGTCATTCGACGTAATGGTAAGGTTACTTCTTTCGACCTGAGTAAAATCTCAGTTGCCATGACCAAGGCATTCATCAATGTCGAAGGCGGTACTGCCGCTGCCTCAACCCGCATTCATCGAACAGTAGAATCACTTACAGAACAAGTAGTTAACGCCTTAACTCGACGTATGCCAGATGGTGGTACCTTGCATATTGAAGATATTCAGGATCAAGTCGAACTGTCTTTGATGCGTGCCGGTGCACAAAAAGTAGCTCGAGCCTATGTTATTTATCGTGAAGAACGTTCACGTGAACGAATAGCAGCCGATGCAGCCGCACCAAAATCTGATTCTTCCAAAGAAACTCATTCCATCCAGATTAATGTTAAGCGTGTCGATGGTAGTAAAGCACCTTTGGATATGGCTCGTTTGCAATTAGTCATTAACGAAACCTGTGAAAAACTGGCTGAAGTTGACGCTAAACTGATTACCAAAGAAACAATGAATAACCTGTTTGATGGCATCGATGAAGCGGATGTTAATCACGCACTGGTCATGAGTGCCAGAACATTGATCGAAAAAGATCCTGATTACAGCTATGCCGCAGCAGGTTTTCTAATGGATAAATTACGTCAAGAGGCCTTGAGTTTTATTAATGGCTCTATGACGCAAGCAACACACAAAGAAATGATTAAGCACTATCCTGGTTATTTCAAGTCATACATTCAACGTGGTGCTGAATTAGGTTTACTTGATCAAGAACTCACCAAATATGATCTTGAACGATTAGGTTCCACTTTAAATGCTGATCGTGATCATCAATTTACTTACCTTAGCTTACAAACACTTTACGATCGTTATTTCATTCACTCTGAAGAAGACGTTCGTTTTGAGCTGCCGCAAGCATTTTTTATGCGCGTATCAATGGGCTTGGCTATTAATGAATTAGATCGTGAAGCACGCGCGATAGAGTTCTATAACTTACTCTCTTCATTTGATTTCATGAGTTCTACCCCTACCCTGTTTAATTCGGGTACGTGTCGACCTCAATTATCAAGTTGTTACCTGACAACCGTTCCTGACGATCTTGATGGTATTTTTTGTGCGATTAAAGATGATGCCATGTTATCTAAATTCGCTGGTGGTCTGGGCAATGACTGGACACCTGTTCGAGCATTGGGTGCGCATATCAAAGGCACAAACGGTAAATCACAAGGTGTTGTTCCTTTCCTTAAAGTTGCCAACGATACCGCTGTCGCCGTTAATCAGGGCGGCAAACGCAAGGGTGCTATGTGTGCCTATCTTGAAACATGGCATATGGATATTGAAGAGTTTCTTGATTTGCGTAAGAACACTGGTGATGATCGTCGCCGCACACATGACATGAATACGGCAAACTGGATACCGGATCTTTTCATGAAGCGTGTTGCTGAAGAAGGTAAGTGGACTTTATTTTCACCACACGAAACACCTGACTTACATGATCTGTATGGCGAAGCATTTGATAAACGTTATGAAGAATACGAACAACAAGCAGATGAAGGCAAGATCAATAACTTTAAAGTTATTGCAGCAAACGACTTATGGCGCAAGATGTTGTCAATGTTATTTGAAACAGGTCATCCGTGGATTACGTTTAAAGATCCTTGCAACATACGATCACCACAATCACATTCCGGTGTTGTGCATTCATCAAACCTTTGCACGGAAATAACACTCAATACATCTGAAGATGAAATTGCCGTATGTAATCTCGGTTCCGTAAATTTACCTCAACACATTGATGAAAACGGTCTGAATACAGAGAAACTGGAAAAAACCATCAACACGGCTATACGCATGCTGGATAACGTCATTGATTACAATTACTACAGTGTGGCAAAAGCAAGACGTTCTAATTTGCGCCATCGCCCTATTGGCTTGGGTATCATGGGTTTTCAGGATGCCTTGTATAAATTACGTTTGCCTTATAGTACTGAAGAAGCCGTTAGTTTTGCTGACACCAGTATGGAAGCCGTTAGTTACTATGCCATCAAAGCATCAACTAATTTAGCTGAAGAACGTGGTTCTTATTCAACTTATAACGGTTCTTTATGGAGTCAGGGTATTTTGCCTATTGATTCTATGCAACGTTTGGCTGATGAGCGCGGTGATTATTTGCAAGCCAATTTTGAACAAACCTTGAATTGGGATGACTTACGTGAACGTGTCATGAAAGTCGGTATGCGTAATTCAAACTGCATGGCTATTGCACCAACAGCAACCATCTCCAATATCTGTGGTGTTAGTCAATCAATCGAACCGACTTATCAAAACCTGTTTGTTAAATCTAATCTCTCAGGTGAGTTTACTGTTGTTAATCCTTATCTCGCACGGGATCTGAAAGAACTCGGTATTTGGGACGATGTTATGGTTAACGATCTAAAATATTTTGATGGCAGTGTTCAAGCGATAGATCGTGTCCCCGATGAATTAAAGAAAATTTATGCTAGCGCATTTGAAGTTGACCCACGTTGGTTAGTTGAAGCGGCATCACGACGACAAAAATGGATTGACCAAGGTCAGTCACTTAACCTTTATATGGCTGAACCTAGTGGCACAAAACTCGACAACCTATACAAACTCGCATGGGTACGCGGTTTGAAAACGACCTATTACCTACGTTCTCTCGGTGCGACGCATATGGAAAAGAGTTCAGGTAGTGAACCTCAAAACGAAGCTATTGAAGAACCTAAAGTCTGCTCAATTCTAGACCCGGATTGTGAAGCCTGTCAGTAAGTGTAAATAACAAGATACGAGGTAGATTGAATGTTGGATTGGAATGACCCTTTAGCAAAACCGGTACAAACAGATGTCGTCGAACCGGCTATTTTTGAAAAGGCATTAAGCGAAGATAACGCAAAAGTAAGTAACAAACCCGATCTCAAGGTTGTTACAAAAAAACTCGCCCCGGTTAATGCGGATGACAAACGTGTTGTCAACGGACAAACTGATATCAATCAATTAGCCCCTTTTAAATATCCTTGGGCGTGGAATTTTTTTCTTAATGCAAATAAAAATCATTGGACGCCATTAGATGTCAACATGGCTCAGGATGTGGCAGATTACCGCAACAAGCTAACACCTGAAGAAAAGCATGTTTATGAAAACGTACTGTCTTATCTAACAACATCAGACATTCTTGCTATGCGCAATATTGGTCTGGCAGTGATGGAAAAAATGTCTGCACCTGAGTTACAAATATATCAGGCGCGACAAGTTTATGAAGAAGCATTACACATATGGACTTATCAACATTGCATCGAAACGATTGGTCTTGACCAAAGCGAAATTTATAATCGTTATCGTGTTGTGCCTGAAATTCATCAAAAGATTTCCGTTGCTAATCGTCGATTGAATTCCGTTATGCGTTCAGATATTGATTTAAGAGACCGCGATGAATTACATAACTTTGTAATCTCATATATGTTCTTTGCCGGTATCTTTGAAGGTTGTTGGTTCTACAACGGCTTTAGCCCTATCTTTGCATTACAACGTCGCGGTCTGATGAAAGGTACCGCTGAACAATTACAATACATCATGCGCGATGAAGTCATGCATGCTGCTTTTGGTATTCGCGTCGTAAAACAAATCATACAAGAAGAAAATGTAAAATTGGATCCGAAAGAAATACGCGACATGTGGGATGAAGCATATGAAGCAGAAAAAGCTTACGCAGGCTATATCTTAAGAGATCCAATTCTCGGCTATTCAGCAGAAACACATCTTGCGCAGTTTCAATACATTGCCAATAGACGCGCTAATCAGCTTGGTTTAAGTGAAGATCCTTTTCCTGGTGCTGAAGCGGCTTTGCCATGGTTAGATGAACAAGCGAACCTGAGAAAAGAGAAAAATTTCTTTGAAACAAGAGTCACCGAATATCAAACAGGTGGTGCATTAACTTGGGATTAACAAATTTTATGATTTACCGTGACCGCCTTAGCGGGAACCGAGAGGGACGCTCGGTTATTGCCTGGTATCTCCAGCCTCTTCCGGATACCAGGCCTTCTTATTCAGTAGACAAGCCTATATAGGCTTGTCTTTTTTAATCATAGACTAAAAAATGGAGTTAACAAATGCAACAACAACTTAAGCAAGTTAGCGTTGATGAAACGGAAGATTCAAGTTTATTGGATTGTTACCGTATAGCCATTGATTTCGGTATGCCTGCTGCACTCAAAGCTTACGAGAAATTATCACTTGAATCGGCTCAAAAAAGCGACGATTCAAATATTAATATCGATAATTAGTTTTCAATTAACCAATTTTAAATTTACCAACCTGGCCTTGAAGATCTGAAGCCAACCTTGCTAATTCATCACTGGCGCTAGCTGTTTGCTGTGAACCACTTGCTGTTTCTTGAGCAACTTCACTTATATTAACGATATTACGATTAATCTCTTCAGCTGTTGCGCTTTGTTCTTCAGCAGCACTGGCGATTTGCATATTCATGCTCTTGATCTTATCAACCACGCCGGTAATAGACTGTAAGGCTTCACCTGCTTTGGCTGCTTGTGCAACACTCTCTTCTGCTTTAGCTCGTCCCATTTCCATGACGCTTACTGCTTGATTAGCGCCGTTTTGTAAACGTTCAATCATATCGTTAATTTCACGGGTGGACTGTTGTGTACGACTTGCCAAGGTTCTTACTTCATCAGCAACAACGGCGAAACCACGACCCTGTTCACCAGCTCGGGCTGCTTCAATGGCTGCGTTAAGTGCCAATAAATTTGTTTGTTCTGCAATATCCCGAATAACGTCAAGTACGGCACCAATGCTAAGACTATCTCCTTTCAGATTTTCAATCACTTCAGATGTGCGCTCAACTTCAGATGCCAGATTATTAATTGTTTCTACTGTTGTATTAACCACATTCCAGCCATCTTTAGCTCTATCATCTGCTTCTTGTGCTGCTGTTGCTGCACTAGCTGCGTTTTTAGATACTTCTGCAACGGTGGCAGACATTTCATTCATTGCTGTTGCGACTTGTCCAATTTCGCCCTGTTGACGCATGACGCCGGCGTTACTTTGTTCTGTAATCGCCGACAGCTCTTCTGCTGCTGCCGCTAGTTGACCGGCACTACCCAGTATTTCCTTAACCAAGGCCATAAATCCTTTACGACCTTGTGAATATTCCCAACACATCCAGGCAAACTCATCTTTACCTGAAATACTCACTTTATGCGTTAAATCACCCTGTGAAAAAGCATGTAATCCATTTACTATCAGTTCGGCTCGCTTACCATTAATTTTTCCTAAATAATGCGAGAATCCAAATGTTGCTAGCGCCATGACAAGACTAGCAATCATGCTTCTCATAAAGTCGAGTTCAGCATAATGAATGGCGCTTTGTAAAATAACTAATCCGATACAAACAAAACCAGTAAACAAGTAAAATTGTTTACGAATACTAAAGTTTGTCACTAACTTTTCCATCTTATTACCCCTGCTTTCCAGAATTCGGGAAAAACCCATATAAAAATAAAATTTATTAACCGATATGTTAAGTTTCGGCAAAAAATCAAACATCTTTATAAATTTATTACAATTAGCACTAAGCATTACTTGTGCCAGCAATTAAGCACGGGGGGAGATTAATTTTAACGGGATGATTTTGAGTAAAACGACTATTCAGGACAAGCTTGCTCTTATAAGTTAATTTTGTTCAATTGATTATATTGGCCTTTTTCAAAAAATAATATTTTACCTGAAAAAAGCTCACTAAGCTCTTGAAATCCCCTATCTAAATCATTATTTTTAATGTGACTTCGAATTGAAATATTATCTTTATTTAAATCCTTGGATTTAACCAAAACTAATTTTGAGGCGGATAATTTGGTCGCTAACCATAAGGCAATGCTATCGGAAGTAAAATCCCAGCTAGCCGGAATTTCTGAATTATCCTTAATTAATAAAGTCGGTAACCATAATAACGGCAAACTTTTGCCCATATCTGAGGAGAATACTTCTATATCTTCAATAATTTCTAACTGCTTGTTCATCCCTGCCAATAAATAGCCAAATTGGCACATTGCTAATAATGCCATTCGATGTGCTGCAAGATCATCAAACTGAACCGTCTTTTGCAAACATCGAACCGAATCAGCAAACTCACCACCACCTGGAACAATAATTATATTCGAGCTTCTCGAAACAGAATTAATACTTTCCAGCCAAAATGACAATTCTGTACTACGCATTAAACTGCCACCCAGTTTTAACACTGTCAGATTCAATGAGTTTCCTCAAGTTTAAATAATTTCAACATAGCCGCCGCTTTATCAAAACATTCTTTATATTCAGCATCGACTTTGGAATCCCAAACTATTCCCCCTCCGGCATGGAAATATAATTTATTTTCATATTTAACCAGAGTTCTAATACAGATATTGCTATCCATATTTCCATCAAAACCAATATAAGCAATCGAACCACAATAGACTGATCGTCGATGTGGTTCGAGTTCTTCTATAATTTCCATCGACCTGTGTTTAGGCGCACCCGTAATTGAACCGCCAGGAAAACAAGCGCGCAATAAATCCAGTGCATGCTTGCCTTTAGATAGACGACCAGTAATCGTACTGACTAAATGGTGAACCGTCGCATAGGTTTCCAAAGAAAATAATTTTGGCACGAGCACGGAACCTGACTCACAAGATTTACTAATATCATTTCTTAGTAAATCAACAATCATTAAATTTTCGGCACGGTCTTTTTCACTTTCAAGTAAAGAGACAGCGAGCGCTTTGTCTTCGTAAGCAAAAACTGATCGATGTTTTGTTCCTTTAATGGGTTTTGTTTCAACTTGATTTCCTGTGACAAGTAAAAAACGTTCTGGTGATGAACTCAATACTGCACCAGAAGGTATATTGATATAAGCAGAAAAAGGCGCGGGGTTAAGTTGGCGTAATTTTAAATAAACGGCCCAGCTATCACCTTCAAATTCAGCAGAAAAACGCTGCGCTAAATTAACCTGATAACAATCACCGTCAAGAATATAATTCTTAATTCGATCAAATGCTTTTGTATACTCTTCTCTGGACATATTCGACTTAACATCAGTCTTGATCTGAAAACTTCTTTCCTCGTCGCTAGAGTTAGTTGAAAACAATCCCTGTAACTCAGTCCAGTTTTTTTCTGTCTGTTCAAATCGACAAAAACTGGCTAGCCATGCACGACGAACATGATGATCGACTATCACTGCCCAATCATAAATACCTATCGCCATATCCGGCATATTAATATCTTGTTTAGAAATTTCGGGTAGCGTTTCTATTTTGCGCCCTAAATCATAAGCAAAATAACCTAATGCGCCACCGCAAAAAGGTAAGCCACTTAAATTTTTATCCTTATTTCCAAGGTATTGCTTAACAAGCAAAAACGGATCTTCTTTTGATGTTGTTTTTTTACTTTCATCGGCCTCAACGATATGAGTAACGTCACCGTAAGTTTCCAGAGTAACAAGCGGTCGAGAAACAATAATATCGTAACGACCAACATCTGTTTCAGGATAAGCACTATCGAGAAACATACTCCAGGGTTCATCAGCGACTTTGGCAAATAATTTTGCCGAATCGCGATGATAAGATAATTCTGAAACTTTCATTAGGCTAGAAAAAGTTGGCGATTTAAATGTGCGATAGCAACTGCCGGTGCGCAAACATTACATTTGTGTTGTAAGCCAAGTTCACTGTCGCATAAATCACTAAATTCTATGTATGGAATATTAATTCTTTGCGCAATTTTCTTTATTAAAAAACGACCAGCTCCCGCACCAATTATTTTTTCATTGCTCTCAGGTGAGTTAGACAATACTCTCAACACGGCATTAGTTAATAATTGCAATTGTGTTTCTTCAAAATATTCTGCCAACTTAGTCCAAACTTGCGGATCATCCGAAACATCAGCGTCTGTTCCTAACATTCTCGCAAGTCTTCGAGTACTTCCCTGAACATCTTTGTTTTTCCCATCTGCGGCTTCCATCAAGTCATCCCTTTCTTCTAAAGAAGACAGGATGCGATAAACATCGGCAGTTGTCGCAAAGTTTTCCGCTGCAATATTTTGCCATTCTCCATCAAAAGGAGCTTTATTAGTTAATGACATTAAAGAAGTTCTGATGACACCGGTATAAACTAATTCATCAAAACGCAAACGACTTTGATCATCAAAGCCACGATTATTAAGTACTCTATTATTAAAAGGGATAATATCTGTTGTTGTGCTTCCCATATCAACAAATAGTCCTGTTTCTATCAATGATGCAGCGTAAGTGGCGCTTGCATGCCAATTAGCAGATGCTATTTTATTTGCTTTTTTTCTTGCGCTGACCAAATTCATTAATCCATCATCCACCGCATAGAAACTTATATTGTCACCCAGACTTTTTTCACACACATCAATTAGCGACTGCACTCCTTCTTCTCTATCTTTAAAAATATCAACTAATTCTGCAGTAATGGTAAATGCATGCGAAAGCGAACCCTGATGTAATCGCGCTACTGTTTTCGGAAATAATTCTTCAAGATGCTCTATACCTTGCCAAAGTGGCGAAGCAAACTGGTCAACAAAGTCTAGTGTTCCTGCTTCGCTAACACTGGCAACCTTAAGGTGCGCGCCACCAATATCCCAGCCTATAAAATTAGAGTAATTCATTATTTTTTATATATTTATTCTTATTGGTATTGCTGAGTTTAATTCAATATCAGGCAATTTTTTATTTAAAAATGTATTTAATATTTTAGATGTCACATTACACCCAATTGATTTAGATATACCAGCATACGCCGTAGTAAACCTTGGATTAATTTCTAGCACCTTTAATTCGTCATTTACTGCTATTAAATCAACGCCAATATATCCGGCAAACCCAGAAATTGCAGACACAATTTTTTTTGCCAGTTTTAACATGTCATCTTTAAACAACAAACATTCATTGACACCTATCCCTATTAACTTGATTGAATTATTTTTTATTTCTATGTGTTGTTCATTACATGCGAGCAATTGAACATCTCCATTAAAGACTAACAAGGACATACTCATATGCTTTCCTATCAAATAAGGCTGCACGAGCATATTTTTAGAGCTTTCCTTCTGCATCAATTCAGACAAACTTTTTTTATTCTTAATTAAACTAGCTCCTTCTCCACCTACTCCATCATCAAATTTGACGATCCAACCTGTTTTACTTTCAGGAACATCTTCATTTAACCATCTTGTCTCAACAACATTAATGCCTGCTTCAAACAGAATTTTATTCGTTAAGTATTTACTCGTTGCAATCTTTATAGCATCGGGACTAGAACCAATAAATAATTTTCCATGTTTGATAAATAATTTTGCATACTCTTCTAGACAACCATCTGTTTCAGGCGCAATCAACCATGATACATCAGATTCTTTAATAAATTCTGGCAGCTTTTCTTCTATCTTTCCTTCAACAATATATTGCCTGAGATTATGTTTATACAAACCCAGTCGACTATCTCTACTTAAAGATATGTCTGAATTATCCAGTTCACCTAACTCTTTCAATAGAGTTTGCATCATGATTTCGCCTTCTCCTATCAATGTTTCTGATAAGGGTTGGCCAGAAAGTCCTCCTCCTGTGATAAACTCAAATAAAAAATGACGCATAAATTATAGTATGTTTATTATTCCGGTAATTGATTTAAGTCGTGGTCTGGTTGTTCATGCAAAACGAGGTGAACGACAGTCATATCAACCCATCACATCAGTAATTTCAGCAAGTGCAGAACCCGAAATCGTTCTTTCTTCTTTTTTAGAATTATACCCTTTCAAAATAATTTATATTGCTGATCTTGATGCTATACAAGAAACAGGCAAACAGAATGAAATCGTTTTGGAATTAGCCTCACGATATAAGCAATGTGAATTTTGGGTAGATGCAGGCATTAAAGCAATACTGAATAAATCATCAGATTATTCAGCCAATAATATAAAACTGATATTAGGATCTGAAAATAAACTTTCAGAAGAATTACTCACTTCTCTACTTAAGGAAAATCCGGATATATTATTATCGCTTGATTTTAACGAACACGGAATGATTGAAAATTCCTATTTACTTAAAAATAATTCTAGCTGGCCAGAACAAGTTATTGTCATGACGCTTTCTCGAGTTGGTTCAAATAATGGTGTCGACAAGCAATGCCTGAATAAAATTTTAAAACTTGTAATGAACAACAAGATTTATGCTGCTGGCGGGATAAGAAACACACATGATTTATTACAACTAAAATCGATGAATATTAGCGGCGCATTGATCGCAACAGCGCTGCACACTGGAGCGATTACAAAGGAAGATTTAGAGCAGTTTTGTAGTAATTAGATTGTCTTTCTTAATTCGTTGTCTTATCAAGGTTAATCAATTTCTTTTGCTACGCTACTCCTGCGCATCCTTGCGCCCGCAGCGTACAGTACATCCTGTACATAAAAAAAGCCCCGATAAACGGGGCTTTTATTTTACTGTTACTGTTACTGAATTTACATTCAGCAACACACTTTTAATTTAAAATTAAGCGTGTGCTGCGTATGGATGTTCAGCAGAACCTTTTTTGCTTACAACTTCTGCAGATTTAGGCTCACGAGCTACCGCACGTTTGATAGAAAGTTTGGTTGCTTCGTAGTTGTAGTCTTGGATCTTTGTATCATCATCAGCCAACCAATGAATGAATACGCCAACAGAAATGAAGATATCGTCCGCTTCATCAGCAGGGATAGTTCCATCTTCAACACAATCCATAACAGCCATAGCAACAGCACGTTGAGCAGGACCGAACATTTGTACAGCTTGCTTAGCGCCTTTAATGGTTACTTTGTTGAAAAGGATGGTTGCTGGTTTACAAAGTAAGTTTGGAGCAACAACAGCTAATAATGTGCTGAAACCGTCTTTGTTATTGGTCAATGCGTTAGCGAAAGCTTGTTCAGCTGCACTACCACGTGGACCCATCATTAAATCGATGTGTGCAACTTCGTTACCATCACCTACTAGTGCTTCGCCTAGTAATACTCTATCGATTACTGCCATTTTCTTGTCTCCTCCACCTAGAAAGCCAAAGAGTTTTCCTAATATTGACATCGCCGCCTTCCTATTGTGTTGTGTAAAGTTATATTAAAGGGAAGAATCCCTGTCCAGTTTTACTGATAAAAAGAACAAGTCTTTTCATCCGCATTTTTTATTAATTCTATATATATCCGCTCAGAGTATAGACCAAAAGACTGGCTGCAGTTAAATCAGCACAGGTTCCTGGATTATAGTTATCAGCTTTAAGTTCTTCGTCAAAACTCCGAATCAGATTTATTTCTACTTCCGGATCCGAGGCTTCGTGGAACTTTTCAGCGATTACTCCGCTCTTTTTTCTTATTTTTTCGGCTATTTGCGCTCCATATTTACGTTTAATATGTGAGTCTGCAATTGATGACATAAACATCAAGTAGCATGAAACGGTCGACCATTTTACACTATTCCATGATTTGTCAAAGCATTTAATAGTGGAAAAACCAGTCTCAAAGATCTCGGTAAAATTATTTGTATATTGCAACGCAACTGTATCTCGTTTACTGGCTAATTGCATCGCTTCAATTAACGAACACTCAGGCACACGATTAACATCTTGAGAATTAACATTACCCAAGCCTCCAGGGTTTGCAAGACGAATTGCCTCATATACTTGATCCGCATCACTTTGTGTTAAGGAACTTAAAGTAATTTCTAGGTTCTGTCGCAAACCATTACTATCACTAAAGTCTGACTCAGCCGCCATAACAATCGGCGCAAATAATAACAACATACCTAAATTGGTATTACAGCCCACAGCAGCTCGTGTCGCTTTTACGCTGTTTAAGACACGCAGACCCAAGCCAGTTTGGAACTGGCAAAGTAAAGGGGTTGAAATTTCAGCACTCGTTATGAAGTCCTGAACGGTCATATCATGACCATCAGCATACACACTGACATTTCCGGGCTTAAATGCTTCGATTTCTCCAGTAAAGCTAGCCATGACAGCTGCTTCTATGGCTATTCTATCCATACGAAATTAATTAGAGCAGACTTTGAGCTGATTATTATCGGCAATATGCTTCACAAAGGAATCAATCAAACACGAAGCAATATTAAAATCGACGACACTCTGCAAGCCATACCACGCAGGAATACTATTTACTTCAATAATATAAAACTTACCATTTTTATCTTGCATCAAATCAACACCAGCGTAGTCAATATTTAGAACTTTACAGGCTGATTCGGCTAATTTTGCTATTTCTGCATCAATCTTTATTGCTTCGCAACTCGCGCCCTGTGCACGATTGGTAATCCAGTTTTCGCTACGTCTTAGCATTGCTGCCTTTGCGACACCATCAACTACCAAGACTCGAATATCAGTAAACTCGTTATTCTTACGTTCAATAAACCGTTGTAAATAATAAATGCCGGCGAATTTTTCATCATGTATCAAGCCAGTCTGTTTATCGACAAGATGCACTCCTATGCCTTGTGATCCAAAAAGCGGTTTAAGCACAAGTTGCTGTCCATTTTTAGTTTCTTTATCCAAAATAGCATTCGCATGCTCAGCTGATTCGCATATCCATGTTGTCGGCGTAGGCAGACCTGCTCGACTTAATAAAAGACTGGTAAGCGGTTTATCAACCGTACGTTCTATTGCTCTAGGAGTGTTATAGACTGTCATGCCTGATTCATGAAGCGAGTGCAAAATATCAAGTCGGAAAATAACTTGCTCAAGAGTTCCACCAGGAACACCTCTTATAAAAAAGCCTAAGGGAGATTGATCGAAGCCGGGGAAAGAAAGCTCTTGTCCGTGACCACTGATTTCGATGACGCAATCTGTTAAAGATAAATACTGACTATCCAGCCCATGGTCTTTTAGCGCGGCCGTTAACTCTCTACCATGCCAGCCCGGATCATCGGTAACAATCGCAACTTTTCTTTGAACTTCATCCACTTGGCTTATTGATTAAATGATTTATCTAACAAATCGAGATCAATTTTACCGGCATGAAAGGTATTTCCCGTCGTTAATGAACTAACAGCAACTCGTGAAGGGCTGAACAACATCGGATCAACTTTATAAAAATCATATTCAACTGCTTTAAAAATTTTACCGAATGGTTTGCCATAGTCATTTGAAGCGCTGCTCGGCAATTTATTCGCCAAATCTTTAGCGTCATCATCACTGGCTTCAACAAACAAATGAATTTGGCCAGCAAACAGGATTGAATCATTGGCACGACTCATTGCTTTCAAGAAATCTTTGGATGGCGGACATACTGGTGCACTACCCGCACCATCAATAATTTTATCCAGCGGAAAATGTAAGGCATGCGCTTTATGCAAGGACGTTTCGAGAACTCGGCTAACCACTTGTACTGAACCAGCTAAACTTGAAGTCGGTGTTAAAATAATAGTTAAAGCGCTAGCAGCAATACCGCATTTATCCGCAATTTTGTCTGCTATTTCAATTGGAGGAACTTTATCTGCTTCAATAACAATATAGGCATGATCACCTGAGTCACGGTAACCAAGCTCATCATAAAGCTCTTCACTACTACCCATGGCGCGAGCAGGCCCAGAACCTAAGGCGTTAAATGCTTCCTTACCTTTACCGTGATTCAAACTCCAGCCAGCATATTGACTACCCAGGCAGGATAAAACTGGGTTAGTACTATGCACATCAAGATGCCAAGACCAGTTACGAAAATTAGTAGATGCACGTAACTTAACTGTTCCCAAGCCACCCATACATATTTCGGCAATAATTCGACCGGCTTCTAAACCGCCATGGACATTGATTCCAGCATCAATAATACGACAGCCGTTTTCCAATTCCGAAATACCTAGTCGTAATGACTTAGCATGTGAAACTAAATGTTCGACTAATGGCGCGGTCAACTTATTAAGACTAGGTAATGGTAGTTCTTGATTCACTCTTGATATCCTCTAACTTTTTATAATACTCATGCCGCATTCTGCTCAGCAAAAATAATGGTTTCAATTTTATCCAAACGATTAAATAGCATGGACTTAACTTTGTCTAATGAAAATGCTTCTGCATGCACTGTGCATATAGGAAACCCTGCTGGGATGACACTATCAAATTTAGGTTTGTCTTTCACCCAGTTTGGCCATTTTACTTTATCGCTAATCAACATATTTTCTTTAGCATATAAAATAGCATAGCCTCTCAGGCTCTGTGTACATTCACTTTGGGAAGCCAAATCAATTAACTTTCCATCGAAGCAAGCTAAATGAGCATCAAACAACGGTTGCTGCATTTCATGTAATTCAAATGAAGCTGGCGGCCTTGGGTTTACTTCAAGGACAACAACTTCACCCCCTTCATTAACAATATAGTCGAGTCCGCAAAGGCCTTTTAAGCCAGTTTCGGCAGTTATCTTGTTAATAATGTCTTCAATGATCTCTTTATTTTCAACAGTATCTAATCTTAAACTTATCGCACCCTGATATAAAAAAGGCATTTCAGTAAAGTCTTTTGATTGTAATTGCTGATTAAAACCAACGATGTTTGAACAGGTCCCATTCGCCAAAAACACAGCGCTCAAAACCTTGCCAGAAATATATTCCTGAAAATAGCAATCTACCTCATTTTCAGAATTAGTTTGGTCGCACCAATTCACATGAACACCACCTGTACCACCAATACTTTTTTTCAGATATTTCTTTAAGTTGATAGGCCTGGAAAGAGAGTAATCAGGATACAGGATAGAATATTTACCAAGCATGCCGAAAAATTTAACTGGATCTTTTAAAGCAATTATCAGCTCTTTGTTATTAGCCAAAACCGGCGCTATTCCACTAAGTGTATTAAGCTGTTCAGGATTTGATTCAAATCCTGAACCGATAACAAGCTTGATCTTTGGATAAAGAGAAATTACTTCTTGAATATGTTTTATCAGCTCTTCTGTTTCAAAATCATCATCATGGAATTGAAGTTGATAGACTGATTCAGAAAAAGATTTTGTGTCTTCATCATTAAAACAATCAGCAACGTTAACCTTATATCCTGCCCGTTTAGCAGAAGCGGCTATTGCTCTAGCTGAACGGGCAATGATAAGAAAATCAACCATTAATCAATTTCTGCAAGAATTATAGTCAGGCTATAATTCTTTTCAAAACAAATTAGATCAAAGTTTTGCTGCAAACTCTCTTGCAATACCAAATGCTTTTTCGTGATCAAGATATAGTGGCTCATCAGTATCCTTCATCATTTCAAACATCGTAAAGTGAACTTTGTACTTAACATCTCCAACAGCAAGAGCACCAAGACCGAGTGCTTTATTCGGTGTATTTGGCAATTCGACACCCATGTCATGTGCGTCTACACCTTCGATTCCCAAAGGTGGAACCGCATTGACATCAGCCGCTATTTCAAGATTTGTTGCCTGTGCCAATTGGCTTTTGGACAAGACTTGAATGCCGGCTTTAGCGGCACCAATAACAATATGTGTTTTAGGCAAAAATTCCATGATCTTCTCATCTGTGCTGCTGTCAGCTCCGTACATCTCTACGTCAAAACGAGCATTGTATTCAGACGCATATTCCTTTGCGACCTTAGCACCACGTCGACTGGTTAAATGAACCTCAGCACCACATTTTGCAGCCAATATACCGGCACAAACACCGACAGGACCGGTACCGCCAATAATATCGATACGCTTGCCATCTAAACTGTCACCTGTTTTCTTTTTTAACTGACTTTCAATACAAGCCATCAATGCAGCAGCAGTTGTTATCGCACCACTGGGATCAGCAAATACCGATACTTCAAATGGTGGCACCATTGCTGATTTTGCACGATTTAGCATATCTATTGCCAAACCAAACTCTCTACCACCAATAAATATCCCAGTCCGTTTAACACCTTTTTTACCGCGAGAAAAAATCGTGTCCTGAGTCAATGCATGAATGTCATCCAGCGCGACCTCTGAGTAAGGGATCACAGCATCAATTTCTGCTTCATAAGCCATATTTACGTCAAATGGACTGACGTTTTTAGTAGAGTTAAATATGTGTAACAAATACGGAGCTTTCATCTTTATCTTTTTCCTGATTTATTTAATAAATTATTTACTTCTAAGTTTTCGTTTTGTTGCGATGGTTTCGTACTATTAACTGAAATTACTGCAGGATTATTACAAGCTTTACTCATGACAAATCGCAATCTTGATTCAGCTTTCCACTCAGATCTTCTCTTTTTCAGTGCCTGAAAAGCCGTTCTTTCGTCAGGAAAGATCGCAAACCCGGTTGGCCCCCAGGAACTTTGACCCATTGCCGTTGCGCCTTCACTGGCCATGGAATCGAGAATCGGTTTCAGTAGTGGTGATGTGTAACGACCACCCTGCGCAGCGGCAAAATAATCACCTACAATATTTTGTATTTGAGTAATTCCATCTCCAAATCTCGAGCAATCATTTTCTCTTATAGCCGGCAATACTTGCATTAATGTCATTCTACACAGTAAACCTGATGTTTCTTCATTCATCGGCGGCAAGGTATTAAAAGCGCGTCGTTCCGGCACACCATTCATCCCTTCTGCGGCATCATCAAATATCAAAACAATACGCCAATGTTCTGGAAATGGAATATGACTGATGACCGGAGGCACAATTGTGTTATCTCCCCTGCCACCATCAACAATAAATCCGCCATGCATGAAAGTCCCAATACCAATTCCTGATCTGGCGCCACGATGTAGCATGGCAGCAAGTCGACCAACTTGTTGTTCTGGTAATTCATATAAGTTAACTATGGCTGAAGCGACAACAAGTGATAATTGTGTCCCTGAACCTAGACCGGCATGTTCTGGAATAGCAGACTTAATCGTCATTTTGACGCCACCCTCTATTCCAAAATGCGACAATACTTGTTCTGCGTAATTTTCAGCTCGCTCAGAAGAAGGCCCTGTAATAGCAATATCATCCGCATATTCAGCGATAAGTGACGTTTCAACATCAGATATTGAAAGCCCCAAACTACCGAATCTTCTGTCAAAACCACCATTCATATCCAGAAAACCAAGGTGTAACCGAGCTGG
>JBDNFW010000063.1:0-64860 GCA_041689615.1 Gammaproteobacteria bacterium | reverse complement strand
CTTAAATGACCATAATAAATAACTGAAAACAAACCACATTGTGGGCAACTATTTTAAGCATTATTTTTGATCCGCCGTTTTATTATTTAATTCAAAAGCTTAGCTTAAGAAAACCATCACATTTTGTCTATTATCCCAAAAATAAAGTAAATGGTGCCGTTGTTATTTTTCGTGATATTTCAGTTAGAAAACAAATGGAGACAGAATTACAAATGGCACAAAAACTCGAAGCTGTTGGACAACTTGCTGCCGGTATCGCACATGAAATCAATACGCCGGCACAATACGTTGGCGATAATATTCGTTTCCTTAATGACAGTTGCAAGAACATCATCACCATATTATTTCAATTTAAAAATTTACTTAACGCGACAATTGAAGGAACGGTTAATGAAGACCTCATTACGCAGGTTAATGACGCCATTGAATCGGCCGATCTTGATTATCTACTTGAAGAAATACCACTAGCACTAAATCAGTCACAAGAAGGTATCGAAAGTATTTCAAATATTGTTCGAGCCATGAAAGAATTTTCACACCCGGGCAGTAATGATAAAGATCTGATCGATATTAATCATATTATCGAAAATACAATCACTGTAACCAGGAACGAATGGAAGTATGTTTCCGAAATTAAACTTGATCTGGATAAAGATATTCCTTCGGTTCCCTGTTATGCACAAAACATTGGACAGGTTTTTATGAATCTGATTGTTAACGCCTCTCATGCAATTGCAGATGTCATTGATAGCGCAGCAAATGAACTGGGAGCAATTTCTATCTCAACATCAAGAATAGATGAAGAGGTTGAGATAAAGATAAGCGATACGGGCAAAGGTATACCGGATGAAATCAGGAAAAAAGTATTTGATCCATTTTTTACAACAAAAGGGGTTGGCAAAGGCACTGGACAAGGTTTGGCTATCGCCCGTTCCGCAATTGTCGACAAGCATAGTGGCACTATTAAATGCATTAGCGAAGAAGGCAAAGGAACAACTTTTGTTATTCGACTACCATTAAAGGATCCCGACAATGAACTCAGAAAGGATGCAGCATGAACAGAATAATATTTGTCGATGATGATCAAAATATTTTGCAGGGAATTCGTAGAATGTTGCGACCTATGCGTCAGGAATGGAACCTGACTTTTGCTAATAGTGGTAGCGAAGCTTTAAATATTTTAAAATGTGAATTGTATGATGCTATTGTTTCAGACACACGCATGCCAGGCATGAATGGCATCGAATTATTAAGTGAAGTTCGTGAACTCTATCCCAATGTAATTCGGATCGGTTTATCAGGTCATACGAATAATGATCTGGCTTTAGAAAGCACAAAGACAACACACCAACAATTGGTTAAACCTTGCGAAGCTGAGGCACTAAAAGACACCATTAGCAAAGCGTTAAAAATACGCTCGCAAGTAAAGAACGAATCTCTCAATCGATTCATCACCAAAATTGATTCATTACCTCCATTACCAAAGCTGTATCAGGAAGTTACCGATGTTATGCTATTGAATAACGGGTCGTTATCCGAAGTTGCAGAAATAATTGCCAAAGATATTGCGATGACCGCAAAGATACTGCAATTAGTTAACTCCGCCTTCTTTGGTTTAACCCGGCATGTAGAATCAACTCAAGAAGCGGTTATGTACCTTGGTTATGATGTGATTCGTGGTCTGGTATTAACCATTAAACTTTTCTCAGATCTCGCATCAGCTGATCAATCGGGAATAGATCTTGATGAATTATGGACGCGCAGTATTTCGATCGCGGGAATATCAAAACACATTGCAAAAATTGCAGGCCTTGATAATAAATCTCAGGATTATGCACACATGGCAGGCATGTTACATGATGTTGGCATTCTGGTAATGGCGATGTCTATGCCGGACGAATATAGCGAAGTCGTTAAGATTAAACTCGAAGAGAAGCATAGTACCTGTATTATTGAAGAACGTATCTTTGGATGTACGCATGCGGAAGTTGGCGGTGCATTACTAGGATTATGGGGACTACCCGATCCAATAGTAGACGCCGTAACTAATCATCACACTCCTTCGCATTCATCTTTTAAAAAAATTTCTCCGGTAACCGCTGTACATCTGGCTAATATTTATTACTGGCAAAACATACGAGATGACTACCCTATTCCGCTTGATAGTGATTATATAAAATCGCTTAATTTAAAAGAATCATTTGAACAATGGGGACAGAATGTTAAAGAAAACTTTTTTATGGATGATTCAAATTGAACAGTTTAGAAAAAATTCTGATCGTTGATGATGAGATCAATATTTTACAATCCATGAAACGTCAGTTGCGTGGAATATTTGATATTGATATTGCAAACGGTGGAGCAGAAGCTTTAGACATGATCAACAAAACTGATTCAGCTTACGCTGTTGTAATCTCTGATATGAATATGCCCGGGATAAACGGACTTGAATTACTTGAATTTTTCAAAATACAATCGCCTGATATGATAAGAATCATGTTAACGGGTAATGCCGATCAGGATACCGCAACAAATGCGGTCAATCAGGGCGAAGTATTTCGATTTTTGACAAAGCCCTGTTCAAAAGAAAACTTAATTGAAGTGATTAAATTGGCATTAGAGTGCTACGAAGATAGAAAAAGAAGTCAGGAAAAGGTCGCATACATGATGCAACATGCTGAGTCTCTTGCAAGTGAGTTATCATTAACCCATAAATCAGATGCTATTACAGCATTACCTAATCGAAATAGTTTCGATACTTACCTGAAAGACACTTTTGATGATGCAAAAAACACAAACACCGAACATTCACTTTGCTATATCGATGTAGATCAATTTAATGTCATCAATGATGTATGTGGTCACGATGCAGGTGACGACCTATTAATTCAGGTTGCAGATACAATTCGCAATAATATTAATCATAGCGATATGTTAGCAAGAATTGGTGGGGATGAATTTGCACTATTGTTATCTAACTGCTCGAAAGAAAATGCCATGCAAACTGTTATGTCAATAAAAAGCGCTATCGATAATATGCAGTTTATATGGAAGTCAAAAAAATACAGTGTCAGTATCAGCGGTGGCATCGCATCTAATAAAGACGCGGATTGCGCTGAAGAACTATTCAAGTTGGCCAGTTCATCCTGCTCTTATGCAAAACTAAGTGGACGTAATTGTATTTATGCTTATTCAACTGACGATGCCGGTTTATTACAACACAATAAAGAAATTAAATGGGTTAGTCGCATTAATGAGGCACTTGATGAAAATCGCTTTCAATTACATTTCCAACCCATCGTCCCTACGTGGAAAAATAATTCTCATCATCATTATGAAATCTTAGTGCGCATGATAGACGAAACGGGCAACCTTGTTATGCCGGGAGATTTTTTGCCTACAGTAGAAAAATATAATTTTGCCCGACGCCTGGATCGTTGGGTTATAAATAATGTGTTCTGCTGGTTAGGAGATAAACCGGAACATGTTAAAAATCTGGAATTATGCAGCATTAACCTTTCCGGAAATACGTTGACCGATCCTGATATTGCTAATTTCATCATGCAACATTTTAATGATTACGATATTCCTCCTGAAAAAATCTGTTTTGAAATAACAGAAACTGCAGCCATCAGTAACTTTGATACTGCGATGGAGTTTATCTCCTTAATTAAAAAACTCGGCTGTCGTTTTGCTTTAGATGATTTTGGTAGCGGCCTTTCTTCTTTTGCTTATCTTAAAAAATTGCCAGTGGATTTTCTGAAAATAGACGGACAGTTTGTTAAAGATATGGCAAATGACCCAATATATTTTGAGATTGTTAAATCAATAAACGGAATTGGACATGCGATGAATATGAGCATCATTGCTGAATATGTTGAAAACGAAAAGGTATTTTCATCGCTGAAATCACTCGGCGTTGATTTTGCTCAAGGTTACGGTATAGGCAAACCAATGCCGCTTGAGAAATTTAATGATTACGACTTGCCTGAAGTTGTGCATTCAGGGCATGGAGGCTAAATACAAATGACTGACAGAATTTTATTCGTAGATGACGAAATAAATATCATCCAGGCATACCGACGTACACTTCGAAATAAATTTAATATTCAAGGTGTCTCTAATGGCGATGATGCACTGGAAATATTAAGAAAAGGGGAATATGCCGTTATTATTTCCGATATGCAGATGCCTGGCATGAATGGTATTGAATTTTTGGCCGCCGCAAAAGAATTAAAACCCGATGTTGTTCGAATTATGCTGACGGGCAATGCTGATTTACAAACCGCTGTAGATGCGGTTAACAAAGGTGATATTTTTAGGTTTCATAATAAGCCCTGTCATACTGATATTCTGGGAAAAACAATTGTTGATGCACTAAAACAATACCAGTTAATCACCGCCGAAAAAGAATTACTTGAAGGAACATTAACCGGAAGCATACAGATATTAACGGAACTACTTTCTCTTATTAACCCGGAAGCATTTGGTCGTATTTCACATATCAAACAATATGTATTATCTATTGCGAAAGAAATGAATGTAAAAGAAGCAGAGATTTGGAAGTATGAAGCCGTTTCTTCTCTTGCTCTTATAGGATGCATAATTTTGCCTGATGAAGCGTCACAAAAAATATCTCGGGGCGAGAAACTTAACGCAGAGGAACAACAGATTTTTGATATGCACCCCTTTGTTGGTTCTGATCTGATTAACAAAATACCACGAATGCATGAAATTGCTGATGGCATTAAATATCAGGAAAAATTATTTAATGGCAAAGGTGTGCCCATGGATGAAGTTCGCGGGAAAGACATTCCGCTTGTTGCCCGAATTCTAAAAGTTGTCATAGATTACGACAGACAGCTTTCATCTGGAAAAAGTAATGCTCAGGCTCTTGAACATATGAACAGCCAGGTTGCTCATTATGATCCTGATGTTCTTGCCACATTCCAGCAATGCTTGATTGATGAAAGCTACACTAAAGAAATAGTAAAGATAGTTGACCTTATTGAAGGAATGTTTCTTACTGAGGACCTCTTCACCAGAGATGGCCGATTAGTAATATGTAAAGGTCAGGAAACAACGTCTTCCGTTTGCAGTAAATTAAAAGCATTACATAGCAATAAAGTTATACTTGATTCTATTGTGGTACTTAACAAAAATGCAGCTATTAACGACGATTTAAAAGAAGTGACGGCTAAAAAAGTGGCTACCGCATCATAAATATAAAAAATGCTAAAAAAACCAATATGCTGAGAATGTTGTCTCTAATTCAATACATTAATGTTGGCTTAATTGTTATAATTTAGCTTAAAATACGAAACGGAATAATAAAGCTTGGCCTTTCAATATAGGAAATAACAGAATGCTCTTTTATATTGTTTATATTTTGTCGGTTATTGTACTTATATTACATTTTACCGGCTTCCTTGCTCGCAGAAACTTGAAGCACTAGCATCATTATCCTTGATTGGTTGCGTCATTTTATCTGAAGAAACCACAAGTAAAATTTCGCGCGCCGAAGAACTTCAATTGTTTGAAATGCATCCCTGTCTTGGTTCAGACATGATTACAAAAATACCTCGTATGCAAGGAATTGCCGATTGCATAAAATATCAGGAAAAACATTTTGATGGCTCAGGGATTCCCAATGATGATGTAAATGGTAAAAATATTCCCCTTGGTGCCCGGATATTAAAAGTCGTACTTGATTTTGATCGTCTGGAAGCATCAGGCTTAGGTATTAATAATGCTTTAGCTCAACTACAACAAAATAGTAACAAGTATGACCCTGACGTATTAGCAACATTGAGTGAATGTGTGAAAATAGAAAATGCTCAAGTCATCGAAACCGTTAAAATTTCTGAATTAAATGATGAAATGTACCTCGCTGAAGATATTCACCACTCTACTACTGACCTATTAATCGTCTGTAAAGGACAACAGGCTACAGAAACTATTTGTAAACGATTACTTAATTTATCTAAAAACGATTCTATTAATAGTCATGTAACTATTACGCGAGGATTAAACTCAAAAGTTGAAGAAACGTTGCTTCAAGCACAAGCTTAGTTTCTAAAGCAGCTATTTTCTTATCGATTCAAAACGTCACTACGCGTTGTGTCGACAAGCGCTAATATCTCATCAATAATAGATTCATCGACATTCAATTCCCGCAATGTCTCAAGAATATGGCCTGCAACGCAATCAAAATGTTCATCATTAAGCCCTTGACCTACTGATCTTCGATGTGCGGTTCGTAAATTTGGAGCTGTCTCACTCTGAGAATCCGGCCCTAATGCGATGCGCATAAAACCCTGCATTTTATTTGACATTGCCATTCGATCTACGCCACAAAAAAAATGCTGTAACGTCTCATCCGTATATATTTTATCGTAAAGAACCTGTGCTACCTTTCGAATAGCACTTTCTCCACCAACTCTCACATAAAGCGAATCATTCATAATAAAAGCTCCGTAAAACCCTTTATCGGCATAGATTTTTAATACTTTAGGAACTTGTATTTATACGAATATGAGCCTAATTCCATTATTTATATACAACGAATTAATAACATTTTGAGACATTTGTCGCTAATTCGATACATTTAATATTAGCTTATTAGTCATACTTTAGCTTAGAATACGGGATAGGCTAAAAAAGCCATATCTTTTCATAGAGGAAATAACAGATGCTCTTTTATATTGTTTATATTTTGTCGGTTATTGTACTTATATTACATTTTACCGGCTTTCTTGCTCGCAGAAACATGGATTGGGTTGTACTTTTAGCGGCTGTTGCAATTTTCGCTGTCAACATTCTCGATTTCCTCAAGATACTTTAAAATCCAGTAGCTTTATGTTTGGTACCAATCATAAATGATTGGAATGTTACAACGCGTTACACCGGCTTCCTGTCATAGTAAATAATGATATTGTAGCCTCGACAAACACTGGTCTGCTGGTATTGATTGGTGTTGAAAAAAATGCTGAACGTTTATTTGAGAAAATAATTTCTTATCGCGTCTTTGCTGATGCCGAAGACAAAATGAATCTAAGTCTGCAAGATGTTCAAGGTGATTTATTGTTGGTTCCTCAATTCACCTTAACCGCAGATACTCGCAGCGGATTACATCCCAGCTTTTCTGATGCAGCGCCACCTGAACTAGCCAAAAATTTATTTGATTTTTTAATTGATCATGCACGTGGAAAGTACACGACTGTTGAAACAGGGGTGTTTGGTGCAGATATGAAGGTTAGCTTGATAAATGATGGGCCAGTAACTTTCTGGCTACTATGCTAGGTTTTTAATACATAAAAATAAACGCTGCAATAATTGAGATAACAATAATAATAATCCCTACTATTCGCTGCTTTCCCTGCAACATATTCTCTTTGAACCGAGCTTTGTAAAAATAATTAAGCGATAAGAAGATCACTATTGCCGCAATCGTGCTGAGAAAACTGACTAATTCATTTCTCATCTCAAACTGTTAACCAATCCTGTGGTTTAAGAAAAACATCATAAAGTTCCGCTTCGGCTGAACCAGGCTCTATTTGTTTATTGTATTCCCAACGAACCAAAGGTGGTAAAGACATTAGAATAGACTCTGTGCGTCCACCAGACTGTAAACCAAATAAAGTTCCGCGATCATAGACCAGATTGAATTCGACATAACGCCCTCGCCGATACAATTGAAAATTTCGTTCGCGTTCACCGTATTTGGTGTCTTTACGTCTTTCAACAATGGGGAAATAAGCTTTCAGAAAATGATCGCCCACACTTTGCATAAAGTTGACACAGGATTCAAAGCCACCTTCGTTCAAATCATCATAAAACAAACCACCTATACCTCGTGGTTCCTGACGATGTTTTAGATAAAAGTATTCATCGCACCATTTTTTATATTTTGCATAGCTGTCTTCACCGAAGCCATCGCAGGCGGCTTTGGACGTTTCATGCCAATGTCGTGCATCTTCTTTAAATCCGTAATACGGTGTTAAATCAAAACCGCCGCCAAACCACCAAATCGGTTCTTCACCCTCTTTTTCGGCAACAAAAAAACGTACATTCATATGCGTTGTCGGGACATATGGATTTAAAGGATGAATCACTAATGAATCACCCAAAGCCTGAAATGTCCGACCTGCTAATTCCGGCCGATTTGCTGTAGCGGATGGCGGTAAAGCATCGCCAAAAACATGGGAGAAATTAATACCACCCTGCTCAAATATTTCGCCGCCATCCATGACCCGCGTACGGCCACCACCGCCGCCTTCGCGTTGCCATTCATCTTCCCTCAGGACCAATTTGTCATCCATTTGCATCAATGCATCAGAAACCTGGGCTTGTAAGCCCAATAAATATTGTTTGATGCTTTCAATATCGATCATTTCGACTCCGCTTGTTGGTAATAACGCTTATAGAGGTTATCCTATCACGCTTATTTTTCAGGTAAAAAAGATAATGAGTAATCGTAGTGCAACAATAAAACGCGACACCAAAGAAACGCAAATTGAAGTTTCAATCAATCTTGATGGAACCGGCAAAGCCGACCTTGATATTGGTGTCCCATTTCTGGAACACATGCTCGATCAAATTGCCCGACATGGCATGTTTGACCTTAATGTTAAGGCCAATGGTGATCTTGAAATTGACGCGCACCACACTGTTGAAGATGTGGGTATTACGCTCGGCCAGGCATTTACCGAAGCGTTGGGCGACAAAAAAGGTATTCGTCGTTATGCGCATGCTTACGTGCCGCTTGATGAAGCATTGTCACGCGTGGTAATCGATTGCTCCGGTCGTCCTGGTCTTGAATATAATGCTAATTATCCCCGAGCAAGAGTTGGCGATTTCGATGTGGATTTAATCTTTGAATTCTTTCAGGGATTCATTAATCACGCGATGATAACGCTGCATATCGATAACCTCCGTGGACGTAATTCACACCACATTGCGGAAACTATCTTCAAGGCATTTGGGCGCGCTTTGCGCGTTGCTGTGGAAATAGATCCTCGCATGGAAGGTATTCTTCCATCAACCAAAGGCTCCCTCTAAATTATCACTTAGAAATTCGTTATGTCTAAAATCGTTGTTCTTGATTACGGTAGCAGTAATCTTCGCTCTGTTGCCAAAGCACTTGAAACTGTTGCTAACAGTGATCACACGATCACTGTCAGTAATAATGCAGAAACTATTCTAAAAGCAGATAAAGTTGTCTTTCCCGGTCAGGGTGCGATGGGTCAATGTATGGTCAACCTGAAAAAACAGGAACTGGATGACGTCATACGTGAATGTATTTTGAATAAACCTTTTCTCGGCATCTGTCTCGGTTTGCAATCACTAATGGATCATAGCGATGAAGATGGTGGCGTAAAAGGTTTAGGTATTTTGCCCGGTAATGTTATTCGTTTTGAAGCTAATGCCAAAGATGAAGAAGGCAATGCATACAAAATTCCGTCTATGGGCTGGAATCAGGTTTACCAAACCAAAGCACATCCTTTATGGAAAGATATAGAAGATGGTAGCCGTTTTTATTTTGTTCACAGCTACTATGTCAAACCAGAACTGGAATCGGATATAGCAGGTAGTACTGATTATATTATTCGCTACACTTCTGCTGCCGCACGCGACAATTTATTCGCAACTCAATTTCATCCGGAAAAAAGCCAACATGCGGGTTTGGCTTTATTAAAAAACTTTATTAACTGGAAGGTTTAGGTTTACGTGCTCGTTTCTGTTCGCCTTTAGCCCGTTTTCTTTTTTCAGCTCCGGTTTTTCTTTCTTTGGGTTTCTGCGGTTTATCTGAAACTTCGCTCTTCTCACCCATGCGTGAAATATTCAACTGCTGTTTGGCAACCCAAACTTTCTTTAAGTCACGAAACAATTCTCTTGGCATACCCATAGGTAGATCCACTGTTGAATACTTATCATGAATCGTTACATTCTTGATGTATTGACTATCAACACCGGCTTCATTGGCAATAGCACCAACAATATTATTTACCTTTACCTCATGTTCATTACCCACTTCGATACGAAAACGTTCCATATCTCTATCAGGTCTTGATTCTCTAGGACGTCTTTCTTTATCGCTGTTACGCGGCGTTCTTTCTCTATTGCGAGGATTTTCTTTATTACGCGGCCGATCATTATTACGTGATCGCTCACTTTTCTCTTCTCGCATTGGTTTAACAAAGAAAGGTTCATTACCCTGAGATATTTTCGCTAATGCTGCTGCTACTTCTGTTGGTGAACGATCTGATTCAGCTTGATACTCTTCAATGATTGTACGAAATAATTTAATGTCTTCATTCTCAAGAGTATCGCTAATTTTTTGTTTGAAGCGTTGAATGCGATCCTGATTGATTGTCTCTGCCGTTGGCATATGCATACGTTCAATTTTTTTGCCGGTCACTCTTTCTATTATACCCAATAAACGTTGTTCACGATTTGTTACAAATAGAATAGCTTCGCCTTCACGACCTGCTCTTCCTGTTCGGCCAATACGATGTGTATAAGCTTCCGGATCACTTGGAATATCATAGTTAATAACATGGCTGATTCTTTCAACATCAAGTCCGCGCGCTGCGACATCAGTTGCAATTAACATATCGATCTTGCCCGCTTTCAAGCGTTGAATCGTTAGTTCACGTGTCCTTTGTGTAATATCACCATTCAATGCCGTACATGCATAACCACGCGCTGCTAATTTTTCAGCCAGTTCAATTGTTTCAACTTTAGTCCGTACAAAAATAAGAATTGCATTGAACGTCATGCTTTCAAGAATGGTTGTTAAAGCTTCCAGTTTTTGTCGGCCATTAACCATCATATAACGTTGTTTAATCGTATCTGCCGTAATGCTTTTTGTTTTTATTGTTATTTGTTCAGGGTTCTTCAAATACTTTTGGGATATCTTACGAATCGCTGTTGGCATCGTTGCGGAAAATAATGCGATCTGGCGTTTCGTTGGTAATTGTTCGAGCACCCATTCGACATCATCAATAAAACCCATACGTAACATTTCATCAGCTTCATCCAAAACCAGACAAGTTAATTTATCCAGTTTCAAAGTCCCGCGACGCATATGATCCATAACACGTCCCGGCGTACCAACTACAACATGCACACCGCGTTTCAATTGGCGCAACTGCACGCCGTATTCCTGCCCACCATAAATAGGTAAAACATGGAAGCCTTTCAAAAAACCAGCATATTGTTGGAATGCTTCAGCAACCTGAATAGCCAGTTCGCGAGTAGGTGCCAAAACCAGAACTTGTGGTGTCGCTATTTTAAGGTCGATTTTTGATAATAATGGCAAAGCAAAAGCTGCTGTCTTACCAGTGCCCGTTTGAGCCTGCCCAATAACATCTCGTCCATTTAATACATGAGGAATAATTTCAGCCTGAATCGGAGTCGGTGTTTCATAACCGACTTTTTTGACTGCCTTCATAACCGATTCAGAAAGCGATAGATCGTCGAAAGACAGTATTGACGGGTCAGAGTTACTCATGGGAGAAATACCTTTAAATATGGACAGGGTTGCTCTGGTTTGAGACCAGTTTTAAAGAGTATAACCGATTTACTGGAAAACGAGAGGCGGGGAAGTATACGGACTTACCGGCCTGATACAAGCCAAAAATCAATCAAGATCTGGTAAATAAGCCTAAGCTGGGATGTGTCGGTAATATGTTCCGTGAGTCGATAAATCGGTTAATTCCAGGTTTTTGTCATTATGGTTAACAATCGTCATATGAATTCTGGATATTTCGTGCGTATCACTGGTAAATTTCACCGAACAACCATGTCCTCTACCCACTTTGTTATTGCCCATATTTATTGGGTATTTAACACCATTACTATCAATAAACATGATGTCCTTTCCAACAAGTAGTTTACATTCATATTTTGCTAGAATGAGTTCTATCCTGTCACCTTGTTTAACATCAAACATGATGGATTTGCCTTTTGGCAATTTCGTCATACCTGATCTGGATTCATGAACTGTCGGATCCAGTTCTTCGTTCACATCAAAAGAACCTGTTCTCGCTTGGGCAAGACTTAAGCTTTCATCTTTTACATCATTGTGCTTTTCCAGCTCGACCTGTATTGATTTAATCATTCCCAAACGGTTTGATAAATAGCGTAAATATGTTTTTAGCGCGACTTGTTTATATTTACACGACTCAAAAGATTCATCGTTATTAAGTCCGTTGATAATGTCACGCCAACCATTATCTTTAGAAAAGACCGAGCAGTCGGTTGATTTCAAACGCATGGTGATGCCACTGGAAGTTTCTGGAGACTGACTCATCAAATTTGAAAGTGTCTTTGCAGCAACAGCAATCGCTTCTGCTTCTTGTCGTAATTCTTGTAGTGAAGCTTTTACCGCGTTGGTGATTTTGTCTAACGGAATAGCCGTTCTCGCATCAAGCGCAAATTCAAAGTCTTCAACTGAATTAAACATGACCGATTTATGATTGATCGTTAATTCAATGGGATGCGTAAAAAATCTTTGTAACATCAGTTTTCAGAATTGTTATTTATATAAGGTTATTCTAGCATTTATAGACCAGGCTAATATGTGCCCTAGTTCACAGATCATTGATAATCTTTAGAAGTGAGGATTGGTTCACAAGCTCATTCTATGAGATTTTTAACAGCATTATTTTGCTATTTAATAACCTGGCTTCTGATATTCAATTGTTTGAAAACCATCCTTTTGTCTTTTTACAAAATGAGACTAATCCAAGCATTAACGGTACTTCGATCAAAACACCAACCACTGTAGCGAGTGCCGCACCAGAAGATAAACCAAACAGCATGACAGCCGTCGCTATAGCAACTTCAAAATGATTAGACGCGCCGATCATTGCGGTTGGCGCAGCATTTTCATATGAGAAATTCATGAAACGAGCGAGACTATATGTAATAGCGAAAATAAAAATCGTCTGAATGAATAACGGGATTGCTATCCATAGAATCGTTAAAGGATTAGCAATAATGACGTCACCTTTAAAAGAGAAGAGTAATATCAATGTTAATAATAATGCCGTGATGGTCACTGGCGTAAGCAGGTGCAAAAACTTTTCCTCAAACCAGTCTTGTCCTTTATTAGCGATAATCCATTTTCTTGAGAAGAAACCCGCAACGAGAGGTAGTGCGACATAAAAACCAATTGATAGAAGTAATGCTTGCCAGGGAACAGGGAGCTTACCAACACCGAGTAAGAAACCACCTAGCACACCAAATAGAACCAGCATGACTAATGAATTAATCGCTACCATCACTAGTGTATGACCATCATTACCTTTGGCCAAATAACCCCATACCAGAACCATTGCTGTACATGGTGCAATGCCTAACAATATACAACCCGCCAGATAACTACGCCAAAGTGGTACTGCTAGCATCTTGACGCCATCTTGCATTACTACTGTTCCGGAACCGTATTCAGCATCAAGCGGTAAATCTAAACCAAACGGCATCTTCACATAGTCCAATGCTTCGACACCGATTAATCCTTTAAATAATACACCTAGAAACACATAGGCAATGAGGTACATAGTAAAAGGTTTAATCGCCCAGTTAACAAATAAAGTTAATCCAACCGGCTTTATACTCTTACCTGCTTTAACTACTTCTGCAAAATCTATTTTCACCATGATCGGATACATCATGAAAAATAAACAGATAGCGATAGGAATGGAAATGATTGGATCACCATTAATCGTGATACTCATGCCATCCAGAGTTTTGGCAAATTCAGGAGCGAATTGTCCTAATAGAATTCCAAGGATGATGCATAGACCAACCCAGAGAGTTAGATAACGTTCAAATACACCCATGTTATGTTTCTTTTCAGTCATATGATTTACTCGTACTAGATTATCTTTATGCGCAGATTCTATTTTCCGGACGATTGGACATACTTTTCAATTTTTTCAGATCAGCTTTATATTGTTTTTCGTTCAGACTTCCCTTCAACGTTGCTTGTAACAACTCTTTTGCCCATGACGGTAAGTCTGAATTAATGCTGTAATAAATCCATTGACCTGCACGTCTATCGATTACAACCTGCATATCTCTTAATGAAGCCAGATGACGAGATATTTTGGGTTGAATTAGATCCAATGCATGTGTCAATTCACAAACACAAAGCTCTCCCTCTTTCATTAACAACATCAAACTACGCAAACGAGTTTGATCGGATAATGATTTTAATAATATTTCAGGTGTCATAAGCATATTAGAAATATACGCCTAGACGTATATATGGTCAACCATATATATTATGCAGTATTAATTATGTTGGAGCATTATCATGTCCAAAGAAAAACTTAATGTACTATTTTTATGTACCGGTAACTCTGCGCGCAGCATCATGGCTGAAGCACTGTTGCAACGTCGGGGCGCAAATCAATATAATGCTTATAGCGCCGGTAGTATGCCAAAAGGACGCGTCAATCCTTTTGCTATCGAAATATTGAAAGCTAACAACTTTGATCCAGATTCTTTTAGAAGTAAAAGTTGGGAAGAATTTGAGAGAGATGATGATCCAAAAATGGATTTTATTTTTACCGTTTGTGACAATGCCGCAAATGAAGTATGTCCGATTTGGCCTGGGCAACCAATTTCAGCACACTGGGGAATTGAAGATCCTGATAAACCCGAATTGAGTGATGATAAACAACGACAATTATTTCAAAAAGCATTTTTGGAACTTGATTATCGACTGAAAATATTTACCAGTTTACCGCTAGATAAACTTGATAAATTATCGTTACAGAAAAAACTTGATGAAATTGGCAAGTCTTTACCGGAACAAGCTTAATGTTAATAAACTACTCTTCTCGTTTTACAGCTCTATATCCAATATCCTTTCTGTAGAACATGCCTTCATAATTAATCTGTTTTAGTGCCTGGTAGGCTTCCTGTTGTGCTTTTGTTACTGAGTCACCTAAACCTGTTACGCATAACACACGACCGCCAGCGGTCACTATGTCATCATTATTATTTGCAGTACCCGCATGAAAAACTTTTACATTTTCAGAAAAGTCATAATCCAGTCCTTTAATAACATCGCCTTTACTTGAGCTTTCTGGATAACCTTTTGATGCAGTAACAATACCTAGAGCAGCCCGTTCGTCCCATTCGGCAGTAGATTGATCTAATGTTTTATTCGTTGCGGCGAGACATAATGAAACCAGATCGCTTTTTAAACGCATCATGATCGGTTGCGTTTCCGGATCACCGAAGCGACAATTAAATTCCAATACTTTTGGTGAGCCGTCTTTAGTAATCATTACACCTGCATAAAGAAAACCGGTATAGGTTCTATCTTCACTCGCCATACCTTTTATGGTGGGCATAATCACTTCATTCATAATGCGATCATGCATTGCTGCATCAACAACCGGTGCCGGAGAATACGCACCCATACCGCCAGTGTTCGGACCTTTATCACCTTCATCACGTGCTTTATGATCTTGAGAACTGGCTAATGGCAAAATATGTTCACCATCGGACATAACAATGAAGCTAGCTTCTTCACCTTGCATAAACTCTTCAATAACAACGCGATGACCGGCTTCACCAAATTTGTTTCCCGCCAACATCTCATTAACTGAATTAATTGCTTCTTCTTCAGTCGTTGCAATCACAACACCTTTGCCCGCAGCTAAACCATCAGCTTTGATAACAATAGGAATTGATTTTGATTTTATATATTCAATTGCAGGAGTAACTTCGGTAAATACATCATATTCTGCAGTCGGAATATTATGGCGTTTTAAAAAATCTTTACTGAATGATTTAGAACCTTCAAGAATAGCGCCGGCTTTTGTAGGACCAAAACAGACAAGCCCTGCTTGTTGAAATTCATCGACGATGCCAGCAACTAATGGCGCTTCAGGACCAATAATAGTGAGATCAATATCTTCTTTTTCAGCGAATGCTTTAAGCGCATTAATATCTTCTGCAGCAATAGCAATGTTTTCTAATTTATTTTCCGTCGTGGTACCTGCATTACCGGGTGCAACATAAACTATTTCAACTTGATCAGACTGAGCTGCCTTCCAAGCCAAAGCATGTTCACGACCACCGCCACCGACAACTAATATCTTCATATGAGATTCTTATTTATACGTATTTAAATAAATATTTTAAGCCGTCAGATTTGCGCGCAGACGAGGCGCGACGCTTTCGAGAAGCGGAGTTTACTATAGTAAATGAGCATCGCAGAAAGTGGAAGCAACGAAGTATCCGCGTAAATCTGACAGCTTAAAATCAGTGGAGGAAATGGCGGATGGACGTAAAGACCATGGCGATATCATGTTCATCCGCCGCCGCAATAACTTCTTCATCTCGCATTGAACCACCGGGTTGAATAACGGCTTTGATTCCAACATCTGCTGCTGAATCAAGTCCATCTCTAAAAGGAAAAAAAGCATCAGAAGCCATGACTGATCCAGCCACTTCAAGTTTTTCATCAGCTGCTTTAATGGCAGCAATGCGTGCACTATATACGCGACTCATCTGTCCGGCGCCAATACCAATCGTTTGCTTGTTCTTCGCATAGATAATGGCATTTGATTTCACATACTTAACAACATGCCATGCAAAAACAAGATCATTAATTTCCTGTTCAGTAGGCGCTCTCTTGGTAACGACTTTTAAATTGTCTTTGGTGATCATGCCTCGATCATTGTCTTGTACCAGTAAGCCGCCACTGACACGTTTCATATTGAGTTGTTGTATAGCATTTTGACGATAACCGGCTTCTAACAAACGCACGCCTTTTTTACTCGCGATAATTTCAATACATTCTGGTGCAATTGATGGTGCGATAATGACTTCTACAAATTGACGTTCAACAATGACTTTTGCCGTTTCAACATCGAGTTCTTTATTAAAGGCAATAATACCGCCAAAGGCAGATGTGGGATCAGTTGCATAAGCTCTCTCATAAGCTTCAAGCACTGAACTTCCTATCGCAACACCACAAGGGTTAGCATGTTTAACTATTACGCATGCTGTTTCTTCAAACGATAAAACACATTCTAGTGCAGCATCGGTATCATTAATATTATTATAAGAAAGTTCTTTACCCTGAATTTGTTTCGCACTTGCTAGCGTACCAGCAGGTGGATTAGACTCAACATAAAATGCAGCTGATTGATGAGGGTTTTCGCCATAACGTAATTCTTGTTGTTTTTTAAACTGTGTCGAATAGGTTAACGGATAGTTAACCGGTTCTTTAGCATCATTAAGCGCACCAAGATAGTTTGAAACATTGGCATCGTAATTTGCAGTATGCGAAAAAACTTTTTGAGCTAAACGAAAACGCGTTGCATCACTTACGCTTTTATTATTTTCTTTTAGTTCTTTTAATATAGTATCGTAATCTACTGTGTCGACAACAACTGCGACAGAAGCATGATTCTTGGCCGCGGAACGTATCATCGCGGGGCCACCGATATCGATATTTTCAATCGCTTCTTCGAAAGTACAATCTAGTTTGCTGACTGTTTGCTCAAACGGATAAAGATTAACTACTACTAAATCAATTTCATCGATGCCCTGTTGTTGCATTACTTCATTATCAATTCCACGACGACCTAAAAGTCCGCCATGAATTTTTGGATGTAAAGTTTTAACGCGGCCATCCATTATTTCCGGAAAGCCAGTGTAATCGGATACCTCAATAACATTAATATTATTTTCAGCTAATAATTTTGCAGTACCACCGGTGGAGAGGATTTCTATACCCAGTTTATTTATTTCTTTGCAAAATTCAACAATACCAGATTTATCAGAAACGCTAACTAAAGCGCGTTTAACTGTTGTCATTTAGATATCCTTGTATCCAGGCCATATTTTTTTAATCGGTTTCGTAATGTGACACGATTTAAACCAAGTAGCTGTGCTGCATGAGTAATGTTGCCATGTGTGTGTTTCATAACAACATCGAAAAAAGGCTTTTCTACTTCTTCAAGAAACAAGGCATGTAAATCATTAACTTGATGACCATCAAGATCTTCAAAATAAGTTTCCATTGCTCTTTGTACATTTTCTGCCAAACATTTTTGCGGAGATTCACCACGATCACTAGCGGTTTGCTTTCTAACCTTGGTCTTATTCATGCTGCTAGCGCCTGCTGTTCAGTAAAAAAATGTTTCAATGCAATCAATTGCTCTTTTGCTGACTCAATACGATTTATTTGTGCACGAAATGCATTCGCATTGTTCTGTTGTTTGCAATACCAGCCGATATGTTTACGGGCAATTCGCAGTCCCTGATATTCACCATAAAATTGATGCAGGTTTGAAACGTGCGTAATTAAAGTTTTACAAATTTCATTGGCATCAGGCAAATCAAGTTTTTCACCTGTGTTTAGATAATGATTTATTTCACGAAAAATCCATGGATTTCCCTGTGCTGCTCTTCCTATCATAATTCCATCTACGCTATATGTTTTTAGTATTTTTGCTGCAATTTCAGGTGTGGTTATATCGCCATTAGCAATAACAGGAATTCCCACTTTTGCTTTTATTTCACCTGCTGTCTCGTGCTCCGCCGCGCCGGCAAATGCACATGCTCGCGTTCTGCCATGAATAGTAAGCGCCTGAATACCAGATGATTCGGCAATTCGTGCGATATTCACTGCATTACGATTCTCTTTATCCCATCCAGTCCTGATTTTTAATGTGACCGGGACATCAACTGCATTGACAACTGAAGTCAAAATATCTGCAACTAATCGCTCATTTCTCAATAAGGCAGAACCTGCCATCAAGTTACACACCTTTTTAGCTGGGCAGCCCATATTGATATCAATAATTTGCGCGCCATTCTCAACATTAAATGCTGCTGCTATTGCCATTTGCTCAGGGTCAGCACCGGCAATCTGCACGGCTCTTGGTTCCGACTCACCAACATGGTTTAAACGAAGCTGCGTTTTTCTGCTTTGAAATAACGCTGGATTTGATGTCACCATTTCTGAAATCACCAGACCAGCGCCTAGTTCGCGACAAAGCAACCTGAACGGTTGATCAGTTACGCCTGCCATTGGTGCAAGCACCAAATTATTTTTAAGAATATGGAACCCTATAAACATGAAACCGCTTCGTTAGAATGGGTGGAACTCAGTTTTTAAGCTTATAATAACGGACTGCTTTTACATGTAAAGCGGCTTATTTTTAGCGAATAAAATCAGTGACTTTAATGATTATTTTTTAAAGAAAACGAAACTCGAAGCTCACTGCACCTGCAGTAGGCCCGCTCACCTCTAGCACAAAGTATACCGGCGAGTCGATTGGCATGCCTTTATCAATCTCAATACTACTATCCAGATAATCATCTGGCACAAATTCGCGATAACCTAACAAAGAACCTGAAGTATCAAACAAAGTGAGTTGAACACGAGGATAAGGTTGACGCACAGGCAACTCATTTTTCATTGCCGCATTAACCAGCAAGGTATCCTGATAATCCGGATGTAAACGCACATCTCGATTGATTAATTTAATCGCGCTGGCATCCTGTTGGCGAATCAATCTGCAATCAAACTCTTTACATGCCTGCTTTGCATAAGGCAGATATTCAGGATATTTCAATAAAAGCTGATCACGATTAAACCAGGCCAATTGTACTAATAATGCAAGAAGCGCAACGAAACTGGCCGTTATCCAGAAAAAAGGTAAAACCCAACTCCAGCGACTTTTAACAGGCTCATCCTCTACCAGATCTTCCGGATCAGGAAATTCATAGTGCGACTCTAATAGGGGCTCTTTTAGTACTTCCGCATTTTTTTGCTCTGCTGATTCTTGTTTAAGTTTGGTTTTTATTTCTTCAACTGCCGGACGAATACCGATCTCACTAATTGCTGTTTCGAGTTCCTGATCTGTATTAACGCTGATATTTGAAATTAATACATCTTCTTCAGACATCGATATATCTGATTCAGCGATGTCAGGAATATCAAACTGAGGCTCTGCTTCTAATTCGGGTTCGAGTGCGAGTTGTTCGTCTAGAATTTTTTCATTGGATAAGGGCTCATCATGCAAACGATCCATCGCATTAAACTGCTCATGACAAAAACCACAACGAACCTGCCCCGATGCAGCAGCTAGATGCTCTGCATAAATTTGAAATTGTCTTGTGCAACCAGGGCAAACTGTATACATTATTTTTTGATTCCGTGTAAACGCGTCCACTCTTGATTAAAAACAGGCTCATCCATATTAAAACGAGTTACGTAAGCCTCCAAGCACTCTTCTGCCTGAACATGAAGCAACCCAGATAAAACAATATCTCCGCCCGATTTTGATATAGCTGAAAATTCTTCAATTAAACCCTTAAGCGGATTCATTAATATGTTGGCAACTAAAACATCGCCAACGGGTAGAGAGGCATTATCAACATGACTGACGATAATTTTTTTAGCTAATTTATTTCGGTCAATATTTTCTCGCGCTGCTTGCAACGCTTGTTCATCAATATCTACAGCATAGACTTGCTTCGCACCGAGTAGCGCAGCAACCATTGCGAGGATACCTGAGCCGCAGCCGTAATCGATCACAATCTTATCCGTGACATCGTTTTCAGCAAGCCACTCAATGCATAGTGATGTTGTCGGATGAGAACCGGTGCCAAAAGCTAAACCGGGATCAAGAATAAGTGTAGGAAGATTATTTTCTGGTGGCTCGCACCAACTTGGACAAATACAAACACGGTTAGAAAAAATAAGCGGTTGGTGTGCAGCTTTAAACTCACTTACCCAATCTTTATCTTTTATTAATTCAATTTTATGACTAAAAATATTTTCTGCGCCAATACGATCGCGCAAACATACTAATATAATATCCAGATCTGAATCGGGATGAAGCAAAGCAATCAACTTTGTTTTGTCCCAGAGTTTTTTAGTTTCGCCCGCTGCATCAAACACGGGTTCATCACTTGATGCGGTTAAAGTAACCGAGACTGCACCGAACTGTTCGAGTAAATCAGATAGCTCTTCAGCTTGAGCTTGATGCGTTTCAAGTTCAAGTTGAAGCCAGGACATTAGTCTTCTAAATTATTCATTAAAAACATACTTCTAAAAATCAGATTTTTGCGTAAGAGCGAGAGATCTCGGTACCCCCTTGAGGGGTGAGTATCACGCGCAGAACCGGAATGCATAAATAATGCATGAGGAGATCCTACTCTGCGAGTATTTGAGCATGGAACTGACGAAGCTATCACGTAATTAAAGACTATTTTTAGATGTGTGTTTATTTTATACCCAGCTTGGCTTCCAAATAATGTATATCTGTTCCACCTGCCATAAACATCGTATCTTTAACTAACCTTTGATGTAGCGGGATATTGGTTTTAATTCCGTCAATTACAATTTCAGATAAAGCCATCGACAATCGAGCCAAAGCAAGTTCTCTTGTTTCCCCATGAGCAATTAATTTACCGATCATGGAATCATAATGCGGCGGCACTTTGTAACCTTGATAAACATGGGTATCGACACGAATACCAAAACCACCCGGTGGATGATAATGTTCGATCGTTCCCGGTGAAGGCATAAAAGTTTCCGGGTCTTCTGCATTAATACGACATTCAATCGCATGACCTCTTATTTGAATATCTTCCTGTTTGTAACCTAACGGTAAACCGCTGGCGATGCGTAATTGTTCTTTCACAAGATCAACACCGGTAATCATTTCCGTTACCGGATGTTCAACTTGAATACGAGTATTCATTTCAATAAAAAAGAACTCGCCATTTTCATAGAGAAATTCAAAGGTACCCGCACCTCGATAAGAAATAGCCTTACAGGCTTCAACACAACGTTCGCCAATTTTCTTTCTGATCTCTTCAGTCAGTCCCGGCGCTGGTGCTTCTTCAATGACTTTTTGATGACGTCGTTGCATAGAACAATCACGCTCACCTAAATAAATAACGTTACCATGTTCGTCTGCAAGTATTTGTATTTCTACATGGCGCGGATGCTCAAGAAACTTCTCCATGTAGATCATGTCATTGCCGAACGTAACTCCTGCTTCGGAACGAGTTAATGCAACCGACTTAAGCAAGGTCGCTTCGCTATGCACAACACGCATACCACGACCGCCACCACCACCAGATGCTTTAATAATGATCGGATAGCCAATTCTTTTCGCCGTCTTTTTTAATTCAGCGGGGTCTTCACCTAAAGGTCCATCTGAACCAGGTACGCAGGGAATGCCTGCTTTTTTCATAGCATTAATTGCTGAAACTTTATCGCCCATTAAACGAATGGTTTCAGCTTTAGGCCCAATAAAAACAAAACCACTTTGCTCTACTCGTTCAGCAAAATCTGCATTCTCAGAAAGAAAACCATAGCCTGGGTGAATACCCACTGCATCAGTCACTTCAGCAGCACTAATAACGGCGGGAATATTTAAATAACTTTCTGTTGATGATGCTGGACCAATGCAAACTGATTCATCGGAAAGAAAAACGTGTTTTAAATCTCGGTCCGCTTCAGAATAGACAGCAACTGTTTTAATACCCAGTTCTCTACATGCTCGCAAAACGCGAAGAGCAATCTCACCTCGGTTTGCAATAACAACTTTATCTAACATTAATAAAAATACTCTTTAAATTCAGTTAATAATATTTAGGACGTCTTTAAAAGATGTGATTTTTCCGTGAGTACAAGGAAGCACCGCGCGCACGGATGCAGGAGGTAGAGCGACGCAGGAAGCCAAAGCCGAGAACTGGAGTGTATAAATAATACATGAGGAGATCCTACTCTGTGAGTATTCGAGCACGGAGCAGACGCAGTTACCTTTAATAATAAATAAGGAACGGCACATTGAATCGCGGGAAAAGTGCATTTTTTTAAGATGTCCTTTTTTAGGATAGCTCAATAACGAATAATGGCTGGCCATACTCAACGGCATCACCATTCTCAACTAACATTCTTAGTAACTTACCTTCGGTATCAGCTTCTATCTGATTCATAATCTTCATTGCTTCGATAATACAAATCACATCGCCTGTTTTAATAACTTGCCCTTTACTGATAAAGGCAGGTTCTTCAGGTGAAAGCGAAGTATAATAAATACCAACCATTGGCGAAGTAATAACATGACCTTCATTGGAGTAATCATCGGCTGAAGCAGCCTCTCCTGCTGCCAGGTGCGACTTGATCGTTTCACCAGCAGGTGCTGATACTTGAGGTATTTGAACCATTGCTTGTGGAGCAGCAATGGTTGAGCCACGGCTAATACGTACTGATTCTTCGCCTTCGTGAATCTCGATTTCCGCAATGCCTGATTCTTCGAGTAGTTCGATTAATTTTTTTACTTTTCTAATATCCATACCAAATTATTTCACTTTAAATTATTTTTAAATTACTAATTACTTTTTAAGATGGTGTTCTGCGCCTAGCAGAGCCAACTCATAACCATACGCACCCAAACCACTGACAACAGCAACAGCGATATCGGACAGGTAAGAATGCTTTCTAAATTCTTCTCGAGAAAATACATTTGAAAGATGTACTTCGATAAAAGGTAGTTGTGTTCCCAACATTGCATCGCGTAATGCAATACTGGTATGCGTAAACGCACCGGGATTAATTAAAATAAAATCTACAGCCGATTTTTTAGCAGCATGTATTTGATCAACCAGTTCATGTTCAGCATTGCTTTGAAATGCGCTAAGCTCATGGCCTCGTTCTTTAGCAATTTCAACAAGACGCGCGTCTATTTCAGCAAGCGTTGTTGTGCCATAAACTTCTGGCTCACGCTCTCCTAAAAGATTAAGATTTGGGCCGTTTAGTACTAGAAACTTCAAGGTATTCCCCTACAAAAAGGTTTTATGAAAAACCTTTAAATTTAACGTTTTTATAGTTTTTCAGCGATTTTAGACACTGTTTTATAGATGTTAACAGTATTTTAAAGGAAATACGAATGCAGATTTTTACGGTATTTTGACTAGAGTAGAGCCTGAATGACGGTTTCCGCTTCAGTTTTTTGTAAAGGTCCACGCCGTGTAAAGGAAATAAGACCATTACGGTCAATAATAACAGTATATGGCAAAGCGCCGATATCGTTTCCTAGTTTCTTTGCGATTTGAATGACTTCATCCGCACCAACCAAAGAAGGGTAATTAACATTAAACTCCTTGAGGAAATCACGAATTTCGTCCGCTTCCTGTAAAGCAATTCCGACAAACTGTAATCCATCATGTAAATATTGTTCCTGCAATTCTACAAAAGCAGGAATTTCTTCGCGACAAGGGCCACACCATGTTGCCCAAAAATTAAGCACGATGATCTTGCCTTGCCACTCGGATAAACTTCGCTGCTCTCCATTAACATCAAATAGACTAAAATCTTCAGCCTTTGTATCTACAACATCTTTCGGAGCAATTGGGTTTTTAACAGCAATAACTTCTTTTTTATTTTCTTTTTTTAAAGATTGTTGTAATTGATAACCTGCCATAGCTGAGAACACGGCTAGCACAACGATAAGTATTAATAAGTGCCACTGCTTCATAATGGCGTTCCCGATGACAGCGCTTGGCTTACATGTTTAACGAAAATATTTGCCTTTACAAAACCAACCAAGCGATGTGATTTTATTTCTTCAGAATCTTTATTAAAAAACAAAATTGCCGGTGGACCAAATAAATCAAACTGTTTTAAAAATGCTTTATCATCATCATGATTTTTGGTCACATCAACTTTTAATAACGTGACTGACTGCAATGTTTTCTGCACAACAGGATCTGAAAAGGTATGCGCTTCCATTTCATGACATACAACACACCAGTCTGCATAGAAATCTAACATAACAGATTTACCTTCAGACTTTGCTTGTGTTAATTCCCTGTTCAACTCATCAAGATTAGAAATTGTTTTAAATGAAAGTGCTTCTGCCGATGCAACACTGCCTTGTTTATTAAACGGATGTAATACTGTTCCTGTTCCATTTGTTGCAGCAACTACCAGCATGATGCCATACACCAACAGAATAATACCCAAACCTTTGAATAAACGTTGCCAAGCTGTGGAGATAGGTTCGAGACGATCTAATGCACCCATAAAGATCGCTGTTGTCACAAATAATGCAGCCCATAAAATTAAAACTATTGATGTTGGCAAGACTCTTTCTAGAAACCAGATTGCAACACCTAACATAATCACGCCGAAAACATGTTTAATGTTTTCCATCCACATGCCCGCACGCGGCAATAGTTCACCTGACGTTGCACCAACAATGAGTAAGGGCACACCAAAACCCAAGCCCATAGCAAATAAAGCAAGGCCTCCTAACAAGGCATTACCTGTTTGACTTATATAAAGCAACGCGCCGGCTAAAGGTGGCGCAACACATGGCCCCACAATAATAGCTGACAGTACTCCCATAATCGCTGCACCTTTTAATGTCCCATGATGTTCTTTGTTATGACTATTTGATAACTTGCTTTGCCAATGTGATGGTAAGTGTAATTTATAAAAACCAAACATGGATAAAGCCAGCAAGACAAACACGCCACTGAAAAAACTCAAGACCCAAACGTTTTGTGAAGCGGCTTGTAAATTAAGACTAAAGAGGCCCGCGATAACACCTAATACAGAATAAGTTGATGCCATAGCAATGACATAACTTATAGAAAGCATCATCGCTCGTGTTCGCGTTATCCGTTCACCTTCACCAACAATAATGCCAGATAGAATTGGAATCATTGGAAAGACACAAGGCGTTAGCGCCAATAAAAAACCAAAGCCAAAAAAGGAAAGGATATTAATTAATAAACTTTTATCTTTTAGCTTTTGTGTGACCGAATCCTGTTCAGAAATTAATGGAGCCGAATTTTTATTTTTATTTGAACCATTGCTTATAGGTAATGATTCAAACGAAGCAGGAACTGAAACAGTTAATGTTTTTTTAATCGGCGGATAACAAACTGAATCTTCCTTGCAACCTTGATAAGCAACATTGAGTTCAAATTCTTTTAAAATTGCATCGGTAATCTGAAAAGGAATCGATACGTTGTTTTGACCATAATAAACTTCTACCTGACCAAAGGCGGGATCTGCTTTAGATTTCCCTTTTGGAAACTCATAGCGTCCTAATGTTAAGTTTGTATTAGCCGGCTCAATTGAGAATTTATTTTTATAAAGATAATAACCCGGTTCAATTTCCCAATTGAGTACGAGTTGATTATTTGAATCAACATCTGCAATAACGCGAAAGGCAACATCCGGGTCGAGAATTTCATCTGACGCAGATGAATTTTGAAACGAAAAAAGATCGTTTAATTTACTACCTAATTCACCTGCATTAACTAACAGTGAAGATAATAAAAGAGAAAAGAATAATGCATGTCGAACAACATTCATGATTTATTTGGCATTTTTGGTAATCCAGTCTAAGTATCCAGCAAGGCCTGTCTGTATAGGGACAGCAATAATTTCCGGAAGTTCGTAAGGATGTATTTTTTTGATTTTTTTCTCTAAAGCTTCATATCTATCTAATGTTGTCTTTATCAACAACAGATGTTCATTTGCAGTATCTACTTTACCAACCCAACTAAAGAAAGATTGCACTCCTGAAACAATATTGACGCAGGCTGCTAGATTTTCAGTAACCAATTCCTGCGCGATTTTCTTAGCCGAGATAGATCCCGGACAAGTAGTAAGTACCAGTATGTGTTTTACTTCATCACTCATAATGTCGTGTGCTTATTGTTAAAAATGGGTTGTATATTAGTATTTTGCCCATACATCAATAATAATACCACCTTGCTAAGTCAAAATTATCTCTGAGGTCAAATCTTTTGTTTAAAATATTATTCCTGCTTTTCCTTATTGTACCTCTAATCGAAATCACTATTTTAATAGAAATCGGTAAAGTTTTTGGTGTCGGCTATACCATAGCACTGGTAATAGGTACCGCCGCACTAGGCGCAGCATTATTTCGCCAGCAGGGCTTATCCACCCTCGCCAAGGTTCAAATGAGCATGGATCAAGGAGAATTACCCGCAACCGAGTTAGTCGAAGGTTTAATGCTATTAGTCGCTGGCGCATTATTATTAACTCCCGGTTTCTTTACCGACGTTTTTGGTTTTCTCGTTTTAATTCCGGTTCTGCGCAAAAAAATTGCGCAAAGTCTTTTAATCAATTTTATTCAATCTCATATAAATACTCATCAAACTGCATCCGGTGGCCGAATTATCGAAGCTGAACATTGGGAATCTGACTCCAAATAAATCGTCTTGAATACAGCACAACGTTCAAATATTATCGAAAAATTATCTAGCGTCATTAACGATGAGCGCTTTGTACGACTTGAAGAAGTATTAGACCAACGCACGCGTTACCTGACTGTCGTACTTGATGACATTTACCTTCCCCAAAACGCCAGTGCTGTCATACGTACCAGCAAATGCATAGGCATTCAAGATATACATATCATTGAAGAACGAAATCAACACAAAACCAATCGTGATGTAGTAAAAGGTTCATCAAAATGGATGGACCTTCATCGACATGAAAGCGCACGCACTGAATGTATAGAAAATTTAAAACAACAAAACTATAAAATAGTCGCGATGACATTAAGCGAAGATAGTATTCCACTAGAAGAGCTTCCCATTAACGAAAAACTCTCACTTTGTTTTGGCTGTGAAGATACCGGCCTACACAAAGAAATCGAAAACAACGCAGATTACAAAGTACAAATCCCCATCACCGGCTTCACCCAAAGCTACAACCTCTCCGTCAGCGCCGGCATCAGTCTTTATTACTTAATGTATAAAATAAAAGAAACAAACCAAAACTGGCAACTCACAAAAGAAGAAAAAGAAAAACTACTCATAAAATGGCTAAGCAAATCAACACCAGCCGGGAAGATACTATTAGATAAATATAAAGAAGAAACAGAAACCAGTTAACATCTGAGATCGGCCAGAAGCGGTCATTAACGCCGCAATTACCAAATTAATATGTTGAATTAGGAGTATTCTCGGGATTTATTTCACCATAAACCTCATCGGGATCAACGTCATTAATCAACAACATTTCTCTAACTGTTTCAATGTGATCTAATACTTTTTGGTAGCTATCACCATACTCATATTTAGTTACTTCAATTGATTTTGGCATATAAGTAAAAGCAATTTTCAATGCCTTTAAAGTAGATTGATTAATTTCTTCACTCATTTCAATACTCATTGTCTAATTGTTTGTACTCATATTTGTTATCCATTTAAAAGCAGAGGTGTATCTTCCGCTTTGGGTCGACAGCAGTCATTTTTAATTAATAGAAAGCGTTAATGTCTTACCTAATGCCTCTGCTACTTTTTCTAAAGTCGACAACCGAATATCTTCAGCATGATTTTCTATTCGGGAAATAGCAGATTTTTTAGTCTTTAATTTTTTTGCTAATTCTTCTTGAGTTAATCCTGCGTTTTCGCGTGCCTGCCTAAGCATGACGCCTAATTTAAAACCGTCATAACCAGACTCGTAATTACTGGCAAAATCTTTATCTTTTACTTTTCTTTTTTTTACGTATTTTTTTAAATCACTCATGCCTGTTACCTCTCTTGAGATAGTCTTTCCTTCTTGTATTAGCTATCGCAATTTCTTTTATTGGCGTCTTCTGTGTTTTCTTTTGAAATGCATGATTAAGAATGACTACATTCTTTCCATCCATAAACCCTAACAATCGAAAAATATTATTCCCGTATTGAACTCTTATTTCCCAGAGATCATCCGTCCCCGTTAACTTCTTAAAATATTTAACAGGCACTAAATTCATTTCTTCAACAAGTCGCATAACCCACGTTACTTTTTGAGCTTGTCTTGCTGTTAAAGAATTTAAAAACTCTTCAACTGGACAATCTCCCGAATCCGTTCGGTAAAAATGTATTTCCCTCATTTTTATAGGTTAACATATATGTTAACTCTATCAAGCATATTTTTTCCTCTTGATGTTTTTTCAAGGGGTAAAACAAATGAAAAAAGAAATTCGTCTTGAAAAGTCACTAAAAACTTAACATAAAATAAACATCCAATTCCTATTCGTAAAATCCAACTTCATCCCCTATAATCCCCGCCTTGCTGCACTGCAAGAATAATGTAACATTGTGTTTAATCAACAAAAATGAACGGAATGACAATAGAAAAAATACTACTTCGAGGCGAGACTAAAGACGGCAATAAGTTTCGTCCGAGCGACACTGGGCTGAACGTCTTTATTATGTTTTAGCGACTTACGGACCGACTGGACGACGTATCTTTAATCCACTGGTGAATATTAAACAAGGAGAGAAGGTTAAGTGTTTCGTAATCAAACCGATTCTAAAAGATAAAGATCGGATGACGTACGACTTTCTTGTTGATTTGCAAAGAGTAATGCATTAGTGATTACCGATCAGGATAACAACCCGATCGATTTGTAATTTTACTGTGTCGCTATTTCCGGCTTATCTTCTTCTGGCCAATCCTTTATATAGCGCTTCATCAATTCATTCTGGAACGTTGTTTCATCGGCTGAAGCGGTTAATACATTTTTAATCATCACATCACCAATACGAACTGTTTCCCAGGTATCTGCATTCTTGGCAACATTATACAAAAAATCGCGTTCAGTAATTATTCCAGCAAGTGAGCCGTCGTCGTGCAAAACGAGCAAGGAACCAATACTTCGCGCGAGCATTTCTTTTACCATCTCTTTCAGCGTTTCATCTGCTGAAATGCTATAAACGTCGTTGCTTTTTTCTCAAGTATTGATTTTATTTTCATGGACTTATCGCTCTATTTCTTTCTGGTGTGCATTTAGTTCCGTGTAAGTATGCCCAATGTTTTACAAGCTAGCTAAAAATTAAAGCTTTTTTGCTTTCTTGATGACTTCATAAGCCTTTCTTATTTCATGCGTTCGCTGTGCTGCTAGTTTCATCATCTCTTCCGGCAAACCTTTTGCGACTAATTTATCTGGATGATGCTGGCTCAATAAACGGCGATATGCTTTCTTTATTTCAGCGGCGCTGGCTGACTCTTTTATATCCAGTACAGCATAAGCTTGTTTTAATGAAGGCGAGCCATCATTACGAGCTGCTTTTGATGAACCACTATGCATACCGCCAATCATTGAGCAAAGGTGTTCAAACTCATGTTGCGAAATGTTTAGTAGCTGACAAATATTCAATAAAACTTTGCGTTCAGCTGGATCCATCACGCCATCAGCATAGGCGGCCGTGATTTGTACTTCGATAAACATGCGTAACAGATTTGGTCGAAAACCTATTTCCTGACGAAATTGCTTAACAACATCATTTAACGGAAAGGATGCTTTCTTACCTTCGTTAAACAAATCGATAGCAGCTTTACGTTGTACTGCATCCATATCCATTTGTTGCATGACTTGTTTAGCAAGTGCTATTTCATCTTCCGTAACTTGTCCATCGGCTTTGCAAACATGTCCCATTACTGAGAAGGTTGCAGTATAGAACATCGTTTGTGCACGTTCTTGCTGGCCAAAACCGGATTGACTTGCTGTTTGCCCAGCGGGTTGAGATAAGCCTTTGTCAAAGTTATGACCTAATGCTGCACCCAATAGCGCACCGATTGGACCACCAATCATCATGCCAAAGGTACCACCGAGTATTTTTCCCCACCAATTCATATTTTCATTTTAACAAAACTGTAACAATAGTATTAAACATACATATTAATATGAGGTTAAGCTAACCTGATTCACAACTATTCGTTATAATGCGCAAAAATTATTAATAACACTATTCTTAATGGAAATAACATGGCTTCAAGAAAGAAGAAAAACAATAATAAAAAACCCGCTGATCCAACGATGGCCGATCTGGCAGATCGACATGTTTATTATGAAAACTCAGTTCAATGCGTTGAATCAGAAATCGATTTTGTTGATGCCACCTATAAGAAACTCAGGAACCGTAATGCAACTTCTCTTAGAGAAGATTTTTGCGGCACAACCAATACTTCCTGTGAATGGATAAAACGCCGCAATACCAATACGGCAATCTGTATAGATCTTGATGAGGAAGTTTTGGAGTGGGGCAAGAAAAATAAAATAGCAAAACTAAGTACTAAACAAGCTAAACGCCTAACTGTTATCAACGATAATGTCATCACTGTGAAAACCAAACCGGTTGATATTGTTCTGGCCATGAATTTCAGTTATTGGCTATTGCTAGAACGTAAACTCACGATTGACTATTTCAAAAGTGTTTATGCTGCTTTAGTTGATGATGGTATATTTTTTCTTGATGCTTATGGTGGCTATGAAGCTTTTCAGGAATTAAAGGAAAAAACTAAATATAAAAATTTTACTTATATATGGGATCAAAGCAAATATAATCCAATCAACGGCATCGCTATGAATCATATTCATTATAAGTTTAAAGATGGCTCAAAAATGATGAATGCGTTCAGCTATGAATGGCGAGTATGGACCATGCCGGAAATTCTAGACATGTTAACGGAAGCTGGCTTCAAACCAACGGTATACTGGGAACAGGCTGATGAAGATGGTGAAGGCAATGGCGAATTTATTCCTGAAACTGAAGGTGATGCTGACGCAGGTTGGATAGCCTACGTTGTTGCTGAGAAGTAGATTTAACTAAGCTCTTTTGGTTTAATAAACTCGATTAACTTTCCTTTATCAGTCAAAGGATCGAATTGGTTATCAGGATATTCGAATATCACCAGATTTGCAGTTGTCATACTTCTGTAATCAGTATCTGCCTCACTCGATAGAAAATGAACGAGTTGTTCCAGACCCGGATTATGCGCCACTAACATTAAACTACTAAGTTCATTTTTATAAAGTTGGATAAACTCTATTAATCTATCTGGTTCGGCCAGATAAAGATCTTTCTCATAAATAACCTTATCCGAATTCACGTTGGCAAATTGCTTTATTACCAGTTCAGTTGTCTGTTTTGCACGTATAGCTGGTGATGAAATAATTTTCTGCGGTATCCGATTATTATCTCTCATCCATTCACCGATCAGTATTGCGCTTTGCTTGCCACGTTTATTAATGGGCCGGTCAAAATCTGATTTGCCTGCCGCAGCCCAATCGGACTTGGCATGACGCATAATGTATAGATGAAATGTCATAATGATTAAAGAATGATAAAGAATGATAAAGAATGATATATCATTCAATTATGCTACATTTAAATAAAGCATGTCGCACAAAAAAGTCCTTCATATTAATCATTATTTATTAAACTAGGTGCACACCAGTCTTGTCAGATCCCAACGAAACTTATGCCGCAGTTGATTTAGGTTCAAACAGTTTTCATCTGATTGTTGCCAATGTTGTTGATGGCAGAGCAATAATTATTGATCGCATCAAGGAAATGGTTCGACTTGCCGGCGGGCTGAATGAAGATCGTCTTTTAACGGATGAATCCATTGAAGTCGCCTTACAATGTCTGGAAAAATTTGGTCAACGTATTAAAACCATCCCCGCTTCAAATATTCGTGCTGTTGGCACAAACACCCTGCGCCAAGCAAGAAATGGAATGCAATTTCTTTCTCGCGCTAACGCGGCGCTTGGACACAATATTGAAATAATCTCTGGTCGTGAAGAAGCTCGTCTTGTTTATCTTGGTGTAGCACATACCATTTTTAATGATACAGATAAGCGACTTGTTGTTGATATTGGTGGAGGCAGCACCGAACTCATCATCGGCAAAAGCTTCGATGCTGATGTGACCGAAAGTCTATTCATGGGTTGCGTTAATATTAGTGAACGCTTTTTTAAAGATGGTGAAATAACAGCCAAACGTTGTCGTAAAGCCCGCATCGCTGCGCTACAAGAATTGGAAAGTATTCAGGGCTTTTATAAAAAATATGGTTGGGATAAAACTATTGGTACATCTGGAACCATTCATGCCATTCTCGATGTCGTTGTCAATCTGGGCTGGAGTGAAGCCAGCGTAACATCAGAATCTTTAGCTAAATTAAGAAAGGAACTCATTTCTATTGGAAATGTAAACAAAATTGAATTTGCTGGGCTCTCTTCAAATCGTATTCCTGTCTTTGTTGGTGGCGTTATCGTCTTATCTGCGGTATTTGAAGCGCTGGGAATTGAGTCGATGGAGTATTCAGATGGCGCACTTCGCGAAGGTTTGTTACATGATCAGATTGGTCGTCAACATAATACCGACGTCCGTGATAAAACCGTTGATCGGTTAATGAACCGTTATAGCGTTGACATCGAACATGCCAATCATGTTGAGAAAATAACCAAGCATATTTTTAAAAACATTAAATCTGAATGGCAATTAGATAAGAACGAAGATTTAAAAATGATCGGTTGGGCTGCGCGCTTACATGAAATTGGCCTGGCTATCGCACATAGTCAGTATCACAGACACGGAGCCTATTTATTAAGTAATTCAGACATGCCCGGCTTCTCACGACATGAACAATTACTATTAAGTATATTGGTACGACTACATCGAAGAAAAATCGCGCTTGAAATATTCGAACCAGTCACTGAAGAAGTTAAAAATAAACTGATTAAATTAATTATCATATTAAGATTGGGAGTCGTTTTAAATCGAAGCCGTAACACGATCAAAACACCGGATGTTGATGTAGAAATTAATATGAATGTTATTACATTAAAATTTCAGGATGGCTGGCTTACCGATCATCCATTGACTGAAGCCGATCTTGAAACAGAAGCAAATTATCTTTCAGTAATCGACTACAAACTCAAATTCAGTTAAGGACAGTAATGATCTAGCAATACCTGCTGAGCCGTTTTTGGTTTTGCATTTCCCGCTTTAGCTCGACGATAACTTCCATCTGTTTGTAAAATCCATGCCTGAGTATTATCAGAAAGATAATTCAACAACCCAAATTTAATAACTTGATCGCGCGGACGTTTTTCTTCAATAGGAAAACAGGCTTCCACTCGATGAAATAAGTTGCGTTGCATCCAGTCTGCACTGGCGCAATAAACATGTGGCTTACCGTTATTATGGAAATAATAAATGCGTGTATGCTCCAGAAAACGTCCAATAATTGAACGCACATGAATATTTTCCGACACACCTTTAATGCCTGGTCTTAAGCAACATATTCCGCGAATGATCAAATCTATTTTCACACCGGCTATAGAAGCTTCATATAAAGCACGAATGATTTCAGGTTCAACCAATGCATTCATCTTGGCAATAATACGTGCTTCTTTACCTGCTTTGGCGTTATCGGTTTCTTGCTTAATAAGATCGAGCATTCCTTTGTGTAAGGTAAACGGAGACTGTAATAATTTTTTTAATTTTGTCGCACGACCCAGCCCCGTCATCTGATGAAAAAGTTTATTAACATCTTCACCGACTGCTTGATCAGCCGTTAATAAACCATAGTCCGTATACAGTCTTGCAGTACGCGTATGGTAATTTCCGGTACCGAGGTGAACATAGCGACGTAATGATCGACCTTCTCTTCTTACTACCATGATCATCTTTGCATGCGTCTTATAACCAACAACGCCATAAACCACATGTGCACCTGCTTCTTGCAGATCATTTGCCAGTTCAATATTTGCTTCTTCATCAAAACGTGCAAGTAATTCAATTACAACTGTAACTTCTTTACCTGCACGCGCAGCATCTTTTAATGCATGCACAATGGCTGAATCACTTCCGGTTCGATACAAAGTTTGTTTTATAGACAATACCGCAGGATCGTTTGCAGCCTGTCGTAAGAAATCAACAATAGGCGCAAATGATTGAAACGGATGCATTAATAAAATATCACCGTTATGTAATGCATCAAAAATACTTTTCATCTTTAGTAAGCGCGGTGGAATATCCGGGGTAAAACCGGGATAAACAAGTTCAGGTCGATCTACCAAATCGTGAAGTTGTAATAAACGATTCAAGTTTACTGGCCCATTAACTTGATATAATGCATCATCAGTTAATTTAAACTGATCAAGTAAAAAATCACTGATCTCTGCCGGACAGTTATCAGCTACCTCAAGACGAACAGCATCATTATATCGTCGTGATGGCAATTCGCCTTCCAATGCGCGTAACAGATCATCGACTTCTTCATCGTAAACAAAGAGATCACTGTTTCGCGTGACACGGAATTGATAACAACCTGTTACTTTCATACCTGGAAATAAATCACCGACGTGAGAATGCAGAACCGAGGACAGCAAAATAAAATCATGCGTTCTGATTGAATATTCCTTTGGTATTTCTATTACCCGTGGCAATGAACGAGGTGCTTGCACAATTGCAAATCCACCTTCTCTACCAAAAGCATCTTTTCCTTCAAGCGTCACTATAAAATATAAATTCTTGTTTAATACACGCGGAAACGGATGCGAAGGATCCAAGCCAATAGGACTTAATATAGGAATCAATTCACGGTTAAAATAACGTTTAACCCAACGTGATAACTTCGGTTTCCACTGCGCTCGTCGCAAGATGCGAATTTTTTCTTTGGATAATTCAGGAATGAGCACTTCATTAAGTATTTTATATTGCTCCGCTACAAGCTCATGTGCGACTTCGCTGATTTTTTTTAATATTTCAACAGCGGTAAGATTATCATCGCCAGTCTGCACTGAACCATATTTAACCTGTTGATTTAAACCAGCAACACGAATTTCAAAGAATTCATCCAGATTCGTACTGGCTATACATAGAAAACGTAAACGTTCCAATAGTGGATTGTGCTTATCCTTAGCCTGCTCAAAAACACGGCGATTAAACTCGAGTAAGCTTAATTCACGATTAAGATATAACTCGGGTAATTTTAAATTTAACTTATCCATTGGAAACCTTTTTTATTATTAATACTTATTCATACTCTATATATCAAAGACATAGAGATTTGATATATATCAATATTATGTAAGAAAAACATGAATTAAACTTAAACTTATTAAATTGAGTAAAATCCACGCTATACAAAAAGACTGTTTAAAGCATACAATTATGCACTATTACAGTTTAGCTTTTTTATATGACATCTCCATGAAAGACTCTGTATTTATTAGATTTATGAAAATATTCAGGATGCACTATTAATGGCTCAATCCAACTATTTCTCCCGTATTTTTGGCAGTTCACCTGTCACTCCCCTGCAAAAACACATTGATAAGGTCGTTTTATGTGTTGAAGAGTTAATCCCATATTTTGAAGCCGTAATAAGCAATGACTGGGAACAAGCCACTAAAGTTCAGGCAAGACTGGTAGAGCTCGAAAATGAGGCGGATGAAATCAAAAACGAACTACGCATGAATATGCCATCAAGTCTATTCATGCCGATCGATCGTAGAGACTTATTGGAAGTATTGGACTTGCAAGATCTTATTGCCAATAAAGCCAAGGATATTTCCGGATTAACGCTTGGTAGAAAAATGTCATTGCCTGAAAGTATTGCAAATGCCTATATGGAATTTCTTAAACGATGTATCGATGCAACTCGTCAGGCACAAGTCGCAATAAACGAGCTGGATGAATTAATAGCTACAGGTTTTCGTGGCGATGAAGCAACTCGTGTTAAAAAGATGATCGAAGAATTACATACGATTGAAGCAGAGACGGATGAGATTCAGATCACATTACGAGCAGCATTTTATAAAGTTGAAAAAGAACTATCTCCTATTGATGTTATGTTTCTTTATAAAATAATTGAGTGGACAGGCGATCTAGCAGACTCAGCACAGAGCACTGGCAACCGCCTACAGTTAATGTTGGCAAAATAAAAATAAAATAAAATAAATTCTATGGAACACACAACAATATTTCTCATATTGGCGGGCTGTTTTGGCCTGTTTATGGCCTGGGGCATTGGTGCGAATGATGTTGCTAATGCAATGGCTACCTCTGTTGGTTCAAAAGCATTAACTCTTAGAAATGCCGTTATCATTGCTGCTATTTTTGAATTTTCTGGTGCTTTCCTGGCCGGTGGCCAAGTTACCTCTACTATACGCAAAGGTATTATCGACGCAGATATGCTTTCCGGCTCACCTGAATTACTTGTTTACGGCATGCTGGCTGCTTTATTAGCAGCGGGCATATGGTTATTAGTTGCAACAAAATACGGATTACCCGTATCAACAACTCATTCTATCGTCGGAGCCATTGTCGGTTTTGCTGCTGTAGGAATTGGTATGGAAGCGGTCAAATGGGGCAAAGTCGGATCAATAGCGGCGAGCTGGGTTGTCTCACCGATAATCGCCGGCGCATTCTCGTACGCATTGTTTCGCAGCGTACAAAAATTAATACTCGATACTCCCGATCCTATGAAAAATGCTAAACGCTATGTGCCATTTTACATTTTTCTAACCGGTGCCATGATTTCATTGGTTACCATGTTTAAAGGTTTAAAACATATTGGCCTGGATTTATCAAAATCCGAGTGCTATGCAATCAGCATCATCATTGGAATTTTTTGCTCCATCATAGGTTCATTTCTAATTCGAAAATTATCATTTAGTCCACGTGCTAAATTTTCTTACCAATTCCATGATGTTGAACTGGTATTCGGCGTGTTAATGATCTTTACTGCCTGCGCCATGGCATTTGCTCATGGTTCTAATGATGTCGCAAATGCTGTTGGTCCTGTGGCAGCGATCGTTAGTATCGTGTCTAGCGGCGAGATTGCCCAAGAATCATCGATGTCTATCTGGATATTACTACTCGGTGCAGTTGGTATTGTTATAGGACTCATTACCTATGGTCACAAAGTTATTGCAACCGTTGGATCAGGCATCACTGATTTAACACCAAGTCGTGGCTTTTGTTGTAACCTTGCTGCATCAACAACAGTGGTATTTGCCTCAGGTACGGGTTTACCTATATCAACGACTCATACACTTGTCGGTGCTGTATTAGGTGTTGGCTTCGCACGTGGTATCTCTGCTCTAAATCTGCGTATGATAGGTTCTATATTTATGTCGTGGATTATTACGTTGCCTGCTGGCGCCATACTAGCCATCATCTTTTTCTATATATTGAAAACAATATTTGGATAGAAAGAAAAACCAAAAAAATATTCTGATTTAAAACTTACTCTAATCCTCTGCAAGGATCTGTTCCATTTGTTCAATACTGAAATGACGCACATCTTTACCTTCAACCAGATAAATAATATTTTCACAAATGTTACGAGCATGATCACCAACACGTTCTAATGCACGAGCAGTCCACATCGCATCCAGCGTGCCGCTAATATTTCTGGCATCTTCCATCATGTAAGTAATAAGTTGTCTTAAAATTGCGCTGTATTGATCATCTGATTCGGGTTCCTTCCCTGCAACGGCTACCGCTTGTTTTGAATCCATACGGGCAAACGCATCAAGCGAATCATGTAACATACGACTCACCAGATTACCCATTGCGTTAATACCAACGTAATAAGATTTCGGCCCATGTTTTTCTGATAACTCTAGCGCCATCTTGGCAACTTTTTCAGCCTCGTCACCAACACGTTCCAAATCGGTAATTGTTTTGGTAATAGCCATGACTAATCGCAAATCACTAGCAGCAGGTTGTCGTCTAGCCAGAATTTTTGTGCATTCCTGATCAATCGTGACTTCATAGGTATTGACCTGAACTTCAGTTTCAATAACCAACTCAGCTAAATCTGTCTCGCTTTCAATTAAAGATCTAAGAGCATTATTCAACTGTTGCTCAACAAGACCACCCATAGCCAGAACTTTACCGCGTACATTTTCCAGTTCGTCATCAAACTGTTTAGAAATATGTTGTGCACCGTAACTCATTTGTCTCTCTCCAATAAAACCTGATTAACCGTAACGCCCTGTAATATAATCTTCTGTCATCTTTTCACCAGGATTTGTAAACAAGGTACTTGTATCATTAAACTCAATCATCTCACCCATATATAAATACGCGGTGTAATCCGATACGCGCGCTGCCTGCTGCATATTATGCGTCACAATGACGATGGTGAATTTATCTTTTAATTCATAAATTAATTCTTCAATTTTTAATGTCGATATTGGATCCAATGCTGATGCAGGTTCATCCAATAAAATCACTTCCGGTTCAATAGCGATTGCACGAGCGATAACAAGACGTTGTTGTTGACCTCCAGACAAAACCATTGCCAAATCATCAAGACGATCTTTTACTTCATCCCAAAGTGCCGCGCCTCTTAACGATTTTTCAACAACGGTATCAATCGTACGTCGATCACTTATTCCCTGAATGCGTAATCCATAGGCTACATTTTCATAAATAGATTTTGGAAAAGGATTTGGTTTTTGAAATACCATACCAACGCGACGACGTAGATCAGCAACATTGACATTTTCATCAAAGATATCGTTACCTTCTAGTTTAATGTTTCCTGTCGTTGTTACACCATCAACCAGATCATTCATACGATTAAAACAACGTAACAATGTTGACTTACCACAACCACTAGGACCAATAAAAGCAGTGACCTTCTTTTCAGGAATCGTCAAACTAATATCTTTCAAAGCCTGTTTGCCACTGTAAAACAAATTGAAATTGTTAACTTCAATACAGACTTTTTCATCGGCCAGATTTGATTCGCCTTCAGACTTAACAATACCGCTTAAGTCCATCGAATGTGTCGGCGTGGTTGCACTTGATTCAGTCACAGGTTCTTCCCCAGAATATTCATTTTTTAGATTAAGATTCTTCTGCTGCACGGTATTTCTCCCTAAGATTATTACGAATCCGTATAGCTGTCAGGTTTAATATGATAATTAATACGACTAATAACAATGCTGTTGCATATACCAGCGGTCGCGCTGCTTCAACGTTTGGGCTTTGGAAGCCAACATCATAGATATGAAAACCTAAATGCATAAATTTTCTGTCTAGATGTAAGAACGGTGCATTTCCGTCTAGACCTAATGATGGCGCTAATTTGACAACACCTACTAACATTAATGGCGCGACTTCGCCTGCTGCTCTAGCAACTGCCAGAATCAAACCGGTAATCATTGCAGAAGCGGTCATCGGTAATACCGTGCGCCACATCGTTTCAGCCTTTGTCGCACCTAAAGCTAAACTACCTTCGCGAATGGCACGAGGTACACGCGAAAGACCTTCCTCTGTCGCAACAATAACAACCGGGACGGTTAAGATAGCCAGTGTTAACGATGCCCAAAGCAAACCCGGTGTTCCAAATGTCGGCGCGGGCAATGACGCAGGAAAAAAGAGTTCATCAATAGAGCCGCCCAGAAAATAAACAAAAAAGCCAAGGCCGAACACGCCGTAAACAACCGAAGGTACGCCCGCTAAATTATTCACCGCAATTCTAATTAAGCGAGTAATAGGACCTTGTGTTGCATACTCACGTAAATACACTGCAGCGATAACACCAAATGGCGTTACCAATACGGCCATAATCATCACCATTAATACCGTACCAAATATTGCAGGGAAAATACCACCTTCAGTATTGGCTTCACGCGGATCAGCCGACAAGAATTCCCAAAGTTTTTCAGCATAGAAAATACATTTTTCAAACAAGTTCATTGCATTTGGTCGATAGGCTCGAACAATTTTTGAAAAACCAATCTTAACTACTTTGCCACTGGCTGTTTTAGCTGAAAAGCTGGAACTATTTAACACGCCGTATAATTTTTCTAACTCTGCAGTATAACTATTGTATTCGAGCTGTAAGGTTTCACGCTGTTGAATTAAGTCCTTAAGTTTTTCCGGTGTGTTATTTCCTTTTAACTCCAGACCGCGTTCTTTAAGACGCAGACGTTCCATCTTGTAGTTAATACCACCAATTAAATCTTTTTCTATGTGCCGAATGTCATCAAACACATCATTATTTTTTCCTATTGCCTGCTGAAAAACATTCCAGGATGAATCACTGTAAGCAATCTTCTCTCCATCCAGTTCTAACTCGGTAAGGTAACCATAAAAATTACCCCACTCACGTCGTTCAACGATCATCGCATCATCAGGATATGTATCATTTTTTATACCAGCATTTAGTATCCAGCGAAAATCAAGACCCGATACGTCTCTATTACCTGTTTTTAGTAAATCGCGTGTAATCGTTTCGCCACCATAACCAGGATTTCCTGCTCGAGAACGAGACACGGTTTCTTCATCAACAATCTCACCCATCAATCGAACCGCTTCGCTATCAGGCTCTGCATAATAATCAAACGCAACAACATCAGCTGGCCAAAAATGTCCCAGACCACGAACAGCAATTAATCCAATCAAGCCTGCAACCATAATCACAGAAATAGAAACCGCACCTGCATTCAACCAGACATAAGGCGTTCCTGAATCAAACCAACTTTTTATTTTTGCTTTCATTTAAAGTGAACTGTATTTAGTACGTAAACGTTGCCGAACAACTTCTGCAATCGTGTTAAGAAAAAATGTCGCTGCGAATAAAACCAGTGCGCCAAGAAATAGTATTCTGTAGTGCGTGCTATTAACTTCTGTTTCAGGCATTTCTACTGCAATGTTTGCCGACATAGCACGAAAACCTTCGAAGATACTCATGTCCATAATGGCGGTATTACCTGTTGCCATAACAACAATCATTGTTTCACCAACAGCTCGGCCTAAACCAATCATGACTGCAGAAAATATTCCGGGGCTTGCTGTTAACAAAATAACACGCACCATGGTTTGCCATGATGTCGCGCCTAGTGCTAACGAGCCTGTTGTTAAATGTTTAGGTACGCTATAGATCGCATCTTCACTGATAGAAAATATTGTTGGGATAACGGCGAAGCCCATAGCAATACCAACCACCAGTGAATTACGTTGGTCATATGTAATTCCCATTTCTGTACTTAACCATAACGGCAAGTTACCACCAAAAAACAGATTTTCGATCGGCTGACTTATTCCAATTGAAAACACCACAGCAAGAATAATGACTGGCATTAATAAAGCCGCTTCCCAACCATCCGGCACCCTATGCTTAATATGATCGGGAATAAATTCCCAAGCTGCGGCTGCCATAACAATACTTATAGGAACAAATACAATTAAAACAAACATGCCTGGCAAATGTGTTTCTACAAATGGCGCTAACCAGAGGCCTGCAAGAAAACCAAGGATAACTGTAGGCAATGCTTCCATTATTTCAATGGTTGGCTTAACGACCTGACGCATTTTTGGCGCCATAAAATAAGCTGTGTACATTGCCCCAAATATCGATAATGGAATAGCAAACAACATTGCATAGAAAGCCGCTTTAAATGTTCCGTAAGCTAGTGGCGTTAAACTAAACTTAGGTTCAAAATCACTACTTGCCGATGATGATTGCCAAATGTATTTCGGCTTATCTCGACTTTCATACCGGACCTTTCCCCAGATAGATTGAAATGAAATCTCAGGGTGTTCATTATCAACATGCCAAAACTGTAATTGGCCTTTGTCGTTTTCAATTAAAGCAGCATTTGCTCTCGGCGAAATAGTAAGTGTATTTAATGCATGTTCATCAATCTGTTTAAGCAAAACAGTACGATGTGCCGTTGTATGATATATCCCCATCTTTCCGCTTTCATCAACAGCAATAAAACCTTTGCGCGAATATTCAGGCGCAATGGCTGTAATAGGAGACTTTTGTTTATTAAATGATCTTATATGTTGCAGCGTGTAATTATTATCTTCATCTCTAACCGGAAACCACTGTGCAATTTGTCCACTTGAATCGCCAATTAAAATTGATATACCGCCCGCTAAAAATTCCAGCGCAGTAATACGTACATTATCTGCAACTGCTTTTACTTTTTGTACCAAGCGCGGTTCTGTTTTATTTCTTATATCGTAGTAATAAACATTGCCGGACAAATCTGCTACATATAATTCTCGCTGTTCTATATCCAGCTTTAAATCAACTATCTCTTCTGTATCAATTGCGATAACGCTTTCTTCGCGAATGATTTCTACTTCATCACTTAAAAAAGATTCTTCTTTTACAAAATTTACCAGATTTATTTGTGCGTGAGATCCATGCGCAGCTATCGTTGCTTGCTCACCATCATATTGAACACTGAGTTCTCTTATTGGCTCACCCGTTGCATTAACCTGAATAGGTTGGTCACCAAAAGGGAAATAAATATCAGGTGTAATCTTACGAACGTCATTTGGGTACGTTACCGCATAATCATGTTGAAAAAACAAGACCGTCCCATTCGATAAACCTAAACCAACCGTTCTTTCAGTCGGATCGCCAGTCGATACCGATGTAATTGAAACATCTGCTGGAATATTAAAATCGATCGTTTTACGAATCTGGCCGTTATCAGTAGAAAAGAACACGCCCTGACCCTGGTCAGTTACACGTAGCGCTACTTCGCGCTGCTCTTCCATGGCATAAACCAATGTCTTGCTATTTGTACTAGCAGTCTCAGGAACGGAATAAGTTGCTATAGATTCAATATGCGCCGACTTGAACATCGGAATAACGACATAGAACAAATAAAACGCGATCAACACAATCGCAGCAATGACACCAATCCCACCAAAAGCCATTAAATAGCGGGTTGCGACATCCTTAACATGGCGCCATTTACGATAATTACTCGCTGATTTAGAGTTAAAATCAGGCAGCGCAACATCAGCAACATTTTCATTATTATTCATGAGCGCCATTCTAGAATTGCTTTATGACAGTTTTGTTACAAAGGCGGGATATTGTCGTAAAATCTGGGTTTGGGGGAGTTACTAATTAGATAATATTTTGTTAACTGCCTTTATAAATACTTGATCTATGAGCAACCTTAACCACTTGAACTATAAGTTTTAAGTCTTGTATTTCATATATAATTCGATAAAGCCTACTCGAATTCTATAATACTCCTGACCAGAAAGCTTAATACATCCCTCAGCCCTTGGATCACTTGCCAACATATCAATTTGTTTAAGAATTCGCCTGACATCTTTCTTAGGAATATTTCGCAAATCTTTTGAAACTGAACGTTTAAACGTTATTTTATATTTTGTCATGTTTCTTTAAATCATTGAGCAAGGTTTCATAACTCATTTCTGGCTCATTGACTCTTTCTGAAAACGCCCGCAGGTCTTCCTGATCTTCTGACATTTGCACACGCACAGCCTCATTCACTAAATCTGAAACTGAAAGGTTTGTTGAAGCTGCTTTAACTCTCAAAGCCTGATGAATAGCGGGGTCAAAGTAAACCGTGGATCTTTTGGATAAATTGCTCATGATAAAATCTCCTTCATTGATATATGCATTATAACGCTATAACGTCAAACAGAAGGTATGGCGAGAGTAGCTGGCATTTCAGAGCCAGTTAGAGTTCCTTTTATTTCCATTTATTTTTTGTATCAGTATGTTTATAAGGAATTCTTTCTCATAAACATTATTAACAGAACACCCGACTAATTTTTCGAATTGTTTTTAAAAGTAAATATGTTCTTGTTCTTCTAGCAGTTTAACCATTCTATTATTTTTCTTGTTTCTATTATGCGGGAAAGATTCTATATAATAGTCACTAATTACAACCTTTTTAAATCTACAACTTTCGACACAACGCAGCAACATTAGATGCTGAATTCGTAGCAGCAGATTCCTGCGCTTGCCAAAATTTAAAAACACAAGCTCATCACCACGCCGTTCATGGACTCCTCGGTAACTGTTCCTGACGTCGCCTAAAGCGCCTACTGTTGGTGCTTCGAGCAAAAATCCTGCTAGTTCATCCTGAACATCGTCGTTTGTGTGCTCCTGCACAAACGACATACATTACGTCCTTGTAAATAAAAAACCCCGCCGAAGCGGGGTTGGGTTACAGACATTTAGCAGAGAGGGATTTAGATAAACGTCGTGTCTTTCGTCGCTACGGGCGTCCTGCCCTCGGCTCTAGCTCCTGCTTCGCTCTACCGCTTACATTCATGTAAGCGTCTCGCGACGTACATTACATCGTGTAAATATTAGTTAGCAAGTTTTGCCAATTCTTTTTCAGCTACTTTTGCTGGTAAAGGAATATAACCATCTTTTACAACAACAAGCTGTCCTGTTTTAGAAAGAACCATTTTCATGAATTCAGTTTCTAAAGGAGGCAGTGCTTTGTTTGGTTGCTTGTTAACATAAACATACAGGAAACGTCCTAATGGGTATTTACCAGCAGATGCATTGACAGGTGTTGCTTCAATAAATTCGCCACCGTCTTTTTTAGCTAGCGGTACTGCTTTAACACCTGATGTTTTATAACCAATACCAGAATAACCTATACCATTAAGTGATTTGGTAATACCTTGAACAACAGAAGCTGATCCTGGTTGTTCATTAACGCTATCTTTGTAATCACCTTTACATAGCGCTTCGTCTTTGAAGTATCCATAAGTACCTGATACTGAATTACGACCATATAACTGAACTGGACGGTTTGCCCAATCACCTGTTAAGCCAAGTTGACCCCAGGTAGTAATATCACTTTCATAACCACACTTACGTGTTGCAGAGAACATGGTATCGACTTGTGGAATTGAAAGTCCTTCAATAGGATTATCTTTATTAACATAAACAGCCAGAGCATCAATCGCAACTGCAATGGCAGTAGGCTTGTATCCGAACTTTCCTTCGAATGCTTGTATTTCTTTGTCTTTCATCTTACGACTCATTGGACCAAAGTTAGAAGTACCTTCGCTTAATGCTGGTGGTGCAGTTGAAGAACCTGCTGCTTGAATTTGAACATTAACATTTGGATAGAGGCGTTTAAATTCTTCCGCCCAAAACGTCATCAGGTTCGCTAAAGTGTCTGAACCCACACTACTGATGTTACCTGATACACCACTCGCCTTGGCATAGTCAGTCAAGCCTGCATCAATCTTGTCTTCCGCCATTACTGGTAATGAGAGAGAAAGTGCAATTAAAATTGCGGAAAGTCTCTTAATAGTCATTTTGATTTATCTCCTTTGAGATAGTGAACTGAAATAGTTTAAAAATTAAGTAGGCGTATTATCTCCGCATCACATGACATCAAAGTTAAAAGAATATGACAGTTTTGTGACAAACGGTGAGTATTTTATAATTAAGAGAAAAACAGACGAGTTAGTTATGCTGATAAAACGCTGTCTACATTATCTTTAACATGAACAATGAGTGACTTTGGCAAGTCACACCGAAACAAACTACCCTTGCCCAGCTCGCTTTCGATAACTAAATGTCCTTCATATCGAGCTAAGGCATGTTTAACAATAGCTAATCCTAGCCCTGTCCCACCCTTTTCACGAGAACGACCTTTATCAATACGATAAAAACGTTCCGTTAATCTTGGGATGTGTTCTGCTGCGATACCAAGTCCATTATCCCGAACACTGAAATGCGCACCTTTATTATCTTCATACCACTCAACATCGATAGAACCATTTTCATGTGTATATTGAACTGCATTAAATACTAGATTTGAAAAGACACTGTAGATTTCGCGTTGGTTTGCCTTTAAATATAAACTTTGATCCGCATTAAGTGTAATTTCATGATTCATAAATCCGCTTAATGATCTGGCTTCATTCACTATCGCTAATAACACATCTGGCATCGGTATCGTTTCTTTTTCACTTTGACCAGAGTTTGCTTCAAGCCCTGAGAGCTGCATAAGATCTTCAATTAAATTTTGCATGCGAGTCGTTTGTGAACGCATTTGTTGTATATAATTTATCCATTCTTTCGGACAAGATTCATCGTCTACAAAACCTTCCAGATAACCTGATATGACGGTAAGTGGAGTTCGTAGTTCATGCGAGGCATTGGCAATAAAATCTTTACGCATCTGGTTAATACGTGAGACAGCCGTCACGTCTCTTGCTACAAGTAATTGTTGCGTATCACCATAAGCCGAAATACGAACTTCTAGCATTAATTTATTATCGACTGGTGAAGTAATCTGCAAGCCTTTCTCTAGCTCGGCTTCACTCGCGTTAAGATATTTTATTAGTTTTGGAAACCAAACCAGATTGGGCAATCTTAAACCGCTATCTTTTGGCCAATGGACACCAATATATTCACGAGCTTTTTCATTAGCCCATTCGATTTCGCCTTGCGAACCTAAAACAATAACTGCATCGGGCAAAGCACATGTTGCTTCCTGAAATCGTTTTAAATAACCGGAGAGTTTTTGTTTGCGCGATTTATTTCTATCTCTCAAATAATCAATTTCACGACAGGTTTCATCGACAAGGCCGGTTTGAGAAGGTCCATTGATTTCCTGGCGACTTTGCAACCAGACGAGAATTTTTGAAACTTCTTTGTATTGCCACCAGATGAATACTAAAAGCCCAACGATAATACAACTGAGAAAATAACCGGAAACAAGTCCGACTAATATACTCAACGAAAGCACGCTGATGAAGCGCCAAAGATCGTACTTCATTTTGAAAAGAAATTAACGTGTTGAAAAACGATATCCAACACTTCTAACGGTTTGAATGAATTTATCGAAACCAAATGGCTCGAGCGTTTTTCTAAGTCGGCGAATATGAACATCAACGGTGCGTTCTTCAACGTAAACATTTTCACCCCATACTTGATCGAGTAACTGAGAACGACTATACACCCGTTCCGGATGCCCGATAAAGAAATGAAGCAATTTAAATTCGGTTGGACTGATATCAATATCCTGTCCCTCTGCGGATACACGATACGTTTCCGGATTAAATAGTAAACCTTTAACTTCAATCACTCCAGAATCGTCAGTGCTTGAATATCGTCTGAGTACTGCTCTGACTCTGGCCACCAGTTCTTTGGTAGAAAATGGTTTAGTAACGTAATCATCGGCACCGGTCTCAAGTGCACGCACTTTATCTTCTTCTGCACCTTTGGCTGTCAGCATAATGATCGGGATATCTCTAGTTTCAGGAACACTGCGCAGACGACGGGCATAATCAATACCACTCATTCCTGGCAACATCCAATCGAGTAAAATCAGATTGGGTCGCTCAGATTCAATTGTCGTTCTCGCTTGCTCAACATCAGCCGCTTCTTTGCATTCAAAACCTTCTTTCATTAATGCATAGCCCAGCATATCGCGAATCGCTTCTTCATCTTCAACGATCAATATTTTTTCTTTCATGAGATTTAATTCTCTATCGAACATATCGCGTATTAGAAAGTACTTATATTACAGCTTCATGACAAAAAAGGCTCAACCAAGTTACAAAACCTGATTTATTTCCATATCTCATAAATTACATCAGCTTTGTAATGCTGCTGTCATAGTTCCTTCATCGTTTTGTCACGCAAGTTTCATTTAGTTGCAATAGTCCGGCTCTATCTTTACCTCACCAAATTGGGGGAGGCTCTCAGTTATTTTTTAGAGTGCGTCACGGTATAAATATTAATCCACTTGTAAGGAGAAACATTGTGTTTAAGAAGGCACATTTAAAAAGTTTGCTAGGCTCGATCTTGATCGGCGCAATGGCAGCAATTTCAACACCAGCAATGGCAACTAACGAAGCTATGCTGGATTTATTAAAGATACTAAGAGATAAGGGGAGTATTTCAGCTGAAGAATACCAACTGCTTTCAAATGCATCTAAGGCTGATGGCGAAAAGGCAGAAAGTCTTGCCAGTGAAGTAAAAGCTGATGTTGCAGCAGCAACTAAAGATCTGCCTAAAATTACGACCAATGGTAAGTTTATCGTTGAATCAGCAGATGGTGATTGGGCATTCCAACCCATTGGCCGCATCATGTGGGACTACATCGCAAATGATAGAGATGGCGGAGCAGTAGGAACATATGGAGACAGTGGTTGGGAACTGCGTCGTGCACGTATGGGCATGGAGGGTAAATACAAACCAATTTCCTGGAAATTAGAGATGGACTTCGCTGATCAAACCAGTCTTTCATGGAAAGACGTTTGGGTTGCTTATAATGGTAAAAACAGTCTTGGTGATTGGTGGTTGAAATTCGGTCAGGCACACACTGCTTTTGGTCATGCCACAATCAGCAGTAGTAAATACATGCCGTTAATGAACCGTCCTTTATTCGCTGATGGTCCACAGCATTCACGTCGTGTTGGTGTTTCTGCTTACCATCAAGCTGATAGATGGTTTGCACATGCCAGCGCACAAGTCCCGGGGCTTAATGATGACAATGTTGCTAGTAGTACTGAAGATCGTCAGACCTATGCTTTTCGCATAGGTGGTACTCCATTCAAGAAAGATGATAAGCATCAGTTGCATGTTGGTGGTTCATATATGTACGAAGATCTACATGGCGACACCTTCAATAACATCGATAATAATTTAGTTTCGCACTTGGGTGATGGCGATCAATTAGAGTTTGACACTAGTGAAGGTGGCCTCGGTGGAACTAAAGATGTAAATGCGTATGGGGCTGAAGTTATTGGCGTATGGGGTCCTTTACACGGCATATTTGAATACACTATGTGGGACACTAGTAACACAGCGGGTGATGCCGATTTAGATGCATATGCGTTTGACCTAGGTTACTTCTTCACTGGCGAGTCCATGAAATTCAAAAACAACGGACAATTTAGTGGCATAAAACCCAACAGTTCTGTTACGCAGGGCGGTTGGGGTGCCTGGCAAATTGCTGCTCGTTACGAAAGCATGGATCTGAGAGATGGTGTCTTTGATGGTGGTGTAGCTGATGTTTTTACTGTTGGTCTTAACTGGCACCCAACTGCAAATACTCGCCTAATGGCAAACTACGCTACTGTACTCGACTATGATTGTGGCACTGCTGCTGGCGGTACTATTGCTGGTACAACTAAAACTTGCGATGGGATAACAGGCGAAGAGGCTAGTGCCTTCCAGGTTCGTGCCATGATGTATTACTGATCAAATATTTTTCTAAATAAGAAGACTTTGATTTCTAGAGACGGAACCCCGCTTCGGCGGGGTTTTTTATGTTCAGGATGTAATGTCATCGAAAATTGCTCCTGCATTTTCGATATTTCCGGCATCCATGGCGGTCATGCCGCGGGCGCATGGATGCGCAAGAGCGGCGTGGTGATGAGCTTGTGTTTTATAACGTAGGCAAAATGTCCGAGAACGGCGTGGTGATAAGCTTGTGTTTTTAAACCTATGCGAGTGCAAGAACCGCGTCTCTCAGTATGGCTAGATGTTAAAATGTGCAGTTAAATAAATATTTCGTGTTCTATCTCTCTCATACATATGAATGATATTTCACTAACTTTAAATTACCCAATACAGAGAATTGTTTGCTGCCTATCGGCAAGATACTATGGCTTTTCAAATGCTCATAAATAACGATACGGAGATTTTATTATGAAACTGATCAATTCAATTGTTCTTACACTACTTCTAGCTTTACCTATTATTGGTTTTAGCGCTGAATCCATCAATATTAATACTGCCGACAAGGAAACCCTAATGTCTGTCATTAAGGGCGTTGGTGAAACCAAGGCTGAAGCTATTATTGCCTACCGCAAAGAAAATGGTGAATTCAAATCAGTTGATGATTTGATCAATGTTAAAGGTATCGGCCAAACTACGATTGAAAAGCATAGAGAACAGTTAACAACATCTGAGTAATTATTGCCTCTCCTCAAATATTGACTAGTTGTATGGGCCTCCGCGTGAGGCCTTTTTTTATCTCCATGGATGGAGATAACTTGTCCCAATACCCCTCGCTCTGTATGCTTGCTGGATTTTATAAATCAACACAATTAATAGCATGGATAATGAATACAAGCCGGAGCAAATTGAGTCCGAAGTACAAAAAAAGTGGGAAGACGGTAACGTTTTTCATGTAACGGAAGATCCGAATAAAGAAAAGTTTTACTGCCTCTCAATGTTCCCTTATCCCAGTGGCAAATTACACATGGGACACGTCCGTAATTACGCCATTGGTGATGTCATCAGTCGTTACCAACGCATGCAAGGTAAAAATGTTATGCAACCTATGGGTTGGGATGCATTTGGTTTGCCTGCTGAAGGCGCGGCTATTAAGAATAATGTGCCACCAGCAAAATGGACTTACGATAATATCGATTACATGCGTCAGCAATTAAAGCGTCTGGGCTTTGCTTATGACTGGGATCGTGAATTAGCTACCTGTAGTCCGGGTTATTATCGTTGGGAACAATGGTTTTTCACACAGCTTTATGAAAAAGGTCTGGTTTATAAAAAGACGTCTGTAGTCAACTGGGATCCGGTTGATCAAACCGTATTGGCCAATGAACAGGTTATCGATGGCAAAGGTTGGCGCTCAGGTGCAACGGTTGAACGTCGTGAAATACCGCAATGGTTTTTAAGAATTACTGACTACGCTGACGAGTTATTAAACGATCTGGAAAAACTACCAGGGTGGCCTGATGCGGTTCGCACCATGCAGGCAAATTGGATTGGCCGATCTGAAGGTGTCGAGGTTGATTTTAAAGTTGATGACTCAGACGAGACTTTGCGTATCTATACAACACGTCCGGATACCATCATGGGTATCACTTACATGGCCGTAGCTGCTGAACATCCACTCGCAAAAGTAGCATTAGAAAATAATGCAAACCTGCGTGCTTTTATTGATGAATGTAAAAGTGGTGGCACAACGGAAGTAGAAATGGAAACCATGGAAAAGAAAGGCATGCCACTTAACATTAATGTACGCCACCCTATAAGTGACGAACTAATTCCATTGTGGGTATCGAACTTTGTTTTAATGGGCTATGGCACTGGCGCAGTCATGTCTGTTCCAGGACATGACCAACGTGACTGGGAGTTTGCACATAAATACGATATTCCTATTAAACAAGTGATCTACCCTGCTGATAATAGTGATCATGATTTAACTGCATTTGCTTTCACAGAAAAAGGCATATTAAAAAATTCTGCTCAGTTTGATGGCATGACTTCAAAACAAGCTTTTGAAGCAATTGCTGATTTTGTCGAAGAAAATAACTGCGGTAATCGCAAAGTTAATTATCGATTAAGAGACTGGGGTATTTCTCGTCAACGTTACTGGGGCTGTCCGATACCTATCATTAATTCAAAAGATGGAACAACTCACGCGGTACCTGCCGATCAGTTACCAGTAATATTACCGGAAGATATCGAATTCAAAGGCATCAGCTCGCCAATAAAATCCATGCCTGAATTTATTAATGTTGATGCGCCTGATGGAAGCGGACCAGCAGAAAGAGAAACCGATACCTTTGACACCTTCTTTGAATCATCCTGGTATTTCGCCCGCTATTGTTGTCCGGATAACGAAGAAGCGATGTTAGATGATCGCGCTAACTACTGGCTCCCTGTTGATCAATATGTTGGCGGTATTGAACATGCTATTTTGCATTTACTTTATGCTCGTTTTTTCCATAAATTAATGCGCGACTTGGGGTTCTTAAAGAGTGACGAACCGTTTACCAATTTGCTAACGCAAGGCATGGTATTAAAAGACGGCTCGAAAATGTCTAAATCAAAAGGCAATACGGTTGATCCTCAGCCTTTGATTGATCAATATGGTGCCGATACGGTTCGTTTATTTATGATGTTCGCATCGCCACCCGAGCAAAGTCTGGAATGGTCGGATGCCGGTGTCGACGGTGCTTCACGTTTCTTAAAGCGTTTATGGAAACTAGCCAGTACTCATATTAATGAAGGCAAGGCACCAGCGCTGGACAAGTCTTCTTTAACGAACGAACAAAAAGAATTGCGCCGCAAGATTCATCTGACTATTGATAAAGTAAACGATGACATCGGTCGTCGTTATACATTTAATACTGCTATTGCAGCTGTCATGGAAATGATGAATGCTTTATCGAAGTCAGATTTATCTACTGATAATGATCATGCCATTATGCGTGAGGGTATTGAAACGGCAACATTGCTGCTATCACCCATTGTCCCTCATATTACCGATGCACTCTGGATTGCGCTTGGGCACGATGAAGCTTTAATCAATGCCGCTTGGCCAAAATCCGATCCAGCCGCACTTGAACAAAGCGAAATTGAAATGGTGGTTCAGGTTAATGGTAAACTTCGCGGTAAGATTTCGGTCGATAAAAATGCCGACCAAAAGCAGATTGAAGCACTGGCGGTCGAAGATGAAAACATTAAACGTAATATTGAAGGCAAAACCATAAGAAAAATCATCGTTATTCCCGGACGTTTAGTGAACATCGTAGTGTCATAGGGTAATATACGAAGCAAGATGATTAGCCATTTTCGAGAGGATATTCGATGAAAACACGTCTACTACTGATATGCCTGTTAATATTAACAAGTGCATGCGGATTTCACCTGCGTGGTTCACAGCTAACCGAATTTGACATTGCGAATATCTATATCAATCCATCAAGTGCACCAAAACTAGCCAAGGAAGTTAAATCTCAATTAGCCGGCGCGGGAATCGCTCTTGCAAACACGCCTCAAAGTGCATCCTATGTTGTCACTTTTAAAGAAGAAGCTTTTGAAAAATCAGTTCTCAGTGTCTCTGCGACAACCGGTAAAGTTGAAGAATATCAAATTCTCTACAAAGCGAAGATGGATGCGGCTCATGCTGATGGAAAGCAAATTGTTAAAAATGATGCTGTATCGTCTTCACGCGATTTTACTTTTGACGAAAATGCTGTATTGGGTAAATTCTCGGAAGAAGTACTTCTTCAGGAAGATATCGTTCGTCGAGCAGCCAGTCAGGTACTTCGTCGTTTACAGGCATTGTTGACTACCAAATAAACAGTCCCACATAGAATGCGATTACGCCCTGATCAACTTAACAGTCATTTACAACGTTCAGGCTTAGCTCCTATTTATTTTGTAAGCGGTGATGAACCCTTACAAAAACTCGAATGCGTTGATCAAATACGAATAACCGCTCGCTCGCAAGGTTATGATGAACGCCTTGTGTTTAATGTCGATAAATCTTTTGACTGGAATTCCATTAACGATGCTTCGGCTAATTTATCTTTATTTTCCAGTCGTCGTATTATTGAATTACGTATGGCTGCACCAAAACCGGGTAAAGAAGGTGGTCGCGTCTTACTCGAGTATGCTGAACAATTAAGTGAAGACAATTTACTCATCATCAGTTCGGATAAACTTGATAAGAGTGCGCAAAGTAACAAATGGGTTAAAGCTGTAGAAAAAGTCGGTGCATTAATACAAGTCTGGCAAATAAATCCAGCACAACTTCCAGGATGGATACAAAACCGACTGCAATCAAAACAAAAACGTATTACGCTTGATGCTGCCAGATTAATTGCGCTGCGTGTTGAAGGAAACTTACTTGCCGCACAACAGGAAATTGATAAGCTGATTCTGTTAATTGATAAAGACAGTATTGATATCGTGGATGTTATAGCTGCTGTTGCCGATAGTTCTCGTTACGATGTTTTTGATTTAATTGAGAGCGCCTTTCTAGGTAATACGGATCGTACGATACACATGCTGCAAGGTTTACGAAACGAAGGCACTGAACCAATGGCTTTGTTCGGTGCATGGATGTGGGAGTTTAGACGTTTATGTTCAATCGCGCATCAACACGAAGCCGGTGCGAACCTTGAAGGACTTTTTAAGTCATATCGAATCTGGGATCAAAAGAAGCGCCCAATGAATGCAGTTTTACAACGTCATTCAAGTAGATCATTTGATCAACTGTTAAAATTTTGCGCAACAATAGACAGAACATTAAAAAGCAGCCGAAGAGATCAAGCCTGGGATCAATTTAATACACTATTGTTAGCAATAGCCGGTATTAATACCGCTAAACTACAAATAACGTGATGAAAAAAAGGTTAGTTAATGGATATTAAAAAATACATGTTGGAAGTGGGTCAACTTGCCAGAGCATCGGCGGGTTTAATGGCGCGCGCTACCACTGCACAAAAAAATAATGCACTCGAAGCTATTGCAGAAAATATTATTAAACATCGCCATGCATTAGCAAAAGCAAATGAAGAAGATCTAAAAGCCGCCAAAGAAAAAAATCTTGAACCATCTTTAGTTGATCGACTGGAACTGACTAATGCACGTATTGATTCTATGGTTGAAGGTTTAAATCAAATCGCCAGCTTAAGTGATCCTATCGGCACCATTACTGATTTAGCCATGCGTCCAAGTGGAATTCAAGTCGGGACTATGCGCGTACCTCTAGGCGTTGTCGGTATTATTTATGAATCAAGACCAAATGTAACGGCTGATGCTGCTGCACTTTGTTTAAAATCGGGTAATGCTGCGATCTTACGTGGAGGTTCTGAAGCATTGAATTCAAATCAAGCCATTGCCAAGTGCATAAACATTGGCATGGTCGAAGCCGATTTACCTCAGGAAGCCGTACAAGTTATTTCAACAACTGATCGTGCTGCGGTAGGCGAATTACTTTCTATGAAAGAGTATGTCGATGTCATCATACCTCGCGGCGGTAAAGGCTTGATTGAACGCATTAGTAATGAAGCGCAAATGCCAGTGATTAAACATCTCGATGGTATTTGTCATGTCTACATTGATAACGATGCCGATATTGATAAAGCGGTAAAGATTGCCTTGAATGCAAAGACACAACGTTATGGCACCTGCAATACGATGGAATGTTTATTAGTTGCAAAATCCGTTGCTAAGGAAGTGTTAGACAAACTTGCGCCTTTATATAAACAAGCCGGTGTTGAAATTCGTGGTTGTAAAGAATCTGCTAAATTGATTGATGGTATTATATTAGCAACCGAAGAAGATTACGGCACAGAATATCTTGCGCCGATTATGTCATTAAAAATAGTTGCAGATGTTAATGAAGCAATGCAACACATTAACAAATACAGTTCACAACATACGGATGCGATTGTTACAGAAAATTACACAACCGCACGTCGGTTTTTACGTGAAGTCGATTCAAGTTCGGTTATGGTCAATGCATCAACGCGTTTTGCAGATGGCTTTGAATATGGCCTTGGTGCAGAAATTGGAATCAGCACCGATAAGTTTCACGCGCGTGGCCCTGTTGGGCTGGAAGGATTAACGTCGAAAAAATATATTGTCCTTGGAGATGGGCACATCCGTACTTAATTAATATTAATGCAATCAATTGGCATTCTAGGCGGTACGTTCGACCCAATTCATAATGGACACATCCGGCTCGCACTTGAAGCAAAAGAACAACTCAAGCTTGATCAAGTAAGATTGATACCGGTTAATATTCCGCCACATAGGGAACAACCGGTAGCAAGCTCACTCCACAGACAAAACATGCTTGAGCTTGCTATCAAGAATGAAATCCAGCTTTGTATTGATTGTCGAGAACTGGAAAGCGAAGAAATATCCTATAGCATCAATACCTTGAAATCATTACGAGAAGAATTTCCTGAAGACTCACTTTGCTTAATTTTGGGTCGAGATGCATTTAATAAAATTGATAGCTGGAAAGATTGGCAAGAACTATTACACTACGCACATATCATCGTTGCGAATCGACCTGACGAATCTTCAAACAAGGTTTCAGCCGAACTACAAACGTGGATAGAAAAAAATCAAACAACAGATCAAACACAATTTAAAAATAATTTATCAGGACAACTTTATTCTATAAACATTCCCATGCTGGATATTTCATCAAGCATGATTAGACAATGTTATTCTGAAAACAAATCCGTCGATAATTTGTTACCAGCAACAACTCAAACTTATATTAAAGATAACCACCTCTACCTTGGACACTGAATGAAAACAAAAGAACTCGTTGATATTACCCTTAAGGCTCTTGATGATGTTAAAGCTGTTGACGTCGTAGTATTTGAAGTCAGCAAATTAACCAGCATATCCGACTACATGATTATCGCTAGCGGAAAATCAAAACGGCAAGTTAATGCACTAGCCGATAAAGTAGTTGAAGCTGCTAAAGAAAACGGCGTTATACCTTTAGGTGTAGAAGGTAAAACAGAAGGTGAATGGGTATTAGTTGACCTCGGTGACGTCATTGTTCATATCATGTATCCGGAAACACGCGAATACTATCAGCTAGAAAAACTCTGGAGTTCAGCTGACGACAGGAAAGAAGCACAAGCTCAAGTTAGTTAATCATTATAAATAGCGGTCAATTGCGGAACTTAGGTCTATGCAAATCGATTTAATAGCTGTCGGCAAACGCATGCCAACATGGATAGAATCCGGCTTTAAAGAATACGCAAAACGATTACCAAAAAATATTAATTTCAAATTAATAGAAATCACACCCGCTATTCGTGGCAAAAACAACATCGCAGATAACTACAAACAAAAAGAAGAAGAAAACATAAGCGCCGCACTCGCACCAAACAGTTTAATCATTGCATTAGACGAACACGGAAAATCTATCAGCAGTCAATCACTCGCAGAACAACTACAAACATGGAATGACGAACAACAACATATCAGCTTAATCATCGGCGGTGCTGATGGTTTAAGTAAAACTATTATAGAAAAAGCACATCATACATGGTCATTATCAAAAATGACCTTACCACATGGATTAGTAAGAGTGATGGTTGTTGAGCAATTGTATAGAGCGTGGACAATAACGCAGAATCATCCATATCACCGAGAGTAGTCCTTTAGTTTTATAACTTTGTTATAGATTTGATTTCGCTTGATAGCGAGTTAGTTCTTTTTGGCCACGCAAAAAAGTTTTGTACATGGATGTACTTATGCTGCGATCGCATGGATGCGAAAGAGCAGCGGACTCGCCATGAAGTGCAGGATGCACAAATGTCGCGGGTGCATGGATGCACAGGAGCGACCAGGCGAAAACCAAAATCAAAAAGGAAGACTAATTAAAACAAAAATCGATCTATGATCTCTTAATCCGAACAACATTCATCATCTCAATATCAAATCCACCGACTCTCTCGACGATTGGATAATAAGTCATATTCACACACGCCCCTTTGAGATTTCGGTATTGTTTTTTTCTTCTGAATCGGAATGGCACATCATAACCTTCTACTGTTACAGTATTAATCAACCAGATTTTGTCTTTATCTTCCCTTTGCACATGCGAGGTTACTTTCATCATTTCGGAATGAATAAGTTCTTTATGACTTTCCATTAATTTCTTGACTGGTGATTTCTTCACTTCAATCTACTCAAATACGACTATTATCAATAGATTAACATATTTGCTCTCTGGTTATGAGTTTTCATCGCAATTTTCTTGCTTGTTGCTCAACACCAGGTACGCCATAATCCGTTTCTTTTTTTCATGCCAATAACTAATTATGTGGTTCAAAAACCTTCGTATTTATCGACTTACTAAAGACATTGATATTTCCCCTGAAACACTAGAAGTAGCCTTAGCAGAACAAAACTTCAGCCCTTGCGCCAATATGGATTTTTCCAAATATGGCTGGGTGCCGCCTTTAGGCAAGAATAGTGAGCTGTATACACATAGTTGTAATGGCTACGTCATGATCTGTGCGCGTAAACAGGAAAAGATTTTACCGCCGGCAGCCGTTAATGAGGTTGTTGAAGAAAAGATTCTTGATTTTGAACAGGAACAAACCCGCGCTATTTATCGTCAGGAAAAACGGTCGCTTAAAGAAGATGTGATTCATTCCTTGCTGCCGCGCGCATTAACGCGTTCGTACTTAGTATATGCTTACTTCGATCCTAAACATAAATTATTAATTATTGATTCTGCCAGCTCAAATAAAGCAGAAGAGTTTATAGATCATCTGCGCGCGACTTTAGGCAGCCTTCCTGTCGTGCCGTTGAAATGTCATGGTGATGCTGCCAATATTATGACGCATTGGCTGCAAGACACTACTCCTAAAACATTTGAACTTGATAATGAATGTGAATTGCAAAATCCACGCGAAAGTAAAAATATAATTCGCTGCAAAAATCAGGAACTGGAAAGCGCTGAAGTATTAAGTCATTTGAAAGCCGGTAAACGTGTTACCCAGCTAGCAATGATTTGGCGCGAGGCTATTCGTTTTGTTTTGTCTGATGATTTTGCTATTAAACGTTTGCGCTTTGAAGAAATTATTCAGGAACAAGCAGAAGGCGAAGCGGACGATAGAGCCACACAGTTTGATCAAGACTTTGCCGTTATGGTTTTACAGTTACATGAATTCATTAAAGAGTTGCTTGAAGAATTTGGTGGGGTTGAAAAAGAATAGTTATGAAAATTGCACTTGCCTCAAGATCACCACGCCGCCGCGAACTGCTTGAACAAATTGGTATTGAGTTTGAAGTTCTCGATATTGATATCGATGAAAGCTGCAATGAAAATGAAATGCCTGAAGATTATGTCTGCCGTATTGCTATAGAGAAAGCGCGCGCCGGAAAAAAACTACTTAAAAATAATATGCCTGTTCTAGCTGCCGATACCGCGGTTATTTTAGAAGGAGATATTTTAGGTAAAGCAGAAAATAAGGACGATGCAATTACAATGCTAACAAGATTATCCGGCAAAACTCATGAAGTACTTTCTGCTGTTACCGTAATCGATACAAAAGAACAGACAAAAATTAGTATAAGCAAAGTCACATTCAAGTCTTTAAGCAAAGAAGAAATCGAAACTTACTGTGATACCGACGAACCGATTGGTAAAGCTGGTGGTTACGCCATTCAAGGTAAAGCCGCCACCTTTATCGAACGACTGGAAGGAAGTTATAGTGGAGTTATGGGTTTGCCGCTGTTTGAAACAAAACAATTATTGGACAGAGCGTAGACAAAAACCGTAATAATGCTCAACAATATAATAATAAATTGTTGACCAATCAGGCTTACCTGCCTCATTCGTTGGCCACCACATTTTTCGATTGCGCCAATGATTATGAAAATGTTCAGCACAAAGATCTAGCATGTCATTTTTTACTTCACGTTTGATACCTTTATCCGATTCTTCCTTGAAGTAATCATCAAGTACCAGCAGATAAGCTTCTTGTAATTTTGGTTTGTTTTCTTCTTCCAGTGCTGAACGATCAACTGTTATAGCAAATTTATCGCCCAATTCTACAATCTGCTGCGCATGTTGTTCGCCTTCGAGCATGGCTGCTGCGCGCTGACAACTTTTTTCAGTATTACCTTCATTACATTTGCGTTGATGGTATTCACGCAATGATTCTGCTGAAACAGGCAAATATATCAGCACGCCAATAAGTATCAGGAGAAATGGTTGAAATGAAGGAATGTTCATGAATACCACCTGTTTTGAATATACATAAGCAAAGATTATAGAAAAACTGACCTTTGCTCAAAAGAATTCCCGGAGAAGCTTAAAATAGGCGGCTTTGCTGAGACTCGCCTTTACAGAAAGTCTGGATATCGGTATAAGAATGCCCCGGGGAGCAACATATATAAGTATAATCACTCAGCTCAATAATAACTAAATAGTCAGTTAAAAGAGGACTCATTACATGATCTCAAACGCTTTTATGCCCATTGGCTTGGGTTTGTTCGGCCTTTTTGCCGCATTTCTTGTTTTTTTAAATATAAAAAGTAAACCTGCTGGCGATGGCAAATTAAAAGAAATCTCAGATGCCATCCACCTTGGCGCTATGGTCTTTATGAACAGCGAATATAAAATATTAGCTATATTCTGTGCTGTTTGTATTACCGCTATTGGCGTATCTGATTTGGGTATGAATACCGCACTAGCCTTTCTGCTTGGAGCAGTTTGCTCAGGTTCAGCGGGTTATTGGGGTATGTATACCGCGACTCACGCAAACGTTCGAACAACAGTTGCTGCAAATACCAAAGGCGCAGCAGAAGCCTTAAGCATTGCTTTTTTTGGTGGCTCTATTATGGGGCTCACCGTTGCAGCAATGGGTTTACTTGGTATCGGCATACTTTATTACTTTTTTGCTGGCGATCCTCATACGATTCACGCCATAGAAGGTTTTGCCATGGGCGCATCTTCTGTTGCCCTGTTCTCTCGTGTTGGCGGCGGTATCTTTACCAAGAGCGCCGACGTTGGTGCTGATCTTGTTGGCAAAATTGAAGCAGGTATTCCTGAAGATGATCCACGTAATCCTGGTGTAATTGCGGATAACGTTGGTGATAACGTTGGTGACGTTGCCGGTATGGGTTCAGATATTTTTGAATCTTATTGTGGTGCGATGATCGCAACCATTGCTTTAGCTGCAACAATGACTTCAGCCGCTGTTTTTAATTTAGCACCTGAAGGCGATGTAAATACACTTACCTTTATGCCATTAGCCTTGTCTTCTATTGGTTTGATTTGTTCGATGATAGGTATTTATTCGGTAAAAGTCTTCTCAGCAAAAAGTCCTGAAACTGCATTACGTATTGGCACTATGGGTTCATCAATTATTTTCATTATTGCCGCATTCATCTTGATTAAAGCCTTAGGCGCTTCGGTTAATGTTTGGGTAGCCGTACTTTCAGGCGCATTAGGTGGCATTATCATTGGTCTTGTTACCGAGTATTACACTGGTGGCGCACCAGTCAGAAAGATTGCTCGAGACGGTGAGACAGGTCCTGCAACAGTAATGATTAGTGGTCTTGCTTTAGGCATGCAGTCGGTCGCTATTCCGGTACTTACCATATGCGGCATTATCTTAACCGCCAGTCATTTTGCTGGCTTGTACGGCGTCGGTATTGCTGCTGTCGGTATGTTAAGTACTGTTGGTATCACTATGGCAATTGATGCTTATGGTCCAGTTGCAGATAACGCTGGCGGTATTGCCGAGATGGCCGGACTGGGTAAAGAAACTCGAGAAATTACTGATTCACTTGATGAAGTTGGTAATACAACTGCCGCGATTGGTAAAGGTTTCGCAATCGGTGCTGCAGCACTTGCTGCTCTAGCTTTAATCAGCGCTTACATTGAAAAAGTATCTCTTCATCACGAAGGGTTCATTTTACAAATTAATGATCCTTTAGTGCTTTGCGGTATGTTCCTTGGCGGTATTTTTCCATTCCTGGTTAGCTCTATGACCATGACCGCAGTGGGTGATGCAGCCTTCGAAATGATTAAAGAAATTCGACGTCAGTTCAAAGAGATTCCAGGCTTAATGGAAGGCACAGCTAAACCTGATACTGCGCGCTGTATTGATATTGCTACTCGCGCAGCATTAAAACGAATGATTGCACCAGGCGCACTTGCTGTACTTGCTCCGGTTGTTGTTGGTTTTGGTCTTGGACCACAAGCATTAGGTGGCATGTTAGGCGGCGCATTAATCTGCTGTGTAATGATGGCATTAATGATGGCTAATGCAGGTGGCGCATGGGACAACGCTAAAAAGTATGTTGAGAAAGGCAACCTTGGTGGTAAAGGAACACCTCTTCATTCTGCTGTTGTTGTTGGTGATACTGTCGGTGATCCTTTAAAAGATACTTCAGGCCCGGCAATGAACATTCTGATTAATGTAATGGCTATTGTTAGTTTGGTTATTGCACCATTATTGGTTTAGTTCATACAACTTTTGTAATGAGAAAGCCGCGTCATATTGATGCGGCTTTTTTTACGTCCATGGATGGACTGTTATCGAAAAAATGCTCCTGCATTTTCGATATTTCCGCCATCCATGGCGATCATGTCGCGAGAGGACACGACTACATGGATGTAGGAGGTAGAGTAATGTTTGGAACAGTTACCGAGGAATCCGAAGCGACGATTTACAGGGACGTAATGTATATCGTTTGTGCAGGAGCACACGAACAATGATTGTATCTTCTGTTTTATAAAATTAATATCTTCTGATGACAAATAATATTGGCTTCCCACCTATCGCGAAAACCGGTGCAACGATCTTGATACTTGGCTCCATGCCAGGGCGAAAGTCGCTTGAAGAACAACAATACTATGCACATCCGCGCAATAATTTTTGGCCAATCATGTGTCAGTTATTTAATGTGAATAAAAAATTAAGTTATGCGCAACGCAAACAATTACTATACGACAACAAAATTGCATTATGGGATGTGCTAAAAAGTTGTTATAGAGAAGGTAGTCTGGATTCAGATATTGATCATGCAACTATTGAAGCTAATGATTTTAATTTATTCTTACAAACTCATAAAAAAATAAAACACATCTTCTTTAATGGTGCCAAAGCGGAACAGATTTTTAAAAAGGAAGTATTAAATAATCTTGATATACTTCAGGAATTAAAATATCACAAACTACCTTCTACCAGCCCTGCGCATGCTGCTATGTCGTATGAGAAAAAACTTCAGCAATGGAAAAAAATAAAGGACTTAATTTAAATAGGATTAATTTGCTTTCAATGCTTTTTGCTCTTTCCAATCAAACCAACTCTGTGGTGAAAGAAAATTCATAACGCGATCAATTAATGACATAACAAAAAGATTGTATAAACCAAGTAGTTTTCCAGTTACTGTTTTACTGGCACAGCGTAAAGATACCGAATACCCTGCTTCGTTATAAACAAAGTGATGCCAATAACCACTAGGTATATATAAGGTATCTCCTGCTTCAATTTGAACCGTATAACCTTTCGCTTTTTTCAATCCGGGAAATTTTTCAAAGTCTGGTTTCTCAACGTCAACATAACTTCTACAGGTGAACGGATAGCGATGAAGGTTTTTAGATTGCTCATAAGGAAATAAATAAACTGTCTTTTGTCCGCGAATAGCCGTATGAAAAACATGAGACATATCAATATCAAAATGCATTTGTGTAACCGAACCTTTGCAGCCGAAAAACATAAAGACAAAACTTTTTGAAATATTATCGATTAAAGAAGGAAAACTAATGTCACTAACTAATTCTGGTATTTCAGATTTAATATTGTATAGAAACATACGTAAATCCTGAGAGGTCGTCATTACTAGATCAATATACTCTTTTAAAGATATTGTTTTTACATTTGACATGTAATGCTTGCCGGCAGAAACAAAACTGGCATCATAGACTTTAACCTGTTTATCGCCATGCTGTTCTTTAAAAAAATCCGGCGTCCATTTTTCACAGGCCGTCCATGTTTTTGACAGATCTTTAATAACAACTGGCTTTAAAGGTTCAAAATAAGAATTAATAAATTCTTTCTGGTTGATAGATGAAATCTTATCAACAGCTAACAACTCAAGCTTGTTATCGTTATTATCTGGCAAGGAACTCACTGTAGGTATTAAGAATTTCTGCACGTTCCCAATGTAAAAAATGTCCAGCACCGAGAATCATTTTGTATTCACAATCAGGAATTTTTGTGGAAGCTTTTTCAATATCGCTCTGATCTAAAATAGCATCATATTCGCCACTCAAAATAAGTGTCGAAGCCGTTATCTTGCCTAACTCAATGTACTCTTCAATATCAGAAGCTTTCTCGACAAATTCACAGTGCTCATAAAAACTGACAAATTGTTCTCGACTCATATCTCTGAACTGATTGATCATTTGTTTTTTCTGCGACTCAGGAATATGTTGACCAAATCGCTCTATCATTAATGGTGCAATTTCTTCTGTTTTATCTCCGTTAAACAAACTCTGTCCCGCTTTGATTATATCAATCACTTCTTTGCTAGGTTTGGCGCCAAAACTTCCCAGTATCATTTTATCAACAAGCTCAGGATAACGAGATGCTATTGCTGCAGAAATAATCGTTCCCCAGGATGCCGCTGCTAAAATAACCGTACCGTTACGATTAGTTTCATTAATGATGTTATACAAAACATCAACTTGTTCATCAAAGCTAATTCCTAATGACCCTGATAAAATTGAAGCGCGACCCTGACCGGGCATATCAAATAAAACAACGGAATAATCTGAAACAAAATGACTGACAAACGAACGCCAGGCTGCCATTGTCTGCTTTGCGCCACTAATACAGACTATAGTTTTTTTTGCTTCGCCGTAAATACGGTATGGGACAAGAAACCGCCCCAGACTTAGTTCGCCTTTAATAATTTTCATCTAATTAATTCTATGTATGTAACTCTATGATTATCTTGACAGGTTG
>JBDNFW010000062.1:0-2972 GCA_041689615.1 Gammaproteobacteria bacterium | reverse complement strand
CACAAACATTACCCAGAAGGAAATTAACCGAGCAATGAATAAATTAAACAATCGACCCAGAAAATGTCTTGGCATTAAAACACCTAATCAGGTATTTTTAGACATTAATCCACCAGTTGCACTAGCAACTTGAATCCGCGTTTCAAGGATTAAAGGCTCTGCTATTTCCATGCTCGTCATACCTAATTCTTTGGCAAGTTTACTGCTATCGAAATTGTCATCAAGATCCAGTTCACCCGTTTTGAATTGAGCAGCTTCTCTTTTTTCTTCATGATTAGGATCATTTTCTAATTGTGCTTTTATCGACTGGATCATTTCATATCGATTAGTCAGGTATTGTATGTAGGCTGTTAATGCTATTAACTTATATTTACTCGAATAAGCTGAACGGTCTTTTTTAAGCGCAAAAAATATATCTCTCCAGTTATTATCATTAGAAAACATTACCGGGTTGATGGCTTTAAGGCTCTTGGTAACCTCACCTGATTCAGATGATTGATTGATTAATTCGGAAATTTGTTCAATAGCAATAACAATTGCATTTGATTCCAAATCTAATTCGCCTAGCGTCGCTTTGATGACTTCGTTCATTTTTTCCAGAGGAACCATTGTCCGAGCAGCAAGAGCGAATTCGAAGTCATCGATAGACTTAAACGTGATGACTTTGCCGCCAATGTTTAGTTCTATCGGTTTTGTACGTAATTTTTTCAGCATAGGGCTTTAATTATAGTCATTGAATACGCAATATTTGTAAACGAAATAGCTATTTAGCCGCTTATAGTGTGATTGATTTCTCAAATTTGTAATAAAAAGACTCAAAAGCCAGTCAATTAAAGACGGTAAGGGTAGGTCTTGTTATTTGCTAATGGTCTATAATATTGACTAAATGCATCTTAATAAAACTGTGCTCATTATCATTTTTTCATTCCTCTATGGTTGCAGTGACCACCAAACTGGCTATCGGGATGGTTATGGGGATATTGATAAAAAGAAATGGGTCGTGTTTGGAAGAGGGAACTATCTAAAAGGATATTCATCCGGACAAGCTGATAAATTTCAGGATGACTGGATTTTAGAGAATCCGATTGAACCTGGGTTACTACATTGTCCTTCTATCATCGTTCGCGCTGATCCGCTCATGTTTCTTCCCGCTGATTATAAAAAAATTGCAAAAGATATTTATAGTAGCGAATTAAAATAAGTAAGTTTTTTCTTTTATTCTTTAAAGATAAATGCTGGCTATGATGTAAAGATATTTACTGATGAATCTGAAGCCATTAAATGGTTAGAAGAATAAATATTTTTAATTTAAAAGGAATGTAAAGGGGGGATAGCCCAATAATCACAGTGCTTCATATCAAATATGTTACTCAGTAGATTCTTCTCCTGCATCTAATTTCATTTCTAGATCGGTTTCTTCCATTAACGTTTCTGCTGGTAACTCTTCATCTGCTTCTTGTTCTATTAATGCTTCTTCTGGAATTTCCTCTTCCATTGATGCATCCGCTTCCGCTTCCGTGTCAGCTTCGGTTTCAGCAACTACTTCCTCTTCCTGACCTATGCAATTGAATGAAACTACTTCCAAGTCAATATTATCGTCAGGAATATAATGAGCAGTTTTGGTGTTTTTTTCGCATTCTTTTTTCGCCAAATCGTAAGCGCCAAGAAATTGTTCTGCTGGTGCACCAACAACGACCTTATCCTCAGTGACGGATTTTATTTTTGGTTCATTACTACAAGCAGTAATCAGTACAATAAAACAAAAAGTGATAAATAATTTTCTATTTCGAATTTTCATGTCATTGGTTTTAAACATATATAAATATTAGGCCTAGTTTACAGTCTGTCTGTAAATAAATACAAAGAATTAATGGGTAGTTAATTTCGATATTTTGTTAAATAGACAGTAAATCATCAATATCAGCTGATTTAATGCTTAATTTCCATCAAAATTTTTTGGTAAAAATACTCAAGAATTTTTATTTTTGAACGTTACCCTATGTGTCACTCTATTCAATTATTAAGGATAATAAAATGCCTGAATTAGTATTGACCTTAGCTAAGGATTTTCTTGATGACCTGAAAATTCCCCCGCAACCCGAAATACTCCTTGCCGTACAGAACGAGATGGCTAAGGAAATCCCAGATTTGGGTATTATTTCAGGTAATATAATGCAGGATGGTGGACTTTTCTCTTCTGTACTGAAATTAATTAATTCTCCCTATTTTGGAATGCGATGTGAGATTAAAACAGTTCATCACGCTGTTTCCCTGATTGGCATTGATAATCTTGCGACAAATATTGCATGTATCAAATTTAGAGAGCAAATGTGTAGTTCGAACTATGTGCCCATGCCGACATACTGGGAAATTGCGCTAACTACGGCAAAACTGAGTTCTTTTTTATCAAAGGAACTTGGCGTTTCAACACCGTCGCAGGCTTATGCTTTTGGATTACTCAAGGACGCAGGCATTCCAATATTGGCGAAAAAATATTCGAATTACAAAGATGTACTCACGCAACAGAACGAAACAGAGTTAAGAAGTTTTACAGAGCTAGAAGATGAAAATTTTAATACCAATCACGCCATCGTAAGTTATATGGTCTCAAAAAAATGGGGTATGGATAAAAGTTTCAGGGAAGCGTGTTTATATCATCATGACATCGAATATATAATTTCTGAAAATTTTCAGTATGATCAGGAATCAAGAAAATTAATCCTGCTAATGAAAATTGCTGAATATGTCACTAATCTGAAAAGAGAGCAAAATGATTATGAATGGCCAAAAATCAAGGAATTTATTTTTTATTATTTTGGTTTAAGTGAAACTGAATTCACTAAACTTTGTGCCCTGATGCTTTCTTATATTATTTAATCTAAAGTTTGTAGTCTGTAGTTTGTAGTTTGTAGTTTGTAGTTTGTAGTTTGTAGTTTGTAGTTTGTAGTTTGTAGTTTGTAGTTTGTAGTTTG
>JBDNFW010000061.1:0-40618 GCA_041689615.1 Gammaproteobacteria bacterium | reverse complement strand
TCTTAAATGACCATAATAAATAACTGAAAACAAACCACATTGTGGGCAACTATTTTAAGCATTATTTTTGATCCGCCGTTTTATTATTTAATTCAAAAGCTTAGCTTAAGAAAACCATCACATTTTGTCTATTATCCCTCATTGTTCTATTTCTATGTCGTGTGAACAACTCGCAAGGGCAGGACAGTTTCTGGTTTCTGATGGCATGAACCTTAGTACTGGTGTCAGAGTTGTTGCAGCACAGCGCGCACGTCGAATTAATTCTCTTATGCTAATGTGTGGACATTATGACGGTTCAGGTGAATTTGCTTTCCGTGTCGGCCTGCTAGGTAAAAGTGGAGTAGGTGTGGCGGAATTTTAGCGATAGCGCTAGGAAAAGCCTCCATAGCAGTTTGGTCACCGGGTTTAGATAGTAGTGGTAATAGCAAGCTTGGTACTGAAGCGTTGGAAATGTTAGTCCAGCGTACTGGCTGGTCAATTTTTGGACATTAATTAGTCTTTGAGGTTCGGTCTTCGATAATGACCCTTGTAAATTCCGTATTACAGGGAATATGAATACATCTGTCGGACTTTAACTTTGCCTTGATTAAGCCAATTCTTGCAGTGCGGCTTCATCAAATTTGTAAATTTCATTTACGACGATAATTTGAGCTTTTTTGAAAAAGTTAAATTCTGTTGCTGAAGCAGAAGTGTATGCACCCATCATGCGACCAACGATTAAATCGCCGTTATCAAGTCTTGGCAACATAATATCTTCAGCAATAACATCAATGCTATCGCATGTCGGTCCTGCGAGTACCGAGGGATAACGTTCGCCTTGCCAGTAAAGAGCATCAACAGGGTAGTTGGCATGGTCAAATAGCATGCCGCTAAAAGAGCCATAGATTCCATCATCAAGGTAGTACCACATTTTTCCATCGCGTTCTGCCTGCCCCATAACAGAAGCAACTGAGGTGACAGCAGAAGCAACAATAAAACGACCTGGTTCAGCGATAATTCTCACTGTATCAGGTAGTTCTGATAACGCTTGCCGAATAGGCGAACAAAAATCTTCAATGGACATTAAGTCATCGATATATTCGACTGGAAAACCACCACCAATGTCTAAAGTACTTATCGATGGCAGACCTAATTCAGCCACTTGATTAATGACATCATGGCAGGATTTAATGGCGTGAATATATTTTTCCGGTTCTGCGGTCTGAGAGCCAACGTGGAACGATAAGCCTCTAATGCGGATACCTAACTTGTGAGCGTGTTGAATAAGCTCGATAGCCTGTTTTGGGCTACAGCCAAATTTTTTCGAAAGATCTGAAAACGCTTTGTCATTTCTGAAGCTCAGTCGTATCAAGATTTCTGCTTCATCCCGATAAGGGATAAATTTATTGAGTTCATTAATATTGTCTACGACGAATGTTGTGCAACCGTAGTCAAGTGCATAGCGGATATCCGAGTCACGTTTGATAGGGTGAGTTTGAATCGTTGTGTCAGCAGGAACACCGGCATCTCTAACCATATCGATTTCACCGTTGCTGGCCAGATCAAAACTCGCTCCCTCTGCCAGTAGAGTTCTTACTACTGCAGGATGAGGCAATGGTTTTAATGCGAAATACAAAGTCACATCAGGCAATGCTTTTTGCAGTGACCGGTATTGCCGGCGAATAGCATCGCAATCAAGGATCATCAGTGGCGCGCCATATTCGGCGACCATCGATTCGATAATTTCTATTTCAGATAAATTTTTGCAGTCTTCTTCAAGAAAGACTGATTCGTCAATTAAATCAACAGGAGTAATGCTCATGGATAACCTCCACGCAAAGTTAAAATAAAATGACTACGCCCTAACTGGAATCGGGTGGCACCAGGTGCTCCCTTTGCGTAGTCAAAACACTTTATAAATAGTTACTCCCTGTTGTTTCACCTTGAGGGCGATTAGTGCGGATTGGCTATTTTCAATAAAAAGCACGCGAATAGTAAGGCAAATTTCGCTGAGTGCAACATTTTTTATTGATATTGGCCCATTTTTTTTGCTACTCACCAGAATTGCTTATTGAGGAGACATCAGTGTTGACTCAAGCTATTAATTTTAGACGAATTTAACTCGAGACTCTTTCTAGACGAATTACGTTTAGTTATTCAATCTGACCCATAGGAGGAATAGGGCAGCTTAGTGTATCGGCTATGGCTCGAATTAGTTCCAGTTCTCTTGATGTCATTTCGTTATCAGTCATTGCGCTGAATAGACATGCTTTTAATAAACCTTGTTTTAGTATCGGTTTGAGTAGTAATAGATGGTTCAGACTGTTGTCGAATTTAGTTAAACTGATATTCGACTTCTCTATAATTTTAAGATCAGTTAAATTAACTTCTTTTATTGCTGCATTAAACGCGAGGTCTGCCTCTTCTTGTTTTTTATGTCCCGCGTAAGCAAGCACTGAAAACAGGTTGCGGCATTCTCCTTTAACTTCATCGAAGGATTTGTATTTCGCAGAAGGTGGTTTTGCCATAAGCAATGCTTTATCAAGATGCTTGAAGATTATTTTTTGTAAACACCATTCAAACAAATCCATGCTCGCGTCAGCAGCAACTAGCGTACCTAGATTACTTTTAAATTTCTTGTACTGATTCTGAGATAGTTCTCTTAATGCAGGCAAACCCATGTCGACAAGTGGTAAACGACTACGTCGGGAAATTTTGTCAACAGCAGATAGGTGTTTTAAACAATGATCATAAATGCCTCGGTCACCATTTGATTTAATGTGCTCAAGCTGTTTTTTTCTTATGTCTTTTTCTTTATTTATAACCAAACAGTAGATAATCGCTCTGGATACATAAGGATCATGAATTGCATTGCGTACTTCTTCAGGTATTTCACTAATAATTGAACGTGCAGCTTCGATTTCTTTTTCACCCGGGTTACCCATATGTTCCATTGTTTGCAAAACACTTTGTAAAATGATTGCTGAAGTTGCTGTTGCTGCTATTTTTTCCCTGCGTTGGTCAGTTTTTACATCTGGCATTATTGCGTTTTCAATTATTGATGTTTTAGTCTGAACAAATTTTCCATCCCAACGCGGATCAATGCGACGAATACGATCTTCCAAAGGAGGATGAGTTGCTGTCATGCTACCTAAAAAATTGCTCACGCCCTGAGAGAAATAGGCGTGACTTATTTCATGTGCATTTTTATTTCTTAATCGGGATTTGTCAGACACACTACCTATCTTTTTTAATGCTCCGGCTATGCCTTCCGGGTTTCGTGTGAACTGAACAGCCGATGCATCAGCCAGATACTCACGTTGGCGACTGATTGACGATTTAATGATGTTGCCAAAAAACGTACCACCAAAGCCAATAGCGATAAGTCCTGCACCAAATATCATTATTTGACCAGAATCTCTACTACGGGATTCGCCCGCAGAACGAAAAATATAATAACCAAGCAAACCAATAACAAGGATGCCATGCAACATACTGATTAATTGAATGTTCAGAGCCATATCACCATTTAGAATATGACTGTATTCGTGTGCAATGACGCCTTGCAGTTCGTCACGAGTCAAAGATTTAACCGTACCTTTAGTGACACCAATAACAGCATCACTTGTCGTTAAACCTGCGGCAAAGGCGTTAATGACATGTTCATTATCAAGAATGTAAACCTGCGGTACGGGCATGCCTGATGCAATGGCCATTTCTTCGACTACATTCATCAGACGTTTTTCTTCCAGATCGGTTGTCGTAGCTCTTACAAGACGTCCACCCATAGACTCGGCAATAATTCGACCGCCACCGGTGGATAAAGATATTGATTTGTAAGCGCTACCGATACCAATAATGACAATCACGATAGCACTTATCATGATAAAGGTTGTTAAATTTGGCTTAGGTATAGCGAGCTTTTCACTATCACTAAGATCCGAAGTCGCTATTTCGAACGAGATATAAACAAAAAGATCTGTGATAAGAACTATGCAGAGTATTGCCATTAAGAACAATATCAGCAGCCGAAAAGTCGAGGTTTTTACGTTTTGCTGCGCTTGAAAAAAATTCACGGACTTAACACTCTAATTTATTAGAAAGAAACTTTTGGAGCCTCTTGAATGGCCTCGCTGTCAGCATATTCTAGTAACGCAGCATCTTGTGTGTGACCAAACATGCCCGCCAAAATATTTGCAGGAAAAGATTGTTTATAAACATTGTATTCCATCACTTGATCATTGAAGCCTTGCCTTGCAAAAGCCACTTTGTTTTCTGTGCTAGTGAGTTCTTCAGTTAACTGCATCATGTTTTGATTTGCCTTAAGATCTGGATAGGCTTCCATTACCATGTTTAATCGACCAAGCGCACTACCGAGGGCGCCTTCGGCACCACCTAAATCAGTCATGGCTGCTGCTGAACCCGGTGCACCAGCGGCGGCTTTTAATAATTGTGAGGCCGTATTTCGAGCAGAAATAATGGCTTCCAGAGTTTCTCTTTCATGTGAGAGATAACCCTTGGCGGTTTCAACAAGGTTTGGAATCAGATCATAACGACGTTTTAGTTGTACTTCGATCTGGGAGAACGCATTCAAATAGCGGTTTTTTAAAGAGACCAGCGTGTTAAAGACATTAATGCCATAAAATACAAGCATCATCAGAAGCACAAAAAAGACGCCGACAATTACCATTAGTATTTCCATGAACATTCCCCTTTTATTTTTGATTTTTAAATGTATTAGTAACTATTTTTGAAAGTAACGTTAGTTCTTTAATATTGAAATGATGTTTTATCTGTACAGGATTATTTTTGGTCACCCCACCAGGCTATGAATTCTTCAAGATCGATTTCATTATTATTATCAGTATCAATTTTATCAAATCCTTCTTTCAATTTTTCTTCACTAATATGAAAACCAATTGTGCTGATTAACTCGGCAAATTCAGAAAAATCTAACGAGCCATTTTTTTTACTATCGAAATTATTAAAATAGGTCAGGACTTCTTCATAATCGAGATCGCTCATAAGCATTCCTTTTTTAGTCGTTGAATAATTAAGGTTTAATTTTGTGTCAGAATAATTTCAATTACCTGTACTAAATATGATGCATTAAGCGAAGATTGACAAGTTGCTTTTTGATATTAGTTAGTTAATGAAAATATAAAACTTGAGGGTTTTCCTATTGTTATAAAGATAAAATAATGTAAATGGATACATCGTTATTCGTTTGGAGTAGAGTGTTAAAACAGTATGTAAGAATACATGCTCATCCCCCCGTCTATGGAGAATAACCATGTCTAAAGAACGAAATAGTCGAACTGAAACATTGAAAACCCCCGCTTTATCCTTGAAAGAAAAACGTGCGGTAAAAAAAGCCAAGAAAGATACTCACTCTCCGTTTATTGCATCAGATAAGAAGTAAAAACATAGACTGACAGACTTGTTATTGATACACCTAGGCATTCATATATTTAATAAAACGACAGACATATATATTTTCTTTAAGTTGATTTCTTTTGTATAAATCATGAATAATGTTGTGATGAGTAAATCACTAACAGCCGTTTTGTTATCCGCTTTTGTTTATCCCGGAAGTGGACATTTTTATCTTAAGAAACATATTCAAGGATTATTGTTTGCAAGTGTCGCAACCGTGAGTCTCTACTTTTTACTTGTAACTGTTGTAAAGATGGCGCAAGACATCAGTGATAAAATACTGAATGGCGAAATCCCGATAGATGTAATCGAAATAACCGAAGTAATACTGAAGCTGTTAGAAGACAGTGGCATTCATCAAGTCAATATTGCCACTTCTGTATTCTTTATATGTTGGCTAGTGAGTATTGTCGACTCTTATCGTCTTGGTCGAATAGAAGAGAGTAACGATAAAGCCACATAACGCATTTTCAGTCTAATAAGCATTGAATTGCAGGCATAAAAAAAGCCCCGCGTTAGCAGGGCTTTTCTTCCAAACAAAAAACTGTCTGATTTATCTTATTGTGCTGTAACGTTTACTGCACTAGGACCTTTAGGACCCGCTTCGGTATCAAAGCTTACACTTTGACCTTCAGCTAATGATTTAAAGCCTTCAGCATTGATTGCACTGTGATGTACGAATACATCAGCGCTGCCATCAGACGGAGAAATAAAACCAAATCCTTTACTATCGTTAAACCATTTTACTGTACCTGTAGCCATTTTCCTTACCTCTATTTAATAATTAAAAAACAATGTATTAGCTGCATAATGTTGACGCAGAATGACGGAAGGCTGTGTAATACACTGCATTTAACTACCGGTACCGCTACAAAAACTGCTAATGGACTGCACCTTATAACAATCTTTCTCGAAATGCTATATTTATACTTGACTTAGGCGATATTCGTCATATAAAAACTCCTTTTACAGCAATATCTCCCGAACTAACCCTCCATTTAGCCCTTAATTTTAAAGAATAGCCGATTTTGGCCGATATTGATCAGAGAAGATTTGTTATCAGGAACAATCTATTTTGATGATCAACAAATCAATTTAATATGGCTCAGGGAGTCGGTTATGACGGCGTATGAAAAAATAATATCGCTAGAACAGCGTATCGATAATGTCATTGATTTGCCATTACCGCCTATTTTCATGGATGCAGAGAGTGAACAGCTACAAAATGCTGAGATAGTATTGCACTGCATGAATGGCAATATCTTAAATGGAAATTTACACACCCTTGATGGAACGAAACAGCTTGTAGACTATATTTCTACGGAAAAGCAGAAGAAGGAAACTCTAAAATTTGACGAACTAAGGTTTGTTTTATTTAAAACGGAGTTGAAATATCAGGAAACCGAAAATAATTTCTCTTCAGTAGGAACTCATCATCAAAAACAGCCCTATAAAATAATCTTTACAGACGGAAAGGAGTTTATTGGGAATTCTGCCGTCACCATGATTGATGATATTGGTGTTAATTTTTTTAAGGTTAACAAAGATGACATTGCTACCAGAATATTTATACCAAAATCTGCCATAGCTGATTTTGAAGTTGGCGCGCAAATAGGCACGATATTAAAAGCGAATGAAAGTTTAACGGATGAAGGGCTTAAGCAAGGTTTATAAGAACAAAATAAGAAACGAAGTCGACCACTTGGTGAATATCTAAAGGACAAAGGTATTGTTACCGAAGCTGATCTTGAAAATATTCTCCAACAACAAAAAGAGACAAGTGAATATCCAAAGGTACGATTGGGTGAACTCTTAATTTCTGAAGGGCTGATAACCGCAGAAGAACTGGAAGAAGCATTGGGGCTCCAGAAGACTGACAGAGAACGCCGATTGGGAGATATCCTTATTGATATTGGAGCAACCACGCAAGAAGCTGTTCATTCAGCACTAGCGAGTAAACTTGGTTTGCCTTTTGTAAGATTGAAAGAGTTCGGTATTGATCTTGATGTGCTTGAACATATTCCAGTCTTGATTGCGAAAAAAGAACAAGCCATGCCTTTGATGATGTCTGGTAAAAGATTGGTGGTTGCTGTTCCTGATCCTACACGAAGTGAAGTGAGTAAGATTCTCGGTTTTGTCGCTAATCGAAAAATAGAAATCGTAATCTCAACACCCGACGACATTGATTGGGCGATTAATGAATTTTATGGCAATAATCTTGATGTAAGCGTGGCACAGATTGAGTCAGAATTATTATTAAATTCGAATGTTATTGATAATGGTGATGATCTTGAAAAAATGGCGAATGAGAAACCCATCGTTCGTCTGGTTCATAACCTTATTATAGAAAGTGTTCAGCGTGGTGCCTCTGACATTCACATTCGTCCTTTATCAAATGGGGTACAGGTCTTATATAGAATTCACGGCAAACTAACGTTGGTTAAAAATTTCAGTAAAAGCTTATTGTCAGCAATTGTCAGTCGTATAAAAGTCATTTCCAGAATGGATATTGCACAACGTCGCTTGCCTCAGGACGGCAGGGTGCAAATGTCGTTTGGTGATGAAAAAATAGATATGCGAGTATCGACCATGCCAACTGTCGAAGGTGAGAGTGTCGTCATTAGATTATTGGCCAGTGCAGCGACATTAAAACCGGTCGAAGAACTCGGGTTTAATGAAAAAGATACAGGTGACTTTCTGGAATTGTTGCATAGAGGCGCGGGCATGATTCTTGTAACTGGTCCAACTGGCTCTGGTAAATCGACGACATTGTATTCTGCTTTAAACGTATTAAAACAAATGAACGTCAATATTATTACTGTTGAAGACCCGGTTGAGATTCGTCTTGATGGTCTGGAACAAGTACAAGTGATGCACGAAATAGGCATGGATTTTGGCCGTGCCTTGAGAAATATTTTACGACACGATCCGGACGTTATTATGATTGGTGAAATACGTGATGAAGAAACGGCAAACATTGCCTTTAAAGCAGCTCAAACAGGTCATTTAGTTCTAAGTACCTTACATACAAATAGTGCCGCAGATACGATTGTCAGGTTAAGAGAAATGAATGTCGAGCCTTATTTGATTGCGTCATCATTACTTGGTGTTGTTGCACAAAGGTTAATTGCAAAAAATTGTGAACATTGCCGGATTAATGAAGAAGTATCTTCTACAGTCAGGCAATTAATGAGTTTGAATTCGGAAGAAAGTTTTTATGTTGGTAAAGGTTGTGATGTGTGTGGAAAAAGCGGCGTTTCTGGCCGTGTCCCTGCGTATGAATTTTTACAAATCACTGAACATATACAACACAACATTTTAGCAAACTCGTCAACACTGGAATTAAATCAAGCTGCTGAATTAGCAGGTATGCAATCACTCGTTCAATGCGCCTTGGGCTATGCTAGAAATGGTGATACATCAATCGCAGATGTACATCGCATTTTTGTTTCCTGAGAATTTACTTTCTTAATAATATCTGTCTTCATTTTGTAATTGTTTTTTTCACTAATGTCATAGTGAAATTTAAGCTATAATAAAAAAATTAATTTATTTAATGACCTGCTTTTAAAGTTAATAGAGATAGAAGTGTGAGGGTTTAAGTCAATGGGAGCGACGGCACGTGATGAAAAAACACTAACCTTGATGATGCTAGTATTGATGTGCCTTTGTTCATGTGCTTTTACGCAAGCTATTGCCCGAGAATGATGTGAATTGTCCCGATGCGCCAAAGTGTGTTTCCAGTCAAACGACAGATCCCCGCCACTTTATCGAACCGTTTACTTTTAAAGATTCTCCAGCAGAGGCGATGACGCGACTTAAAGCGGCATTGTTAAATGAGAAGCGAGCGACGATTGTTAAACAGCAATCGACTTATTTAAGAGCCGAGGTTCGCAGTTTTATCTTCAGATTTGTAGATGATGTTGAATTCACTCTGCTACCGGATCAAAGCTTGATTCATATCCGTTCTTCCGCCCGTATTGGTTATTCTGATTTTGGTGTCAATCGCCGGCGTATTGAAAGGATTCGGCAGCTATTCCAAAAGTAAATCGTTCCGTCTAAATGGCAGATTTTATGTTAGTACAATATTTTTTTTTTCTGTATCCTTGCCGCTTTAAAATTGACACATTCTATAAGCAAGAAAATATCAGGAGTCATGATGCCTAAAGCAAGCGAACTTAAACGGGGGACAGTGGTTGAAATCAATGGTGTTCCACATGCAGTAAAATTAATCGATGCAAAAAGTCCCTCTTCCCGAGGTGCGTCAACTTTATACAAGATTCGTTTTAATAATCTGCAAACAGGACAGAAGCTGGACGAATCATACAAAAGTGATGACTTCTTAAAAGAAGCCGATTGTGTACGCCAATCAGTGCAGTATTCGTACAAAGATGGCGATAATTATATATTTATGAATTCTGAAGATTTCTCTCAATATGAAGTGAATAGCGATGATCTTGAAGATCAGGTGGGTTACCTCACTGAAGGGATAGAAGGGCTTTCTGCCATGATCATGGATGGTGTTTTGATCAGCGTTGAATTACCTCAATCAGTCGACATGGAAATTGTTGATACCGTACCTGCTCTTAAAGGCGCGACTGCAACAGGACGCACCAAACCGGCCACCTTAAGTACCGGGATGGAAGTTCAGGTGCCTGAATATATTGAAGTAGGTGAAGTGATTAAGATTAATACCGGTACCGGAAAGTTTATGTCACGAGCCTAGTCGTTTCGTCATTATGCCTTCTTTCAAATCATTCCGAAATAATCCACAAATGCTATTGCTGATGATGGCGTTTGTTATGCCGTTGACTTTCTCGGTATGGAATGCCTTGCTGAATAATTTTGTAATCGATAGAGCACAATTTACTGGTGCCGAAATTGGCATATTGCAAAGTTTGAGAGAAGTCCCTGGCTTTTTATCTTTTACCGCTATTTTTGTTTTGTTGGTGCTTAAAGAACAAACCTTTGTTTTAATTTCCTTAGCACTAATGTCGATTGGTGTCGCAATAACCGGTTGGTTTCCTTTTGAGATAGGTTTGTATTGCACGACGGTCTTAATGTCGATTGGCTTTCATTATTTTGAAACTGTTAATCAGTCCTTAACGTTACAATGGCTGGATAAAAAAGACAGCGCACATTTTATGGGAAAGCAATTAGCCGTAAAAGGTTTTGCTTCTATTTTTGCTTACTCGATGATTTGGATATTGATGGAATGGTTAAACTATAGTTATAACGCTGTATATATGTTGGCGGGTGGAGCAGGTCTTTTGATAGTCCTTATGATATGGATGATTTTTCCCAGGTTTAAAGAGCCGGTAATACAACATAAACATATGTTCATGCGTAAACGCTATTGGTTATATTATGCGTTGGTTTTTTTCGGCGGTGCGCGAAGACAAATATTTGTCGTGTTTGCAGCTTTTATGATGGTTGAGAAGTTTGGCTATTCGGTCGGGGAGATTAGTTTGTTATTTATGATTAACTATGTGTTCAATCTTCTTTTTGCGCCAGCGATTGGTAAATGGATAGGGCGGGTTGGTGAACGTAAAGCATTAATCATTGAATATGTAGGTTTGACATTACTTTTTACCGGTTATGCACTTGTTGAAAATGCTGCGTTAGCGGCAGGTTTATATGTTATCGATCATCTTTTCTTTGCTATGGCGATTGCTATGAAAACTTATTTGCAAAAAATAGCCGATCCGAAAGACATGGCCTCAACTGCCGGAGTCAGTTTTACTGTTAACCATATTGCTGCTGTTGTTATTCCAGCATTATTAGGCATTGTCTGGCTAACATCACCAACACTGGTATTTTTTATTGGTGCTGGTTTTGCCTGTTGTTCTTTATTGCTAGCGTTAAATATTCCGCATGAACCTATGCCAGGAAATGAAGTAGTAAGAAATCATTTTTCTTGGGCTAATGAAAGTGCCTAAAAATGAGTAAAGCTGATACCGTAGTTGTACTTGATTTTGAAACTACAGGGCTTTCGCCTGACTATGGTGATCGTGCGATTGAAATTGGTGCTGTGTGTATCAAGAATGGGAAAGTAATAGATCGCTTTCAAGAGTTAATGAACCCGGGTCGACGTATTGATAGTTTTATCGAAGGTTATACCGGTATTACTAATGACATGTTAAAAAAAGCCCCAACATGTAAAGAAGTAATGCACCAGTTTGCTGATTTTATAGATGGATATAATCTTGTCGCACATAATGCATCATTTGATAAACGTTTTCTCGATGCAGAGTTAAAGAAAATATCGCGGAGCTATTCAGGAAAATTTGTTTGTTCAATGTTGATGGCTCGAAGAATCTATCAAAATGCACCTGATCATAAACTAGGTACCTTGATCAGTTATGCGAATATCCCGAGTGAGGGTATTTTTCACCGCGCTTTGTTCGATTCCGAGATGACAACTAAACTTTGGTTAGCTATGTTGGATGAAATTAGTCAGCAATACGGTATAAACTCAATTCCATTTACACTAACGCAGGAAATAACAAAAACACCAAAAAATGATATTCATCAATTTTTACAACAATGGTGAATGGCAATGGAATTAGAATGATCACTATTACAGAGGATGAGTTTGAACTGACTGCAATTCGTGCGCAGGGAGCAGGTGGGCAGAATGTTAATAAAGTCTCATCCGCAATTCATCTTCGCTTTGATATTAATGCTTCTTCATTACCCGATGTTATTAAGCAAAGATTACTTGAACTTCAGGATCGACGTATTAGTAGTGATGGTGTCGTTATTATTAAAGCACAGCAATATAGAACACAGGAAAAAAACAGGAATGATGCTATTGAACGTTTACAGGAGTTAATACAAAAAGCATCGGTTGTACAAAAAGCAAGGCGACCAACTAAACCGAGTAAGAATGCCAAAAGAAAAAGGCTGGATAGTAAAACACTGCGAGGCAAAACTAAGGCATTACGAGGAAAAGTGACGGAATAAAGACACTCTAAAAGAGACATGAACTGCAACGCCTTTAATTAAAGTATCAAACATAATAATAGTGTTTTTTAGTGTATTTGATTTACCGAAAATATCTAATTGTCGTGTTACCATTCTACAAATTATAAAAATAAGAGTGAGGCCATGCTATGCAACATCTCTACCGACGAATTTATGCTGATCCTGAGTTTCATAAATTAGAAAAAAAACGAGGTCGTTTTAGTTGGTTATTGGCCAGTATTATTCTGCTGACTTATTTTAGCTTTATTCTCATCATCGCTTTTGCACCGGCGCTTTTTGCAACACCTGTTATTGAAGGAAATATTATTACCTGGGGAATTCTGGTGGGTTTATTTATCATTTTACTCAGTTTTCTATTAACCGGTATTTATGTTTTTCGCGCAAATAAGGAATTCGATCAATTGACTCAAGATATTCTGGATAATGTCAGGGAGTCAGATGATGCGTAATTATTTCTTTTTATTGCTACTCATATTTAGCCCTTCACTATTATTTGCAGCAGATGCACTACAGGGAGAAGTAACAAGGCAACCATTGAATGTTACTGCGATTAGTATGTTTTTATTATTTGTTTCTGCAACTTTAGGTATTACCTATTGGGCAGCTAAACGAACAAAGAGTACTAAAGATTTTTATGCTGCAGGCGGTTCGATTACGGGTTTGCAAAATGGCTTAGCAATAGCTGGTGACTACATGTCTGCTGCATCATTTCTAGGCATATCAGGGTTGGTGTTCGCCACAGGCTTTGATGGTCTAATATATTCAATTGGCTTTTTGGTTGGTTGGCCAATCATTTTATTTTTGTTAGCTGAACGATTGAGAAATTTAGGTAAATATACTTTTGCTGACGCAGTTAGTTATCGTTTAAAACCAATACCCATCAGAAGTCTTTCTGCTTGCGGTACATTAAGTGTTGTTATTTTATATTTAATTGCGCAGTTAGTCGGCGCAGGTAAATTAATTCAGATTTTATTTGGCCTTGAATATCATATTGCCGTTGTTATTGTAGGCATACTAATGATTTTGTATGTGACTTTTGGCGGTATGTTGGCAACGACGTGGGTACAAATTATCAAGGCCATTCTATTATTGTTAGGTGCAAGTTTTATGGCGATTGCCGTCATGAATCAAATGAATTTTTCATTAGAAACTCTATTTGTTAATGCCGTAGCCGTACATGATAAAGGCTTAAGTATTATGTCTCCCGGAGGTTTGGTTTCTGATCCGGTTTCAGCCATTTCATTGGGTTTAGCATTAATGTTTGGTACAGCCGGTTTACCTCATATCTTAATGCGTTTCTTTACGGTTCCAGATGCACGTGAAGCACGCAAGTCTGTTTTTTTTGCGACAGGTTTTATTGGCTATTTTTATATTTTGACATTTATCATTGGTTTTGGTGCGATTGTTTTACTCGCGAATAATCCTGAATTTTTAGATAGTGAGACAGGGGGTATTTTAGGTGGAAATAATATGGCAGCGATTCATCTTGCGAATGCTGTCGGTGGCGAAATATTTCTAGGTTTTATTTCAGCAGTGGCTTTTGCAACAATACTCGCTGTTGTGTCCGGACTGACTCTTTCCGGAGCATCTGCAATTTCTCATGATTTATACGCAAGCGTGATAAGAAAAGGTAGTGCAGTTGAAGGAGATGAAATTCGCGTATCAAGAATTGCGACAATTGTTCTTGGGATTGTTGCAATCTCGCTTGGGATAATTTTTGAAAAACAAAATGTGGCTTATATGGTCGGTCTTGCCTTTGCTATTGCTGCCAGTGTCAATTTTCCTATTTTATTTCTATCGATGTATTGGCGAAAACTGACAACACGCGGTGCTTTTGTTGGCGGTAGTATCGGTTTGCTTACAGCTATATTGTGTATGATTTTTGGCCCTACTATCTGGGTAGATATTCTGGGAAATAACCAGGCAATATTTCCTTATAAACATCCCGCGTTATTTTCCATGAGTGCGGCATTTATTTTTATTTTCTTAATATCGAAGTTCGATAGGTCAGAATCAGCAAAAGAAGAAGCTGTCGCATTTGAAGATCAATACGTACGTTCTCAAACAGGGCTGGGGGCGGAAGGTGCTTCAAATCATTAGCTTATTATGAGGTGAAATATGACAAAGAAAAAAATTAAAGGTAGCTGTCTTTGTTCTGAGGTTGCATATGAAATTGAAGAGCCATTCAAGATTTTTCAGTATTGTCATTGTGCACGTTGCCGAAAGTTTACCGGTAGTGCGCATGCATCAAATTTGTTTGTTCCGCCGGAGCGATTTAAGTGGATACGTGGTGAAGAATTTATCGGGCGTTATGAACATCCGCAAGCAAAATATTTTGCCACGAATTTTTGTAAGCAATGCGGTTCATCATTACCATGGGCAGTGCAGAGCGGTAAAAATATTGTCGTAACCGCAGGGACTTTGGATGACGATCCCGGGATTAAACCTATGTGGAATATTTTCTGGAAATCAAAAGCATGCTGGTATGAAGGCACCGAGAGCTTGCCAAAGCATGATGAGTTTCAAAATTAAAATTTACATAGAGGCTTCCAATTATTTGGCGAGGAGTAAGTTGAAGTTTAATGAGTAGCAAAGTTAATCGTTGCGAATGGTGTGAAGGCGAGGAAATTTATACAAAATACCATGATAAAGAATGGGGTGTCCCACTTCATTCTGACCGGAAGCTGTTTGGGTTTTTAATTCTGGAAGGAGCTCAGGCAGGATTAAGCTGGATTACAGTATTAAAAAAGCGTAAGACGTATCGTGACGTTTTCGATAAGTTCGATTTTAATAAAGTGGCCAAATATAATGAAGCAAAAATTCAAGCGCTTTTAAAGAATTCCGGCATTATCAGAAACCAACTCAAGGTTCGAGCTGCCGTAAAAAATGCACACGCATTTATTCAAGTCAGAGAAGAGTTTGGCTCTTTCAATAAATATGTCTGGCAATTTACGGATGGCAAGACAGTTCAAAACTCATGGGAATCGTTAAAAGAGATTCCTGCACAAACTGAAATATCACAGCTGATGTCGAAAGATTTAAAAAAACGTGGTTTTACTTTTGTCGGTCCGACAATTTGTTACGCATTTATGCAAGCGATTGGTATGGTCAATGATCATGTTGTAGGATGTTACCGATATAAAGAATTAAAATAATTATGTTTATACGTCCTAAAGATTATATTTCTATAGATAATAAATTATTTTTTGCTGTTGTCAGCGAATATCAGGAAGATGATCGTGCCTTGACCTGGTTGCGTTATGTGAAAGATGTAAATGGCATGCAAAAACTGAATACAGAACAGGCGGGGAAATTGATTAGTGAATCATATCCGGAGTTTGTTTTTTATAGTGAATATGCGGATATAAAGTTACATGGTCTTCCACTTGAAACAATAGATTACGTACACCGCCCCGATCAAGCGATTGTAGATTTAATGCATTTAACTTCGCCAGACAGTATTCAGAAAGATGCCGTTAATGTTATTAAGTTGTTTTTAGACGAGGGCGTCAGACAAGAAAATTTAGGTATAACCGGCTCTATTTTGTTAGATGTCCACAATGAAAAATCGGATATCGACATGATTGTTTATGGCCGAGAACACTTTTTTAAAGTTAGAGACTTGGTTAAGAAATTTTTAGTAACAGGCGAGCTTGAATCACTTGATGAATCCATGTGGCAAGATGCTTATCAACGCCGGGCTTGCACAATAAGTTTTGATGAATATAAAAAGCATGAGTTAAGAAAGTATAACAAGTTCACTTCTGGTTCAACAAAAGTTGATATCAGTATGGTCACAGAAAATTATGAACGCGTTTACGAAAACGGCCCCTATAAAAAAATTAAAAGAGACAAGATTGAAGCTATAGTAGTTGAAGATACCTATGCTTATGACTTTCCTTCACGCTATTTTATCGAACATGGAGAATTTAATGAGGTTGTTTCTTATACTGCCACTTACACAGGTCAGGCAGTCAATGGTGAAAAAATAGAAGTCTCAGGTTATGTTGAACAAGGGCGCGATGGAAAGAAACGCTTATTAGTCGGCACAAACCGTGAAGCTACCGGTGAATATATTCGAGTTGTAGAATAAGTTAAACAAGAGATAAAAAAATGACAGAACGAATAAAAATAATTGAATTGTTAAACTCAGAAAGCGCACAAGATTTAGTATTGGCTAAAGGCTGGGTTAGGACGCAAAGAGAGAGTAAGGCATTTTCATTTATAGAATTAAATGACGGTTCTTGTTTGTCTAACATTCAGGTGATTGTTGATAGTGATATTGAAGGTTATCAGGATATCGTAAAACTGACAACCGGTGCGGCTATATCAGTCAGTGGTGAATTAGTCGAGTCTCTGGGAAAAGGACAAAAATGGGAAGTACGCGCTACTGCTATTGAAATATTAGGTGTCGCGCCGGATGACTTCCCGTTACAGAAAAAACGTCATACGGATGAGTATTTAAGAACGATTGCTCATCTTCGACCTCGATCAAATAAATACAGCGCCATTTTTCGTATGCGTTCGAAACTCTCTTTTGCCGTTCATGAGTTTTTTAAAGAACGTAATTTCCAATGGGTACATACGCCGATCATTACCGGATCAGATTGCGAAGGTGCCGGGGAAATGTTTAGTGTGACGACGATGGATCTAAACAATATTCCAAAGAAAGATGGTGCGGTAGATTATGAACATGATTTTTTTGGTAAAGAAGCAAGTTTAACTGTATCGGGACAACTCTCTGTAGAAACATTCTGTTTAAGTTTGGGTGATGTTTATACTTTTGGCCCAACCTTTCGTTCTGAAAATTCAAATACCAGTCGTCATATGTCTGAGTTCTGGATGATCGAACCGGAAATAGCATTTGCCGATCTTAAAGATGATATGAAACTAGGACAGGAATTTATTCAGTATCTTGTTAAGTTTACGATGGAAGAGTGCGCAGAAGATCTGGAATTGTTTGCCAAATTTGTTGATAAGAATTTAATGTCGACACTTGAAAATATTGTGAATAATAATTTTATTCGACTTCCTTATACAGATGCAGTTGATCTATTGTTAAAGAGCGGACAAGAATTTGAGTTTCCGGTTAAATGGGGCAGCGATTTACAATCTGAACATGAACGTTTTATCACCGAGAAACATTTTAAACAACCGGTGATTGTTTATGATTATCCGAAAGATATAAAAGCGTTTTACATGCGTTTGAATGATGATGAAAAAACAGTGGCGGCAATGGATATCTTGGTTCCTTCGATTGGTGAAATTATTGGTGGTTCGCAACGTGAAGAACGTTACGATGTATTAAAGCAGCGAATAAATGATATGGGTTTTGATGAAGCAGATTACTGGTGGTATCTCGATACACGTAAGTATGGCACCGTACCGCACGCCGGTTTTGGTTTAGGTTTTGAACGTTTATTAATGCTGGTTTCCGGTATATCAAATATCAGAGACGTTATTCCATTTCCAAGAACACCCAAGAATCTCGAGTTTTAAGAATATGGTGCCTTATAAATTAGCAATAATGTTATTTGTTATTTTATTAAGCTTTGGTTGTAAGCTAGCTGGTAATATTGAAGGTAGCGGCGGTATGTATGCTGAAGAAGATCAAAGCTTATCAAAGTAACGTTGCATTTCAGCAAGTACTTTTTTCGAGAGCAGTAAGGTCGAAATCAAAGTAGGGAAGATCATCAAGGCAAACATAGTATCAATAATGTTAATAATTGTTCCTTGCGTCCATATTGCACTCATAGGAATGATGGCTAAATAAACATAAACGAATTTATTGCCGACCTTCTTGCCAAATAAATAGCGCGCACATTTCAGGCTGTAATAGGAATAAGTAATCATGGTTGAAAGTGCGAATAGTGTAAAAACAAAATAAACAATCAGATTACCAACGCCCGGTAAAGATTGATTAAATGATGCTGCTGTCATTAATACACCGCTATCCATCGGGTTAACCCCGGAACTAAGAATCACTAAAGCTGTACAAGTACAAACAATATGGGTATCGATGAAAGGACCCAGCATTGCGACCAATCCTTCTCGTACAGGTTCTTTCGTTTGAGCCGCACCATGCGCCATCACTTCTGTACCGACACCGGCTTCGTTAGAAAAAATAGCACGCTTGATACCAGTAACGAGCACTTCTTTAAAAACTAAACCGGTAGCGCCGCCATAAACAGCTTCTTTTCCAAAGGCGGAGTAAAAGATATCAACAAAAATTGCTGGAATGACTTCAAAGTTAATGATGATAATAACTAAACTACTTATGACATAAGCCAAAAACATAAAAGGAACAATGCCAGCGGTAACCGTTCCAACACGTTTTACATCACCTATTATGATGATACCTATGAGTACTAATGCCGCCAGACCACTATGTAATGGTGCGATGGATAATTCACTCTGCAATAAACTAGCAAGTTGATTAACTTGAAACATCGGGATACAGCCGATAAGTCCGGCTGCAGCAAATAGTATTGCCAATGGTTTAAATTTTTTACCTAGGCCGCACTCAATAAAATACATAGGGCCACCTTGTTCAATACCGTCTTCATCTTTTTTGCGATATAAACAAGCAAGTGTGCAGGTAAAAAATTTTATAATCATGCCGAACAAACCTGCAACCCACATCCAGAATATGGCTCCAGCACCACCGAGGCTAATAGCAATCGCAACACCGGCGATATTGCCCATGCCAATTGTGCCGGATAGAGCGACAGTCAATGCCTGAAAATGAGATATTTCGCCGGGGGCATCTTTCTGATCATACTTTCCAGAAAGTATCGCAAAAGCGTGAAAGAAGCCTTTGAGAGGTTTTAAACGTGAGATGGTCGTGAAATAAATTCCAGCTGCGAGAATAAAAACGACCAGAGGCAATCCCCAAAAGAGATCAACGGCGACCACCCAGAATTGCTCAAATTGATGCATTGTGGTTTTTCAGGATTATTATTTTAAATCGTATTGAACATTAGCTTCCCTCTCTAGTCAAATTTGCATCCTTAAAACAAAACCCGTGATAATCATGTTTAGATATACAGTTATATTATTATTTGCTGTTTCTTTCAGTACATTCGTTCAAGCCGAAGTCCTTATTTCCAGCCCCAATACTCGAGTCAGTTTACTTGAGCTTTATACTTCTGAAGGATGTAGTAGTTGCCCGCCCGCTGATAGATTTCTAAGTGAACTTAAAACACACCCAGGATTATGGACATCAGTAATCCCCCTCGCTTTCCATGTTGATTACTGGAATTACATCGGTTGGGAAGATCGCTTTTCTTCACCTGAATATTCTGCAAGACAACGACGATATGTGCGAACTAATAATCTGAAAACAGTTTATACACCGGGCTTTCTATTAAATGGTGAAGAATGGCGTTCTTTTTTTGGTCTTAGAAAATTATCAGTCAATTCAGATAAAGAAGTAGGCAGTTTGAAATTGCAAATTAATGATATGGAATTAAAAGTAGCATATCAGCCAACCGAAAAAATGATAGATGACACACTAGTATTAAACATTGCTGTACTGGGTTTTGATATGAAAACGGATGTGAAAGCAGGTGAGAATCATAATAAACAACTAAAACATGATTTCACAGTGTTGGGTTACAAAACAATTCTCTTATACAAAACCGAATCTGGATACGCAGTGATGACGGAGCTACCAGACATTATTGAGACAGCGCCAAGAATGGCAGTAACAGCATGGATAAACAAAGAAAATAACATGACACCAGTGCAGGCAGCGGGTGGTTGGTTAGATAAATAGCACTTCCATAAATTATCTTTTTTCGCGATTAATATGCCGTTCCTTACTAAATTGTACTTGGTAAGCTTCGTCAGTTCCGTGCTCGAATGACCACCATGGATGGTGGAAATGCAGTTTTTGCAGGAGCAGAAAAACTGCCCTTATGTATTCCGGTTTTCGGCTTTAGCATCCTGCGTCGCTCTACCTCCTACATCCATGTAGTCGTCCGCGCGGTACTTCCTCGCTCTCACAAAAAAATCTTAATTTCTGAAAGCACTCTTTTTTATTTATGACGACTAATATCATTGTACTAACGTACCTAGTTGTGCCGTTTTTTGACATCGACTGAGGAGTCTAGTTGGATTGAGTATCGTAAAACACGATGGTGACCATATCAGGGCAAGGACTTTCAAATATTACCCTCACACCACCTATAGATTCTTCAACTTTTTTAATAGTAACGTTTCTACTGCCATAATAATTAAATACGTAATTATTAAATGGCCTAGTAAAGTTTATTGTAAAATCTAACACGCCATTATCTGTAAGAGAAGAGATTTCACTGGAGTCGATAAATTCAGATTTATTAGGATTAAATTTAATAAAGCCTGCCATATAATGTTTTGAATCATGGCTATCAACTAGAGATTTTTCTATTTCGTTAACACGTTCATCTGATATTTTTGCAAATTCAATGAGTTTGGAATTAATTTTATTTTGTTCATGTTCTGACCAAGATCCAGCACTAGCACTAAAAACACCGCCTATAATCGGTGTGCCTGAAAGACAATTTAAAAGAAATCGAAGTGCTTTGGTGTTATTGCCACCAGATAAAGCATTTTCAAGCTCTTTTAATATATCTTCTGAGTCATTACTCATGATTTACATACAACCTAACATTCTATTAATGAGGAAAGTTTCTCTATTAATTATACTGTAGAATTAGTTTCAATTTATTAAATAATTATAAATATGCCAGATCAACAATCAGAATCTTCTTTGCAACGGCTCACTTTAACGATGGTGTTGTTGAATGCGTTTACTACGCCGTTGATGTTGTCGGCGGTGAATGTTGCATTGCCTTCTATTGCGACTGATTTATCTATGAATGCGGTATTGTTGAGTTGGATACCGATGGCTTATCTTATGGCAAGTGCCATGTTTGTTTTAATCTTTGGTCGTATTGCCGATATGGTCGGGCGCAAACGAGTATTTTTGATTGGAACAAGTAGCGTCATTTTTTCATCGTTAATAGCGGCTTTTGCAGTTAGTGGTGAGATGTTAATTGCCGCACGTTTTCTACAAGGTATGAGTGCTGCGATGTTGTATGCCACTCAGGTTGCTATTGTTTCTTCTGTATTTCCTCCCGCTAAACGCGGTCGCGCCATTGGTTTGACGGTATCGACTATTTATCTTGGCTTAACAATAGGACCATTGATCGGTGGCTACGTGATTGATAGTTTTGGTTGGCGAGCCAGCTTTATGGTGCACATTCCATTAGCTATTATTGTTTTAGTGCTCGGTAAATTCTTTGTCAAAGGCGAATGGTCTTCTGATGAACGTGGTAGTTTCGATTTGTTTGGTGCTCTTATTTATATCTTTTCGATATTACTTATTTGTATTGCTGTTTCTTATTTACCATCAACTTTGAGTTTAATTTTATTAGCATTATCACTATTCGGTTTTGCTTTTTTCTTTCTGTTCGAACGAGTGCATAAACACCCCATATTTAATGTCAGTTTGTTTTTTACCAATCGTATTTTTACTTTTTCCTGTTTGGCGTCGTTAATTATTTATACGGCAACGTTTGCTAACGTAGTTCAAGTCAGTCTTTATCTTCAATACTTAAAAGGTCTGTCTGCAGCATCAGCCGGAATGATTATGATGTGTCAGCCTTTGACTATGGCTATTTTTTCGCCAATTGCCGGTCGCTTGTCAGACAAGATTGAACCACGTTATCTTGCTACAACAGGGATGGCGGTGAGTTGTGCTGGTTTATTATTGCTTTCAAATTTAGAAGTCGATTCAAGTTTGAATTATCTTATTGGCGCTTTGATAACAACGGGCTTTGGATTCAGTTTATTTTCATCACCGAATGTTAGCGCCATTATGGGTTCGGTTGAAAAACGTTCTTTTGGAAGTGCTAATGGTGTGATGGCAACAATGCGAATATTTGGTCAGATGACGAGTATGGTATTAGTGACCTTAGTCGTTGCTTTAATTATTGGGCCGGTTGAAATAGATGCTTCAAATTATGATGCTTTGGAGAAAGCGATTCGTTTAACGTTTTCTATTGCCGCTTGTTTATGTTTGCCGGGACTTTATTTTTCAGTTGCCAGAGGGAAAAGGCAAGCAGCTGTTTAATCGCCTCGGTACAGATTAGGACTTAATGGATCCGGCGGCATTTGTAAGTGATAACCTTTTTCTTCCAGATTTTTAATTACAACGTTTACATCTTCGCGTGCTAATTTTTTTTCCGGGGTTAATTCCAAATCCATTGCATGTGTGAGTTCTTTCACCATTTTTATTAATTCTTCAGGAAGATCATCGTTAGTTTTATCCTCATGTATGTAGAGATACATGCCATCTTGTTTGGAACAACGATATATTTTGCAGTTAATTTTTTTCATAGATAATTAAAAAAGGGCGCGATACGCGCCCTTAATATTTTAGTACGTTTGTTATTTAAAACAGACCGGTGATATGACCATCATCATCAATATCAATACGTTCTGCCGCAGGGACTTTTGGTAAACCAGGCATGGTCATCATATTGCCACAGATAGCTACAATAAAACCGGCTCCGTTAGCTAAACGTACTTCACTAACGTGAACATTATGACCCGTCGGCGCACCTATTGCGGTCGGATCGGTTGAGAATGACATTTGCGTTTTAGCCATACAAACGGGATAAGATCCATATTCTTCGTTCCAATCTTCTAATTGTTTTTTCACTTTAGGGTCGAATGATACAGAACCGGCACCGTAAACTTTAGTAGAAACAGCTTCGATCTTTTCTATTAGAGAGGCACTGTCTTCATAAACATATTTATGCGTACCTGGATTGTTATCAACGACATCAACGACTGCTTTAGCCAGATCTTCAGCACCGGCACCACCATCTGCCCAGTGTTTCGATACAACCGCTTTAGTTCCAAGTGATTCACAACGTTTAAGCAACATATCCACTTCAGCGTCAGTGTCTAAAGTGAAGTGATTCAAACAAACAACACAAGGCAAACCATAAACTTCAGTAATGTTTTTAATATGGCGTTCCATATTAACCATACCTTTATCCAGCGCTTCAAGGTTTTCATTATTCAAGTCTGCTTTTGCAACACCACCGTGATATTTCATTGCACGGATAGTAGCAACCAGAACAATAGCTGCAGGCTTAAGACCTGCCATGCGAGATTTAATATCGATAAATTTTTCAGCACCTAAGTCAGCACCAAAACCACCTTCGGTAACAACATAATCCGCTAGTTTCAAGCCGGTCTTGGTTGCGGTTACCGTGTTACAACCGTGAGCAATATTCGCAAACGGACCACCATGAATAATGGCGATATTGTTTTCTAATGTTTGAACTATGTTCGGGTTGATAGCATCTTTTAATAATGCAGCCATAGAACCTTGAGCCTTTAAATCGCGTGCATAGACCGGTGTTTTGTTGTCACTTTTATAACCAATTACAATTCGACCTAGACGTTCTTTCAGATCTTTACGACTGGTAGCAAGACATAAGATAGCCATGATTTCAGAAGCTACGACGATATCAAAACCATCTTCGCGTAAATAACCATTTGCAGGTCCGCCCATACCGACTGTGATCTTGCGTAAAGCACGATCATTCATATCAACTACACGTTTCCATTGAATGCGTCGTGGATCGATACCTAATTCATTACCGTGATTAATATGATTATCAATCATGGCTGATAACAATGCATGAGCAACACCGATAGCATGGAAGTCACCGGTAAAATGCAGATTGATGTCTTCCATTGGTACTACTTGAGAATAACCACCACCTGCTGCGCCACCTTTCATGCCAAAACAAGGACCTAATGAAGGTTCACGTAAACACATGATGGCTTTTTTACCGATACGATTTAATGCGTCGCCAAGACCAACTGTAGTAGTAGTTTTTCCTTCGCCAGCAGGCGTAGGGCTAACCGCCGTGACCAGAATCAGTTTGCCATCTTCTCTGTCTTTGAGGCTGTCGATATAGTTGAGCGATAATTTCGCCTTGTAGTGACCGTAAGGTTCTAAATGTTCACTTTCGATCCCATATTGATCTTTAGCCAGATCAACGATGCGCTTCATTTTCGCCTTTTGAGCAATTTCTATATCAGACATTATGTCCTCCAAAACTATTAAATCTATTCTTGAATTATTATAAAATACAAAAAGTTATATTAATAATGTAATAAAAATATTATATTAACTATGTATATTCTTGATTTTTTTTATGAGCAATCGCGCGTATTTTAGCGTGTTGGCGAGAATTTCTCTAACTTCTTTCAATAGAAATTAACGCACCTTATAAAATTACTTACATAAGTCGAGGGAATAAGATAAACATCTTACTAGCATATTTAGTCCGTATCCGAGTTTTATTGGCAGGTAAGCGCGCGTTGGTTGCCTTGTCTTTGCTGGGATTATTGACGGGTATTATTGTTGGACTCGTCATTATTTTATTTCGTTTCAGCACGGAATTATCCCAAATGTCATTTCTGCCTGATGCTAATCCGGAAAATTATGAAGCACTAAGTTGGCAAGCTCGGTTACTGTTAGCATCATCAGGCGGATTGATTTTAGGTCTCTTGTTTTATTTTGTTTCCAAAACACCTCTTCGTGTTGGTGTGATTCATGTACTTGAACGGCTTTCGTATAACGAAGGTAACATGCCGCTAAAAAATATGTTGATGCAGTTCATCGGCGGAACCATAGCGATAGTGTCTGGACAATCCGTTGGTCGAGAAGGATCCAGTGTTCATTTGGGTGCAGCCAGTGCGAGTTTAATGGGGCAATATCTTCATTTACCTAATAAACAGTATTCGTACATTAGTGGGTTGTGGTGCTGCCGCTGCCATTGCCGCTTCCTTTAATACACCGTTGGCCGGTGTTGTCTTCGCGATGGAAGTTATTCTAATGGAATACACTATTACCGGTTTTACGCCGGTTATTTTATCAGCGGTTAGTGCGACAGTGATGTGTCGTCTGGTTTTGCAGAGGAACCTGTTTTTACTGTATACGCTGCCAATCTTGAATCATTCTATGAATTACCGATTATTGTATTAATGGGAGTATTGATCGGTTCTATTGCCGCAGCCTTTATCCATCTAACAAGCGTCATTACAAGCCCCCTTGGCGGCGTTATTAGCTTTACTTGAATTAACAGGCAATCAAAATATTATTTTCCCGGGAATGCTGGCGATAGTTAGCGCAAATTTAGCTGCACGAGAATTGTTTAATAGCGATTCCATCTTTTTATCCCAATTCAGAGGCATTGGGCTGGATTATCGAAATGATCCCATCGCCCAGTCGCTAAGACGGATAGGCGTTGAGTCGGTCATGAACAAAGCTTATGTCATGACCGAACCGCGTATCCCCAGAAATGTTGCGTACAACCATTTAAAAGAATCACCAGACTGGTTAATTATTAGAAAAGAAGACGGTAATCAATTAATGCCGGCGACTGATTTGGCGCGACATCTTCAAGAGACAGATGATGAAGAGATTGATTTGCTGGAAATTCCTGCCAAGCGCCGACAATTAGTTAAGGTTGCTATTGAATCAACTCTGCAACACGCGCAACAACTCTTAAACGAATCAGAAGCCGAAGCATTGTACGTTACCAGAAAGATTGGGCCATTGGCCGACCGCATATTCGGGGTTATTACTCAGGAAGATATCGAAAAGCATTATCGCGTTGTTAGTAATTGATATTAGAAAAATCGCGATTGAATGTTTTATGAATAACCCAGTATTCATTACGAAAATCAGGTTTTCTTCGATAGCGTATTGCATACTATTCTGTTAGTCTTATTTCCCCTGAATATGCAACTATTTAGGCAAATTTTTACCCCTAAAACCGGTTATCTTAGACCGGACGAATTTGCTCCCTCTAAAATCTCTATCCCTATTGGAATGGCTTTATGACGCGTTATATATTTGTTACTGGTGGTGTTGTTTCTTCTCTCGGGAAAGGCATTGCTTCCGCGTCTCTCGGCGCCATTCTTGAAGCGCGCGGATTAAATATTACGCTGATAAAACTTGACCCCTATATTAATGTTGATCCGGGCACGATGAGTCCGTTCCAGCATGGTGAAGTTTATGTGACCCATGATGGTGCTGAGACTGATCTGGATCTGGGGCATTATGAGCGCTTTGTTCGTGCGACGATGGGTAAACGAAATAACTACACGACCGGACGAATTTATCTCAATGTAATTCAAAGGGAACGACGTGGAGATTATCTAGGTGGTACGGTGCAGGTTATTCCGCATATCACAGATGAAATAAAAAAATGTATTAAAGCCGGTGCCGGTGATGCTGATATTGCCATGGTTGAAATTGGTGGCACAGTAGGTGATATCGAATCACAACCTTTTCTCGAAGCGATTAGGCAAATGCGAATTGAAGAGGGTGCGGCAAACACCTTGTTCATGCATTTAACCTTAGTGCCTTATATTGCAGCAGCAGGTGAAATCAAAACTAAACCGACGCAACACTCGGTTAAAGAATTACGTTCTATTGGTATACAGCCTGATATTCTAATGTGTCGTACCGATCATATGATTCCCGATAACGAAAGAAAGAAAATGGCCTTATTTACCAATGTTGAAGAGTCAGCCATTATTTCTGCGCTTGATGTCGACAATATCTACAAAGTGCCGAAGGCATTGCATGATCAGGGACTTGATGAAATAGTGAATAAAAAGTTTGCTTTAAACTTACCCAAAGCAGATTTAAGTGAATGGAATAATGTAGTTGATGCATTGGAGAATCCAACAGGCGATGTCAATATTGCAATGGTCGGTAAATATACTGATCTGGCTGATTCGTATAAATCGCTTTCTGAAGCATTGACGCATGCCGGTGTTCAGACCCGAACTCAGGTCAATATTATTTATGTTGATTCAGAAGAAATTGAAGACAAGGGTATTGATTGTTTAAGTGACATTGACGCGATTTTAGTGCCGGGTGGTTTTGGCAACCGAGGCATTGATGGCAAGATTGCCGCAGTTCGTTATGCACGGGAAAATGGCGTGCCTTATCTTGGTATTTGTTTGGGTATGCAACTCGCTGTGATTGAAATCGCACGCGATCTGGCTGGGCTTAAAAATGCGAACAGTACCGAGTTTGATAAAGACGCAGAAGATCCTGTTATAGGTTTAATTACTGAATGGCAAGATGCCACAGGTAAAGTAGAACAACGCGATGAAGATTCTGATATGGGTGGCACCATGCGTTTAGGTGGTCAGGAATGTCAGTTGCTCGAAGGCACGTTAGCAAAGGAACTGTATCAAAAAGACAAGATTACCGAGCGACATCGTCATCGTTATGAATTCAATAATAAATATCAGAAACAGTTGGAAGCGACAGGAATGCGTATTTCGGGACGTTCGCTTGATGGTGAATTAGTTGAGATGATCGAAATTCCAGATCATCCGTGGTTTGTAGCTTGTCAGTTTCATCCTGAATTTACTTCAACACCTAGAGATGGACATCCGTTGTTTACCGGGTTTATTAAAGCGGCACGAAAATATAAAAAATCAAACACGGGGAAATTCAAGAATGCAGCTATGTGATTTTGAAGTGGGTCCTACAAAACCTTTCTTTTTAATAGCCGGGCCTTGCGTTATCGAAAGTGAACAATTGGCCATGGATACTGCGGGTCAGTTAAAAGAGCTAACAGCTGAATTAGGTATCCCATTCATTTATAAATCTTCTTTTGATAAAGCCAATCGTAGTTCGCATGACAGTTATCGAGGCCCCGGCATTGAAGCGGGTTTAAAAGTATTAGCTGATGTAAAAGAAAAAATTGGTGTGCCGGTTTTAACCGATATTCATGAAGACACACCACTTGATGAAGTTGCTAGCGTAGTAGATGTATTACAAACGCCCGCATTTTTATGTCGACAAACTAATTATATTCAAGCTGTTGCCAGAACAGGTTTGCCAGTGAATATAAAGAAAGGACAATTTCTTGCTCCATGGGACATGGCGCATGTTGTTGAAAAAGCGCGCGCGGTTGGTAATGATAAAATTATGGTTTGTGAACGCGGTGCGTCTTTTGGTTACAATTATCTAGTTTCTGATATGCGTTCATTAGTGGTTATGCAGGAAACAGGTGCGCCAGTAGTATTCGATGCAACGCATTCAGTGCAAATGCCCGGTGGTGGTGGAAAAGTTTCAGGTGGACAACGTGAGTTTGTTCCAGCACTTGCGCGTGCAGCCATTGCCGTTGGTATATCAGGTTTATTTATGGAAACACATCCTGATCCGGAAAAAGCATTGAGTGATGGCCCGAATTCATGGCCAATGGATAGGATGAGAGAGTTGTTGGAAACATTAAAGACGATAGATGAAGCAATTAAAAAGGGTACTTCTTAACATGCACTTTTTCCGCGATAGCAGCGTCATCTCCGTACTCGAATACTCACAGAGTAGGATCTCCTCATGTATTATTTATACATTGCGGTTCTGCGTGCGGGGATTCCTTGCTCTCACGAAAAAATCACTATTTTAAGATGCACCCTTAAAAATAATTAATAATTAGTATTGGAGAATTTTAAAGTGTCAGTTATAAAAAAAATCATTGCCCGCGAAGTCCTCGATTCAAGAGGTAACCCTACTATTGAAGCAGAGGTCTATACCGAAAGTGGTGCGGTTGGTAGTGCAATGGTTCCTTCTGGTGCTTCGACCGGTGTACGTGAAGCGATCGAATTACGCGATAATGATAAGTCGCGCTATTTGGGCAAAGGTGTTTTGACAGCGGTTAAAAATATTCATGAAAAAATATTACCTGCTTTGTCTGGAAAGGAAGTGACAGAACAAGCGCAGGTCGATCAAATTATGATTGATCTTGATGGTACTCATAACAAAGAAAATTTGGGCGCGAATTCAATTCTAGCTGTATCAATGGCAACAGCGCATGCTGCAGCTAACGAAAAGAATTTACCACTTTACGAATATCTTGGTGGTGAAGGTGCTTCTTTCCAAATGCCCGTACCAATGATGAATATTATTAATGGTGGTGCACATGCAGATAATAGTGTCGACATGCAGGAGTTTATGATTTTACCTGTGGGCGCAGGCAGCATACGTGAAGCAGTGCGTTATGGCACAGAAATATTTCATTCATTAAAATCAGTGTTGTCTAAGCTAGGTCTTGGCACAACAGTCGGTGATGAAGGTGGTTTTGCACCTAATCTTTCTTCGAATGAACAGGCGATTGAAGTTATACTCGAAGCGATAGAAAAAGCCGGTTATAAAGCCGGTGAAGATATTTTGTTAGGTCTGGATGTTGCCAGTTCTGAATTTTATAAAGATGGTATCTATAATCTGGAATCTGAAAACAAAAAATTAAATGCCCAGGAATTTTTAGATTATCTTTCTCCCTGGTTTGATAAGTATCCTATCATTACGATGGAAGATGCTATGGACGAAGGTGATTGGGATGGCTGGAAATTATTAACGGATAAGTTAAGTAAAAAGGTACAACTTGTTGGTGATGATTTATTCGTTACCAATACGTCAATCCTTCAGGAAGGCATAGATAAAAAAATTGCGAATTCAATTTTAATTAAAGTGAATCAGATTGGTACATTAACAGAAACGCTTGCCGCGATTGAGATGGCGAAGAAAGCAGGTTATACCGCAGTAATATCGCATCGTTCAGGCGAAACGGAAGATACAACGATTGCTGATCTTGCTGTTGCAACTTCAGCCGGACAAATTAAAACGGGATCGCTTTCTCGTTCTGATCGTGTTGCTAAATACAACCGTTTGATGAAGATTGAAGATCAATTGGGTAGTCGAGCAAGTTACCCTGGTAAAAAGGCTTTTTATAATCTCGCATGATTACGACTACTGCACTCAGCTACTCTTTGTTAAAAATGATCAAACAATGCTCATGTATTTGCATATACACTCGGCTTTGGCTTCCTGCGTCGCTCTACCTCCTGCGTCCATGCAGTCGTCCGCTTGTGAGCTCATTTTTGCCTCGATTAGCCTTCGTTCGTTACGCCGTAATCCGTGTTTTAAATGGAGTTGACATATATAGATGAAGATAAGTACCGCACTTTTTGTCTTATTGTTAGTACTCTTGCAGTACCGCTTATGGTTCGGCAATGGCAGTATGACGGAAGTGCATCATCTAGAAAAACAAGTTAGCCAGGTTAAACAAGAAAATCAAAAACTGAAAGAACGTAATCTCTCATTAACTGCAGAAGTCTATGATCTTAAACAAGGTCAGGAAGCAATCGAAGAAAGAGCACGAAGTGAAATGGGAATGATCAAATATGATGAAACCTTTTATCAGATTATAGATTATTCAGGTTCTCAAGTTAACTCTAATTAAAGCACATGTCTAATAACGCAAGATACTGGGTTGTCATACCGGCTGCCGGCGTTGGCAAGCGCATGGGTGTTGATAAACCGAAACAGTATATTTCTGTTAATGACAAAACAATTATTGAACACACGATTGATTGTTTTATCAATCGTGATGAAATAGAAAGTGTTGTTGTTGCTATTTCCAAGGCAGATGACTATTGGCCAAACCTGACAATAGCTAAACATGAAAAAGTAATCACTGCGCCGGGTGGTGATGAACGTTATCAATCCGTATTCAATGCTTTACAAGTTTTAAAAGATAAAGCAGATGAGAATGATTGGGTTTTGGTTCACGATGCAGCACGTCCGTGTTTAAGTCAGTCAGCTATAGATAGGCTGATGATTAATTTGCGTGGCCATGATGTTGGTGGAATTCTGGCGATGCCTTGTCGTGATACGATGAAGAGAGCGAATGAGGCTGGTGAAATAATTGATACAGTCGAACGCGAATCTCTTTGGCATGCGCAAACGCCACAGATGTTTAAATTCGGGAAACTATTTTCTGCCATTGAAAAAATATTGAATGACGATACTGTGGTCACAGATGAAGCAATGGCAATGGAGATGGCGGGTTATAAGCCGCTGCTTGTGCAAGGACATCAGGAAAATATAAAAATAACCCATAAAGATGATCTTCAATATCTTGAACACTATCTAAGAGAGATAACTTAAAATGCGAATTGGACACGGATACGATGTACATCGTCTTGTTGAAAACCGACCTTTAATATTGGGAGGCGTTACTATTCCTTATGAAAAGGGTCTGGAAGGTCATTCAGATGCAGATGCGGTTATACACGCTTTATGTGACGCGATACTTGGCGCATTGTGTTTAGGTGATATTGGCAATCATTTTCCAGATACTGATCCTGAATTAAAAAATGTCGATAGCCGTTTATTATTAAGACAAGTGTTTGCCTTGATGAAAGAAAAAAATTACGAGTTGGGTAATGCTGACATTACTATTTTAGCGCAAGCGCCAAAGATGGCAGCGCATATTCCGGCAATGAGAGAAATTCTGGCAACTGATTTAAATTCGAAAATTGACGATATTAATGTCAAAGCGACCACGACAGAAAAGATGGGTTTCGTTGGTCTTGGCGAAGGAATGGCCGCCCATGCAGTTGTTATATTAATGCCTCTCTAAAAAGACAAAAAATGTCATCAAAATAACGATGACCATCTGTTTTATTAGTTTTTAACTAATAAAACAGAAGCATCTCTTCTTTAAAACTTCGCAAATTTCATATAGTTTAAGCCCATCATCGTGCGATTTTGGGTCAATTACTCGTTATCTGTTAGATGAGTGTTCTTAAAATCAAAGGATGATCTTTTTAATCAATCATAAGGAGATCTACTATGAAATCTGTTAGACATAGCAGTGAAGTTTTATTCAAAAAATTTGAACACCTTGAAGTTCAGATAAAACCAGAACAGAAAGCTGTTTGGTTATATTTTAATTCTCAACCACGTTCTTGTTTTACAGTAAAGATGCTTCAAGAATTGGAAAAATTTCAATCCATACTAAAGCATAATCAAGGAAAACTATTTTTCGATGGAAACTCTGTTGAAATTGAATTTAGTATTTTTACATCTCGACATCCGGTATTTAGTTTTGGTGGTGATCTAGAACTATTTATTCAGTGCATTGAAAATAAAGATCGAGAATCTCTCAGGAATTATGCCAAATTATGTATTAATGGTTTATATGCAAATTACATTGGTCGTGATCTTGGTCTTACAACCATCTCTTTAATTCATGGTAATGCCTTGGGTGGTGGTTTTGAATGTGCTCTTTCAGGACATGTTCTTATAGCAGAACGTAGTGCTGAAATGGGTTTTCCTGAAGTCTTGTTTAATCTTTTTCCAGGTATGGGCGCATTTAACTTACTTACTAAAAGAGTATGTCCAGCTTTAGCTGAAAAAATGATGATTTCTGGTCGTTTATACAGTGCGGAAGAACTTTTCAACATGGGCATTGTTGATTATCTTGTTGAAGATGGCGAAGGTAAAGAAGCTGTAGATTCTTATATACACGCCAACTATAAAAGAAGAGCAACAATGAGTGCTTTAAAAAAAGTACATCAGCTTGTGTACCCAGTAAATTATCAACAACTGTTAGATATTGCTGATATATGGGTTGAATCTGCGTTTCAAATTCATGAAAAGGATTTACGTACCATGTCACGTTTAGTTCGAGGACAACACAAGGTGGCTGGACAAGAACGTAACATTCCACTCCGAAGGTTAAATGCACGTTAATAATTTAACTAAATCTATTACTTAAATGGCAGGTTGTTTATGTCGGCTTAAGTATGATTATCAACTTAAAAACATGGAGTTATCAATGAAAAATTCTAACATTAAGCAGTTAAGAGCTGTCGTGTCAAAATACAGACAGCGTTCTACTAAATTAGCACTACTACTGTGTGGCATAGATTTTCTCATGTACGTTTCGGCAATAGTGGGTGTGATTTATTTTGAAAATATGGCATTAAAAATATTGTGCAGTGTATTAGCTGGGTTCAATATTTCAGCACTATTTATAATAGGTCATGATGCATCACATAATGCGTTTACCAATAGCAAAATTCTGAATCAAGTAATAGCACGAATTGTGTTTTTACCTTCGCTTCATAATTATGGGCTTTGGTCAATGGAACATAATCGAATACATCATCAATCGACTAATGTAAAAGATATGAATTCGTGGTCTCCACTTTCTAAGGAAGAATACGATTCTCTTTCTGAAGGAAAGAAGAGATTAGAACGATTCTATCGAAGTATTCCGGGTATATGCTTTTATTACATGATCGAACGTTGGTGGAAAAATAAATTTTTTCCATTTAAAAGCAATAAAGGGCAATACAATTCTGTAAAATGGGATTTCTTATTAGTTTCATTGTATCTGGTGAGCTATTTATCGTTACTGACCTATTTTGGTCAGGTGTTCTCACATTCAAGTTCGATAGAATTGATACTTTTGGGTTTTGTTCTTCCATTTTTAATTTGGAATTTCATGATGGGATTTACTGTTTATCAGCAGCATACACATGAAAGTATCGCCTGGAATAAAAGTAGAAAGGATATGGAGAAGTTTGGTGGCCAAGAAGATTTTACCATGCATGTGCAATACCCTCATTGGTACAATCTAGTCAGTCATAATATTATGGCTCATACAGCACATCATGTTGATCCCAGTATCCCGCTTTACAATCTGGATAAAGCACAGAATAAGTTGAGTGAGTTTCTTGGAAATGATATTAAGGTGATTCGATTTTCGTTTTCAGGTTTCATTAAAACATTGGCTAAATGTAAGTTATATGACTATGATAAACGTAACTGGCTTGATTTTGATGGAAAACCGACAAGTTCTTCGATAGATTCTGTTGAACAAATAGAGTTTTCTGATGCAGCTTAGTATTTGTTAAAGTATAGTGTAATTGTGTTAAGTAATTGTTTAGATAGGATGTCTCTTTTACTTACACTTCAATGTTCTTCTCAAACTTCTTATCTAGATAGGAATAGAGTTCTTTCTTAGTTTCCTTAAATGTAGTTTCCAGTTCTGAAAATTGACTGTTAAGCTTAGAGTAGTTATCAGATTGACTGGTTTTTAATAAGCTATGACATATCTTGGCTAACCTTTTTGCTCCGACAGATCGTGAACTTCCATCAATAGAGTGTGCGAGTTCAGAAATATTTTTGTACTTTTTCTTTTTTGTCACTGAATTTAATTCACTTACGAAATATGTTACTTCGTCAATATAGTTATTAATAAGGTTTTGAATAAAATTTTCTTCGTTTGTCATGGAAGAATAAGCTTCCAGGACATTAATATCTATGATGGGTAAAGCATAAGGGTCATTAATGTCAATAACATTCAGCATCGAATTATCTTTAAATGAATTCTTTTTATCATTAATTAGTGATGAAATTACATGCAGTAACTTTTCGGGTTCAATAGGTTTGGTCAAAAAACCATCTAGTTTAGCTTCTTCACAAGATTGTTTTGCTTCTATGGTTGCATTAGCAGTTAAAATCAGAATGGGAATATGTTTTTTTTCAGGATACATGAAGCGAAATATTTTTGCTGCTTCTATGCCTCCCATTATCGGCATCTGCATGTCAAGTATAATAAGATCGAATTCCCTCTCTTCAAGAAAATCGAGCACCTCTTCACCATCATTTGCCAAAGTAACGATGTGATTTTCATATTCAAGAATGCTTTTGATTACTTTTTTATTTGTTTCGTTGTCTTCTCCTACCAGTATTTTTAAACCATGTAGATGAGAATGATAGCGAGCTTCGTCTTCTGAGACTTGAATATTATTATCAAAAGTTGCGATGCTAATACCAGCAACGGCCGCATGTATTATTCTAAATAGAGTCGTTCTATCGGGGCTGCTGTCTATTATTGTTGAATAGCCTGAATTTAATAGTTGAGACTTTAATACTGGTGATGGCTGGCTATCATTAATTAAAACAAATGATTGGTTTTTGAAAGATGATTCGAATTTTGCTTTTTTAATAAATTTAATTGGATCAGTATCCAAATGTTTCTGGAATACAAAAATAATAGAATAGGGCTTGCCTGAGTTATTTGAGTTTAAAATCATATCAATAGCATGTTCAACACTATCGGCACAATCATAAGTCATGGGCCATAATGATAAATAATCTTCGATTGATTGGTTTTGTTTCTTTATTGGATTAATAATGAGTGCGCGCGAATCAGCCATATGAATTAGAGAATCATTTTCTTCTGACAGTACTGCTTGTTGTTCAAATTCCAATTCGAACCAAAAAGTCGAGCCTTTTCCAAATTTACTGGAAAAGTCAATTTCTCCATTGAGTGCTTCGACAAGTTGTTTTGCTATAGCCATTCCCAGGCCCGTGCCTCCAAACTTACGAGTTGTAGATTCATCTGCCTGTGTAAATTTATTAAATAATGTTAGTTTTTCATGTTCAGCAATACCAATACCTGTATCAATAATTTCAAATCGAACTCTAGCCATTTTCTCATTAGTGGCAACAGGTTTTACATATATTTCAATAGTCCCCTGATGAGTAAATTTGATTGCATTACTAATCAAATTAATAATGATTTGTTTTAAATGAAGTATGTCACCTCGTAATAGAAAGGGAGTATCAGGGGAAATATGTACATTAAATGAAATGCCTTTATTTAGTGCTTGCGGTGAGAGCATCATCGCAGTTGAATTTATTAATGCATACAAATCAAAATCTATAGTTTCTGTAGTAACTTTTCCAGCTTCTATTTTTGAAATATCAAGAATATCGTTAATTAGTGTTAACAAGGATTTTGCAGAAGCGTTAATGGTCGATGCAAAATCTTTTTGTTTTGGGGAAAGTGGTTCTCTAGATAGTAATGCGCTCATGCCGATAACGCCATTTAGTGGCGTTCTTATTTCATGACTCATATTTGCAAGAAATTGACTTTTGGCTTCGTTTGCAGCTTTAGCTTTATTAACTGAAGCATGAAGTTTTGCAATAAGCATTGATACATAAGCCGATAAGGTAATAAGTGCAAGAATTATACTGTTACTTAATATTTTTTGACTCACCCAGTATTCGCTATGAGTAATAACAATACTAAATCCAATAACACTTAAAATTGCACTGGCAAATAAATATTTATTACCATAGCGAAAGCCATAACCAAACGTTAAGAATATATAAACACCAAAAAGAGGAGTCCCAAGCTCACCCGTGAACAACATGAAGTACGAGATAAAAGATACATCAGAAAACATACCTAATAGTCTGCGAAAAGGATGTATTTTCGGGTTGATACAAACCCAGGAAATGAATATTAAATTTATAGCTATACATAAATAGGAAGCTTTGATTACATGATATATAACTATACTAGGTGAGGTGAAAAATAGTATATAAACTAACCAAATTAAACCTATAGTTAGCTTTACTATGATCTGTTCAAATTCAGAATCTTCGCGGCTTTTAATTTTTACTATAAGTGCTTTAAATATGTTTTTGTGCATTATTAATATATAGCCGAGCCAGTATGCTGTATAAATTACATTATTATCTCATCTATTTTACTAAGTAACGCATTAACACAATCAGGATCGAGATGCTTTCCTTTTTCATTTTTAATATAGTCCAGAGTCTCATTTAAAGGCCATGCTTTCTTATAAGGCCTACGGTTTGTTAATGAATCAAATACATCGGCTACAGTAACGATTCTAGCTTCTATAGGTATCTCATCACCCGCAATTCCATTTGGATATCCCGTGCCATTGTATTTTTCATGATGGTTCAATGCGCCTGTTTGAAGATATGGAGACGGGCTATCTTTTAAAATATCATATCCAATCGTTGTATGGGTTTTCATTTCATCAAATTCTTTAGCGGTAAGCTTACCCTTCTTCAATAAAATATTATCCGGTATGGCGATTTTACCTATGTCATGTAAAGGTGATGCTGTTTTTAATACTTCTGCATTGGATTTATTCAATCCAAGTTCAAGAGCAAGGATGTAGCTTATTCGGCCAATTCTTTGTAAATGCTCGCCGGTGACACAGTCTTTATATACACAGGCTTTTGTTAGTCTATCCAGAGTTTCTTGCTCTCGAATGAGAATTTCTTCAGTTGATGCATTAACTATTTCAGTTAAAAACTTGCTTCGGTTTTTTAGTTTTGATTGATGTTTCCCCAGTGACAGCAAATTTTTACATTTTGATTTATATTCAGTTTTATCAAAGGGTTTGTTTAAAAAGTCATTAACACCATTTTCAAGCGCTTCATATAAGATTTCCCTCTCTTTCATAATGGTGATCATCATGATAGGAATGTCTTGGCAATTTGGTATGCGTCGCAGTCTTTTAGCGAATTCAATCCCATTCATTACTGGCATTCTGTAATCTGTAATAATCAAATCAGGTGGTGATTTTTTAGCTTCGCTAAGTGCGGCAGTAGCATATTGAAAAGGTTTTATTAAGATGTTTGAGTCAATGTGTCTTAATGTTTCACTGAGAACCTGGAGACTGGAATATTGGTCATCAACAATCATTACAGTAGAAGCAAACTGATTTTCAGATAGATTTTTTATTGATAATGCCATGATTAATCTTCTTTTTTATATAATATGCCAAGTATAACCAATAAATCACGGTTTTTTTATTAAAGAAATAATACATTAGGTACTTTTCTTCATTTTGCCCCTAACAATAGCCGGAACACTGGATCTTTAGACGTAGGAAATTATTTAGTTTTTACAGAAATTTCTTCTTATAGTCACTTTTTTGTAGTGAAAGCAGTTTTTGCAAGTGATTTATACTCAAAAATTGACAATATTAATGTCAAAGCGACGACGACAAAAAAGGTGGGTTTCGTAGGTCTTGGCGAAGGTATTGCTGCATATGCCGTTGCCTTATTAAACTTTATCTAGATTAGATTTTCTTTTTTTTCTAAAAATAGATTTAGCGTGACTTTTGTTTGTTCAAACACAAAGTTAAGTCCCTGAATATGTTCTTGCGTTAAGGACTCATTTCTTTCTTTTATCAATCTGGATAAGGTCTGAATAGACGAGGCTAGTTTCATTGCCCCTATAGAACGTGAACTGCCATCCAGAGTGTGAAAAAGTTTTTTTATCTCATCATTATCAGCATTTTCTACCAATGTTGCTAATTGTTCCATTTTCGATGCTGTGTCGCGAACGTAACCATCAATAAGGTCTCGCATAAAATTTTCTTTTTTAGTCATAGAGACCAATGTCTCTAACTTATCTGTATCAATCGGTGATGAGCAATCAATTGTATTTTCTTTCCCGGTTTTTTGACTGTCTTTGACTAAAGAAGAAATGGTCTCCAGTAATTTATCAGGTTCAATGGGTTTGGTTAAATAGGCATCGATATTCGCTTCTTTACATTCTTCGGCTGTTTCGGTTGTCGCATTTGCCGTTAATATTAAGATAGGTGTATTTTTTTCTGGGTTGCTAATATGAAAATTTTTTGCAGCCTCTATTCCTCCCATTACCGGCATTTGCATATCAAGAATAATCAGGTCATAAGATTCATCCTTGAGACGATCCAGTGCTTCTTTGCCGTTATTAACTAGAGTCGTAATGTGCTTTCCGTAATTGAGTATGCTTTCAATGACTTTTTGATTTGTAACATTATCTTCAGCGACCAATATATTTAAATTTTTCAGAGACTCATCTATAAGCTGATTTTCATTTGTTTTATGTACATTAGTATTAGTCGCAGTTTTCCTTTCCTCAGGTGATTTATCTTGTAGTTCAAACTCAAGTTCAAACCAAAATGTTGAGCCTTGCATAGGTTTACTAGTAAAACCGATTTCACCATTCATGGTTTCAACCAGTTGTTTCGCTATTGATAAGCCTAGGCCTGTTTCGCCAAAATTACGAGTAGTAGACTCATCTACTTGATTAAATTTATCGAATAATTTCTCGTTGGCTTTTTCAGGAATGCCAATACCAGAATCAATTATTTCAAACCGGATTCTATTATTTGTTGTTTTATTAAATGGTCGAAATATAGATATTTCAATTAACCCTTCGTTAGTAAATTTAATAGCATTGTTTATAAGGTTAATGAGTACTTGACGTAGATGCTGAGCATCTCCTCGCAATAGAAACGGGATGTCCGGAGAAATATGAATGTTAAATGAAACCCCTTTGCTAATGGCTTGAGGTGCAAGCATTACCGAAACAGAGTTGATCAGTGCATGTAAATCAAAATCGACTTCTTCAACTGTTATTTTTCCCGCTTCAATTTTTGATATATCAAGAATATCGTTTATCAAAGTGAGTAAGGTTTTGGCCGATGCATTGACAGTAGAGGCATAATCTTTTTGTTCGTTATCAAGTTTTGTCTTCGAGAGTAACGCACTCATTGCTATTACTCCATTTAGCGGAGTCCTTATTTCATGGCTCATGTTTGCAAGAAATTGACTTTTTGCTTCGTTGGCAAATTTTGCTTCATTTACCGCTTTATATAATTGAGATATTAAAATAGACACATAACCGGATAACACAAAAAGAGCGACAATTATTCCGCTGCTGAAAGTATTGTCATGCCAATAATTACTATGTTGACTGACAAAAAAGAAACCTATTACAGATAACACCATACAAGTAAATAAGTATTTATTCCCATATCTAAAGCCATAACCAAAGGTGACAAATAAATATGCACTGTTTAGAGGTCCAACTGCGTCTCCTAGATGAGCAAATGCATATGAAATTAATGACACATCAATAAACATACTGGAAAAACGTCTTATTGGAACTACTTCAGGAGAGACAAGTATCCATATAAAAGTCATGATCGGTGCTACAAGAAATGCTATCGCGGAAGTTATGACAGCAGGATGCATCAAGCTCTGTGAGTTTATTGACAGGGTATAAATAAAATATATCAAACCTAAAAAAAAACGAACAAAACACTGTTGATGTTCAGAATCTTTACGGTTCTGTATTTTATTTGTTAGTTTATTTAACATATCTCCGCGCATCACTTTATATAATCTCAATTCTCATTTTATGCCAAGAGAAGCTTATATTTCATCTAGGATATGGGGAAGTGCATCAACACATTGTGTATCAAGGTGCTTATTTTTTCATTTCCAATGAATTCTATTGTCTGAGGGTTTTTATTAGATATTTAATTTTCCCTGTTAATTTCATAACGTGAATTCAATTTGTAAGTGCAACTCTTAACGAGTTGGTTAGTGGGTAAGCTACGGTATGATTCGTCGCTTTCTCTGACCAGCAAGAAAGAGGAGCACAATGAGATACACACAGCTTACCCATGAAGAACGATACCAAAT
>JBDNFW010000060.1:0-15776 GCA_041689615.1 Gammaproteobacteria bacterium | reverse complement strand
CCTTGTTTATGTAATATTTGAATGGTCATGAGTTCCTCTGTTGAAATCATGATGCTCCTCATTATGAAAAAGCATCAGTGTGAGTCGTGTGGCTCACTTTTCAACCGTTGGGGTGGCTCAGTTTTGCATTGTTGGTAACAAGTGACTTTATTCGTTGTTCACAACGTTTAAAGTCTTGGTCAAGTGTGCGTAGGTTATCAAGACATTCAGAAAAACATTCCCGTGATAAGTCGGTCAAACCATTATCGGCATCACCCGGTATCTCGGGCAAGCCTTGACGTACTACAGCGACACCTTTGTTGATAACAATGCCGTACTCTGCTAGTAATCCACGTACCTGATTCACCAGCGCATTACGTGATTTTTTTATCAGCTCACGTTGGCGATGAAAGTTTTGAATGTCTTGTTGCTCTATTGATTTAATCGGCACAAATCGCATGTTACTTCGTTGCGATGCTTCGGCTATGGCTTCGGCATCGTTGTAATCATTCTTGTTCCCTTTGACGTAAGGTTTCACATATTGTGGTGCAATGAGTTTTACTTGATGACCAAGCTTAATAAATTCTCTCGCCCAGTAGTTCGCACCACCGCAGGCCTCCATGACAATCACACAAGGCGGTATGTTCGCCATAGCATCTAATAATTGATGACGCTTAAGTTGTTTCTTTTTGATGAGTTTCCCAGGTTGGTTAATTGCATAAAAATGAAAGATTGATTTCGCCTAAAGCGCCTACTGTTGGGGCTATATCAAGACCAATTGTTGTAATATTAATCATATCCACTCCGCTTTCGTTAAATGGTTTGTTGTACACTTCCATTTTGGCCCATTGCGAGGCCGATTAGAAAGTGGAGTGGGTTCATACCATTATCCATGTAGTCGTGCCCATCATTCCGCCACTTGGGCATGTGTTATAATGCAAAAACTAAGAATCGCGGACTGTAACTAGCCCCCAAAATATTGTCAATCAATCTGAGAACAGATGACTAAAAAAGATAAAACAGAACCAACCTCAAAGAGGAAATTCGAATTACCGGAACGTGATGCCATTATGGCATCTCTACGTGAAGCAGGGCGTCCACTGGCTCGTAAGCAATTGGCAGAAGCTTTTATTATCCGTGATCCTGAAATCCGCCGAGCATTAGGTCGTCGCCTTAAAGCTATGACGCGTGATGGACAATTAATTCGTAATCGCCGTGGCAGTTACGGTTTGATTGAGAAGATGGATTTGATTAAAGGGCGCGTTATTGGTCATCCTGATGGTTACGGTTTTGTTGTACCAGATGAAGGTGGCAAAGATTTATTTCTTTCAGCAAAACAAATGCGAACTATCTTAAATGGTGATCGTGTTTTGGTTCGAGAAGTTAGTGTTGATAAAAAAGGAAAACGAGAAGGATCACTTGTTGAAGTCATAGAACGAGCGAATCATCAATTAGTGGGACGTTTTTATGATGACAAAGGTGTCGCTTATGTTGTACCGGATAATAAACGCATCAATCAGGATTTCTTGATTCCTCCTGATAAAAAAAATAAAGCCAAACACGGGCAGTTTGTTGTGATGGAAATTATTCATCAACCGGAAAAACACCGACAAGCTATCGGCAAAGTTCTGAATGTGATTGGTGATGGACTTGAAGGCAGTATGGCAGTTGATATTGCTATTCGTAGTTATGAATTACCGTTTGAATGGCCAGATGCTTTAGAAAAAGAGATTAAAGATTTAACTGATAAAATTGTTTTAGATGATCTAGAAAATAGAAAAGATATTCGTGATATTCCTTTAGTGACTATCGATGGTGCGGATGCGCGTGATTTTGATGATGCGGTTTATTGTGAAAAAGAAGGTAATGGTTGGTGTTTGTTAGTAGCTATTGCCGATGTATCACATTATGTAAAAAACAAAACAGTTCTGGATAGTGAAGCTCGTTCACGAGGAACCTCAGTTTATTTTCCTGATCGTGTTATTCCAATGTTGCCGGAAATATTATCGAATGGTTTGTGTTCGCTTAAGCCTGAAGTTGATCGTTATAGCTTGGTTTGCGAATTAAATATTGATGTAAAAGGTAAAGTTAAACGTTCTTCATTTTTCAAAGGTATTATTAAATCAGCGGCACGATTAACGTATGATGAAATGCAATCGATTGTTGTTGATAAGGATAATGATGCGAGAAATAAACGTGGTGAATTAGTTACTCACTTAGATGATTTGTTTCAGCTTTATCAACTTCTACATGAAGAGCGAAAGAAAGCAGGCTTGATTGATTTCTCTTCTATGGAAGCGCGGTTTGAATTTAATGATGAAGGCCATATTGAAGCGATACATCAGGTAGAACGAAATGAAGCGCATCGTTTAATTGAAGAAATGATGTTGTCTGCCAATGTTGCTGCCGGTGAGTTTTTACAAAAGCATGAGATTTCTGGACTGTATCGTATTCACGAAACTCCCAAGATTGAGAAACTAGAAAATGTACGCTCATTATTATCTCAAATTGGTTTGTCTTTAGGTGGCGGCGAAGAACCGACGTCAAAAGATTATGCGATACTAATGAAAGTGATCCGACAACGTGAAGATGCACCGATGTTGGAAACTATTTTATTACGTAGCATGCCGTTGGCAGCCTATAGCATGATAAACGAAGGACATTTTGGTTTAGGCTTTCCAACTTACGCACACTTTACCTCACCGATAAGACGTTATCCTGATTTGATGGTGCATCGAGCCATAGAACATATTATTACCGGTAACACTGCAGAAACATTTGAATATTCTAAACAAGCCGTGCTTGAATTGGCTGAACATTGTTCAATGACAGAACGCCGTGCCGAAGAAGCGTCACGCGATGCTATTCAGCGTCTTAAATGTGCTTATATGGAAGATAAGGTCGGTCAAACGTTTGAAGGTATAGTGAGTTCGGTTACTGCATTTGGTTTGTTTGTTGTACTAGATGATATTTATATTGAAGGTTTGATTCACATTAGTAATTTGCCAGTAGACTATTATCATCACGATGCTATTACACACACCTTACGTGGTGAACGCGGTGGAAAAGTATTTAAACTAGGTCAGAGGTTAAAGGTACTGCTGACAAGGGTTGATATGGATGAACGAAAAATAGATTTTGAGTTAATTGAAAATGGCTAGACGAACAGAACAAATATTTGGGCTACATGCCGTTAAAGAGATGTTAGAAACTTCCCCTGACAGAATTCTTAATGTCTGGATACAAGAAGCGATTAATTCTGAATCGGTAAGTGCTATTCATGATGAAGTTAATAAGTTGGGCTTGTCCGTTCAAACTACGCCAAGAGCGGCGATGAGTCGAATGACAAAGAATCAGAATCATCAGGGCGTTATTATTGAAGTTAAACCGGCCAAGAAAAAAACAGATAACGACCTTGATAATATATTGGAGCTTAATAAAGATAATAACCCCTTATATTTAATTCTCGACTCAGTACAAGACCCTCATAATTTAGGTGCTTGTATTCGTACTGCCGATGCAACTGGTGTCACTGCTATTATTATTCCGAAAGATCGTGCGGCCAGTATTAATGAAACCGTCCGAAAAGTTGCCAGTGGTGCGGTTGAAAATGTAACCGTGGTTTCCGTTGTGAATCTGGTTCGTGCGATAAAGAAGATAAAAGAATCAGGAGCCTGGGTTGTCGGTGCGGATGGCGATGCTGAACAATCACTTTTTGACATGAACCTGAAAGTCCCGACAGCCATTATTATGGGTGGTGAAGGCAAGGGTATGAGGAAATCAGTGCTGAATGAATGTGATTATGTCGCTTCATTACCGATTTTGGGGAAGATAGAAAGCCTGAACGTATCTGTCGCCACAGGCGTTATTTTGTATGAGGTTATCCGCCAGAGACAGGCTAAATAGCTCAATCTTTTCGTAAATTTACTGGAAATCTACTTTTCGAATACTTTTACCGCTATTTTTGCAATTTTAGTCCGATGACGCGTTGCAGTAAGCATTTCAATCCATTAGAATCGCGCCACTTTATCCTTGCCTCACTCTGAAATATGGGGAGGCTACAAACCTAGAGGAAATATAATGCGACATTACGAAATCGTATTTCTGGTTCATCCTGACCAGAGCGAACAAGTCCCTGCGATGATTGATCGCTACAAAGAAATGATTACCGGCAGCGAAGGTAGCATTCACCGTCTTGAAGACTGGGGACGCCGACTTCTGGCTTATCCAATCAACAAAATCCATAAAGCACATTATGTTCTTATGAACATAATGTGTGATGCCAACACTTTAAAAGAACTAACCGATGCATTTCGTTATAACGATGCGGTTATTCGTAATCTGGTTGTTAAAAAAGACGAAGCAGTGACAGGCGATTCTCCTTTGATCAAAATCAAGGAAGAAGAAGCTAAATCAGCTCCAAGAGCTACTGAAGAAGCTAAGCCAGCAGTTGCTGTAGAAGCCGCACCAGTCGCAGCTGAAGCTGCACCAGAACCAGTCGCAGCTGAAGCTGCTGAAGAACCTGCTAAGGAATCAGATGAAGCATCTGAAACTCCTGCAGCTGTAAAATAAGAGAGGATTATAAAATGGCTCGTTATTTCAAACGTAAAAGATTTTGTCGTTTTACCGCAGACGGTGTTATTGAGATTGATTATAAAGATATCAATACACTAAAGAATTATGTTTCTGAATCAGGAAAAATTGTTCCTAGTCGTATTTCAGGAACCAATGCCCGTTATCAAAGACAGTTATCAACAGCAATCAAGCGTGCACGTTTTCTCGCTTTGATTCCTTACTGTGACGCGCATTAATCTGATCTATTAAGGTCTAGTTCATCTTTTGGGATGAGCTTTGAAGGTACCGAAATTGTCTGCAAAGCGTTTTCTGTAAAAACTGAATTGATCGGCAACTATATACTGAGTGGCAGATTTCAAGCCATAGTCGCAACAACATTGAGCGCACTTGTTTCAATGTTAATGCTACCGTTTGCTTATCTTATTAGCGGATCAGTGATTGCCTTAATTACCCTTAGAAAAGGGTCAGCGATAGGTTTGCAAACATTAATAGCAAGCTTGTTGGTGTTAAATGTTTTTTTTGCGGTTGCGGATTTACCGCAGCAAGTTTGTATAGCGTTTGCGTTGGTTATTTGGTTGCCTGTCTGGTTAGCTTCTACGGCGCTACGTTTAAGTAAAGAACAAGGTGTATTTATTTGCACTGTTGGTTTTCTTGTAGTTTCGCTGATTGTTGCAGCCTATGTCACGATTGGTGATGTTACTAACTGGTGGCAACAGTGGTTTGATTTAATGCTTGAAGAAGCGGTAGCACCTGAGCGACTTGATCAATATAAAGATATATTGAAATCAGGTGCCGAAATGATAAATTCAATGATGGCTGTGGCTTTGATGTTGAATATTATCCTGACTGTATTGTGTGCAAGGTGGTGGCAATCCCGGTTATTTAATCCGGGTGGTTTTCAAAAGGAGTTTCATACACTGCGTTTACCGCCAGCGGTATTGCCCATAAGTGCAATTATTATGCTGCTGGTTTTTACGCTTGGTGAGCCTTGGCAGAATATGCTTAAGGATATCACTGTTATTTTGATGTTCGTGTATTTGATACAGGGCATCTCATCAGTGCATCGAAATATTGATAAATTTAAGCTATCAACAGCGTGGCTTGTGTCGATGTATTGCTTGTTAGTACTGATACCGCAGATAGGGCTACTTATTGCCTGTCTGGGTATGACAGACGTTTATATTAATTGGCGTCGGAAAAAAGAGGGCTCGGGAAAATGAATCTAGAGACGAGCTTATTAAAAAAATCTGTTATCATATTGTGTAAGAACTGAGGTAGTCTGATGGAAATTATTTTGCTTGAAAAAGTGCATAAACTTGGGGCTTTAGGCGATCGAGTTGACGTTAAACCTGGTTTTGGTAGAAATTATCTAATTCCTAGTGGAAAAGCAGTATCTGCTACAGCCGACAATGTTGCCAAGTTTGATGCTCGTAGAGCTGAATTGGAAAAACAACAACAAGAAGCTGCGGCTGAAGCAACAACACGCGCTGCTAAGTTGAATGAAGTTAGTGTTTCTATTGTTCGTAAAGCAGGTGAAGAGGGCAAATTATTTGGCTCAGTTGGAACAGCAGATATCGCAGAAGCGGTGACAGCATCTGGTGTTTTACTGGAAAAACATGAAATAAGACTACCAGACGGACCTATTCGCAGTATTGGCGAAATTGAGTTAGATGTTCAACTTCATGCTGATGTTACTGCGACAATTAAGGTAATTGTTGTTGCGGAAGAAGAAAATTCCTGATTTTCCGAACACCGGACAGCATTAATATTTAGTCTTCCAGATAGCCTATAGCAGGCTATCTAGTTGTATTGGGTTGAATTCAACTCAGGGGAACTTGATGCAGGAACCGGTACATACATCCTTCTCACATGATGCTGAAACAGCAGCATTAAAAATACCGCCACATTCTATTGAAGCTGAACAGGCTGTTCTCGGCGGCGCCTTTCTCGATAAAGAAGCATGGGATAAAGTCATCGAACGAGTTCGTGAAGAAGACTTTTACCGCAAAGATCACCGCACTATTTTCCGTGCCATCAGCGAACTTAGTGAAGAGGGCGAACCCTACGATATTGTTACCGTTGCTGAGTGGTTGGAAAATCACCAGTTGCTTGATGAAGCCGGTGGCATGCGTAATCTTGCTGCACTCGCCGAGAATACACCTAGTGCAAATAATATCGGTGCCTATGCTGATATCGTCCGTAAACGTTCCATTTTAAGACAGTTAATTTCCGCAACTTCTGACATCAACGACACCGTTTTTAATCCACAAGGACGTAGTAGTGAGCAGATTTTGGAATATGCAGAACAAACCGTATTTGAAATTGCAGAAAGAGAAAACCATGGCAGAAAAAGTTACCACGATATTAAAGAATATTTAAAAGGTGCCTTGGAAAGAATAGATGAGCTTTTCCATAAGGACAGTCCTATCACCGGTATTGCCACCGGCTATGATGACCTTGATATGAAAACGGCCGGTTTTCAACGTTCGGATTTGATTATTGTTGCTGGCCGTCCATCAATGGGTAAGACCGCTTTTGCTATAAATATTGCAGAGCACGCAGCTATAAAGGGAAAACATAGTGTGGCTATTTTTAGTATGGAAATGTCGGGTGAACAGTTGGCAATGAGAATGATGTCTTCATTAGGACGCATTGATCAACATAAGATCCGAACCGGAAAACTGGAAGATGAAGATTGGCCGAGACTGACTTCAGCAGTCAGTATTTTGCAAGAATCACAAATGTTTATTGATGATACTCCGGCATTGACGCCATCTGAGTTAAGAGCGCGTTGCCGTCGTATATCGCGTGAACACGGCCTCGATTTAGTTGTGGTTGATTATTTACAATTGATGCAAGTTGCCGGAACGACTGAAAACCGTGCAACAGAAATTTCTGAAATTTCACGTTCCTTAAAAGCAATGGCGAAAGAACTTAAAGTTCCGGTTATTGCATTATCTCAGTTAAATCGAAGCCTGGAATCACGAACTGATAAACGACCGGTCATGTCAGACTTACGTGAATCAGGCGCGATAGAACAAGACGCTGACGTTATTCTCTTTATTTATCGTGATGAAGTTTATGATGAAGATAGCGTCGATAAAGGATTGGCTGAAATTATTATTAGTAAACAACGAAACGGTCCAATAGGAAAAATTAAACTGGCATTTCGTGGTCAATACACGCGCTTTGAGAATTATGTAGAGGATTATGCACACTCTCCGTCTGGATTTTCTGAATGACACGACCATCAAGGGTAGTCATTGATAAACAAGCTCTAAGTCACAATCTGCAACGAGTACGGGAGCTTGCTCCAACTTCAAAAGTCATAGCTATCATTAAGGCTGATGCTTATGGTCATGGTATCGTTAGAACAGCACAAACACTCAGTAACGCTGATGCTTTTGGTGTTGCCTGTCTTGAAGAAGCCGAAGAATTAAGAGCAGCTGCAATTACAAACTCTATTGTTTTACTTGAAGGTCCACATAAAGCAATTGATCTATCTCGAATAGTTGAACTTCAGTTAGATATTGTTATTCATCACGAATCACAATTGGAAATGTTAGAACAAGCAACACTTGATGAGCCACTTCAGGTGTGGCTAAAAATTGATACGGGTATGCATCGGTTAGGCGTTCCTGTAGATAAAGTAAACGATGTATTAAAACGATTATCAAATTGTCCTAATGCAAAACAATCTCCAAAACTAATGACTCACTTTGCAGTAGCGTATGAAAAAAATAATTTATTAACACAACAACAATTAAAATTATTTAATCAACTTTGTGGTGATCTCAATTATGAAAAAACCATGGCTAATTCAGCAGCGATCATTAATTTTCCTGAAACACATGTTGATTGGATTCGACCTGGTTTAATGCTTTACGGTGTTTCTCCTATGAAAGAAGGTCGTGCCAGTGAACACGGTTTGAAACCTGTTATGACTCTCGAGTCTGAAATTATTTCAATTCAACATTTATCAAAAAATGATTCTGTTGGATACGGTGCAACTTGGCATTGTCCGGAAGATATGCCTGTCGGTGTTGTTGCTGCCGGATACGGCGATGGTTTTCCAAGGCATGCAAAATCAGGAACACCAATATTAGTTAATGGAGTGAGATGTTCATTAATCGGTCGAGCTTCAATGGATATGTTAACCGTTGATTTACGTAATCAGCCTGATGCAAAGATTGGTGATCGCGTTGTTTTGTGGGGTGAGTCATTACCTATCGAAGAAGTTGCACAACATGCTGATACTATTCCTTATGAATTAATGTGCGGTGTGCATAAGCGTTTGGAATTTGTCGAACGTGGCTAATATGGTTCGCATGTTTTATAAAGGCGGACATTTTATGATGGAGATGTATTTTTGATTCATATATGCATAACGAGCTTAATGTTTTTTTATAAAAGTATGAATGTCCTATTTGGTTTTATGAAAAATCTGGAGTCACATCTTAAATGCTTAGCCAGATTTCCCCTAAACTCCAAATCCTTTATAAAACATGCGAACTAAGCTTTCATATCAATGTAGTGAATGCGGTGGTGAAACGCCTAAGTGGGTAGGGCAATGTCCTGACTGCATGGCATGGAATTCACTTGAAGAAACTATTGTTGAAAAAAAATCTTCAGCCAACACTGATCGTTTTCATGAACATCTTGCCGGTCCTGCCGAAGTTTGTTCATTAGGATCAGTCGATACTAGTGAAACACCAAGACAAAAAACTGGATTAGTCGAATTAGATCGTGTTATGGGTGGTGGACTAGTGACGGGTTCCGTAACACTAATAGGTGGTGATCCGGGCATTGGAAAATCAACTTTGTTATTACAAACATTATCCAGTCTGGACAGTGCCTCGGGTGTTCCCAGTTTATATGTCACTGGTGAAGAATCTACACAGCAAGTTGGTTTACGTGGCCAACGTCTTGGTTTGCCGTTAGATGCCTTAAGAATATTAACCGAGAATCACCTTGAAAGAATTCTCGCTGTTGCTAATAAAGAAAAAGCAAAAATTATAGTTATCGATTCTATACAAACTGTTTACAGCGATATCTTGCAATCTGCTCCGGGTTCAGTTGCTCAAGTACGAGAATGTGCAGCGCAGTTAGTTCGCTTTGCTAAACAAACAAATACTTCTTTATTCTTAGTTGGTCATGTGACAAAAGAAGGCGCGTTAGCAGGCCCTAGAGTATTAGAACACATGGTTGATACTGTTCTTTATTTTGAAGGTGACAGCGGTAGTCGCTATCGCGTTGTTCGTGCCGTTAAAAATAGATACGGCGCAGTGAATGAATTAGGTATTTTTGCCATGACTGAAAAAGGTTTAAAAGAAGTTTCAAATCCTTCAGCTATATTTTTATCGCGTCATGATGGTCATGTTTCAGGCAGTGCGATTATGGTCACTAGAGAAGGTACGCGCCCCATTCTTGTCGAAGTACAAGCGTTGGTTGATCAATCGCAACTAGGTAACCCAAGACGTGTTGCTGTGGGTTTAGAACAAAATCGATTAGCCATGTTACTAGCTGTGTTACATCGACACGCAGGAATATCAATGAGCGATCAAGATGTTTTTATTAATGTTGTTGGTGGTATGCGGATTACTGAAACGGCATCTGATTTACCGTTATTACTTGCGATTGTTTCAAGTTTTAAAGATAGACCCTTACCAAATGATATGGTGATGTTTGGAGAAATAGGTTTGTCAGGTGAAATTCGTCCGGTACAAAATGGTATGGAAAGATTAAACGAAGCCGCGAAACATGGTTTTAAACAAGCATTAATTCCGTTAGCAAATAAACCAAAAGAAATAACATCCAAGATGGATGTTCAAACAGTCACGCATATATCACAAGTCATGGAAAAAGTGGGTTTGTGATTTTATCCTACCAGCATATTTGAAATTTCTCGTTCGAGTAATTCTTCATCAGCGAGGTTTAATTCAACTAGTCTTCTTAGCGAAGTGACACTATCAATATCGATGTGTTCGCAATAAAAGCCGAGGTGCTCTCCTTCTGTGTGAACGAGTTTCACTTCCATATCGATTTCAATATCACTGTTGTTTAATTGAATTGACAATTTGAAATCATCATTATTGTTTTCATTCCAGTTATCGGGTTTTAAAATGAGTGCACCTTTTAACGAAACATCCAATAGTTTGGATTCCCATTGTTCATTTTTGCTTTTCAATATTACGGGTGCGTCAAAAGCGATACGACTAAACTGGCGTTTTTCTGAGCTAATTGCATGAAGATTCATGTCGGTCTCCTGTCTATTTGCTGAATGTAAATGCAAAAAACAGGCCGCTTTATTTAAACTTCGTCGTTTTCAGTATCATCTTCGAGTAATGAGAGACGCGCCATTTTGACTGCATTTTGAGAGACCTGTGTAATCTCGATGAGATAATTATCGATTTTTAGAGTCGTCCCTGATTCAGGAATATATTCAAGCCGTTCTAGCAAAAGCCCGTTTAAAGTCTTTGGTCCTTCTGTAGGTAAGTCCCATTTCAATTGACGATTAATTTCACGCAGATGTACAGAACAATCAACCAGATATGAATCATTATCCTGTTTCTGAATATCAAGATTATAAGTTTGCATATCGGTGGTAAATTCACCGACGATTTCTTCGAGTATGTCTTCCAAAGTCACCAATCCTTGAATGACACCGTACTCATCCACGACAATTCCAAAACGACGTTTATTCTGTTGGAAGTTCATCATCTGCGTATGCAAAGGCGTTCCTTTTGGAACAAAGTAGCAATCTATCAAGATATCTTTAATGGTTTCTTTGGTGACTTCATTTTTATCACTTAGTATGCGCGTCATACGTCTAAGATGAATGACACCAATAATTTTATCGATATTGGATTCATAAACGGGTAAACGTGTATGTTGACAATGACTGATTTGATCGATGATTTCGTTAACCGGATCATTCAAATCAATCGCCGCAACTTCATTGCGCGGTACCATGATGTCATCGACTGTCACATTTTCTAGTTCAAGAATATTTAATAACATGCGTCGATGTCGTTTAGGAATCATTGTGCCTGCTTCGCGAACGATCGTTCTTAATTCATCTCGGGAAAGTGGCGTACCATCCTGTTCTTCAAAATGAAGTCCGACTATGGACAATAAACCGTTTGAAACCCAATTGATTAGCCAGACTGCTGGATAGGCAATCTTCATCATTGGTAATAGTAAATAGCTAGCTGGAAAAGCAATTCTTTCGGGTTTCATTGCGGCCAGTGTTTTTGGCATTACTTCGGCGAAGATCAAAAACACTGCTACCAGAACGATTGGTGCTATAGCAACGCCTAAATCACCTAGCAAGCGGATACCAATAATTGTTGCGATGGATGCCGCGAAAATATTGACCAGATTATTGCCAAGCAAAATCAGGCCGAATAAACGGTCGGGTCTGGCCAATAATTGTTCTGATATGATGGCACTACGTTTGCCTTCTTTGGCGAGATGGCGCAATCGATAGCGATTTAACGCGATCATGGCAGTTTCTGAACTGGAAAAAAAAGCAGAAAATATGATTAAAAGAAACAGGATTCCAAAGAGAACCGATAGCGGAATGTCGTCCAAAAATTAATAACCTCAATAGTAACTTGTGGCTATTTTGATGGATCACCCCATACCTATGTCAAGTTTAAAGGTCGTTCTCCAACGATTTTATCAATTTTAAAGCTATTGAATATCATTGGTACTATGGAAATACTGTATACTGGATCCATCATAGTATTAAAAATGACTAGAATAATGGTGCCAAAGAACCATCAAATCTCTTAATCAGGATTTAAAATGCAATTATCAATCAATATAGATTCGTCTAATAAGCAATCGTTACAGAATCAGATATTTGAGTCTATTCGACAACAAATCTTAAGTGGTCAACTAAAGGCTAATACCTCATTGCCATCATCCCGGTTACTTAGTGAACAACTCAATGTATCTCGTAATACGATTGTTCTCACATATGATCGTCTTATTGCGGAAGATTATATTTGTTCGCGCAGAACGATTGGAACCTTTGTTAATCCCGAGTTACCGGAAAGCTCACTGACGATATCTAATCGCAACGAAAATAAAGTAGCGAAGGAAAAAACTCAGAGCAATCGAAATCCGATTGTATTTAAGGGACATGTACAAACAATAGATAATCCAAATAGGGACAAACTTGATATTGATTTTTGGGTTGATAGGCCGGATCCAGATTCTTTTCCAGTGAAAAGCTGGCGCAAAATAACACTACATCATCTCCAGTCTTCGTCTTCAAATATGACCGAATATCATGATCCGGCAGGAATTTTCGAATTACGACAGGCAATAGTAAATCATTTACGACCTGCACGGGGAATAGTGGCTGAACCGGAACAGGTGATTATTACAAATGGTAGTCAGCAAGCAATGAATATTGTTGCACGATTACTTATTAAACAGGGGACTAAGGTCGTAACGGAGTGTCCTTGTTATCAAGGTTCGGTATTTGTGCTTGAAAGTTATGGCGCAGAAATTCATCCGGTTAATGTGGATGAAAACGGTTTGAGAGTATCTGAATTACCTGATACCCCAGTGAGTATGGCGTACGTAACGCCATCACACCAATACCCGATGGGATCGACATTAACGTTGAAGCGACGAATCAGGTTACTTGATTGGGCCAGGGAAGTGGGGGCCTATATTGTTGAAGATGATTATGACAGTGACTTTCGTCATCAAGGTTCACCGTTAACTGCGCTTGCCGGTCAAGACCCTCATGGCTGCGTAATCTATTTAGGTACATTCTCTAAATCAATCGGTGCAGGATTGCGTATCGGTTATATGGTTGTTCCGCCTGAATTGGTAGAAACAGCGAGAGCAATAAAAACATTAATGGATAATGGCCATGCCTGGCTGGATCAAGCAGTATTAGCAGATTTCATTTCTAATGGTGCATACGCAAAACATTTACGAAAGATCAGACGAGTCTATATCAATCGTCGTGATGCGCTTACTGAAGCATTGAATAAGCATTTTGGTGAAGTGAAATTATCCGGTTTAGAGGGCGGTATGCATATTGTCTGGCATTTACCTGAACACTTACCTAACGCTTCCGAAATGAAAAAAATCGCTGAAAAGGTTGGTGTCGGTATCTATACGCTCGAATCCGGTGCTGCACATGAGTTTGGGAAAAAAGAATACAATAATAGAACATTAATGCTTGGCTATTCATCTATAGCTGAAGATAAAATTCACGAAGGTATAAAAAGGATTGCGACTGCATTAAAAGTGTAAATATATAAATCAATTAGATTATCTTATTAATCAATCAATATTTATTCCTATTGGAATAGGCATTCCTGATAGTTTTAGAATAGAGAGTAATGACAGTCGTTATATTGCTGTCACAGTATCATAGAAACCGGTTGATCTTGAATATCGAATTTATATTCATGGCCTTCTCCTCTAAAATTCGACGATGCTATCGACATGGGTGCTCGCACTCATGTCGTAATTTCAAAAGGCATCGTATGATCTTGTTCAAATTTATCAGATTCAACGACGCTTGAAATAAAAATCTCATATTGGTTCTAAAAATTATAATACTATTGGTACTATTGGTACCATAGCCTGCTTCGTTAGTGGCACTTAGTATTATCCATCCGGCTAGTATACTCATTTAAAGAGTTTAAGTATTAAGAGTTTAAGCTTTGATTACTTGAACAATTTTCATTTCATATTACTTACAAAAATAATAAAAATGGAACTGAGACAACTAAGATATCTAATTGCTATTTCGGAAGAATTAAATATAAACAGAGCGGCCAAGCTGTGTTTCGTCACACAACCTGCATTAACTCAACAAATTAAAAAACTTGAAGATGAATTTAATACCTCTCTTTTAATTAGACGCGGACGCGGAATCGTTTTGTCTGAGGATGGAGAGCGATTAACTAAGTATGCGAAGGGCTTAATAAAAAAAGTAGATACTATAAAAACTGAATTTACCCGTCCTCAAAAAAAACACGTTAATCAAGTTTGTCTTGCTGCTGTACCTGTCATACACAAACTTATTGATGCGAGAAAAATTTCTGAACTATTGAAATTGAATATTAAAGTAAAGAAAATGGGCAACGAACAAATGGAATATGAGTTGCGTAGAGGGCTTATTAATGCAGGGATTACCTCTGTCGTCCCGGATATTGAAGATACTTATACGAGAACGATAGCCCGTGAAAAAATGTATGTCGTAGTATCCAGAAAACATCATTTTAATTCATCTGAACAGATTGATATTAAATCAATAACAAATGAGCCTTTGGCGTTGCTTTCAAAAGAATTGATGGAACGAGGGTATATCGATGCCTATCTTAAAGAGAATAAGGTCAATATAAAGTTAAAGCTCGATATCGGATCTTTTGATGAGTTAATTAGTCTAATAAAATATTCCAACTTTATTTCAATACTGCCACATTCTTTAACATCACGTTTTAATGATGATGATCTCTGTAAAATAGAAATTATTGATGATAATTTTTGTCACGAACTCTTCCTGATTCTGGATAAAAATAATAGAAATAACGAAGATTTTAATATTTTAAATAGCTGTTTTGCAGATTTAACAAAAAGTATCAATTTAGATTGCAAAAATATCCCTCAAAATTGCAATTAATAAGATTTTCTTATTAATAAAGTCAAACAATTACCTATTGGATTGAATATATCTAAAGGCCTAAATTCAAGTACGTACGTTTAGTATTAATTATTAGGAGATATTCCTGAAATTTAGTGCAAAGTGTATTACTTATAAGTATTTAATTGATCTTCATGAAGGTTCGTTAGGGCTAAAAAGAGAAAAAATTAAATAAAAATATTAATTAATTAAGAGGAGGAAGGATATGAATTTATCCTTGAAGAGTTTACTTATTGCCTTATTGGCATTAGGACTTTCAACATCAGCACTGGCGAACGATGAAGTTCGTAAGCTGACTGAAAATCCTAACTACTGGGCGTTTCCTGGTGGTGACTATAACAACTGGCGTTATTCCGGGTTGAATCAAATCAACACGAAAAATGCGAGTAGCATAGTCACTGCTTGGACATTCTCAACTGGCCGTCTACAAGGTCATGAAGGTGGACCATTGGTATTACCCCCAAGTGCAACTGGCTTAGGCGGTGATACTTTATACATCCATTCATCATTCCCTAATGACGTTTTTGCTATTAGCTTGGAT
>JBDNFW010000059.1:0-49313 GCA_041689615.1 Gammaproteobacteria bacterium | reverse complement strand
CCTTGTTTATGTAATATTTGAATGGTCATGAGTTCCTCTGTTGAAATCATGATGCTCCTCATTATGAAAAAGCATCAGTGTGAGTCGTGTGGCTCACTTTTCAACCGTTGGGGTGGCTCAGTTTTGCATTGTTGGTAACACTCACTGGAGCAGATCATAGAATGGCGAGGTAAGCCTGCTGCGATTCGATGTGATAATGGACCGGAATACATTAGCCAAAGACTAAGAGACTGGACAATTAAAGTATCAGATCACGTTACTTTATATCCAACTGGGGAAGCCCACACAAAATGCTTATATTGAACGTTTCAATCGTACGGCACGTCATGAATGGTTAGAACTCCCTCTTTTTGAAACGATTGAACAAGCTCAATTATTAGCCACACAGTGGCTTTGGTCTTACAATAATGAACGTCCACATACAGCAATTGGTGGGATACCGCCCAGACAATTACTGAATGTGGCTTAGCCTCTACTTTTAACTTCGGTTAGTAATGGGGGGATTACAGAAGGCTATGATAAGTTCGGACATTAACGGGCTTATTTCTTCAACTAGTTCTTCTTTGGTGTGCGGGTGTTCCGAATAGAGGTACATCTGTAGCGCTATGGTGCCGATGACCAAGAGCGCGAAAAAGAAAATGCCGAAGCCTAAGAGTATTTTTTTAAACATCGCTCTTCTCTTGAATGGAAGCTTTGTGATGTTGGCGTTGGCTGGCGAAGTGCGGCCGCTGGCAACGCTTGCTGGTCTTTGTGAAAATCATATTTCCCCTTGTCACAACAGCCGATGTCGTGACCTCCCCTTGTGGGTTTTACTTTGCCTTATTTGGGCGGAGTTTGAAAGTAGAGTTAGCCTGCCTATGCGGCTAATTATCCGCTATTTTGGCGCAGAAGAGTTAGAGTGGATTCGTTCCCGCACTTAATTCATTAATATATTGATCATAAACAAAGTATCTATTTCGCCTGGCCTTCCTAACGAATATTTTTTGCGTTCAAAACACAAGTTGATATCTGCTTCCCGCACCTTTACCCAATCTTTGTAAAAATTCTTGATCGGCTAAGGTCTTTAATGAGAACTGTATTGTTCTTCTGGGTAATGCTGTGCTTGTTTCTATATCGGCAACTCATTGGCAATATTCCAAAGCTGCTGTTCCAGTTTTTGTTTTTGATCTTCAGTCATTATTTATACTCAATTTATTCTTTGTAATTAATTCCACGGAAATAGGCCGATAATAATTGCTTATTTGTTTCGAATTCTTCTCCAATGTCTTCACACATATTTTCGATTAACATATCAGAGGATCTTTTAGCTATTTCGTCATTCTCGATTCGTTTTAAATATTCCTTTGTTTGTTCTGATGCAATAGCCCCTGCATCGACACCTAATTTAAAAGCACTGCCAAATCTCATATCTGAACCAAAATCACTATGAAACTCAGGGTATTCGAATATAGAATCCATTATCTCCGGTATATCTTCATATGATTTTAATAAATAGAGTAAATCTTTTGCATCTTTTTCTTTTAGATCTGCATCTCTATCTGTCCAGCAGATAATTTTTAATAACGATAATCCAGGTGGCATGACTACAGGAATCTCTATTTTTGGTTCATCCTGAATAATGACATTAATTGCATTATCAATTGCTTCCTCAAACCCCAATACATTCATTACTACATCACCTTTTGGCGGCCATGCAATTTTTGCTTCTTCATCTTGAAGTGCGCCAAATGGAACAAGGTCAATCTGCATTCCTTCATAAAGTAACTTATGTTGATTCCTTGTTTCTTCAAAACCGAGCTCAACTAATTTTTTACTTAATGCTGCGTATGTAGCCCAATCTGGTATTTGAATACCAAAATCGATATCTGCTGTTGCTCTTTTTATTGTTGCGCCATATCCGTAATGCATAACAAGGTCACGTGCTGATGCACCAACAATCACATAAGCTATACCTAATTCTTTGACTGCATTATTTATTGCGGTGTATATCGCAATAGATTTGGCGTCAATCTTTCCAGATAGGTCTAATGTAGTCATCTTTTATCATCCTTGCTGTTTCTCTATTTCTAGCATCTCCCGTTGCGATTAAATCCGCGTAAGCCAATATAGGATGAACGTATCCATCATATTTATTTGGCTTTTTCCAAAATGGTTTGTAGAGTTTTACCGTTCTCTTATTTTCAACTTTATTTTTATATAATTTAAAATTATGTATAAATTCTTTATTTTTATTTTCTGGAATATAGATTGTATCTATTTCCGGCTTTAAATATTTTGTATATTTCTGTCCTGCCGTCTCGCCGCCCCAATAAGCGTCATAGTTTTTAATATTTATATTCTTTGGGTTCATAGGTGCTTCCCTATTGTATTCACCGATAAACTGCTTTGGTCTTAAAATGGCCGGATACATTTCGACCCATTTATCTAATAATTTTTCATAGTTATTTAGCCTACGGGTTTTCTTATCTCCACGATCAATCAAGTAGCCCATCTCCTTTAGGTCTCCAACGACCCAACCTACTGTACCTAATGCAACATCTGCTTTATCTGCAATATCTCTATAAGCTGCTCTGACTAATTCAGGATCACATAAAAATGCATAGATCACTTTTAAACCAGTTTGCGTAAATGCCCTTCTCTTTTCTTCTTTTTTATTATTTGTTTTGTGTTTATTTTTATTCCCTTTTACATAAATAAAGAGCGGGTCTGCATTGATATAAGCATTACCTGCCGTATCAATAAATTGGACTTCTTCTTCCCTAAGTCTTTCCGCCATATTTGGATTAACATAATCCGCTACGAGTAAACCGCGCAACGGTAGTCTCTTCACTTGCTCTATTACGACACCAAAGTTTGTATGTTGCACCCATTTTTTGATCTCGGCTGCAAACTGGAGGGGCTCATATCCTTTAATACCAAGAATGGCATCAACGATGAATATTCTCTCATCAGTTGGTGCACGTTCTTCATCAACAATGTACAGACGAACGCCCGTCTCCCGATTAAAGGCCGTAATTGCTTGTTCTAAAACAATATTTTCATTTTCCAATAGCATTTAATTTTAACCTTTTGTACATTATTTTATTATGTACATTATTAATGGACAACTAGAAATAATGTACATTATGTATGTCTAGACTACATTTTTACTGTATTTTTAGTATTAATGTACATAAATATATCATGTACATTAATAATGTACATATATTTTTTGTGTACAAATAATTTAATTATTTTGTAGCATATTGCCTAAGGCAACAATGCGTAAAATTGTGCAAGATTTGATTGCGCATTATTGCGCGATTTATATCTTATTAATTTATAGAAATTTATTTCCTAGTTAATATGTCTTTATCCCATGTTTTAATAGTTCTCTAGGCAAAATATCATCCAAATTCTGCACTTCTTTTTCAGTCAATTCGATGAGATTGCCTGGGGAAGCTCAGCGCGGCTATTGAGTAAAGCAGGATCGCTATCGCTATCACGCTATTGAATCCAAAGTGGTTCGCTATCACGCCGGCCAATACGGCACTGATAACCGAGGCGCAGCCGTTAATACCCCAGGCCCAGGAGATGAGATCCGGGGCGTGTTGCCCGAGTTGCGCCAATCCCTTTGGAAAGGGCATCCCCATACAAAAGGCCAATGGCGCAATGACAATAATGCTGATCAATATCCGCACCACATCCGGCAACTGCAACAACATGGCAAAAACCGTATCCAGCGTTAATAAATACAACAGACATAACAGCAAGATAATACTTACCGGCTTAACAATACTCGCTGCTTGATCATTATTATGAATGAAACGATCGCTATAGGCGCAACCGAGACCGGCAAACAATAAGAAGGCGGTTAACGATACCGCCACGGCATAGAGCGGATGATGTAAGAACAACATCAGCTTTTGGATAAAGGCGATCTCGATAAAGAGAAAGCCCAGACCCAGCGCAGTGAAATAGATCAACACGCGCGTGCGACTCACTGTTTGTTGTTGCTGCTTTTTGCGCTGATAAAAAGATAGCGGTAATAGAATGAGTATCAGGCTGGCAAGAAAAGCTTGTGCCAGTGTTGCTATCGAGACTAGATAGCCGGTATCGATCAAGCCTGCCCCACCCCTGCCATACAAACCGAGGATCTCTTTAAAACTACGCCATCGAAAAAACTGAAAGAAGAAGGGTTGGTCATCCGTGGCCGGTGTCAGTTTAAATTTATAATGATCTATAAATTGTTCCGCCGCATTACTCAACAAGGCTTTTGTGCCCAGATAGTAATAGGGTTCGATGAGGTTGTTGAAACGGTTTGTTTCGTCTGCTGTTATATCGGGCAGATACGCGACATCAAAAGAACGTTGTAAGCAGAAGGTTCTTACCGCTTGTAGTTCTTCGCTTGTAAACGGCCCGTTTTTGATCAGCACGGCGCTGGTTTGCCAACCGCGTATGACGACCAGTCGTTGCGCGATATCGTTGATGCCTTCTTCCTTTAACGCCGCAATGGCGGTTGCGATTACTTTAAGTGTGTCGCGCGGCGGCATCTTGATCCAACGATTAATCAACAGATAACCCTCCGGCGCGAGATGTTTTAAGTAAAGTTTAAATGCCTCGATGGTATACAGATAATCTTCACTCAATGAAAACAAGCCGCTGGCCGAGGCATTGAAGCTATCGAGTATCGGCATCTGTATCAGGTCGTAGGGTTTATCATTGGCGCTTAAATAAGCGCGCGCTTCTTTATTAATAACTTGAACGCGTTCGTCTTTATAGAGGTTGCCCGCGTAGTTGCCGTAGCGTTCCCGAACCAGCTCGATCACTTGCGGATTGAGTTCAACTGCATCGATCTGTTTTGCACCGAGTTGCAAACCTTGCAACACAGCCGTACCACCGCCGGCACCCATGACTAATAGCGTGTCTGTTTGTTTGAGATGATACGGCAAGGAGGATGTCATAAAGTCGAGGTAATCAAGATTTGCTTTTTCCCCGGCAAGCTGCGTGATTGCAGACGGACCATTACCATCAATAAACAGTCCCAACTGTGGTGGCGGTTCTGTTAATGCGTTCAGACTTAATTCCGGTGCATACCGTAACGGTATCTTCGTACTCTCGACAACCGAGATCAGGCCCAGCGGGTTCGATCGTTGTTCAACCACACGCGTACCGGTAATGCGTAATGTTTGACTCAAGTCTTTATAGGGAGAAGCGCTAAGTTGAATCAATGATGCCGGTATCAGTACGGGTATCAAGAGTAGTACCAATAACATTAAGCTAACGCGGCGCGAGCGTAGTTCAATCTCCCAGGCAGCCAACAGTGCCGCAGCTATGCCTAAAACAGATAATAGTCGTAGCGCCATCGTAGGAAACACAACAAACAACAAAAGTACGATAGCTAAACTACCCAAGGCGGCGCCAACAAGATCGGCAGCATAGATGCGCGACAGGCGTAATCGAAACTGGATCAAGGCCAGGCCAATGGCATTCGCTGCAAAAAAGAACGGGATAGAAAGTATTAAATAGATCGAAGTCAGAATGAGCCACTGATTGCGATCGAAGAGTAATTCTTGTGGATTGAATGACAAGCCTTGCACAAAGATAAAACAGAGTAAGGATGACAGTCCGAACAAGGCGATGTTGCTGATATAACTAACACGAAAATGTTGCAGTAGTTTTTTTTGAAAGATGGAAAGACAAGTCCCACTTGCGCCATAACCCAATAGCGCCAGGCTGATAATCATATAGGCATAGTGATGCCACTGTATGATCGATAGAAACCTAACCAGCAACACTTCATAGGCCAGTGCCGTTGCCGAGAGCAAGGCAACTGAATAGATCGGTATTCGTTTCAGGTCTTCAGTGTTCACCGGTCAAGGGTACAAATCGTACTGGCAAGACCTGGCGGGTTTTAACCTGGCCTGCCTCGTCTTTGTTTATCAATACCAGTTGCTGTACTAAAAACTGGCCGCCGACCGGGATAATCATGCTGCCGCCAGGTTTGAGTTGTTGTATCAATGGTGGCGGAATATGACTGGCAGCGGCAGTCACGATAATCGCATCGAAGGGAGCATGCGCTTGCCAGCCATAATAACCATCATCAATCTTGCTGGTGATATTGAAATAGTTGAGACGATTAAAAAGTGACTTTGCTCGATTCGCCAGGGGTTCAATGATCTCGATGCTATAAACAGTGTCCACAAGTTGCGCCAGAATAGCCGCCTGGTAACCCGAGCCGGTGCCGATCTCAAGCACATGATCGGTCGGTTTGATATTCAGCAGGTCGGTCATTATCGCAACGATATAAGGTTGGGAGATGGTTTGACCGTGACCAATCGGCAACGGAATATTCTTGTAGGCAAGCTTACGGACATTTGCCGGAACGAACTCGTGGCGCGGAACCGTTGCCATTGCCTCAAGCATCTTAGGATTCAGTTTTTCTTTATTCAGGTAGAGGCTGGTATCGCGCACATCCTGTTCTATGATCTCGATCAGTTGTGCGCGTGCGGCGTCATAATCGATCGGTGCTGCTATCACCGTTTGCATCAGCAATAAGAAAAGACAACATCGAAACAAAAAATGATAAGACATCATTTGATCAGTTTAGTCCAATCATTCATTAATAACTATTAGACTAAATTATCAGGTACATTAGACTTTACAGTCAGTCCGCAAAAACCCCGATGTTTTGTTTGGGCGATGCGTTATCGTTTTTTTTAAACACCGTGTTCATATCACAAGAGGCTATGAATGGACTTTAAAGATTATTATAAAATTCTCGGCGTCAAAGCCGATGCTGATCTTAATATGATCGAGCAGTTGGAAAAACGACACTCGGAAAATAAAGCGCTACGGCAACAGCTCGGGCGCTTTATACTGGATTAAAAATTTGTTACTGATCTAGCTGCGCCGAAATGACTCAAGCGCGCTTCAATTGATTCTGAAAGCGATTCTCGGCTCTGGCTTCCTCGGTAACCGTTCCAGACGTCGCCTAAAAGCGCCTACTGTTGGTGCTCTACCTCCTCCTTCCATGGAGTCGTGCTTCGCTCTACCACCTACGGTCGCTCTTTTGCTTCCTGCAACCGCGACACTTGTGCATCCATGCACATCGTCCATGTAGGCGTTTATTTTTTCTTACCAAATATTACTTTGAAGGCAATCATAAAAACGATAACGCCGCCGACCATCATGCCGAATATCTTTAAGAAGAACATCATTATGTCGTTAAGGCCTTTTGACTCGCTTTTGGTTTCGCTTGTCTTGTGGCTTTCGACGTTTGTGTCTACTGTTTCTATTTCTTCGGCTTTGATTTGCGCAGGTGCTTCTGCCTCACTCTTTGATTCTGTTTTGGCTGGTTCCGGCTTAGCTTCTTCTTTTTTGGATTTCTCTGCTTCGGCCTGCTTTGCCATTGCTAGTTTTTGTTTTGCTTTTTCTGTCGCAGCTTTTTCTTCCATTGCTTTTGCGATGCGCGCTTGTTGTTGTTCTTTTAATTTTTGCGCTTCTGCTTCAGTATTGTCTTTCTGTTTTGTTTCTACTTTTGCAACAGTTGCTTTTTCCTCGACTATTTTTTTTGGTGCTGCTTCTTTGGTAGCGACCTCTTTCTCGGCTACTTCTTTTTTAGCAGTTTCTTTTTTTACAGCTTGTTTTTGTTCTTGCATTGCCAGGGTTTTCGCTTCGATGTCTGCTTTTAATGGCGCTAATCTTTTCGCGAGTATTTCTTCTACCATTTTCGGATCAGGTACGCTGGTTCCGTTTTTCTTTAAGTCATAAGCTTCGATACTGTTTGCTCTTGATGATACGGCTATGAATGCACCCGTTGCTGGTAAACTAAAAACGGATACTCGTTGATCTGCTCCGGTACCTTTGTCTGACCAAACAATTGCACTTGCTACTATCTTGTCGGTTAAACTTTTATGTACACAACGATAGTTAGGTATATTTGGTTTGGCATTGTGATTCAGTTGCGAAACACTACCGATACAGACGTAATTATCATCCGGTGGTAATGCTTTCCAGAACGATCCATCTTTTGCTGCGCCACTACCTGAATCTTTCCAGACTTGTTTCCAATTTGCAGGCGTGGCTAATAATGGCGGTCTTGCTTTCGGATTGTCCGCCGCAACGCTAACGGTTGTTGTGCAATGGTAATCGGATGTTTTCTTGCCTGAAGCATGTCCGCCGATAATGTATTCTGAGTCTTTTGCATTCGGAATAAAGAAGTAGCCGTCTAGATCTGCGCCTGATCCTGAATCATCCCAGTTTAATGTTTGATCGCAGTTTTGCTTTGTATCCAGTCGATAGGTTAATTCGGAAATAATTTGCGCGCGTTCTTCTGCTTCTATGCCTGATAGGTCAGCTTCAGCCATACCGCTAGTTGAGATGACGCTAAGTAGGATCGGTATTAGTAGGTTTCGCATTTTTAAATCGCCTTGTTTCATAATGTTGTTTCTCTGACTAAGGCCACTACTTCTGCCCAGGTAAGATTGATATCGAGCTGTAATTCCTTATATTTTCTAGCTCTCTCGGCCTCCGTTCCCGACTCGGCACTACCGCCTACATCCATGTAGGCGTCCAGTTCTTTCAGCATTGCTTGTTCTTCGCGTTCTTCATGATGTTCGTTTAGTCCCTTTAAGGTTTTTTCTTTATCCAGCAGCGCAATGATGTTTCGGCGTTTTTGCGATTCGTTCAGCTCCTGCTTTATTAACCACTCTAGATCTTGAGCTATATTGTCGTAGAGCTGGTTTATCTTGTCATGCTCTTTTTCATATAGCGAGCAATCCCATTTCGTCGTTCGTTCTATTTTAGCAAATTCCGGAAACAGGTATCTTTCTTCAATTTGCATATGCACTTTCTGGCAAACTTTAAAATGCTCTAGCCATGAACTTGCTTCTTCAAACTGGCCTTGTAATAACGCTTCTTGATGTCGCGCAAAGAGTTCGCGTAATTCGATATGCTGTTTTTGGATTATTTCGACTAACACTGTTTTTATTGTTTCTCATTTTTCATTTGTTAACGCATCATTACTGTATATTTTTCACCAAGTTCATCAAATACCTGTATTGATATGGAACTGCCTACTGGCGTGACATCACTCCATAATTTAAAGATTTCGCTTAAGGTATTATTTTGTAATTCCATTTCGCTAGTTAACCAGTCTTGCGTGGCAACAAGCTCAAGTTCTCCTTGTCCTTTGTGTCTTGCTTCCGTGAAATATATTATCCCGTTTTGCTTTCTTATATCGTCTTTATGCTCATTATAACGTTGCATGAAATGGTCAAAGCGCGTTGGTGAAGTGGTATTTTGCTTTGCTGTTGCATTGATCAATAAAGATTTGTGTATCCAACCTGTTTTTACGTCATCTCGATGTGTTTCGATTTCTATCCAATTTCCCTGGCGTTGAATTTCAGTGACTTCTCTGCCATTCGATAATTTGAGTAGAATTTCTGCATCCCCTGCTGGTTCTGCCCTCATATTAACCAGACTTTCGTTAATGATTAACTTATTACCAGTTTCAGCAAAGCTGTTAGCGAGATGACCAAGACAAAAAGCAATTATCAATAGTTTCAACACTATTACTGTTACTCCTTGATTCGTTATTAATGGATTTCTAATCGGGCTTTTCATTTTCCGTCTAATGTTTCAAAATAGGTCTATCATTTTAAACAATGCTTACCAGAGTATGAACTTTTATTATTCATACTTATCTAGTTTAATAAATAACAATAAGGCTATCACGATGCGACACCTTCTGCTGCTTTTGCTTTCTATTTCTTTAGTTCACGCTGACGAACTACCACTCAATATTGGCGGTACTGCTGCAAACTGGACGCTGCAAACCAGTAAATCCGAGTCTCTGGATTATTATCAAGACAGCGAGGATAAAGTATCGGTTATTATTTTTTGGGCAAGCTGGTGTCCGTATTGCGCCACCTTGATGCCGCATATGGAAGTGATTTACCGTAAGTATCGAAACAAGGGCGTTAAATTTTACGCTGTTGATATTTATGAAGATGGCAAGATTGATCCGGTGAGCTATTTTGAGAACAAGGGTTTTACCTACACCATGTTATTGGATGGTGATGAGCTTGCTAAACAGTATGGCGTCAAAGGTACACCGGCTGTTTATGTCGTCGATAAAGAAAAGAAAGTGGTTTATAAACGCCCTGCCGGCGTCACTGATGTCATGGTAAAACAGAATGTCGATCTTAGAATCAGATTGGCGCTTGCTAAATAAGCCGCTTACGATTTAATTATATATTTTTAATGGTATTGGTTTACTCACCATATGACTTAAAGAAAGTTCCTCTGGTATTTAAACCAGAGGAACTAATGCATATTAACTAACAGGAGGATAAATATTCGTTACTTCTTTTATATCGCGTTACTACTACCTAGTTTGTGTTCTTCATCAATGTTTCTTAATGGCACAATTTCCTTATAACTATTTAGCAGGATCTCAATACTTTCTGCCTGCGCCACTGTTTGGTTTTTCCAGCCTTCAAACAGATTAATACCGGCGAACCATTTTGATTTATGGTCACGACAGATAAACCAATGCTCTTTGCCTAGATTGACGAAGCCATCAGTCTTTCCACACTTTGGACAAACACCACAGTGCGCACTGTATAGAATTTCTGGAAACGGCATAACATTAGTAGGAATCATTGAACACCTCCTGAGGTGTAGTTGCCTACGAAATAGAAAGCAATCTCTGTACCATAAAAGTATAGTTTGATTTTGTGACGTTTTCAGGACAAAACTAAGGACATTATGTTATTAATTTCACTGATTTTAGCTATAAAATGGATGCAATTTTGATGACTTCTAACAATAAGTTTTATCTATTCATTAAGTTGCTGCAGTTTCTTATTAATTGACTCAAGCTCTTCTTCACTTACTCGGGCAATTTCTAGCAAAACGTCATGATTTTCCATTTCTGTCGCCTGTTCTTCAAAATCTGCACTAACTCCGCCCGCCAGATCTTCTCTGATTTTTTTCAGCCGATTTTCTAAATCTTCTTTTTTCGCTAATAACGCAGTTTTTTCCAGTTCCATGTAACTAAATTCCTCACTTATAACATGGTCTCCAGTTTATGAACGTAATCATGATGAATTTTGACTTGGATCAATTTTTATTGATCAAGATCAGTTGTTTTGATCGAATATAGATCCAATATAGATTATAGATAATAAAAGAAGAGGTGCTGATCAATGAAAATGAAAAAAGTAAGTTTACAACTTCAAAGAGATGTTCAAGCGGCTTTAGAAAATGCTTATCGTTATGATCGCATTGAAAGGTATGTACTATCTCAAGTATTAACTGCTGCAGAAAGAAATCAACCGATTGAAGATGTTTTTATTAAGTGTGCAAAAACAGCTTTAGCACGTTATAGGATAAATAAATCAGAACTGGCAGCTTAGTTAATTTTACGTCGCAATTAATGCATCCACGTAGAAGAAGAATATTACTCTAGTTTTTATTTTGGCCGAACTGGATTTCGGCAAGACGCTTGTACAACCCACTCTTTTGCATCAATTCATGATGCTGTCCTATATCAACAATTTGTCCTTCATCCATAACAACAATACGATCTGCTTTCATTACTGTTGATAAACGATGTGCAATCACCAGAGTCGTATGATCCTCCATAAGATGATCAAGTGCTTCCTGTACCAGGAGTTCATTTTCAGAGTCCAGTGCACTAGTCGCTTCATCTAATAACATGATAGGCGGGTTTTTTAATATGGCTCTGGCAATGGCAATACGTTGTTGTTGCCCACCCGATAAACGTATTCCTTTTTCACCTAAAAATGTTTCATATCCTTCCGGCTGCTTTTCAATAAATTCATCTGCTATCGCTGCACGTGCCGCAACTTTAACTTCTTCATCTGTTGCTTCTGGTTTGCCATAGCGAATATTTTCCATTGCCGTTGTCGCAAATAGAACGGTGTCTTGCGGCACAATGGCAATACGTTGCCGTACTTCAATTGGATCAGCCTGTTTTATATCAACACCGTCTAATAAAATTTTCCCTGACTGCGGATCATAAAAACGTAATAACAATTGAAACACGGTACTCTTTCCTGCACCGGAAGGACCGACCAATGCGACTGTTTCACCCGGTTTTATTTCCAGACTAAAGTGTTCGAGTGATTTCATGTTTGGGCGAGAAGGATAATTAAAACAAACATCTTCTATTTTAATATGACCTCGACTTTCTTCTGGCATGGCAACTACATTTTCCGGAGATCGAATTTCCGGATCGACATAAAGTAGTTCCATCAAGCGTTCCATTGCGCCTGCTGCACGTTGAATGTCATTCCAGACTTCACCTAAAGAAGTCGTGCTTCCTGCCAGAAAAATCGCGTATAACAAAAATTGTCCAAGTGATCCGGGACTCATGGAACCATCGACGACAGCTTGTGCGCCAACCCAGAGCACAAAAACAATTGCACCGAATACAGTTAAAATAATTGTTCCCGATAACATAGAACTTACTTGTAATCGTTGTCTTGCTGCTTCGAACGTTTCTTCAACTGAATCAGAAAATCGTTTGCCGAGAAATCGTTCCAAGGTAAATGCCTGAACAACATACATAGCGTTTAGTGATTCGTCGGCAATACTACTTGAGTCGGCCATGCGATCTTGATTGGCTCGTGATAAACGACGTACTTTACGGCTATAAAGTAGTATTGGCAGCACAACAACCGGTACTAGCACGATAATCATGAGTGTCAGTTTTGGACTGGTGACAAATAACATAATCAAGCAGCCAATGACGCTGAACAAACTACGTAGCGCAATTGACAAGCCGGCACCGAAAACACTTTGTACCAATGTAGTATCCGTTGTTAAACGTGACAACACTTCGCCGGTGCGCGTTACTTCAAAAAAAGTAGGACTCATTTTAATAACGTGTTTATAAACAGTCGAACGTATATCGGCAACAACGCGTTCACCTATCCACATGACCATGTAGTATCGCAAGGAGCCAAACATGGCAAAGATGATAGCTAGTCCGAATAGCGCTAGAAAATACGTATTAATAGAACCCACATTGTCACTGGAAAAGCCATGATCAATAACGTATCGAATCGCCACCGGCATAGACAACATAGATAACGAAGCAATGATCAAACATATAAATGCGAGAAACAATCTTGCCATATAAGGTCGCATAAAAGGCAAGGCTAACCTTAAAGGCTTAAGGCTGCTTGCCTTGGGACGATCGATATCTTTTACACTATTTTTTGCCATGTTTATTTTTAATCAATTTTTCTTTTTCTATTTTTGTCATTTTTTTAATCACTGCTTCACGCTTACTTGCAGATGAACGATCCGCATGAGATTCCTGATAAATCAAACTTACTGGTCGACGTGCGCGAGTATACGCTGAAGCAAGACGATCATTATTATTATGTTCATCAAGTCTTCGATCTAAATCTCGAGTGATACCCGTATAGAGGGAGTTATCGGAGCAACGCAGAACGTAAACTTTCCAATCAAACACCATAAAGCGCTCTTAAGTAAATATTCAGCGATGAGAAAAACGTAGAAATTCGATGTAATTTAAATGCCGTTTAATAACTCTTCAGCATCTGCCTTGGCGACATAATACCATCCAGTTGAATTTAATTTATAAAAAGCAATCACCTTTTCACGACCACGTTCTATAAAAAAGTATTGACCTGATTGTCCTCTGGTAATTTTATTAACGACGTACTCATTTTGAAAAACTTCCAAATCTTCAATAGAATTTATCAAGGTACCTATCGCATAAGATTGCGACTTATCCGATGACTTCACAACAACTTCAGCTTTTTCATTAAGTAAGTAAGTTTCTTCCAAACCTTCTGCAACCATAGGCATTAATCTTTTCTTGATATATTCAAGTGTTAATTCTACACCCGCAACACCGATAAATTTACCATCATTATCATAAATCGGGGTCGTACATGGCAACAGAACACCTCGTCCGCCAACATCGATATATGGTTTTAACCAGCTAATTCCGGTGTTATTCATAGAGCTTCGATACCACGGACGCTGTCTGGTATCAAATGCTTCAGGGTATCCTGCCTTACCGGGATAAGCCGCATGGATACCGTCTTCCAATCCAACATACGACCAGACTAATGGTAATCCTTTATTCATAATTACGTCATGCGCCAATTTATCATCATCCGGCGCTACATTTTCTTTATAACTTTTCAACATCAGTGACTTAAAAGAGTAGCGCAACGGATTCAAACGTTGCAATGTTGATTTAACATCTTCTTCATTAACATCTGGCGCCAATTTATAAACATGGTAATCAACACTAATAGGTAAACCATAGATGTCTGAAAATTTGTAATCTGCAGGACCTTCGCCGGGAATAGCAATAGTCTTGTTTGTGTAATAAGGCGTTTTATCCAGACTGCCTTGATTCAATAAATTTTTTGCACCAATCGCCAAGCCTTCTAATATGCCTTCATATTTAAGAAACTGACTATCAATTTGTTGCGACTTATTTGCAACGGCCGTCACAAATTTATTGGTCTTTAAATCATCACTCTGCGTTTCTTTCATTGTTTGCATTTGCATAAAAAGAACCGCAACCACTAATGCGAATGATCCTAAAATAGATAAGCCCATAATATTTACGGCAGCTTTTCTATGGTGAGTCACCCAACGCATTACCTTTTGTTTTCTTGATTCAGGACGAGCCTTAATAGCTTCACCATGCATAAAACGACGAATATCATCAGAAAAATCTGCAACAGTAGGGTAGCGATCTGCCGGCATATATTGGGTGGCTTTTTTAACGATCGCTAAAAGTTGTTCCTGAGCATCTTCTTGCTTGCCATATGCAGGAGGCGGGTCGATATGACCACGACGCGCTTTCATCATAATTTCATCGGTATTCTTGCCGTTAATAGCACGATGAAATGTCACTAGTTCAAACAGAATCAAACCAAGTGCATATAGATCGCTACGATGATCAAGAATGTCATGTTCACCTTCGGCTTGCTCTGGCGACATATAGGCCGGAGTACCCATAACCTGACCTTGCTTGGTTTTATCACTATCATCAACTTCTTCATGTCCGACGAGTACTGTCTTATCACCAAACGTACTTTTATCAACTTCAACTGTTTTCGCGATACCCCAATCCATAACATAAACTTCGTTATACGGACCAATCATAATATTTAGTGGTTTAAGATCCCGATGGATCACACCTTTACGATGCGCATAATGAATTGCATCACAAACTTTTAAAAAATGTTCAAGTCGTGCGTGAAGTGTGTGATGCTCGTCAGGTGCACCGTTATTAACGTACTGTTCCTGGGTTTCGCGAATGTGATCTTTTAAGGTTATGCCATCAATCAGTTTCATGGCATAACCAACATCGCTACCACTTGCCATCAAACCATAAACCGGCACGATGTTTGGATGTTGTAACTGCGCAGTTACCTGTGCTTCCATATAAAAGCGACCCAGGTAACTTGGAATTTGAGCTACATGTGCGTGAATCTTTTTATAGGCTACAGTTCGATTAAGTTTATTATCTCTGGCAATCAGGATTTCACCCATCGCGCCTTCATCTATTGATTCAAGAATGGTGTAATCTTCGTTATCAATATAAGTCCCGCCTATCTCACTCGAAATTGGCTCTGAAGGCTTATTAACAAGATCACGAATATTGACTATTGATGTTAAATCAACTTTTTCATGTGTCTGAATATTTTTGTACTCCGTCGAAGTTATGCGCTTCGCATGAAATAGATGAGAAATAAACTGTTCTTCCGTGTGCTCACCATGCTCAGTAAGGTAATCCTGACACAGTGACTCCAGCTCAGACAGGCTGAGAGAAGTTATATTTTGCTTCATTGCATCAGTTAACATATATAGTACACAAAGTGATTGATTTTCAGAGCGTTACGTAAAAATCGAAAATACTATCTTCTCTTCGGAAAGAAAGCCAGCAATCGATCTGCGTATAGTCGCAAATTCACGACTAATTCACAAACATTTCTAATAGTTCATTTAAGTAGCGTTGTCCTTGTATAGTTGGCTTTAACTTGTTCAAGTTCCAGTCTACTAACCCTTTATCCACAGCCATCAATAGTTCTTTTTCCATTATTGTTAGTGGGCTGCCTGTTCGTTGTAAAAATAAATCAGGAATAATTCCTTCTATTAGTCGCATTGCATTCATCATAAATTCTAAAGGCAAATCATTACGATTTAATTTTCTTGTTTCTGTTATCACAGATTCATTACCTGCTAATTCACAATATCGTTTTGGTATTTTATGGCGCGTATAGCGTTCAATTTTTCCTTCCGCCACATGGGTGATTTTTCCATGCGCGCCTGCACCTATTCCTAAGTAATCACCAAACTCCCAATAATTTATATTATGTAACGCAACATGTTTATCTTTTGCATAGGCTGATATTTCGTATTGCTTATAACCTTGTTCTTGTAAAAAAGTTTGCCCTTGTTCTTGCATAAACCAACTGTCGTCGTCTGAAGGAATTTTTGGCGGTCTAGAATAAAATACTGTGTTTGGTTCTATCGTTAATTGATACCAGGAAATATGCGTTGGTGATTGGGCTACGGCTATTTCAAGATCATGTAAAGCATCGTCAACTGTTTGCTCAGGCAAGCCAAACATTAAATCAAGATTAAAATTTTCAAAACCAGCAGATTTGGCTAAATCAATTGCATGTAATGCTTCGTTCGAATCATGTATACGTCCTAACGATTTTAAATATTTATCATTAAAACTTTGTATTCCGATTGATAACCGATTAATCCCCGCTTCTCTATAACCACGAAATTTATCCGCTTCTGCCGTGCCCGGATTTGCTTCCAGTGTAATTTCAATTCCTGAATGAATATTTAATCTTGCACGTATCGCGCTAAGTAATTTATCCAATGACTCAACAGAAAATAAACTTGGTGTGCCACCACCAATAAATACACTCGTGATCGTTCTGCCCCATATTCGCGGCAGCTCTGTTTCAAGATCACGAATTAAGGCATCAATATAAATATCTTCGTCTATCGTCGATGAAGAGAACTCATGTGAATTGAAATCACAATACGGACACTTCTTTACACACCATGGCAGATGAATATAAAGAGAGAGTGGCGGGTTTTCATGGAATGTTAATAAAGATGTCATTTTCGCGGAGCAGTATAGCGATTATACAGGTCACAGAATATTAGAATAGATTCCGCCTGTATTTGCTCTCCTCTATGGATGTGCGGAGAGGATACTTCCATTAAATATCAAATACTTATCTTTCATAATTGACTAGCACACAAATAACATGCATACTGGTCGGTATGTTTATTAGAGGTAATCAATTATGGAAAATACAGATACAAACCACATTGCACCGCATTTTTGCATGCATCGTATTGTGAGCTTTTCGGCAACTGCCCTGATGCTTCGGTCATAGACCAATTAATGCTAGCGACGAACGAAAATGGTCAACAGAGATCCTGATAAAACGCGCTTGGCCTTACTCAATGCTGCTTTTGATGAAATTAATCAGCATGGATTCCAGGCCGCCAGTCTGGCAAGAATTATAAAAGAAACCAAAGTAAGCAAGGGCGCGCTTTACCATCATTTCCCATCAAAACTGGAAATGGGTTATGCCGTTGTTGATGAGCTTATCTTGGAAAGCGTTAAAGAAATGTGGATCACGCCACTAAAGAATACCGACAACATTATTGATGCTTTGTTATTACAAATTGATAGTGCTATTGGCAAACGTAACGAAAAAAATATTTGTTTCGGTTGTCCGGTAAATAACCTTGCTCAGGAAATGTCACCGATTGATGAAGGCTTTCGTGAACGCATTAATTCCATTTTTGATCTTTGGCGAACAACCATTGATGAGAAATTAAAAGAAGGCCAAAAAAATGGCACTGTAAAAGAAACTATTAATACAGAGGCCTCAGCTTATTTCATTGTTGCAGCTATCGAAGGCGCAACTAGTCTTGCCAAGAATGCAAAGAGCGTTGATGTTTTAAGAACATCATTGCAAGGCTTAAAAGAACATATTGAAACATTACGAAAATAAAAAACACTAAGGAGTTTAGAAATGACTAATAAAGTCGCATTAGTAACAGGCGGTAGTACAGGTATCGGTGCTGCTGTAGCAAAAAATCTTGCTGAAGATGGATTCAAAGTTTTAATTACCGGGCGTAATGAAAACACACTAACTGAATCAGCGGCACAACATGACAATATAGACTGGATTATTTCTGATGTATCTAAGCCGGAAGACGTTAAGAAAACAGTTGCTCATGTCAACAATACTTATAAACGACTAGATGTGCTGGTTAATAATGCCGGAGTTGGGACACCGATTCCTTTCGAACAAATTACACTGGAGCACTATGATGGTATTTTTAATATCAATGTTCGTGGCCTGATTGATATGACATTAACATCGTTGCCTTTGTTAAAAGAAAGTAAAGGCAACATTATTAATATTGCTTCTATCGTCGCGGATGATCCGTTTCCCGGTTTTTCAATTTATTCTGCTTCTAAAGGAGCAGTTATTACTTTAACCAAAGGCCTAGCAAAAGAATTTGCTGAATACGGCATACGCGTTAATGCCATTAGTCCTGGCCCAATAGCGACACCTTTTTTTAGCAAGACAGGAATGAATGAAAAAGAACAGGAAGGTATGGGCGAATCAATCAAGGAATTGGTACCACTTGGTCGTTTTGGCACTTCTGAAGAAGTTGCTACCGTCGTCGCTTTTCTTGCTTCTGATAAAGCCAGTTATGTTACCGGCGCACAATATAAAGTTGATGGCGGTATTGCTGCATAACTGATTTTCTTCTCCAGTAGTTATCTCCCTTTAACAGCGGTCTATGTTTTAGACCGCTATTTTTTATTAACATTTTTTGAGACAAAACAATGGACACATTAACAACGATAGAACAACGAAGAGCGATCAAACATTTTGATCCTGAACATAAGCTAACAGATGGCGAAATCGAAAAACTTTTTCAACTTGCCATATTATCACCCACTGCATTTAATATTCAGCATTGGCGATTTGTAAATGTTAATGATCCGGAATTAAGAAAACAGATTCAACCTCTAGCCTGGGGACAAGCTCAAGTAGTAGATGCGTCTTTGTTAATCATATTAACGGCCGATCTCAAAGCCTGGGAAAAAGAACCTAATCGTTATTGGCGTAATGCTGCTAATGAAGTTCAAGACTTTATGTTGCCGGCGATAAAAACTTATTATGAAGGCAAAGACCAGGTACAACGCGATGAAGCATTTAGATCCATGGGTATTGCCGCACAGACGTTAATGTTAGCCGCCAAAGCAATGGGTTATGACTCTTGCCCAATGGATGGTTTTGATTTTGATGCTGTTGGAAAATTAATTAATCTTCCTGATGACCATGTTATTGGACAATTCGTTGTGATTGGCAAAGGCATAAAAGAAGCCTGGCCACGCCCTGGTCAATTAGCAATCAATGAAGTTGTTATTGAAAACACGTTCTAACTTGAATAAAAAATCTTCTTTACCACCTCCTTTATTTTATAGCGGCCTATATTATAGGCCGCTTTTTTATTGCATAATCCGTAACCGTTTCCATTATTGTGACTAGCTATTATTCATTCCTGAATAAAACATATGCCTACCATCATCTTCCTTGTAAAAAGATTTTTTTTATTTCTGTTTCTTATAACTTTCTCTTCCTGTTTATTTGCCAAAGAAGTCAATGTTCCGATCAGGTTAAAGGAAGGTCTTTTACAAAAAGCATTAATGGAACAGGTTTATACGGATAGCGACTATAAAGCACGAGTTTGGGATGACGGCAAGAATTGTAATAACCTGATACTTTCCAAACCAACGTTAAGCATTAAGGACGAACAAGTTGCCACTTACACTGTTGCTGTAGCACGTATCGGAACTGTATTAGGCAATCGCTGTTTTTCTTTAATCAGCTGGCAAGGCTATATCGAAATATTTCAAAAACCGGTATTGGGAACTACGTCCGATACTATTGTATTTGAAATCACAGATACCAAAGTTTATTCAGACGATGGTGAATCAAAGGGGTTCGTTGGCACAATTTGGGAATGGAGCAAAACCTATATTAAACCTCACTTCAGTCGCCTACACATTAATATCGGACCACTATTAAATGATCTAAAAAATATTCTGGCCCAAGTCTTTCCTGATGGCAATATCAATGTTCAACAAATTAATGATTCGGTTGCCATTAAAGAAGTCAGTATTATCGATGACCGCATTGAACTCGGCATTAGATTTGATGTACCGGAAAATACAGTTAACGCAATACATAATCAGGCCGTCTCCACCTTAACGGAAGATGAACTGAATCGTTTTACCGAAGCATGGCAACGTTGGGATGCTTTCTTGACGTTTGTTATTAAATTTTCCGGAGCAACAACAGAAATTCAAGAGACTCGTTCAGCTTTATTTAATGTACTACTCGATGCCAGACATGATATTTATAACATTCTTGTCTCGACACAGATGGATAATGAAGATCCTGTTCCTGAATTATTTGTTAATGCCTGGGAGCAATTGTCCCCAGAACTTCAAACAATAAGTGAATCATTACCTACGGCAACTACACTTAATTACCTGAGTTTTATTTCCGCAGCTGATGCGTTGGTTGCAATTCAATCATTAGGAACAACAACCGGTTTTACTATTACCGCTGATGCACTACGTCGTATGGCCCGCATCATTGCGCCTGCTGACCCTCACGATCCCTTGCTTTATGATAATACTATCGATACAGAACTACGTAGTCTGTTTGGTTTTGATCAGACTTTGAGTGTTGAACCGAACTTGTCTAACCAATCTTCATCCAATTCAAGAATACAACATGCTGGTTTTGTTTACGGATTGTTATTATCTTTTACGACTTCAATCAACTTTGCACCTGAAGCTTATAAACTGCTTGTCGATAAACTTAACAGTACGATACCCACACGAAAAAATATCGATTTCTATTTGCCGTTAATGAAAGAGTTGCTTATCTATGTTGCCGACTCAACTATGGTAGAAAAAAAACTGGATAAGAAATACGAGAAAATTTATCGCGACATGGTATTGGCAACAGCATGGCAGGAAAGTTGTTGGCGACAATTTATTAAGACCAAAGATGGAATAAAAACCATAAGTTCGCCCGTCGGATCAATCGGTGCTATGCAGATCAATAAACATGTCTGGCGTGGTTTTTATGATGTTGAGAGTTTATTGAATAATATCGGTTATAACACGAGAGCGGGTAGCGAGATACTGCATCATTACTTTGTTGACTATGCGATTAAGAAAGGAGAAGACAAACAGGCTGGAGGAATAGATAACCTGCCGAGTTCTAGTTATGCCATGTATAACGGCGGGCCAAAACATATTTCCCGCTATCGCAATGAAAATACTTCTGCATCGTTACGCGCAATTGATAATGCTTTCAAAGAAAAATACGAGGCCGTTCGCGCAGGCAATACACTCGGTGTTGCTGAATGTTATACGGGTTAACTGGACGCTTCTTTTATAAGCAGGATCAACTGCCGAAGAGCTTGACCACGGTGACTGAGTTGATTTTTAACATCAGGTGATAATTGTGCCGACGTGCAATCGTGCGTCGGCACAAAAAAGATCGGATCATAACCAAAGCCGTTTTCACCTTTTGCTTTGGTAAGCAATTTTCCTTTCCAGATTCCCTGACTGATGATGGGTATCGGATCATTCGCATGTCTTAAATAAACCATGACACATACGAATTGTGCGAGACGGTCATCTTCAGAAAAATCTTTTGTATCTTCGATTAATTTATTGAGATTATCTTCATCGCTCGCTCCAACACCAGCATAACGTGCTGAGTAAATTCCGGGGGCCCCGTTTAAAGCGGGAACTTCTATACCGGAATCATCGGCTATTGAAGGACGGTTTGTATACTGTGCGGCATTGCGTGCTTTTAACAATGCATTTTCAACGAAGGTTAATCCGGTTTCTTCTGCTTCTTCTACATTGAATTGTGATTGCGGAATAATATGGAAATGTGTCCCGACAAGTAATTGGTTTATCTCTTTAACCTTGCCTGCATTATTACTCGCCAGAACAATTTCCTGTTTATCCATCTTTGATCTTTATTTGCTTATGCTTGATTGTCTACGACTCAAGGGCACTTCGTTGATATTCGAATAATTCTGATATGCCTTTTTGCGCAAGCGCTAACATGCTGTTTAATTCATCTGGCGTGAATGCATGGCCTTCTGCTGTGCCCTGCACTTCTATGAAATGATTGTCACTATTCATAACCACATTCATATCTGTTTCCGCTGTTGAGTCTTCGGCATAGTCCAGATCAAGTACCGGCATGCCATCATGTATACCGACAGAAATTGAAGCAATCATGCCTTTAATCGGATCAGATTCGATTAAGCCATCTGCTTTAGCCTTATTAATTGCATCAACCAAAGCGACATATGCACCTGTAATTGATGCAGTACGTGTTCCACCATCAGCCTGAATCACATCACAATCGATAACAATGGTATTTTCACCTAATGCGTCCATATCAACGATGGCGCGAAGTGAACGACCAATCAGACGTTGGATTTCCATAGTACGGCCACCTTGTTTACCCTGAGTTGATTCACGACGCATACGCGATCCGGTAGAACGCGGTAGCATGCCGTATTCACCAGTAACCCAACCAGTCCCTTTGCCACGTAAAAATCCTGGAACACCCGAATCAAAACTGGCATTACAAATTACTTTGGTATTGCCAAATTCAATCAATACCGAACCTTCAGCATGGCAGGTAAAATTTCTAGTTATTGTGACGGGTCTGAGTTGGTCTGGCGAACGTCCACTTGGGCGCATAGGTGTCTCCTAGGTAAAAATTGCCGCATTATAACGATAATATCTATCTATGTATTTCCCATATACTAATGAAACGTTAGTATTAACAAAATAACAATAAAACAAAGGATAAATTTGAATGATTAAGAGCATGACCTCATACGGTAGAATGGAACAGTCGGGAGACTGGGGCGAGGCTTCATGCGAAATTCGCACAGTCAATCATCGCTATCTGGAAATGTCGTTGCGTCTTCCAGAAGAAGTACGTTCTCTTGAATCAAAAATTCGTGAGCATATTTCCAGTAAACTAAATCGCGGTAAAGTTGATTGCAATATTCGCTTTGCACAACAAGATACTTCTTCCGGAGCCTTACCTATTAATCAGGAGTTATTGACTAAGCTAATTGAAACGGCTGAAACAACTAATTCACAATTAAAAGAACCCTCCGCTTTAAATTCATTGGAATTATTACGCTGGCCTGGTGTGCTAGATAAAGATGTACCTGATCCGGAAAAGATAGCGACTCCTATACTTGAAATAATCGATAACACATTGGATACCGTTATTGAAACTCGCGAACGTGAAGGCGAAAAAATCAGAACGATGGTGCTAGAACGTTGTGCAACATCAAAAGAAATCATTTCAAAAGTCCGTGAATTAATGCCGAGTATTCTTGATAACATCCGTGATAAATTATTGCTTCGCGCACAAGAACTCAGCAACGAATTTAATCAGGATCGACTGGAACAGGAATTGCTTCTATTAACACAAAAAATGGATGTTGCTGAAGAAATGGATCGGCTTGATGCACATATCGATGAAGTCAGTAGAGTACTTGATCAAAAAGGTCCAGTTGGACGACGATTGGATTTTTTAATGCAGGAAATGAATCGCGAATCAAATACATTAGGATCAAAATCAGCTCATCTTGATACAACAAACTCATCTGTCGATTTAAAAGTATTGATAGAACAGATGCGAGAACAAATCCAGAATATAGAATAGTAAACACTTAAAAATATTTAATTTATATGAATAGTAAAAGCGGAACCTTATTTGTCATTGCTGCTCCTTCAGGTGCAGGCAAAACTTCTTTAGTAAAGGCGTTAATTGAGCAAGTTGAAAATACAGATGTCTCCATCTCGCACACGACACGGAATCCTCGCCACGATGAAAAAAATGGAGAGGCTTACCATTTTATTGATGAAAGTGAATTCAAAAAATTAATTAATCAAAATCGCTTTCTCGAATATGCCAGGGTCTTTGATAATTATTATGGGACTTCTCGTGATTGGGTTGAACAAGAACTTGCCACCGGCAAAAACATCATTCTTGAAATTGATTGGCAAGGTGCGCAACAAGTAAAATCTCAACTGCGCAAAAGTGTCGGTATTTTTATTCTGCCGCCCGACTATCACACGCTACGCGAAAGACTGGTTGGTCGTCAAAACGACGATCAGGAAACCATTGATCGTAGAATGAATGCCGCTCGGGAAGAAATATCGCATTACAAGGAATTTGACTTCATCGTCATAAATGATGATTTTGAGCAAGCTTTGGCCGAGATCAAGGCCATTATCACGACGACTAACCTTGGTAGTTGTCGACAAAAGGCTTTTTATGACGATTTTGTCGGTCAAATCATGGCGCAAAACGATTGAATTAAGTAGAATAGCGCTCCACTTAAAAAGCTGGTTATTTTTTAACCGGCGAACATTTTAAAGAATTAATACATTTTAGGAACAAGAAATATCATGGCTAGATTAACCGTTGAAGATTGCCTGCAAAATGTTGATAACCGCTACGATTTGGTTATGTTAGCAAGCAAACGTGCTCGTCAAATTGCAATGGGAGCAGAACCATTAGTACCAGCGGATATGGACAAACCGACTGTAATTGCATTACGCGAGATTGCAGAAAACCTGATTAATGACGAGAACATCGACACAATAAATCGCTTCGATAATGAAGATGAATTCACAGAAGCTGATTTTGCTATACCTACTCCTGCTACCCCAGCTGAGTAATTGATATTTAACCAGACTTTTTTCCTGGCTTATCCTTTATAGAACTCTTTTATAAGCACAAAGGCGCAGCATGCGCCTTTGTGCTGTTGTATCATACAATTCAAATACGGTAGACACCGTACATTAATACTTAAACGCCTTATTGAATTGAACCCGTGCTAACAATTAACGAACTCAGTAAACTTATCGGTACTTATCTGCAAGCAGATCAGGTTGAGAAAGTTCAGCACGCCTACCAATTTAGTGCCAAGGCACATGAAGGACAAAAACGTAAAAGTGGTGAACCCTATATTCACCATCCTCTGGAAGTCGCTTACATTCTTGGTGAAATGCATATGGATCACCAAACATTAATAGCCGCCATACTGCATGATGTTATTGAAGATACAGCAACTGCTAAAACAGAGATAAGTCGTAAGTTCGGTAAAGGTGTTGCTGAATTGGTTGATGGCGTTAGTAAACTGGACAAGATTGAATTTGGTAGTTTTGCTGAAGCGCAAGCACATAACTTTCGTAAGATGTTAATGGCGATGAGCAATGATATCCGTATCATTCTGGTTAAGCTGGCTGACCGTCTACATAACATGCGTACACTGGAAGCATTAAACCCTGAAAAACGCCGACGCATTGCCCGCGAGACGTTGGAGGTTTATGCACCGATTGCATTACGACTCGGTGTTAATTCAATTCGTCTGGAACTGGAAGAACGTGGTTTTGCGACCTTGTATCCACTACGTTACAGAATATTAAATGAACAAATCAATAAAGCTCGAGGACACCGTAAAGAAGTTATTACAAAAATCCGTACAGCATTAAAACGTCGTATGCGTCAGGAAAAAATCCCCGGACAGATATTCGGAAGAGAAAAACATCTTTATGGCATTTACACGAAAATGAAGGAACAGCATGTATCATTTTCTGATGTTTATGATGTTTATGCCTTTCGTTTAATTGTTGATGATGTCGATACTTGTTACCGCACAATTGGTACCGTACATAATTTGTATAAACCGGTTCCTGGTAAATTTAAAGATTATATTGCTATCCCTAAAGCTAACGGTTATCAATCTTTACACACTGTCTTGTTTGGTCCTTATGGTGTGCCGATTGAAATTCAGATCCGTACCAAGGAAATAGACGATGTTGCAGAAGCAGGCATCGCCGCGCACTGGCTTTATAAAGCGGAAGGAAAATCAAAAAATACTGTTCGTGTTACCAGTGATCGAAGTGGCGCACATCGTCGCGCAAGAGAATGGCTGCGCAATATTGTTGAATTAAATAAATCTGCCGGAAATCCGGAAGAATTTTTCGAAAATGTAAAAGTAGATCTGTTTCCAGACGACGTTTATATATTTACTCCGAAAGGAAAGATCATGGAGCTTCCAAGTGGCGCTACCGCTGTTGATTTCGCTTATGCTATTCATAGTGATATTGGTAACCGTTGTGTAGGCGCAAGAATTAACCGAAAACTGTTTCCCTTAGGTACGCAATTAGCCAATGGGCAAACCGTTGACATCATCACGGCAAAAAGCGGTCGACCCGATCCAGCGTGGTTAAATTTTGTCGTCACAGCAAAAGCCCGGGCACAGATAAGACATTTCCTGAAAAATCTACAAAATAGTGAAGCTATTGCATTGGGCAAACGTTTATTGAACCGGGAGCTCGAACCTTTTGCATACACTTATCAAGATATCAGTGAAGCTGATATGCAATATTTATTTGCTGAAAATAAAGTTGAAAGTGAAGAAAGCCTGTTTCAGGAAATAGGATTAGGCAATAAATTTGCGCCCTTGATTGCAAGGCAATTAGTCGCGTTTGAAAAACTAATTAAACAAAATACTAATAAAAATACTAAGAAGGACACAACTCCGTTAACTATAAAAGGTACGGAAGGCATGGTCGTGAGCTTTCCGAAATGTTGCTATCCGATACCGGGCGATCCTATTCACGGTTTTATCACTTCAGGCCGAGGTATCGTTGTACACAGACAAAGCTGTAAAAACATTGCGGAGTACCAGAACCATCAGGAGAAGTGGATACATGTAGAGTGGGAAGCAAATATTAAACGTGAGTTCCGCGTAAAAATCAGGATGAATGCAAGTAATCAACGTGGTGTACTTGCCACTGTTTCTTCTACTATTGCAGATGCCGCTGCAAACATTGTCAATGTTGAAATGAGGGATAGAGATGACAGATATACTTCATTGCGATTTATTATTGAAGTACAAAATCGAGTTCACTTGGCTAACGTTATAAGGAAAGTCAGGGTACTTAAAAGTATTTCTCAAATTACACGAGCTTAAATCACAACACATATTAAAAATGAGGGAAAATAATGCCTAGAGAAATCATATCAACCACTGACGCACCACAAGCCATAGGTACCTATTCACAAGCAGTCAAAGTAGGAAACACCGTTTATCTTTCCGGACAGATTCCATTAATACCCAAGACAATGGAATTAGTTGAAGGTGATATGCGTGCGCAAATTACACGAGTATTTGATAACCTTTCCGCTGTTGCGACAGCGGCTGGCGGTTCATTGGCAGATATTAGTAAACTCAATATTTTTCTAACTGACTTATCTCATTTCCCTTTAGTGAATGAAATCATGGCAGAATATTTCTCTGAACCCTACCCTGCACGTGCAGCCGTTGGTGTTGCCAGTTTACCTAAAGGTGCTTTAGTAGAAATGGATGCAATAATGTCACTTTGATTATTGCTTTAGGTTTTCTCATAGTTTCCCTCTGTTTTGGCGTCTAACAAACATTCTTTACTTTCAGATCCTGTCACTTCTTTAAGTGGTGTTGGCATTCGTTTACAGGAAAAACTGGAACGTATCGGCATTAGCAAAATACAGGATTTATTATTTCACTTACCTTTTCGCTATATTGATCGAACACGTTTATCACCGATAGGTACATTACGATCGGGACACAATGCCTACATTCAAGGAGAGATCGAATTAACACAGGTACGTTTTGGCAAACGCCGTTCATTATTATGCCGAATCAGTGATGGTACGGGTTCGATAACTTTACGTTTCTTTTATTTTTCCAAGTCACAGGAGAAAGGCTTACAACGAGGCTTATCAATACGCTGTTATGGACAAGTGCGTCTTGGTCAAGGTTCATTGGAAATAATTCATCCTGAATACCGTGTACTTCGTGATAATCAAGATAATGAACTGGATGAAAAATTAACCGCCGTTTATCCGACCACAGAAGGTTTACAACAACCGCGTTTACGCAAACTTACCGAACAGGCATTAGCGACATTAAGCACTGATGCACAAAACTTGATCGAATTATTACCGGAAAATATTTTATTAAAAAACAAGCTGCCCACTTTAGCCGACGCATTAGTGTATGTGCATCGACCACCACCTGATGCTGATATACAAAGCTTAATAGAAGGCAAACATCCGGCTCAACAAAGACTGGCATTTGAAGAATTACTTGCGCATCAGTTAAGCTTACTTGAGCTGCGTAAAGAATTTAGAACTGAGCAGTCCCCTGCTTTTGATAAAAGCAAACAACTTGTTCCTGATTTTCTAAAATCATTGCCGTTTGAATTAACTAATGCACAGCAGCGAGCCTGTAAAACGATAGCAACTGATTTAAATAAAACAGAAGCTATGTTACGACTGATACAAGGCGATGTTGGTTCAGGCAAAACCATTGTCGCAGCGATCGCTGCACTGCAAGCTATTGAGGCCGGTTATCAGGTCGCTATTATGGCGCCAACTGAATTACTTTCTGCACAACACTATAATAATTTTTTACTCTGGTTTGAGCCGCTAGGTATAGATGTTGTATTTCTTACAGGCAAGCTTAAAAAATCCTTGAGAGATGAAGCTGAATCACGATTACTGGATAAATCACCTGTTATCGCTATTGGCACGCATGCCTTGTTTCAGGAATCGGTATCTTTCGCAAAACTCGGATTAATTGTGATTGATGAACAACATCGCTTTGGTGTACATCAACGACTTTCCTTGCTGGAAAAGGGACAACAACATAAGCAATATCCGCATCAGTTGATCATGACTGCGACACCCATTCCAAGAACATTAGCCATGACAGCTTATGCAGATCTCGATCACACTGTCATTGATGAACTTCCTCCCGGTCGAAAAGTAATCAATACAAGTGTTATTTCGAACGAACGACGCGATGACATCATAGATAGAATAAAACATATCTGCGCAGAAGGTCGTCAAGTTTACTGGGTTTGCACCTTGATTGAAGAATCAGAGACTTTGCAATGCGAAACAGCAATAGATACAGCTGATACACTTAAAGAAAAATTGAAGGCAATAAACGTTGGCCTGATACATGGTCGGATGAAGTCAAACGAAAAAGAATCAACCATGCAAGAGTTCAAGGAAGGTAAAATTGATCTTCTTGTTGCAACTACGGTAATTGAAGTTGGGGTAGATGTACCTAATGCGAGCTTAATGATTATTGATAATGCAGAACGATTTGGCCTGTCACAACTGCATCAATTACGTGGTCGAATCGGTCGTGGCGAAATAAAAAGCGATTGTGTTTTAATATATCAATCGCCACTTGGTAATCTTGCCAGACAACGTCTTGAAATCATGCGTACCAGCAATGATGGTTTTGCTATTGCCGAAAAAGATCTGGAATTACGTGGTCCAGGGGAAGTGTTGGGTACGCGCCAGGCAGGAATGCCGGATATGCGTGTTGCAGATCTAATGCGTGATGCCAGTTTATTACCCGAAATTCAAAATACCGCTAAAATTTTACTCGAAAGTAACCCTGACAAGGTAGAATCATTAATTCATCGATGGCTCGGTAAAAGCGTCGAATACAGTAATGTTTAATTGGATTATTAATTGAAACTTCATTGGCAAAATAAAGAAACCGCACTATTAGATACTAGTGATCTAGCAATACATGATTTTTTGTTTCATGAATATTCGCTCACACGTTTTATACAACAGCACTGTGAGGGTGACTTTAATATCGAACTCATGTCGGAGTCATTGCAACTAGCATTGTTTGATGAAACACAATGCTTGTCACTAGAAAGTGATGAAATAACATTTATCAGAAAATCTCGCTTAAAATGTGGCGATCAAGCTGTCGTTTATGCACGTACTATCATGCCGCAAAAAACAATCGAAGGAGAAAATCAGTGGCTAACTAAACTAGGAACAAAGCCATTGGGAGATATTCTCTTTAATGATGAGAATACTTATCGTACTGACATGCGCTATGCAAAAATTCCTGTAGACTGCGAGTTACATAAAGAGGCAACAAAAGATTTAGACATCTCTTCCGAATTATGGGGAAGACAATCGTTGTTTTATACTGATCGACAACCTTTACTTATTACTGAAATATTCTTACCTGCGATTCTCGAATGCAGCAAAAACTAAAATCAATTCTAGAGAAAGTTGTGGTTCTGTCCTATAAGGCCAGAACAATCATCTCCCGCTATGCTCATAAAACCTGCGCTATCATTTTTACGGTGACTAATCAGTTTTTATTCACTTGTAAAACTCACTGGCCAGCAGTGCGTGATCGACTTGAACAATATGCATTGCTCATCAGACTTGACCGACCTGTTGGTATTTTTTTATTGTTATGGCCAACACTTTGGGGCTTATGGATTGCCGCAAAAGGTTTCCCTGATTCGGACGTATTAGTCGTTTTTGTCTTCGGCGTTATCCTGATGCGTTCTGCCGGCTGTGTTCTAAATGATATTGCTGATCGACGCTTTGACCCGCATGTCTCTCGTACAAAAACTCGACCATTGGCTAGCGGCAAGGTCTCATCTAGTGAAGCATTGATCGTCGCTGTCTGTTTAATCTTTATCGCTTTTTTACTGGTACTGACGATGAACTGGCTAACAGTACGACTGGCTTTTGTTGCCGTCATACTTGCCGGCATTTATCCTTTTATGAAACGCTACACCTATTTACCACAGTTTTTTCTGGGCCTGACATTCGGCTGGGCCATTCCAATGGCATTCGCTGCACAAACAGGTTCTGTGCCGCAGATTGCCTGGCTATTACTCATCGCCAATATTCTCTGGTCAGTCGTCTATGATACGATGTACGCCATGGTTGACCGCGAAGATGACCTGAGAATCGGGGTTAAATCCACGGCAATTTTGTTTGATGATGCCGATCGGGTTATTATCGGTATAATTCAGGCGCTGGTATTAATAACACTGGTAATGACCGGGAAACAGGCGCAGTTGGGAACAAGCTATTTTATTGGTGTTGCTATCGGATCCTGTTTCTTTATGTATCAATTAAGATTAATTTGGAGCAGAAAGCCTGAACGATGTATGCAGGCTTTTTTAAATAATAACTGGTTTGGCCTGATTATTTTCATTGGCTTATTCCTTGATTTCATAATAAATAATAATGTTTAAATCCTATATCTACATCACCTTACTGATTTTATTGCCTTTGTCTCCAATAAAAGCTGAAGACTATGGCGCGCTGGTAAAAGATGAATGTACAAGGATTGGCAGCAAATTAGGTAGCGTTAATATTCAGGATTGTTTAGATATTGATTTAACAGCTACCGACGGACGTTCAGTTAAAAATGCGCCTATCCTCTTAAAGGAATATCCTCCCTTGCCAAGTCGTACGCCAGAAGGAAGAGTGTTATTGATTGGCGGTATCCATGGCGATGAATATTCTTCAGTAAGCATTGTATTCAAATGGATGCGAACACTCGATAAATACCACTCAGGTTTATTTCATTGGCAAATTGTTCCCTTGTTAAACCCGGATGGTTTGTTGCGAAGAAAATCCCAGCGTATAAACGAGAATAATGTCGATTTAAATCGTAATTTTCCAATGCATGATTGGGAAGATACGGCTATAAAGCACTGGATTGAATATACCGAAAGAAACCCGAGATATTATCCCGGCAAAGGACCTTTAAGCGAACCAGAGTCTACATGGTTGGTTGAACACATTAATCAGTTTAATCCTGATGTTATTGTTGCGGTACATGCACCACACGGTATTGTTGATTACGATGGACCTCGCAATGGCCCCTATAAACTGGGACGTCTACATCTCAATCTATTAGGAACCTACCCGGGTTCTTTAGGTAACTATGCGGGGATTCAACGTAAGATTCCGGTTGTGACTATTGAGCTTCCTTATGCCGGCATTATGCCGACTAACAAGGAAATAAATGATATCTGGCGTGATATGGTTAGATGGTTGAGTGAAAACATTACCGAAGAAGCTTACATCGAGTCACAGGTAAAAGATCAGGACGCCGCTCCTTCATAAATTATTCGCCATTGTCCATCATCTTCCAAACGCCAGTACTGACGCTTGGTAAACTTCCTTTTAAAATTGTCACTGGTATAATCCTGAACAAAGGTAACGACCATTAATTGTTGTTCACCCGGATATAAAAACATACTTGTATCAGTTAAATTAACCTTAATGAACTTTTTCGATGGGTTAACTCTACGTTTATACTCAACCCATGAGTCATAATCTTTTCCTAAACCTGAGTACTCTTTTGAATAATGGCGTAAGTACAAATCGACATCTCGACTTTCCCAATCATGTCGCCATTGCTCAACGAAGTGTTCCTGATCGCTTTGATACTGCTTCCATTCTTTTTTTGTAACCCAGTTAATCGAATCGGAAATAATAACCGGAGTATGTCCTTTATTTATAAATGGCGACAAGATATTTAAATCATTATTACTAACGATCACACAACCATTACTATCTTTAGGAGGTCGACTATAGGTGCTACTTGGTGTGCCATGTAACCAGATACCGTAACCGGTTCGACCATGGCGCTGATCCCAAACATTGGGATAATCTATCGGATAAGCACCGTCGCCATACAAATCGGGTAATTCTTCTGGATTAATAAATCCAGTAACAAAATACACGCCGACCGGTGTTTTTTGATCACCTTCAACATACTTGCCAGTTCCATTCTTGCCAATCGTGACATAAAAATCCTTTATCAATATTGGCACACCATCCTGATTCTTGAACAAGAACAAGCGTGAACGAGATGAGTCGACAACAATGACATACTCTTGTTTGCCTGCCAGTTGAATTAAAGACCCCGGTATTCTATTTTTATCAGCCGGAGATTGATAATATCGCCATCGTGCCTGTGCCTCATCGCGCAAAGCTGTAATACGTTCAAAAGAAGCATTGGGGATATTGCCAAAATCAGTGATTGGCTGTGAACGCGCCAACATCATGTCAGCATAGATTAATTGAGCTACTTTGAAGTCCGGGTTGAGTTTTATTAATTGGTTTAAATTTTTTATTGCCTGCTCTGTTTTATCATTTTTAATATTTTCCAAAGCATTAATTAAAAGACTTTCAGAGTGTCTTGATAAACTGTGATCGGAAGTGGCCTTTGAAAGAAGGTCAGCGGCAACTAACGGATTACTTAAACCGAGACAAAAAAGAAAAAAAAGATGTTTGAAGTTAATTTTCATAGTTAACATCATGCAGCACTAATTACCTCGTTCTCTCCTGTGTAATGAGCCATTTACCTTCAACTTTACGCATTAATATTTCTTTTTTAACTTTATCACTATAAGTGTCAGCCTGATAACTTTGTGAGAATTTAATTTCAGCATAATCTTTTCCATGAAGATTAATCTTCATATCAGTTAAGGTAACTTTGATAAAACGTGGTTTGCGTAAACGTATGTGACGTTCTTTTTCCCATGCTGATCGACTTAATCCTTTTGGCGGCACAAACTCTCTTCCATAACTGGCAAGATAACTATCCATATCCTGCGCAGACCAGGCATGAGCCCAATTTTTTGTAGCCTCTTCAACAGCATTTCTATTTTTTGCTATTTCTTGCTCAATATCTACCTTTTCAACCGATGCAACGGCCGGTTTTTTAATATCTGCTTGTTTAGGCTCTGGTTTCACCGGAATAGTAATAATTTCCGGTTCTTGAACCACAAACTTAACTTCTGGCTTTGGTTCAGGTTTGGAAATAGCAGCAACCACCGTTTTTTCAGATTCTGATGAAGGTGGAGCCGAGATTAATTCATTAACAAGCGATAACTTTTCTCTGGCCACCTTATTACTGGTATCCAACTCTAATGCCTGATTGTATGCACGGCTGGCCATTTTAGCGTAGATATCACCTAAATTTTCGTGCGCGGTAGCATAACTAGGATGAGTATTGATTGCGCTTTTCAGTGCCTCTGACGCTTCCGTGTATTTGCCCTGAGCGGCATAAACAACGGCAAGATTATTAAAAGGTTCTGGTAATTCGGGATTTTCTTTTGTTAATTGAATAAAGACCTCTTCAGCATCACTGTATCTATCGAGGCGCGTTAGTATCAAACCCTTCATAAACTGCAACTTTATATCTGATGCATTACGAGATAATTGATCTTCGGTTAATTTCAGAGCTTGTTTATATTGCCCATCGTTAATCAAAAGCTGGATATCGCCATATGAAGTTTTTGCGAAAACGCTGGAAAGACAGAAAATAGAACTAAGAAGTATTGAAATAATCGTTTTATAAAAAGTCATTGATAGTTCCATTAATAGTGAATTGATTAGCCTTTTTGCTCCAATTTTTCGAAAATTGGAGCCCCGAGAGGGAATCGAACCCCCAATAGGTGATTACAAATCACCGGTTATACCATTTAACTATCGGGGCAATGTATTCATTGCCTCAATGTATTCAATTCAAAAATACAAATTTGTAAAATTTTGTGGGCATATTCTAAGGATTTCCCTATTGCATAGCAATTCCATTGCAATCGACAGGTAATGCATTAAATCGTGCTGGAAAACCAGTAAATAAATCATTGACGTAATCAGAGTTCTGAATGACGCTGACATCAAACCAAAATATCTTCTTGCCGCCGGAATACGGCACGACAACAGATTGATAGCCTTTTGTCTTTATCTCATTTAAACGACGATTTACCGATGCCTGACTGGAAAACAAACCTAATGAAATCGTATTTAAAAGATCACCTTCCCTGATTAACCTCATATCCTTTACGCCTTTTTGCTCTAGATCTTTCATTGCTGCCTCAGCCTGTGCAAGCGAATCTCGTGGTGCCAGATAAACCCAGAATAATTGTTTCCCCTGTTCATCTGTTTGCCTCTGTTTATATATAATCCCTCTTTCATCAAGCCATTTTGATAATAGTTCAGACTCTTCGACGTTCGGAATAGGACCATAGGTATAACAGACAGTTCTGGCCGGCATTAATTCTTGTGGTTCAGCAAAAGAATCAGAAAATGAGTTTTCTTCCTGATTAACATATTGTTCTATTTCATTATCCAACTTCGGCATTGATGTTTCTGTTAATAGCGACTTCATCATCTGCTCTGTATTGGGGTTCATTTCAATGGGCATTACCGGTTCTGAACTAAAGTTTTCTGCCGAGAGTTCATTGTCTAGCTTAATATGACTTCGTGTCTCCGGTAGTTTCTCAAGCTCATTTAATAGCACCAGTCTTTGTGTTCCTGCCGGAACTTTAATGGCAGAAGCAACATTGACACGATTCAGTCTGGCATCATGATCAATTTCCAAACCCAGATAAACCACATTGGCTAATAACAACAATATAAAAAACCACTTCATGGATAAGCCTTGTGAAGTATTGAAAGTCCGACTAGAACCAAATTCGGTTCATGTTGAAACGAATGAGTCAGCAAAGGTTTAATCGTCTCTGCCATACCGCCAGATATTATACATTTTGGTTTACAGTTTGATTCATTCGAAAATTTATTTATTACATGCTCGATCATCGACACTGCTGCTAAAAAAGCACCATTATTTATGGCTGATTGAGTGTCTTTAGCATAATCAAGCGATGCCTGGTTTTTAACAACAGCGTTAATTTGCTCGGTGTTGTTTACTAATGCTGTCTGCATTAACTCGATACCGGGAACAATATAGCCACCAAGATGTTGGCCCTCATGATTTATTAAATCTATTGTTAATGCTGTCCCACAACCAACCAAACACAGTGCCGATTGATACTTCTCCCAACTGGCTATCATTGCTAACCATCGATCAAGCCCCATCTGTTGAGTATCACTATAACTGTTTTTTAATTCTTTAAAGCTGGCTGATACACTGGGCTGCCAACATTCTTGTTGCCACTGTTTTTTTACCCTGGCATTAAGTGTATTAAAAATTTCATTTCCGCCAACGTTTGAAACCAATACACCCGATAGCTTCTCAGAAAACAATAAATTTTCCTGAATATCTTGTTCAAAATTATTTTTTTTGTAACTAAACGCGCCTGTAGAAGTAAATTCTTCTTGTTCTTGTAACGCCCATTTGACTGATGAATTGCCTATATCCAGCAGGAGTTTCATTATGCTGATACTCTCAAACTAATTTCACCTGAGGTAAAACTCTTCTCTTCACCGGCAACTAACATCAATAACGACCCTTGATTATCCACACCTTTTAATATGCCTTCAATTTCTTCGTTTGGTAAGAGTAATCTGGCATGCCGCTCAACATAGCAATCCAGTTTTCGCCATTCATCAAGAAGATTTAAACTTTGGTCTAACTTCATGCCCTCAAGTACTGCAAAAATATTTGACAGTAATGTAGCCATAATATGGTTTCTTGATAAACGTTGTTCCGTGTGGCTACAAATATCCGTTACCGCTTGTTCTATATCGTCTTTAACTTCTTCTGCCAAATCATAGTTCACGCCTATACCAATGACCACATCAACTGGACCACTCGCTTCGCCTCGAACTTCAATTAATATCCCACCTATTTTTTTATTCATAACAACAATATCATTAGGCCACTTTAATCCAAGCTGTGTGATTTGTTCAGCATGTAATGCACGTGCAACAGCAACCCCCATATACAGAGACAATAGACTTAACGCTTTTGGTACAACATCAAATCGCCAACCAATAGAAAAAATGAGTCCACTACCAAGAGGCGAAATCCAGGTATTACCTCGTCGACCACGCCCATGCGATTGATATTCAGCCAACACAACGTTGCCATGAATTTGTTCACTCGCCAAACGATCAAATAAATAAGAATTCGTTGATTCTGTTTTAAACAGAACTTCGATATTTCGGCAGGATTTTTTTGCTTGAGCGGATAATAATTTTGTTATCTTTTTTTCGGATAATAATTCTATTGAATGATCGAGGCGATAGCCTTTACCGCGTACGGCTTCAATGTCGAGTCCTAATGATTCAAACTGTTTTATCGCTTTCCATATTGCCGCTCTGGAAATATTAAGTTGGGTCGCAAGTGCTTCGCCTGAATGGAATTGTCCATCTGAAATAATTGATAGCAGAGAAGCATGCCCCTTTTTCATAGACAAGGATAATTTAAACCAACAATGACTAAAAATTTATTGTGAAACAGTTTAATATTGAAAATTAATGATTAAGTATCGTCTTTACGTAGAGTTGCGTCTTCATCAATATCTGGATCATCATCATCCAGCATAATAGTTTCATCGTCAGAATTGATATCATCTTCATCGAGAGAAAAGTCAGGCTCGAGAGTTTTCTTTTCAGCACTAGGTAAATCACGAATGATAGTGTCTTCTTCATCAGGATCAGGTTCATATAAATCCGATAATTCATCAGCAGAAGCAGTTCCTGTTATGTCGAAATCCATATCTGCACCAGCGACCATATCAGGTTCTTCCATACTGGCACCATCACTATCGCGAATTTCTGTTGCGTCTTCTGAATCATCTATTGAGCCACTATCATGTTCGCGCATCTGTGTAGCATCTTCTGAGTCATCAACAGGTTGCGCGGCAAAAACCGTATTAGATATCACCGTCATACCACTATCTTCCATTTCCGGCATAATAAATTCAAAATCACATTTATGCAGTCGAATACGGTCACCGTGTTTTAAACGAACTTCGCTATTCACTGGCTGTCCATTTACAAAGGTTCCGTTAATACTCCCTTGATCAACGATCCAGTATGAATAATCTTTAAACTCAATTAATGCATGACGACGACCAATGGTCGATTCATTAACAACAATGTAATCCAAATGCTCTGTGTCCTTTCCTGCCACACGGCCAAACATAGTTGGTTTGGTTCCTAACTTATGTGTTTGCTTATCGGTTTTCCCTTGCAGGTCATTGATATAAGCTTCCTGAGCAAATTCTTCAACACCTGTTTTTAACTCACGATTACGTCGTAAAAGTAAAATCAATATCCCCAACAATGTAATAGTTAAAACAATTGCTGCAGCAATCATAATCATTGAACGGATACGTTCTTCCTCACCCATTGCTACAGGTACTTCGATAATAACTGGAGCAGGTGGTGGAGCCTGTTCCACAACTGGTGCTGGCACCTCTGCAGGAACAGTCTGAACGACTTTAGTTACGGGTTCAGGGACAGGGGGGGTATTTATAATTTTATTAATTTGCTCAAACACATTTTGTAAATCATCTACTATCAATGCGCGATAATATTCGCCGTCTGTTTTTTGAGAAATCGATTGAATTAATTGAAAATCCGCAGCTTCAGTAAATGCGATACCAAAGATTTTAATTTCGTTATCAGCCGCATCAGGCGCCAAATCTTCGCGTAACCATTTTGATTTTTCCAAATCACGAGCAGGCTCACCAGTATCAACAATACCATCCGTCATAAATATAATGGATTTTTGTGCATCTGCACGTCCATTGTTCTTTAGTTCATAAATTGCACGCTCAATACCTGCCGGACTATCAGTAAATAGGCCTTTATAATTTATATTTTCAATACTATTAAGAAGAATCTCTCTATTAGCTAATGACGCATCAGTTAGCGGAACAGGCAAACGTACGCCTTGATCAAAAATAACAATTCCGACCCGCGTATTTTCATCTTGCTGACTGATAAATTCTTTTACCGCTTTATTCACCAGAAAGTTCGGATCATTCTTTTTCATGCTACCCGAATTATCCAGAACTAATACCACATCCTTGATCAGTGTCTCCTGAGCATTTATTGAAACATCTGCAGCATGAAATGACTCCTGAGAAACTTCTTCCTCAGCCAACACTTCATGTTCAAGAACTTCAGCTGTTTCGGGAGCAATATCTTCTACAATTTCTATGAGAGCACTATCAACTGACTCGAGACTAGAATCCTCGGGTAAAACTTCACTGTCGAGTTCTTCCTCGTCCGGCAGAATATCTTCTGCCATATCAGTAACTGCAAGCTCAATAGTTTCTAGTTCAGAATCGACAGCAACATCAACCGATTCTGGCTCCGCATTGATATTGACACATATCAAAATGAGTGAAATTTTCAGAATTAGTCTAAGCATTTTATCCATGTAATAAATGAAGTATTTGATTGTCGAATTTGTTCATTATATGTCTATTCGTAACATACTGAAATGCTTTGCTTAAATCATTCAGAAATCAGTTTAAGATCCTGTCGCGACTGGTTTCTCGGGATAACTACTCCATTCACTCCAGGAACCCGCATATAGCTTTGGTAGCTTAAGACCGGAATGCACAGCTGCAAGCAAATTATGACAAGCTGTAACACCTGATCCACAGTAAAATACGGCTTCCTCTGATGGTGTTTTTCCTAACACCTCTTCAAATTCTCGTCTAAGCGTCTCTTTTTCCTTGAAACAGCCATTTTCAGATAAATTCTCTTTCCAGAATCGATTTAGAGCACCTGGAATATGACCTGCTGCCTTATCAATCGGTTCTGATTCACCCCTGTAACGAGCAGGTTCTCTTGAATCAACCAGCAAACTGACTTTCTCAACTTGGCCAATATCGATAACATCATGCCCTATCGCTGCATTCTCAAAGTCACTTTGTGAGCGCGATTCATTGTTTAAATTTGTCGGACCCCCGGCTTCTAGCCACGCCTGCCAGCCACCATCCAGAACTGCAACATTCTCATGTTGCATATGTTTTAACATCCACCATAAACGTGCAGCAAAAGCGCCAAAAGCATTATCATAAATAACGACTTGCGACCCCGGCTGAATACCTAATTCTGAAAATAAGGCATTCATCGACTCTACTGTGGGTAATGGGTGACGGCTTTTATTTGTTGAGGGAGGCCTGCTTAAGTCATCATGCAAATCAACATAGATCGCACCCGAAATATGTCCTTGCAGATAAGTTTGCTTGCCCGCATTCTTATCAGATAAGTCATATCGAGTATCAAAGATAAGTAAGTCAGGATTTTCTAGAACACTAAGTAACGAATCAAAATCGATCAAGGTTGTATACATCATTTATTTACCACGGTTAATTTCAGGAGTTATCTATCGTTTTCTGAATCATTCACACAAATTTATATTATTATAATTTATAGTAATAATGACATGACTATGCAAATTCAACGCTATTTTAGACTGATATCCATACTATTTATTGTATTCTCACTTTCAGGCTGCGCTTCTATTAATTACTACAGCCAATCTATTCAAGGCCAATTTGAAGTACTACAAAAACGTCAGGCTATTAAAGATATTCTAAAAGAAAACAATATTTCTGACTCACTTCGAAATAAATTAAACACCGTATTACTACTAAGAAATTTTTCTGTTGAACAACTTAGCCTGCCGAAAAATAATAGCTATTTGTCCTATACCGATCTCGAACGCGACTATGTCATCTGGAATATATTTGCCAATGAAGAATTTTCGCTTGAGCCTGTGAGTTGGTGTTATCTAGTTGTTGGTTGCTTAAGTTATCGGGGTTATTTTTCTCAAACAGAGGCAGAGCAACATGCATCAGAACTAGGTGAAAAAGGATATGATATTTATCTTGGTGGGGTATCCGCTTATTCAACGCTTGGCTGGTTCGATGATCCAGTGCTAAATACCATGCTCCAGTGGAATGACATCCGTTTGGCCACTGTCATGTTCCATGAGCTGGCTCATCAGCAACTTTATATCAAGGACGACTCTGAATTTAATGAATCTTACGCAGATGCAGTTGCCTACATTGGTGTAACAAAATGGCTTGAGCAACAATATGATAAAAACCTGCTGAAGGAATATCAGCAATCCCAACGCCAAGAGAACGAATTCGTTGATCTAATTATGCGTTATAAATCGATATTAAATGATATTTATCATTCAGCTGAAAATGAGAAAACAAAACGAAAACTAAAAAAAGAGTCATTACAAAATATGAGTAATGACTATTTTAAAATGAGTAATACATGGGGGAAAAGCCCTTATAAAGGATGGTTTTCATCAGATATTAATAATGCAAAGTTAGCTTCAATTGTCACTTATAAGGAGTATGTCTCTGACTTTTTAGAGATATACGAAAAATTTGAAAAAGATTTGCCTAAATTTTATTCATTTAGCAAATCACTATCGGACTGTAAACCAATGAAACGAAAAGGAATCCTTAAAAACAGAGAAATTGAGTTTGAATGTTGAAGCCAATCATTGTTACACTTCTCCGATCAAATTTATGGATGAATATGCCCCCATGTTTAAATTGCAAGCTGGTTCACAAGATCTATGTCTGGCTATGAACCGGTCAAAGGCGATATCCACTAAAAAACACTTAATTTTTCTTTTGTCGTACTCAATAAAAAAATGCTAAATAAATTTTTTGCTAAACCTATAGAAATCACAGTTGGTGAACAATCTTTAAAATTCTCTTCGCTTGCGGATTTTGAATTCGGTCTTGCTGGTAGAACATCGGTTCCTGCAAAAAAAATTACCAGTATGGTGAAGTTTTCTATCGATGAGCTTAGAAAAGAAGCAAAAACAATTAAAGAAATTGAAAAGCAATTTGTATCAATGCTCTCAAAATCGATAGAAGAACCTGAAAGTATTAATCGTGCCTTGCGCGAGATGGATGCACAGATTTTTTCTCAGGATCACGGCTGGCGTTCGATTATTTCAGCTCTTCATAGCGGCGACGAAGAACTCAATGAGTTTCGACGCGTTGCTCTTGTAAAATATATGCAATATCTATCCTCTCGACAGGAAATCATCAAGTACCTTTATTCAGAGAAGAAAAAACACGTTAAATACAGCTCAAGTAATGCTGAAGAGGGAAATGAATTTAAAGACACTTTGATGCTGGAAAATACCGTATTCGAACCTCTGTCAGAAAATAAAACCAGTGCAGAAATGGAAAAAATGCCCAAGGGCGAGAATGTCACTATAAGAATGAAACCTGGTAAAGATATTGACGTTTTGATATCCAAACACCCATGCAAAATTATTTGCGAAGAATCCGGCAATAAATTTATTGATGAATCAGGTCGAAGTTACAAATTAAAAACAGGAAAGAACGTGATTGGGCGTGATAGTAAAAGCGATATTATGCTGGATCCAAATTTACGAGATGTATCCCGTACGCATTTGGTAATTGAAACGGATGATACGAATACGCTTTATTTAACTGATCTTTCAGCTCATGGAACCTACATTCCACTTAAATATTTAGAGAGCCACACTTTTTAGTCTTAGCTTCCGCCGAATATTCCTTTTATCTTGCCGACCAAACCTGGTTTTTGTTCACCACGTCTTTTTGCTGCGGCATTGGCTCGCGCTTGGTCTGCTTTACTTAAAGGCTTATCTTCGCCAGCATTCTCACCCGCAGTAAAACTACCACCTGTCGTTTTTCCTGCTAATAAATTTTTCATTCTCGAAGCTGCAGTAGCTCCGACTTTCATTGTCACCTTTTTAATAAGAAATTCATCGTCATAGTCTTTTGCTCTGAGTTCCTCAATAAGCTCAAGAATCATTGCGTCTTCTTTATCTTTTTTTAAGGCAAGGTAAAGATGCTCAAGCAAGCTCTCTGACCACATCGTTTGAACTTCTTCTTTTCCAGATGATTTATCACTCATTTATTCTGACTCCATAAGGGAAATTGCCAATTTTTCTAATATTATCAGGCGAGTTTAAAAAATAACAATTTATTCAAACACATATTCTAATAATACTAGTCAGTATGCGCCATATTGCCACCTACTAAAGCAAATTTATGCAAAAATTAACTATGCATATAAGCACATATTATAGGTAGCGCTAAGCCTTTCTGATAAAATCGCCGCTCTTAAAGTATTATTAAATTAAAAATCAATAACTTAGATGATAAAATCGCTATGAGCACATTAGAATTTAATCCGAAACAACAGGCTATTGAGTATGCAGATAACTCGCCTGTCGCAATTATTAAATTGGCGCTAGAAAATTTTGACAACATCGCTATTTCTTTTAGCGGTGCTGAAGATGTCGTACTAATAGACATGGCAACAAAAATTAAGTCTGATGTAAGCGTTTTTTCTCTGGATACAGGGCGACTACATGCCGAGACTTATCGTTTTATCGAACAGGTGCGTGAACATTACAAGATAAAAATTGATGTGCTCTCGCCGGATACTGAATCTGTACAAAATATGGTACGCGAAAAAGGCCTATATAGTTTTTATAAAGACGGACACAAAGAGTGTTGCGGCATCCGTAAAGTAATTCCGTTGCGACGAAAACTAACTACGCTTAATGCCTGGATTACCGGACAACGAAAAGATCAAAGTCCTGATACACGAAATGCAGTACCTGTTGTAGAACGTGATGGTGCTTTCTCTACTCCTGAAAATGAGTTGATAAAATTTAATCCACTTTCAAACTGGTCTTCCGCTGATGTTTGGGAATACATAAGAAGTAATAATGTACCGTTTAACGCTTTGCACCAACAAGGTTTTATAAGCATAGGTTGCGAACCTTGTACTCGTGCCGTCCTGCCTAACCAACACGAACGCGCAGGTCGTTGGTGGTGGGAAGAAGCAACTCAAAAAGAATGCGGTTTACATGAAGGAAACTTGAAAAAATAATTACTCATGAAAATTACCTTTGTCAAAAAAATCAAAGCTGATGGTAACCCTTGTCGAAAGTGTGCTGAAGTGCAGTCACGCCTTGAAAAAGAAGGTTATATCGACAAGATAGATCAGACAGTTATTGCAGACGAACGTGATATGAATAGTGAAGGAATGCAACTGGCTAAGCAATACTCGGTTAATCAAGCGCCATTTTTTATTGTTGAAAATGAAGGCAAAGAAACTATGATTTACACTGTCTATTTCAAATTTATTAATGACGTATTAAATGGCCAGACCAGCGAAGAAGATGCGGCAAAAGATATTTTAGATACAAATGATCTGGATTTTCTTTGAATGTTTAATAATCCGGTAATGCTATATCTTTAAATATTTCTTCCAGTTCCTGTTTAGTTTTAGTCTGCATTGATTGCTGAATGATATCTTGTGTCAGATGCGGTGCAAATAGCTTAATAAACTCATACATATAAGCACGCAAAAATGTGCCTCGCCGAAAACCAATTCGGGTAACACTCGGTTCAAACAAATGACTCGCATCAATTGAAACCAGTTCAGTGTCGATTTTTCGGTCATAAGCCATACTTGCGACGATACCTACACCTAAATTCATTTTGACATAGGTTTTTATAACGTCTGCATCAGAAGCCGTAAAAACCAGTTTTGGAGATAAGCCCGCTTTTTGAAATGCATGATCCAATTGTGAACGTCCGGTAAAACCAAACACATAAGTAACAATCGGATACTCAGCCAACGTTTCCAATGTTAATGACGTCACGTTTGCTAGAGGATGATCATGACTGACAATCACACTTCGATTCCAGCGATAGCAAGGCATCATAATCAGATTGTCAAATAACTCTAATGCCTCTGTTGCAATGGCAAAATCTACCGTACCTTTAGATGCTAGTTCAGATATTTGTACCGGTGTTCCCTGATGCATATCCAAAGAAATGTCCGGATAAAGTTTGATAAAGTCCTGAATAATCCTGGGCAAAACATATCGCGCTTGAGTGTGAGTTGTTGCAATAGAAAGACTACCATGGCGCTTATTGCTAAAATCGTCAGCCACACGTTTCACGCCTTCGACCTTGTCTAATATCTCGGCCGCCATTTCAATAATAATTTGACCTGCGAGTGTAATTTCAGTGAGATGTTTTCCGTTGCGTTGGAATATCTGAACATCAAGTTCATCCTCAAGCATACGTATTTGCTTACTGACACCTGGTTGCGAGGTGAACAAGCTTTCGGCTGTCGCTGATATATTCAGATCGTGATTCGCTACTTCGCAAATGTATTTGAGTTGCTGAATTTTCATGACTTACTCTCTTATAATTAAATATTATAAAAATATACATAATAATTCCTTTTCAGAATAGTACTCAACCTGTAAATTAGCCCGATTTTTGAGCGTCATTAATTTATTCCTAAAAATAACAACGACATATGGATTTTTCATTCTCAATTATAGGTTTCATCGTCGGCTTCATTGTCGGTATGACTGGCGTTGGCGGTGGCTCTTTAATGACGCCTATTCTCGTATTAGGTTTCGGTATTCAGCCTGCGGTTGCAGTGGGAACAGATCTTCTTTATGCCGCTATCACCAAATCAGGTGGTGTATTTGTTCATCACAAACACGGCAACATCCAATGGAAAATTCTTAAACTGCTTTTCATAGGCAGTATACCTGCATCACTTTGCTCAATTTTGATTATTAAGTATCTCAAAAATGCAGGTATTAATTATGACCATTTGATCATAACTACTTTAAGTATCGCCTTGATTTTGACAAGTATATTTCTATTAAGCCGCGATCAACTTCACAAACTAAGTACAGACAAAAACTCTGCTACTATAAAAGCGCTTCATCGTAAGTTTCGTAAACCGATCACTATTTTTGCAGGGGCATTGATCGGGGTTCTGGTTACATTTTCTTCTGTCGGTGCTGGAGTTATAGGTGCTGCATTTTTATTCTTTTTATATCCAAAATATAAAGCAATTAAAATTGTTGCCACTGATATCGCTCATGCTATTCCAGTAACTGCGATTGCAGGACTGGGACATGCACATATTGGTACAGTTGACTTTGTTCTCTTGGGAAATTTAATAATTGGTTCTTTACCTGGTATTTATCTAGGCAGTAAATTTGGTACTTTTTTACCCGATAAAATCATGCGACCAGTACTCGCTTGCATCCTTTTAATTATTGGTCTCCGTCTTGCTTTTTAATTGTTATTAAGTCGTTTCAGGCTTCCTCGACTCTGTCTCCTGATTTGTTCTACCTCCTACATCCATGTAGTCGTACCTTCTCACGACATTGCCTGCATGGAGGCAGGTACTTAGGTTTCGTCGGGAACAAGAAACCTGACACTCCCATCCATGGAGATAAAAAAAGCCCTGAAAACTCAGGGCTTTTAAAAATATCTATTTATAAAAAATTAAACATGACTGTGTTTATGATTTTCTATGATGAAGGACATGCGATCTTTTAAATTTAACTTTGCTTTCTTTAATTCTTCCAATGAAAGTTGATCCATTCCAACATTTCCTTCGTTCGCCTCCTTTACCGTATTTTTCAATAAATTGTGCTTGTCATACAACCGTCTAAAATCATTGTTTTCATTTAATAATGAATTAACTATTTCCTGATCTTCTTCAAACATAACGCCTCCTTTTCAATTATGAGAAATAAACACAAAGATGTTTTGCATAGATATTTAGCCCGAGCGTTGCTGAACAGCTGCCCTATGGCTGGGTAAGTATAGAATGGATTTGTGTTAGAAAAGTTTCTCATAAACCTACTAAAAGGTTAGTTCAGATTTTCTGATCCGACAAGAATTAAAAATAATATCCATCTTTTCAATGCTTTATAAAACACTATTTTTTAAAGCTGAATTACAATAATCAATAAATTGACATATTTATAGGGAATAACTAATACATCGATTAAACTAATAGGCAACCGCAATGGTCATATAAATTATGAATACAATTATTAATTCGCTTAGCAAAAAGTTCTTTGCCATTCATCTATCTCTAACAGTACTCTTTGTTTCAAATTTTGTTATGGCTAGTGAAGCCAAACAAGGTTTTAATCTTACCGAAATAGCTGATGGCAATTTTGTACATACTGGCATGCATGTCTCAATTGAAGATAAACAACATGATGATATTGCAAATATCGGATTTATTATCGGTAATGAATGTGTTGCTGTCATTGATACGGGAGGCTCTGTCAAGATTGGACAAAAACTTCTGGACAGTATCCATGCCATTACAAATAAACCGATCTGTTTTGTCATTAATACCCATGTTCATTTTGACCATATTCTCGGCAATAAAGTATTTGTTTCTGAAAAAACCAGTTTTGTTGGACATTACCAGCTTGCCGAGGCAATTGAACGAAACAGACCTTTTTTTCTAGAAAATTATAAAAATAATTTAGGCTCTAATCCTGACGCATCATCGATAATAGGCCCAGATATATTAGTTGATAAAATGATGCAACTGGATATAGGCGGGCGTAGTTTAACGTTGATTCCGTTTGCTACATCTCACAGCCATAATGATTTAATCGTAATTGACAACAAAACCAAAACGCTTTGGTCTGGTGACTTAATTTTTCGACAACGCATACCTTCATTAACGGGTAGTCTTAGAGGCTGGTTAAAAACAATAGATGACTTACGACAATTGGATGTCAAAGAAGTTGTTCCCGGACACGGCTCTATTGCCGCCTCAATAGAACAAGCCATAGAACAGCAAGTGGGCTATTTACAAAGTTTACTTGATGAAACACGTGAAGCTATAGCGGAAGGACAATTTATAAATGATGCTATGGAAACAATTGATAAAGGTAACAAATCGAACTGGTTACTGCATGAATACCAACATGCCAGCAATGTTTCCAAAGCATATACAGAGCTGGAATGGGAATAGAATTGCACTATAATGATTATCTATAAAGCAATTTAACTCTCAAGAGCATACTCCATGCCAAAGTACGATTATTACTGTGAAGAAAATGACCAAACGGTCGAAGTGCATCACGACATTAATACCAAATTAAAAACCTGGGGTGAAGTCTGCTTTGCATCGCAAACACCGCTTGGAGACACTGATGTATTAGCGCCTGTTAGAATAAGAATTAGACCCATTGCAATCAGTATTCCTACTGGCAATTCAAAACTTAAAGAACATGGTTTTACTAAATTGGTTAAACGTGATGATGGAGTCTATGAAAATGTAACGGCCACTGGTGGTGAAAAAAGATATATGAAAGCAGGGGACAAATCATCTATGCCTCATTTACATAAAAAAATACCAAGCTAGTTTTACTTTTTAGTTACCAGACAATACTTTCTTTTATTAATGAGAATGGTTATCATTAATCTTTTCTCATTAAGCTGGAATTATTAATTATGTCATCATACAAAGTTATTTTGTTTAGCTACTTTTCCATCTGTATTGCATTAAGTCAGTTTACCTACGCAAGCGGCACCATGAATGAAGATGAAGTTGGTAATGTCTCTCGCATCGAAGTTACGAGTGAAGAAGGAAAACAACGCTTGTCAAAGACTGCTGGTCTATTAGCTGATTATGAAATAGCTGCGAAAAAATTAATTAATGATTTAGAAAGTAAAGAGAGCAACGCAAAAAGCATAAGTGAACAAGCGAAAAAATTATTAAATCTATCTGAAGATGTGATAGTCAGCGCACAATTTCGTTTGCCTCAATGTGCTGAATATCTGGCAAAAACATTAGCACTAAAGAATCAATTAGACGACATGTCTCACGACACTCTGGAAAAAGATTATCATCATGATGGTGCTTTACCAAAAGCACCTAGCGAGTGTTACCACACTAAAGATTTATTTGTTCATCCTGCTACGGTAATCATATTAACAAGAGATGATCCTTCGCTGAACTCCACAACAAAATCATCAATTAACGCAGAAATAACAGAAGTCCTTGGACACACTGAACTGGTAAGAAGATTAGTCATTTACTAGCCCTTCATCGATCTCTTAAGCATCACTATTAAAAACATAAATCATAAAACAAAAAAAATCCCCGACTAATAAGTCGAGGATTTTTAAGTTTAAGAGCCTGGCAGTGTCCTACTTTCACATGGGAACTCCCACACTATCATCGGCGCTAAACGGTTTCACTTCCGAGTTCGAGATGGGATCGGGTGGTTCACGTTCGCTATTGCCGCCAGGCAATTTGGTGGGGAGTGCTGTTACTTAACAACACTCCCGCGTCTGGAAAACTGATTAAAGTATAACGCTATAGTGCGTCACAAACTGCTTGAGCATTATATGGTCAAGCCTCACGGGCAATTAGTACTGGTTAGCTTCATACATTACTGTACTTCCACACCCAGCCTATCAACCTTGTAGTCTTCAAGGGCCCTTCAGGGGAATCAAGTTCCCAGGGAGATCTCATCTTGAGGGGGGCTTCCCGCTTAGATGCTTTCAGCGGTTATCCCGTCCGTTCGTAGCTACCCGGCAATGCCATTGGCATGACAACCGGAACACCAGGGGAACGTCCACTCCGGTCCTCTCGTACTAGGAGCAGCTCCTCTCAAATCTCCAACGCCCACGG
>JBDNFW010000058.1:0-27070 GCA_041689615.1 Gammaproteobacteria bacterium | reverse complement strand
GTACGGCAAATTAGTAGATATGCAAGAAGGCGGTAGGGCTTTGTTCTTCACCGGCTCTGGTACCACTGGTACAGAAGCTGCTGCAGGCTCTCTGCGCACGCCAGAAGAAGCAGGTTCCGACAAGCCAGCCATCGTAACCCTGGAGATCGGCGCTTTCAGTACGGCAATGGGTAACTGCGTTGAAAACCTGGGCAGAAACGTGATTCGCATAAAAGGTGAAATTGGTGATGACTTGCCATTGGATAAATGCCGTGAAGTCTTAGAAAAAGACACTGAAGGTAGCATCAAGATGGTTATGGCGCCACATAACGAAACGGGCGCAGGCGTGACGACTGATCCTAAGCAGTTACGTGACTTACTGGATGAACTAAACCACGAAGCGCTGCTTGTTATTGACGGTATTTCTTCCATCGCCAGCATGCCATGTTCTATGACTGAAATGGGAATCGACATGCTAATTGGCTGTAGCCAAAAAGGTATGATGGGTACGCCCGGTATCGGCATGCTCTCTCTTAGCCCTAAAGCGATTAAGAAAGTTCGTGAGTACGACAAACAGCTGGCAGATGCGGGCATTAAAAAAGGCCAACACTACCTTTACCTTGGCAAGATGATTGATGCCATGGAAACCACGGGTCTACACCTTGAAACTCCAGGAAATTACGCCCAATTCGCTGTGGCTTTGGATGCGCTTGCGATCGAAGGCATTGACCGTGTTTGCGAGCGTCATAAAGATTGCTCTGAAATCTTCCGTGCCGCCGCAGAGGGCGCAGGCTTAGAGCTGGTCGCAAAAGATATCAATAGGAGATCTAATGCAGTGACGGCTATCAAATCACCAGAAGGTTTTGGTGAGAAAAAAATCATGGAAGTGCTAAGCATCATGTTTTTCAAGCACGCCGTAGAAGCGGCCGCTATTCCAGGCGCTCCTGATCTGGGCTGGCGTCTTTGCGCGACAGGCGGTATACAGCCTCATCACGCTCTGTCGGCTTCTATTGCCTTCCTGAAGTCAGCTGAAGAAGCGGGATTACCGGTTGACGTTGATAAGGGTCTGCTAGCAGCGTCTAAGGCGTATAGCGAAGTTGCCAAGTATCACCGTCCACTGCCTGGAATTGATACATACGGACGTTAAGCCTGTTAAAAAGTATTGAAAGTAAAAAAGGCCGGAGACGAAAGTCACCGGCTTTTTTTTGTCTTGAAAAAAATTAACACTTTCGCACTTTCGGGTCGTACCTACTAAGTTACGGTTCCTGAAAATTATTTGTCGAGTAAGTCCACGTTTGAATGCTTTAAGCAAATTCTAAATCTACATTCGTACTTGATCTATTTCAATTTGTACATACAATGTATTTATGATTAAGTTTGAATGAAATCAAGCGAAGAATAAGTCTAATCAACGGAAACATGGAATTTCTTTTGTGGAGGCTCAGTCTGTCTTTTATGATGACTATGCTATTCAATTCTACAATGAAGAGAATTCTATAGAAGAGGATAGGTTTTTAATGCTGGGTTATAGCTATGAATCTAACTTACTTATGGTTTGTCATTGTGAACGTAGTTCAGGACAGTCGATAAGAATTATTTCAGCTCGCAAAGCAACAAATAGAGAACGTAAATATTATGATGGTGAACCACTATGAAATCTGAATACGACCTATCTAAAATGAAATCTCGCAAGAACCCTTATGCCTCGAAATTAAAGAAGCCTGTGACGATGCGCCTTAGTGAAGATGTCATTGGTTATTTTAAGGATATGTCGGAAGAAAATGGTGTTCCTTATCAAAGCCTCATCAATCTCTATCTAAGAGATTGCGTAACGCAGCATCGTAAAGTCGATATTTCCTGGCAAACAAAGCCACAAAAAAGATAAGTCGTATCTACGTTGCGCGTTGCGGGGTTAAGCCTTGAATTCTTTATCTATTAAAGACTGTCTAAATTAATTCACTAAAAACTATGAAAAGAAATATTATTGCCATTGGTGGTGGAAAGATAATGGTAGCTAAAAATCGTGAGCCTCAAACCTCATTGATTGATCAAAGCATTGTTCAACAGGTCAATAGAAAATCACCTAAGGTGTTATTTGTCCCTACTGCTAGTGAAGACAATGTGGATTATTGTAAAGCATTCCGCAATCAGTATGAAAAACGCTTGGGCTGTTTTGTGCAGGAGTTGTTGCTGTATCGAAATCGACCTTCTAACAAAAAAATACAAATGCTTATTTCGCAAAGCGATATTATTTATGTCGGTGGTGGCAATACACTGCGTATGATGAAGTTATGGCGACAGTTAGGTGTTGATAAAGTTTTAGATAAAGCCAGAAAACGTGGTGCACTATTATGCGGTTTGAGTGCGGGTGCGATTTGTTGGTTTCGACAAGGAAATAGCGATTCCCGTAAGTTCAAAGACGAAAGTAATAAGACGTTAATAAAAGTCACAGGCTTGAATTACGCTGATTTGTTGATGTGTCCGCATTATGATGTTGAAAAACATCGCCAGCCTGCCTTAAAAGCGATGATGAAAACAACGCAAGGTGTCGCTATTGGCTTAGAAAATTGTGCCGCATTACATATTAAAGATGATCAATATCGACTTCTTTCATCAAAGAAAAATAAAAAAGCGTATTTAATTTATTGGCAACATGGCGAATACGTGAAGCAAGCCTTAATGCCATCTGACAATTTTCAATCTCTAATTGAATTAACAAAAGGTAAATTAAAAGGGTAGAACCATTTCATTCAGGCTTGTTATTTGACGAATTGTTAATCAAGCAATTTTAAATCTTCGTAAACAATCGCTGGTTCTGACTTTAGGAATACGCTTTCGTTTAACGTGTTGCAACAAATTGCATTAAGCGTTACTTCTTCATACAACCAATAATACATTTCATCCTCAAAGATGCTATGTCGCCAGTTGTATTTGCATTGTATCCAGTTGTTATCAAGCGAACCGATCGGTTTGGGCTGTTCAGCAGATTCTGGTGTATGACAATACTCTAGAACGTTGCTGTTTAAATCTATTTGGAATCGATCTAGTTTGATTTTTCCTTCTGTAGTCTGAGAATATTTTACTCTTTCGCCTTGTATGTCATCACCATGCTGGTCTATTACGCATTGTTTATCGAATACGTAATAAGCGGGAGGTACTATTATCGGGTATTTATCGGGTCTTTTAGCTCTCTCCGAAACATGTGTTTCTGTCCTTTGGCTTTTATCCCATTGCTTGATAATGATCTGTAATATTAATACGCACATTCTTAAATTATAATCAATTAAAGTTGCGGGGGGCAGTCGTGCCTTTCGCTTGTTGGGGTTGGAATTTAAAGATGGCCGAGCCCTTTAAAAATAAATAGGATATTTATAATATCTTGTAATCTAATTTTGTCTTATCAAGTTTCTTTGAGTATTTTAATACTATCTGTAACTAAGATTCTCCTATATAGCTAGCCACATCCCCTGTCAGTTCTTCAAGGCGTTCCATAGAGATTCCCAATAGGGTCTTGAACAAAGACGAGCGGTTCTCTGCTGACAATTCTTCTATCTTACTTGAATCAATAATCCAAAGTATCGCATCGCCTACCGCTCTGACACTGGCGGTACGTTTTGTTGTTTCACCAAGCAAGCTTGTATCACCAAAACAAGCACCGCTCTCGAGCATGCTGATATTGACTCCTTTTTTCATTACTATGGCACTGCCTTCTATCAGCAGAAAGAACTCATGACTGATTTCTCCTTCGGTGATGATGTCATGACCATCTTTCACATTTTTAACCGAACCAATTTGTAATAATTGTTGTATCTGACCAGGAGAAAAATAGCGAAACCAGTCATTTTGTCTAAAGTCAGTGTAGTACTCTAATTCAGATGGCCACGTAATTGAATCCGGTCGTTTGGTTTTTTCAAGTTCCAGAATGTGATGAGCCTTTTTAAGATCAGCCGCAAACTCCAGTGCGGATTGATATCGGTCTGCATCCTGTTTAGCCATCGCTTTTTCTACTATCTCACAAACCTCATCTGGCAGGTCTGGTCTAAGTTCCGACAATGGTGTGGGAGTTTCAGACAGGAGAAGGTAGATTACCGTTTCCGGACGGCCGTCGAATGAGCTTTTCCCAGACAACATTTTATACATGGTACATCCCAGTGCAAAGATATCGGTCAGGGTAGTGATGTCGCGTGCGTCATCAAAATGTTCGGGTGCCATATAGGGAAGTGTGCCTATAGTTTTGGAAAGTTCCTTGGTTTCTAGGTAGTGGGAAATACTAAAGTCCGTTAACTTCACCAGACCCTGAGGTCGGTTATATATTATATTGCCCGGTTTGATATCACGGTGGATGATGCCGTGAAAGTGAACGAAATCTAACGCTACACAACACTTATAAATGATATCCAGGCATTCCTCTGTGCTCTCAATACCTGTATCACTAAAATAATCATTCAGAGGTCGTCCCGGTACTAACTCCATGACAAGGTAGTCCATCTCGTTATCTCTACCGACATCGAAAACCGTGACTATATTCGTGTGGGTGAAATTCCCAGCAATCTGTGCCTCGTTGTAGAAAGCTTTTCCAAGTTCCTGTGTTTCTTCAGGAGAGATCGTATTAATTTTTGGGATCTTGATAGCAACGTCTCTTTTCAATAGCGGATCTTGACCCCGATAAACAAGGCCGTATGTCCCTTCGCCGATCTTTTCTTTAATTTTATAACGGCCAATAGTTTTAAAAGCTGTTTTTGAATTCATATATATTTTCCCGTGGGTTTGCTACGGAGAAGAAATCAATAGGGCAGTGTCGATTGATTTAAATAACTATTAAGAACCCTTTAATCAATCTCCCAATTAGTTTCAGTTAATACTTCACCACATTTCTTACATTTCCAGACGTATGTCATTTTTCTTGGACCTTTCCAAAAAGAAGTAGTGATTATTTTGGATATGTTTGTGCCCATTGAGTTACTTTGTGAGTCGAAACGTAGTCGACCACTACACTTCCCAGCATATCCGAAAAAAGAACCCCATATTTGATAAATTATTACCGCAACAGCAACAATTCCGATAATTATTGATGTTCCATCCATACTAATACTCTATATAAGTTTTGGTCTATAGAAAAGTTAATTGAAGGGGCAGTGTCGATTGATGTTGATAGTTGAGTCGTTATACATAAAAGAATGACAACAGTTTGATGAGAAATGTACTGATAAAATAATACTCATTTGAAGTACTTGTAAAAAACTGTGATCTTCACTTTATTTTTCCGCTATTTTTTACTCTTTACATTTTACAACGCTTTCGTTTTTTCTAATGCCTTGAGTCTTTCCTGGTTAATGGCTAGGACATTCCCCATCATTCCTCTATTTTTGTTATGCTCTGGGTTTGGAAAGTTCATCATCAAATAACCGATATATGCGATCGAAGTGGCTGATCATTTTCTGTTTGATCATTGCGGGAGAAATGATCTTCAGCCTGCCGTTTCATGTTGCGCGTTATTTTCGTCCAACCGTCCTTTCTGTTTTCGATCTCTCTAATACTGAATTGGGTGATATCTTTGCGTTGTATGGTATTACGGCGATGTTGGCCTATTTTCCCGGTGGTGCCATTGCGGATTATTATTCGGTACGTAAGTTAATTTCGATCTCGTTGTTTACCACTTCTGTCGGTGGACTTTATTTGATGTCGATCCCCGATATAGTCGGTTTGTATTTTCTGTTTGCCTACTGGGGTATTACGACGATCTTTTTATTCTGGTGCGCGCTGATACGGGCGACGCGCGAATGGGGTGGGCACCTGTCGCAAGGACGTGCGTTTGGTTTACTCGATGGTGGCCGTGGTCTGGTTGCTGCAGCGGTTGCCAGCCTTGCCGTATTGTTTTTCAGTCTGGCCATGCCGACTGAAGCAGCATCTGTTACGGAATTACAACGGCAACATGCATTACAACAAGTCATTTTGCTTTATACCGTACTGACGTTTGCTACCGGGATACTTGTTTGGTTTTTTATCCCTGACTCAAACAACAACACGTCTGCTACAAAACAACATTTGTTTGTCGGGATGAAACAAGTGCTTGGGCAACGTGTGGTCTGGTTACAATCGGTGATTGTGATCTGTGCCTACTGCGGTTACAAGGGGCTGGATAATTATGGTCTTTATGCGTTTGATGTACTGGGCATGGATGAGGTTGAGTCAGCACGCTTTACCTCTATCGCTGCTTACCTGAGACCGGTTTCCGCTATTGTTGCCGGTGTCATTGCAGATCGCTTTACGGCGAACAGGGTGATCAGTATTGCCTTTGTCCTCATGTTACTTTGTTACATTATGCTTGCCTTTCAATCACCCACACCAAAGTTGATAAATATTATTTATGCCAACATGATTATTACTTTTATTACGGTATTCGGGATACGCGGTGTTTATTTTGCCTTGCTCGAAGAGACCGGTATCAATCGGAACCTGACGGGTACGACAGTGGGGCTGGTTTCACTTGCTGGGTTTACACCGGATATTTTTTTCGCGGCGATAGCCGGCCGGTTATTGGATGCTTCACTGGGGGTTACCGGACATCAGCACTTCTTTGCATTACTTGCCATCATCTCCGCGGTTGGTATTGCTGCGACACTTTCCGTTGCTTACTATCACAAGTCCCAACATTTTAGGGTCGGACCTGTATAAGTCACTGTTCTACAGGGTAACCCATCAAGTAAGCCTATGGTTTAACGCTTAAACATGCCATTTTATAGGTAAAATTGGTGCTCTAAGCGCAGCTTGATAAAATACGGCGTTGCCGTATACTTGTTGATGTATGATTTTTATTGAGACAAGTACATTTACTAAGCTTTTGCCCAATTATCTTTCAGATGATAACTACCGTGGATTACAGTCTTAGCTACTTCAAAAGCCTGATGCTGGAGATATTGTTAAAGGTTCTGGCGACGTAAGAAAAGTACGTTGGGCTTCTAGCGGAAAAGGAAAAAGTGGAGGGCTTCGTCTTATGTATTACTGGAAAAAATCAGAGCATGAAATATGGATGCTTACTTTATATGGTAAATCTGAAAGAGCCAGTATATCGGGTCATATTCTAAAACAAATTGCGAGGGCTATTACCAATGAATAATCGAGACATAGGTACTGAAATATTAGAAGGCCTGGACGAAATTAAAAAATTTAAAAAAGGTGAAGTGCAACTGAGAACATCGGAACTCTCTGAGCCATCTGATCCGAAAATTATTCGTTCTAGATTAAAATTATCACAATCAGCTTTTGCTGGTTTACTTGGTGTGAGTATGAGGACTTTGCAAGATTGGGAGCAAGGGCGTAGAGCTCCACAAGGACCTGCTATTGCTTTACTCCGAATTGCTGAGCAGCATCCAGAAGTATTCACAGATCTGCACTAATACGTGTAATAGGATTCAACTTAGTCATGAAGACACAAACGTTTGATGATGTTTGGGATGCACTCGAAGATAATCCCGTTAAAGCAAAAAATTTAAAGCTGCGTGCTGAATTATTAACTGTGATTATTTCTTGTATTGAAGAGTCTGGATTGACTCAGCAGGAAACGGCAAAGCAGCTTAGTATTACTCAACCTCGTGTTAATGCGTTATTAAAAGGAAAGATTGAAGACTTTCGTCTAGATAGTTTGGTAAACATTGCGCATAAATTAGGTTTGACCGTTTCAGTTGAAATTGCTGCTTAAAAATTAAAGGGTCGCTCTATGATATCCATATCATCGTGACATTTGTGCATCCATGCACTTCAATCAGAACCCTTTAATAATGATGTCCAGCTGGGTAAAGGACCTGGCGTTTAAGTAAAATGAACATACAAAAACAAAGGAGATATAATATGCAATGCCCTAAATGCGATGCCGAAATGGAAGATGTTGAAATCTATAACGTGATAGTAGAGCGTTGCTCTTCCTGTAAAGGTCTATGGTTTGATCATGCAAAACATGAATTTCTGAAGAATCAGGAAGATGCAGACGAAATCGATACAGGAGATCCGGAATTAGGCAAGGTGTTCGATAAAAAAGACGATATATCTTGTCCGGGCTGTTCAGCAACGATGATAAAAATGGTTGTCGCTGACCAATCTCATATTCATTATGAAAGTTGCAGTCAATGCTTTTCAGTCTTCTTTGATGCAGGTGAATTTAAAGACTTCGTCGAAAAGGACATCTTCAGTTTCTTCAAAGACCTCTTGGCTAAAGAAAGATAATTATTAATTAATGACGAGACAAAAATGCAAATAATTAAAAACCCCTTATTAAGCCTTGCACTATTAATAATAATTACCAGTGCAGTTGCTTATTATGGCAACGTCTATTTTAGATCAAATTCTGCTCAATCAACATTAGCTAGCAATCAAGAAACTACTGTAGAAGAAACAATAGAGTCACTCTTAAGAAACCTGGAGCTTGAAGTTATTAATTTGAATAATGGCTTGCCGAAAATAATAGATGACGATACCAGAGTTGACAGTATATCGGTGGAACCTGGCCCCAGGTTGCTGACTAAATATACTTATACAACTTTTTCAACTGAAGAATTTGATATGGAAGTATTTAATAAAAGAGTGAAGAAGATTATAAAAAAGAGTATTTGCGACAATGATGAAATAATGGAGAGAATGAAATTGGGTTTGATTTACAGCTATGAGTTTTCTGGTAAGGATGGCATTAAGCTAGCCACTGCAGAATTCGAGATTAATGATTGTTAATAAAATCTTTAAATTAAAGTTAAATTAAAATCAATTGACACAAGCATGATCGAGGTTTAGTTCATGCTTGGTAAAGTAGGAGGATTGAAATAGATTACTGCCTATGGACATAATGAGAACGATAGTCCTGTTTCTGGAAAAAGCATTCATCTACAGTGCTTATATATGCATAGGGTTGGGTTTTATATGGATATTTTTTATTGCACCAGCAGTTATGATGTCAACACGGTTTGGATGGGGATGGGGCGTTGCATGGATGTCGACTCTTCCGTTGCTTGCCTTTATATGTAGGAATCTGTGGCTACCGGCTAAGTGGCGGCGTGAAAATTAATGGTGTCAGGTCTTCGGTACCAACAGTAGGCGCTTTAGGCGATTGCTCGACTGCTTGCTCCAGGCGCAGTTCTAGCACCTCGACTTTGTCTCCTGAGTCGTTCTACCTCCTGCATCCTTGCAGTCGTACGTCCTGCAGGCGTCCCGGCATCGCCTAGAGCGCCTACAGTTGGTACTCTACCTCGGCCGTTGTTCCAGACACGGCTCTACCTCCTGCTTTCTTGTAGTCGTCCTGCGTCCATGCAGTCGTGAATCTTGAATTCGATGGGTCGCTCGGAGTCACAGCCTTTAATTTGTTATAAATTGATTTCTTTCGGGGATGATAGATCAGCATCACTATCAATACGGGTGCCTTTAAAGCGTATACCAATATTGTTGATGGCATCGGCCTTATCGCCGTCGGGCGATAAGGTGACCGTATCTATCCAACCGCCCACTGCCCAACGCAGTGTAAATACTTTTTTTAACGGATCTGTGCATTCCCAGGTTCCATTGTTAGGGATAAGTGCAAACGCCTGCATCGTTCCATCTTCATGCACGACTAATTTTGCAAAGAACCAGTTCCATTCACCAATGAGCGTCGTACATGTTGCCTGATATTCCTTTGCCTTTGTCTGTCCTTCGAGGGCAGTTGCATCATTTGGATCTTTTTCAAGCGCCTGTGAATAGGCTTGTAGTGCACTCTTGTAATCATGGTTATTCATGGCCGTTACTGCATTTGCCATAAATTGTTCAAACTGTTTTCTTTTTTCTGCTTCTGCCGTTACGCGTTGTTGTTCTTCCTGCTGGCGGTTTGTTTTTTCTTCTTCCTCTTGTCGTCTTTTCAATTCAGCCTGTTTTTCTTCTTCCAGTTTTCGACGTTCTTCCTCAAGCCGTGCGCGTTCTTCTTTCAGTTTTTGTGCTTCTGCGCTACGTTGGGCATCTTCAGCAGCACGTTGTTTGGCTTTTTCCTGTTCCGTTTCCTGTTGTTTGATTTGTTGTTCGAGTTCCAGAAATTCAGCATCAGAGGGGGATTCTGCTAAACCTGTTGTTGGAAATAAAAGAAATAAAGAAATCCATATTGCGATAACTTTTAGTAAATACATTTGAATTGCACTCTCTATATTTATATTCAATTATCGTCACTTATTTTCTGCAGGTATAATTGATTTCTTTTGACAAAATATATTTTGGTATTATCGTTGGATAACTTGAATGAATATAGAGGTGCATTACTGACATTATTTAATATATCCATACTGATCTCTTTTTTGTCCGGGTGACAGAACCATTCATTCTCATGATATACAACTGTACTTTTAAATGAAACTTTTCCATTTTCATAGAATTTTACTGTTTCACCACCCCATCCCGGTTGTTCCCATGTTCCTGTAAATTTATAACAAAACGGATCTAGTAATTCTTCTGCCTTTTTCAATCCGGTTAGCGCTTCCATATTATTTGGATACAGTAATACCGCCTGTTGAAAATTGCTTAACGCATTGGTCTTATCCTTGGTTTCGAGAGCAGTGTGACCAGATGTGATGAAATCATTAAATTTTTCCCGTTGTTCATTTTCGGCTTTTATCATGGCTTCTTCTTCTTTTTGTATTTGGATTATTTCGTCTTGCCTGGCAGTCTCTATTTTATTTCTTTCTTCTTCCAGTTTTCGACGTTCTTCCTCAAGCCGTGCGCGTTCTTCTTTCAGTTTTTGTGCTTCTGCGCTACGTCGGGCATCTTCAGCAGCACGTTGTTTGGCCTTTTCCTGTTGTTCTATTTGTTGCTCAAGTTCCAACAGTTGATCATCGGTAGGTGTTTCTGCAGGTGTATCGGAAATTGACAAACCAGATAAACAGATAAACAGAATTGAATTTTTGATTAAGTGGTTGTTCATCTATTCTATGGCAATTTTATCAGACTTATTTTTATACACTTTGGCGCGTTTTAATGCCTGCCTTGCCGCAACGGTGTCCTTGGCCTTCATTGCAGTACGCGCATTTTTCATTTCTTCTGCAGCCAGACTTCCCAGTTTTTCTTTAAGTTTTGTTCGAACAACATTAAGTTTTTCAGGTTTGACTCCGAGGGAACGTGCTTTTTCCAGATTTGATAAAACAGTCAGTGCATCACCTTGCTCGATCGCTTTTTTTGTTTCTTCAAGCAAGTTCATTGCAAGGGTATGTTTCTTTTCAAGCGCTGTCTTTTTCAGATTTAATTCATCCTGTGCCAGTTTAATATTGGCTGCATCGGGCATTATGTCCTTTGCCTGGTTAAGGTAATTTTCAGTCTGTTCAAAATCATCGACAGCAAGCGCGTGTTGAGCCAATGAAACAAGTTTGTCTGCGATACTGTTGATACCTTGTTTCGCCTCAGTATTTTCTGGATCGAGTTCCAGTACCTTGTTATAGCTTTGCAAGGCATTATTGTCTTCTGGCGTAGTCAGGCGAAGAGCGTCGAAATGCATCTGGGCATCAGTAAGTAACTGTTCGATCTGTTGAGCCGTCTTATTTTCTTCTTTTGCTACTGCAACTGGTTCTTCAATGACAGCGGGCTCCTGCTGCGCAGTACTCTCAAACTGTTTAAGTTTGTGATTGTGATAAAACTTCCAGCCAACACCCGCCAGTATTACGAGTAGTAACAGAAACAGGAAAGTGCGAATTTTTGATTTCGCAGGCGGTGTCTGCGTTTGTGGCGATTCAATTTTTTCTGTTTTTAATTGATGTATTTTGCTTGGAGCCACTTCGGTGGGAATGTCTTTTTGGTCTTGCCTGATCTTGGTAATCCCGGGTGTTGAAATATTGAATTCAGATTTCCATTCAGCAATAGTCTGAGGACGATCCTTTTCCTTGAATTCAAGTGCATGATCAATAGCAGCTAAAAAACGTTCGGAGTAACGTCCTTTCCCAATTTCCATAGCGCTGACTAAATTATCTTTATCTCCTTGTAGTATCATTCGGCTTCTGTCCACAGCATCGGTTGGCGATAATCCAGATATGGCCCGGTAAAGGGTCGCGCCCATGCCATAGATGTCTGTCCAGGGTCCTTGTGCATCGCTCTTGCTATAGTATTGTTCAAATGGTGCGTATCCCGGAGAGATTAAACTGGTCAACGTTTTTGTTTGCTCACCAAGCGCTTGTCTGGCAGAACCAAAATCCAGTAATACCGGACTACCATCCTTGCGTATAAAAATGTTCGCGGGTTTTATGTCACGGTGAATGAAACCTGTTTTATGTACTTCGTCGAGGCCGCCCAAAATCGGGAACAGGATATTCATGAGCTGATCTTCTTCCAGTGTTTTGCGATTGCTTAGTAATTCCTGCAGGCAATCACCCTCCTCATAGCTCATGACCATATAAGCGGTATTATTTTCCTCAAAGACATTTAATACCCGGACAATGTTTGGGTGTTCAAATTTTGCCAAGGTCCTGGCTTCAGATAAAAAACGATCTAGCCCCCAATGAAATTGTTTTCCATGATCATCGGTCATTGGGTGAACTGAAAAATCTCCCTCACGAACAGCCAGTTCTATGGGCAGGTATTCTTTGATAGCGGCGTTACGATCAAGATTAAAATCATAGGCAAGATAGGTAATACCAAAACCACCCTGACCGAGAATCTTTTCTATCCGGTACCAGTGCAGTTTGTGCCCGGGCTTGAGTGAATTACGATGTATTTTTTCACTCATATTGTGATTAGCTTTTTAATAGATAAATTATGTGTCCGTTTTAATTATACATTAAAAAATAATTAAAGTGGTCAGTGTTACGGGGGTCAGAGCCCTTTAATATTGCTTATATTAATCTGACCTATAGATTTCAATTTATCTGTACTGTAAGGTTGTTTATAAATCTAGTAATTGTTTGGTGGGTTTCCAATGGAAGAAGTACAAAATAAAAACAGAATTAAAATTATTTATTGGGTAGTCACTCTAGCCCCTATTGTGTTACTTAATTTATCGCTTTACCTTGGTATCAGTTTTACCGAAACAATTGATGATGAAATCTACCGCAAACTTGTGCTTGGGTTTTCTTTGGTATTTATTTTATTTTTGGCAGGACTGTTTGGTAGTTTTAAGTGCATTATTAATTCAGAATGGATCGCCGCTAAAATTGTTGCATCCTTATTTCTATTACTTTATCTGGTTTTTATTTTTACTATGATTTATTTCTTTTTAAGTGGGTATTTAAATTAAGTATCGGGGCCAGGTCCCTTTAAAATATAAGGGATTATTTAGAGATATAATCATGAGTAGATTATTATTTTTTATATTTATCTTCTTTGCGAAGGTTTATTACGTTTCTGCTGCTACGGTAGTTGGAAGTCTTTGTCTTTCTGATGAAGCAGTTGTCTTTGCATGTAGTTCAGTAAAAGGGAAAACTATTTCCTTATGTTCTTCTTCTGTACTCACAGCGTCTGATGGTTATTTACAGTATCGTTATGGTGTTATAGGTGAAATCCCCGAGCTTATTTTTCCGAAAAGACCGGAACATCCTACGGAGCGTTTTCTATCAGGTACAGTACCGTATTCAGGTGGCGGCGCTTCGTATCTAAAATTTCATAAAGGTAAATACTCCTATACGGTGTTTACAGGTATTGGTAAAGGTTGGGAAAAAGAAGGTGTTGTTGTGAAAAAATCGGGTAAACAAATCGCGTATGTCGCATGCGATGGCCCGTTAATATCTGAACTCGGGCCAGTATTATTCGAAGATTTAGAATTACAGAAAGATCCGCTTGAATACGATTTTGAAGTTCCAGAATAATTAAAGAGGCCAGAGTTCTTTAAAATTTATCTACGGGCTCGATCTTGAATTTATAAATTATTTAAAATATTAAAGAAATTAAACATGAAAAAATATTTATAGTATTTATGGCATTAACGTTTGTTGGTGTTACTTACTTAGCAATTGAGGGAAGTAAAATGCAGGAGATTAAAACGCAAATAGAAATATCAGCGCCACCATCTAAAGTCTGGAGCATTTTAACAGACATCAATAATTGGCAGGAATGGAGTCCTATTATTAATGCGTCTAGCGGCGAGGCATCGATTGGTTCGAAACTCAGTATCACTATGATGGGTAAAGAAGCAGGGAAGGATGGTCCGAAATATAACCCTGTTATCAAGGAGCTTAATGAGCCTAATTATTTTCATTGGCGTGCTCATATGTTGGCAGGATTTATTTTTACAAACGAGAAAATATTTGTGCTGGAAGAAACTAAATCAGGAACACGTTTAACGCATACAGAAACGTTTCAAGGGCTTCTTGCGCCGATATTTTGTGGGCAAATGGAAAAAGGTGTTCCTCCAATGTTAAACTCGATGAATAAAGCGCTGAAGGAATTAGCAGAGAAATAAACTGTGCAATTCGTATTCTATTAAGGGGGCAGATACAATTTTTTAATTGTGGGGTCAGGTCTTCGGTACCAACAGTAGGCGCTTTAGGCGATTGCTCGGTCTCTGTTCCAGACTCGTCTCTACCGTTCACGTCCATGTGAACGTCCCGGCATCGCCTAGAGCGCCTACTGTTGGTACTCTACCTCGGCCGTTGTTCCTGACACGGCTCTACCTCCTGCGTCCATGCAGTCGTGAATCTTGAATTTACTTTCTCAAACTAGAAATGGTAGTGCCTGTAATTTCTATTAAATAAAAACCCGCTTTAAGCGGGTTATTATTATCAGGACTCTGTTAGCGGTTGTAGCGTAATCTCAACTCGTCTGTTTGCCTGTTTACCGGTTGGGGGTGTCATTGTCTGCGATAGGTAATGACTCGCCGTAGCCGGTGGTAACAATGCGTTCATTGATTACGCCGTTTTTCATCATGTAATGGCTAACGCTGTTGGCTCGGTTCATTGACAGTTGTTGGTTATATTCAGCTGTACCAGTACTATCAGTATGACCAGCAATGACTACAACAGTTGATTGATATTCCGTCAGCGTCTTGCTGATCTGATTTAGTACAGGAAAGAATTCCGATTTGATGATTGCCTGATTGGTATCAAACGTAATTGATGACGGCATATTCAGTTTAATATTATCACCGACACGTTGTACTTCTACGCCAGTACCTTCCAGATCGTCACGCAGCTCTTTTTCTTGTTTGTCCATATAAGAACCAACTGCTGCACCACCTAATGCACCAACACCGGCACCAATGATAGCGGCCTTTTTACTGTCGCCGATTAATCCACCCGCTATCGCTCCAGCGGCAGCGCCAACCAGTGCACCAGTACCGGTACGGTTAGGTTCTTGCTCGCCCGTATTCTGATTAATGGTTGTACATGCTGATAATGTTATCAACGATGTCAGTATGACTAATTTTGTTGTTATATTTCTAATCATCAATTTTCCTCTAATTTTTTTAACACACAATCTAGGACACTAAGAATAAAAGATTAGTTCATTCAGTTTTGTGATACTGATAACAAAACCTTTATTAGTTTATAAATATAAAGTGATCTATGTCGCAGAATAAAAAATAAGCTGCTTCGATCTACCTCGGCCGTTGTTCCAGACACGGCTCTACTTCCTACTTCCTTGTCGTCGTCCTGCATCCATGCAGTCGTGAATCTTGAATTTATTAATTGAATTAAAGGCGGTTTTCGTGGTGGAGAGAAAGGCGTTCTTGTATTACCCCTTGCACTTGCGATGAACTACGGTTGGTATCGGCTTATGCGTTCTTTTAATCCTGAAGAAAATTAAGTTTTAATAATAGTTTCATTCCGCGTTACAATATTAAATGGGTCTTAATCCTTTAATCGTTTTACAGAGACAAAAAATTACGGTTTATTCGTTTTAATCATATGGCAGCAATTTACTTACTTTTAATTATAGTGACGGCTGTTGCTATTTCACTGGCTTATCCTGACTGGCGCGATAAGCGTATTCTTAAACGTTCTTTTCCCGCACACTGGCAAGTTATTGTTGAACGACGTCTGCCTTTTTTACAGAAGCTTGATGAGGCCGAGCAAAAACAGTTGCATGATATGATTAAATTGTTTGTTGCTAAAAAGAATTTTTATGGTTGCGGTGGTCTTGAAATTAATGATGATATTCGTGTCACCATTGCAGCAGAAGCGTGCTTGTTATTATTGAATCGTAACACTGGCGTTTATCCTGCCTTGAAACATATTCTGGTTTACCCTTCTGCGTTTAAAGTGGATCGTCAGCAGCATAATCCGGATGGCACGGTTAGTCAGATACAAAGTGGCTTGCTTGGAGAATCATGGGATAATAGTAAGGTGATTCTGTCCTGGGATGATGTTGAACATGGTATTGAAAATTTTAATGATGGTCATAATGTAGTCTTACATGAATTTTCTCATCAGTTAGACAGTGAAGACGGTTCTGCAAATGGCGCACCAATACTAAAGAAAAATAGTTGTCAGGTATGGGCAAAAGTGTTATCAACAGAATTTGAAGCGTTGGTTAAGGCCAGTGAAAATCATGATAAAGCAGTAATGGATTACTATGGTGCGACTAACCCGGCTGAGTTTTTTGCTGTTGCCACTGAAGTGTTTTTTGAAAAACCACAACAAATGTCTAACAAACATCCAGAGCTATATAATGAATTTAAAACCTATTATTGTGTTGATCCATTGCTGTGGCATTGATTAAAAGATCAAAGTTATTTTTTTGATAATGAAATAAAAAAGCCCCGCAGTTAACGAGGCTTCTTCGGTAATCACTCCGACACTATTAATTGCATATTCTTCTGATTATGTTCTCTAAACGCACAGACCTGTTGGCATGGAATTCGTCAATATTGACTACAAGGAACAGGAAGCACGACATGCCCCTTCAACTTCTCGTTCTTTATATAAAATTGCGGGTTCAGGTCTTGTTATTTGCTAGAGAGATACAAGATCTAACCCTATAGCCGTTTCCCACGGATTTGTCGATTCTGTCTCTGGCCACCATTCATAAAAAGTGTTTGAGTAACTATAAGCCATAATATGGATTATCCAATTCAAAAAAAGATTATATTAATTGCTATTTCTGTTTTCAATATAGCGATATCTCCCGTATATGGTTATAACGATTTTAAGTTTAGTGTTGAACAACCGGAGTTAACTGTTGGTTTAAAAGAAACACAATTATTAAATCAGAAAAAGTATACAGCATTATCCAATATCGCCATGCAAATACAATCTAAAGGAGCCAAAGACTTAACAGAGTTTACAAGAGTGTCATTGAATGAAATGTCTTCTTCGTATAGAGAAGAGTCGATAAGAGCGCGTCACGAACGCTTGCCTGGTGAAAAGAAACGTCAAAAATTATATCGCTGGAGTTATTCTACTTTAGAGTATGCTCACTATTTACAGAAAATATCAGATTCTATTGATGATGAAACACAAATTATATTAAATGTCGGAAATACGGGAGAACTTCTTTTCATAATTAATGGACTTCCTTTGATTGTTAATGGACCTTTAATAAACAGGCCAGACATACTTGAAAAAAGTATAATTAATACTTTCTGTAGCTTTAAAAATTGTGATTTGGAATATCCATTGGTACAACGGGAACCCATAAAAAAGAGTATTAATATCAAGGCGGAGTGGCGTATGGATGAAAAAAATAAACCCGAATATGTTACAAATGATGGATTACATTTTATTTTCAGTAATATAAAAAATCGATCACATAAACAAGAGCTATGTCTTAATATTATTAAAGAATTAAGACTCATTGTTTATGCATTAAAAGAAGCGTCTGATAAAGGAATATTTGTCGATTGGAATTCTATAAATATAGAATTAGACGCTAAAGATTCTAATTCCCGGTTAGTAATAAATGACTTTGGTGATGCCTTAACTTTAAACTTGATTGAGCTTTCAAAAGTTCCAGAATTAACAAAACTAACGCTGTCATGGATTAAAGCCATGGTAGAAAAGAAAAGTTACCAACAATATTTGTATGCTGATGAATTATTTATCAGTGCAGAACACAATCGGCTAATTAACTAAAAATAAAAAGGCCGTACCTGTGCATCCATGTTCGTCGGTCAGTGCCGATTGATTTTGCATTAGTCGTATAGGAAAAAAATATGAAGTATTTCGCATATGGTTCAAATATGTCTTTGTCTCGATTGAGAGGGCGAGTACCTAGTGCAGAAAGGCTTGGGATTTTTATTCTCGAACAACATGTTTTACGTTTCCATAAAATTAGCGAAGACGGCGCAGGGAAATGTGATGCTTTCCAAACAGATAATCTTGATGATTCAATAATTGGTGCACTTTTCAAAATCGATCCAAGTGAAAAACTCGCTTTGGATAAAGTAGAAGGGTTAGGGGTTGGATACGATGAGAAGTTGGTGAACGTAAAAAATGATGTTGGAGATGTTGTTGAAGCGGTGACATATTATGCAATTCGGATTGATCCTTTCCTCAAGCCTTATTCCTGGTATCTTAATCATGTTATTGTGGGTGCAAAAGAAATCAATGTTCCGGCGCACTATTTAGAAGGTATTGAGTCAATTGAAAGCATAAAGGACAAGGATACAAAAAGAGACGCAGAGCAACGTGCAATACATGAATAATTATAAACGTCAAAAATAAGAGGGGTCAGACTTCGGTTTTTCGTATATTAATTTGGAATCTTAAAGTGTCTCGAAATTTAAAATGAAATGGCTTCTTATTACATTGTGGATAGTATTGATTTGTAAAGAAATTGCGTGGCTGTTGATTGGTTTGGCATTTTGGCGAGAGTTGGGTATAGGATTGATTATTTCATTTGGATTACCAATCGCAATAATAATATTGGCATTACTTAATCTTTCATATGGCATTCATGGATTAAAACTTCCAGAAAAAAGAAAAATATCTATTGTCTCGATATTATCTGCCTTGATTTGTTCATCACTCGCCCTGATAGGTTTATGGGGAGTAATAAGCGGAGTTAGATGAAACTACCATTAAAAATCGTATTAATTATCCTTAGTTTATTTTCCGTTATATTGGGTTATGGATATTGGTTTACAAAGACGCATGGTTACCTGGAAATATCAATCTATGATGCCAGTAGTGATAATTCTTTCAATTTACTAAAGGGGTCGGAAGTTGTTCTGCGAGATAAAGACTCAACTATTCTGGCAACCGGAAAATCTGATTCGAAGGTTGGTGCCGTTTATTTGTCACATCCTGAAGTAGGTTCTTGCTATGAGGCAGAACACAAAGCGGCATATTCCAGTGATGTACGTAATGCCTGGCAGCGTTGTTTTAATACGCATTCAACCTGGCTAGTAGACTGGGTTCGTTCAGTTCAATCGATCGATGTGCATATTAACGATTGTAGGATAGAAAAAATCCCTGTTAAGGTTGAGGAATATATCGAAGATTGGTGGATGTGGTGGATACCTTTGCCGCATGTCGGTGGAATGACTTATACCTATTTCAGAATAAGATTAAGCATTGATCCAATAAGCTGTCGTCTGCTTTAAAGAATCCTAAAAAAATAAATTAAAGGGGATAGAGAATATTGCAGGGGAATTTAATTCTGTCTCAATGCTTTGACGACAGGATACATTTACAGAAATGACTTACTCAGTCGAAAAGTATATATCACCATAGTAAGCTTTTGCCTGTCCATGACTGTTATCGGTGTCAGTCATTATTGCAATGGCATCAATAAAAAGAAATTCGGTACCAAATAATTTTTTCATGTCTTCATAGATATTTCTTTTTTCATAATACCAGGTTGATGTTTTATCTTGTTTATCTCTTAATGACATCATCATTGCGTTCTTGCCGGCAAAAGCGTTAGGCCATGTTTCGCCTTTTGTTGCTTGGTTCGACCATACATAGTTCACGGCCTTGGTTCTCCAGGGTAATATTCCGCCATCAACGACGACATAAATTCTGACAGCATAATCGTCACCTGATTTTATTTTTTCATCTTTGGTATCTAATCTGTTTTCAATTTTCCAACTCCAGTTTAAATACGGTGTTTTTTTAAGATTGACATGTATTTCTTTTATGAGCGCAGAAGCACTATCCTGACTCTCTGCCATTAGGACGGTATTGTCGTCTAAAGGGACTAATTCATAAGATGTCGTGCCTTGAAACTTTTTAGCTTCCCATCCGGCAAAATCCGATTTTGAAAAATCAGCGACGGTCAGTTGATCTGCATTTGAAATATTTGTTAGAAAACAAAATGAAGCAAAGCATAGTAGTGTTATGGTTGTTTTTATCATGAATAATTATTATTGAATGGCACAATTTCGCGGTTAGGTCTTTTATCTTGAATTATAGTGATAATAGCAGGCAATTATTTTTATTGATAAAGAAGTAAAAAAGCCCGCGGTTAGCGAGGCTTCTTAGGTTGCGGGGATAGGTTTTACCTTTTGCTGTTTTTCTTCTTTCTTATTGATATGTATCAATAAAACATTTTTGAATTTGAATCATATTATCCTCGGGTTATTAAACATGGGGAGTGATTCATGAATAAGCGTATTGTACTCATCGCAGGGCTTGCTGGGGGAATGATGGAAGTCCTTTGGGTGTCGCTATATAGTTCTTTTAGTTCTGTTAGCACAGCCGAAATCGCTCGTCAGGTTACTGTTTCTTTATTCCCGTTTGCAACTGATTCGAGCATAGCACCTGTATTAGGTCTAGGTATTCACTTGCTGCTCTCTTTAGGGCTAGCGCTGTTGTTTATTGCGATTGTGTTAAAGCCTGTCTTCGCTCGCTATGGTAAGCCGGGAATCATGATAAGTAGTTTGATTACGTTGGCTTTGGTCTGGAAGATCAATTTCTTTATTGTTTTACCGCTACTTAATCCTTCGTTTATTAGTTTAATGCCTTTGTTTGTTACCTTTATTTCAAAATTATTATTTGGCGCTGTAATGGGATGGATATTGATCAAGTTTTACCCAAAAGTCGCGGGATCAGGTAATTAATTTTGAATATAAATTTATGTTGCAGTGCACTTTAATCATTCCGTTAAACGCAGTTCACTCCAAACAGTTTATTTTTTTTAACTGTAAATCAGTCTGAAGGAATGCTCTTCTTATCATCTTGATGAAGAACACAACGTAAGTAGCGTCTTGTTTTTAAGACATAGCGCAAAGCGCGATACTGAACTATATTTATACTTTGGTAGTATCATTAATTTGTAGATCTAAGGAAGCCCACTAGCATTTAAGGAGAGGAAGACGATGATCATTCATACAGTAACGAGTAGCCCTTCCCATTATTATTATCAATGTCAGACTTGTCGAGATTCTTTTATTTGTCCTGATTGGCAACCTCTGTCTAATGAAAAAAAAGCCGGTAGGATAGCTGTCTGTCCTTACTGTAAATCTAATCAGCTCGATGCGCTTAATGCCGCTTTACCATTGGTAACGCATTAGTAGCAAAAAATATTATAAAGGGGTCAGAGTCTGAGTGATCCCCACAAATATTCATGGCAACCATTGATGTTGCTGTAACAAAGAATGAAACTCCTGTCTCGCAGTACTCATATGCTCATTGTATATTATCAGTCTTACATTATGAATCATTTGTAATCCTATAAATACAATCGATAAAACGCGCTTATGCCGAATACTATTAGCCTGGAACTGATAATGATGACCGCTTGCTATGGTTGCCAAACCCAATAACCACAACACAATTAATGCTAAGCTTGCTAGCAATAATAATATCTGTAAACGCATTACTGATGAAGTACGGTGATAGGTTAAGCCCAAACCAAATCGGTGACTCTTAACATCACGGAAACCTTCTTCTATCTGCATCCTCAACTTATAAAGTCGGGTTATCTTTTTGGCGAGCTTTGTGGTGACAGGCAATGACGTGGCCAACAACCATGGCTCGCGTTGTCCCGTTGCTTTCTTGCGGCTGTAGTTGTTTTCTGCGGGGTCACCAAAACGGTTTTTATGTTTGCGACCTTTTAATTTACCGTTAAACACGACGAATTGACAATGGATCTGATTGCGTACCGTTAATACACCTTCACCTAAATACTTAGGTTGAGCAGTTGCCCATTGATAACAATTCTTTGCATCAAACCAACGACCCCTGTTAACCAGCGCATATAATGGCGATTACGAACTCGCCCGACCCAATCCCAACCTTGTGACTCCACAAGATTAAACCAAGTCGTTCTAAAACCGGCATCCGTCACTAAAATAGGTCGACATGATGAAGGTAATAAGGTTTTGAATTGAGCAAGAAACTGCTGGTGTGTTACTAATTTCTCTTTTGTTTCTACTGTATGCACCTCTTCATAAAGCGTAACGGTACGGCCTTTCGCAGCTAGTGCGGCACGCAGCACATAGTGTTGTTTATATTCATCCATATCAGACCAATCAATTAGAATAATCGGACGTGTTTGTGTGCCGATTATCTGATGGCAAAGTGCGCGAGTAATCGCAAACGTTTCATGATGAAGGTGGACATTGGATAGCAAACGGTCTGCCCGTTTTATATTATGTTTATGACTGGTCTGGCTTTGTATAGAACGCCCTAAGTCCGTTACCGTTAAGCGTTGTCCTACCAAGGCGGCCATGACATTGGCTTCGAGTGAGTCCCGACGGGTTTTATGCATATCAGTACATGTATTCTGTGTCAATTTATGTAACACTTTCTGTGCCTGCATGGTGATGAACTCCTTGATAACGGTTTCGTCACCAGATCAGATCGTGATTCATCATGCAGGTTCACATTTCAATTTAATTTGTAACTACTTGTGTTAGATCGCTTTTTTATATTAATTTGTGGGGATAGGTCAGGGTCAGAATCCTTTAATTCTTTTCTTTTAAACTATCCCAATAGCGTATTACATTGTTTTACGAATACGTTCTTTAAATGATTTAAAATATTAATTGAAAATCCATGTCGGTATGCATTGTATTCCTGACTGCCCAATATAAATAAACCAAGAGGTTCTTCATTATTTATCGGTAGCGTTACAGTAGATTTAATTTTGGTTGAATCTACGCCAAACAAAGCGTCTATGTATTCTGATGGTAAGCTATCGCAGAGTGGTTTGTTGACGTTATACAGTCCCGAGAATAAATAACGTAATTTTGAATGTATTGGTTTGAACCGAAGATTACGATAATCATTATAAGGTCGTTTTTCGACAAATAAAAAAACCATTAAGTGACTGCATTGATATTCCGTCTTGAGGAAGAGAAACAACTTGTCATAAAGCATTTCTATGTTTGTCGCATCCATTAATTCTAAAGCCAGTTTGTAGGTCTCCTGTGCCAGCCTGTCATTTTGTTCCTGATTATTGGTGAATGTTTCTAGTTGCGTTTTCAGTAGCTGTTCATTTTTTCTTAAATGATCAACCTGATATTCGATCAATGAACTGATGTTTCTGCCTGTAATATGCGGCAGGTTTAATTTTGAGAGCAGAGTAGGGTTGTCGAGAAAGAAATTCGGGTTTCTTCCCAAATAGTCAATTACGACGGGCAGACTATTAGCAGGTTCTCTGTTAGCGGCCATAAACATCAAACAGAATTGGTATCATATGTCATTAACTATAGTAGCTTTTTTCAGTATTGCCAAATGACAGCTATCACTATTTTAGACACTTCCTTCCGTTGGAATATGTATAACCTCGCCACAATGCTTGCAATGCACAGCATCCGGATCATGACGTACCAAACTACAAGTCGGACATTCAAAACGTATCTTGCCAGGACGGAAGATTGCCTGAATAAGGTGCAGGAATAAGGAAATACCAATGATCATGATCAATATCGCCAGAAGATGTCCGCTGGTACCAACCAGAGTGACATCGCCAAAGCCAGTCGTTGTTAATGTTGCTACCGTAAAATAAAGTGCTTCAACGTAATTACTGATTCCCGGGTTTATATCGACTTGTAGTACAAATACTAATGCTGTTACAACAAAAATAAACACGACAAGATTAATTATGCTAAAAATAATATCTTCATGCAGGCGGACAAATCTTGAGTGTTTACGCAGCGTCTTGAGCATATGATAGGAACGCAATAAACGTAAAGAACGAATCAATCGTAACAAGGCAAAATTCTCAGTCAATGTTGGTGCTAATAGTGAAAGTATTACGATCAGATCAGCTAATCCGAGGGGGTGAAATATATAACGTAATCGTTGTTTACTGATAAAAAGACGTGCACAGAATTCGATAAGGTAAAAAATACCAATAGCAACCTCAAGCAAATGAAAATCATCAGTGTGATGATAAAAGGACGCTGCAACAAAATATAAAATACACAATACATCGATAATTAACAGGCTGATTTGAAAAGTATTAGAACGTTTTTCAGAACCGTTATATAGCTTATCAAGCTGAGTATATAGTTTGCTATGTTCGATTTTCTTCATATTTTTCACGTTATGTTTAATACACAAGCCAAGCAAATTTAGACATTAGATCTCTAAATTAGAGCTATTATTCCACAATTTAAATCAAAAAGGTGAGTGTGAAGTACATTGTGAGAGCAGGTCATCGGTAATTAAAGGAGTAGAACTATTTTATGCTGAGCGATAAGTTAGTACTTAAGTCGTATCCGCGTTTGCAGTTACATTAATAATGATTATCTGCCAAATGAGTATGCAGCAGCCCAACGCGTGAAAGACGAAACTGAAATAGCGCGAATGAAGTGTAAGGGAGATAATTGTACCAAGTCGAAGTAGGTCGCTGTCTCTATTAACAAATTAAAGTATTAGTATTTAAAGGGGGGCATAGCCCCCTTTAATTGTTAGCAAACTAAAATTTATTCTCCCCAGCCACCACTGCGCCCAACCAAGTAATCAACTGCAGCTTTAACGTCATCATCAGTTAATGAGGCAATCCCGCCTTTAGGTGGCATTCCTCTGATTCCCTCGATAGAATTTTTGTAGACAGTTTCCTTTCCCTGTGCAACTCGTTTTACCCAAAGGACTTTCTTGCCGTATTTAGGTGCGGCATTAAGTCCTAATTTATGACAGACCGCGCAGTAGGTATTATAAGTTTCGCCACCATCTGCTGCCGCATATGAATAACTACTTATGATGCCGATTGTAAGGGAGATTGTAATCACCCCAATTTTTTTAAAATTGATCATTTATTTTTCTCCGGGTAACAGGGTTTGGTTTATATTGTAACGGCAAATATAGACAGATTCTGAATGATTAAGTTTAATTGGAGTTGTATGATTTTTGAAGTTTTTTCTAATTCAAAGAGTAAGACCACTTTATTTGGTTTACAATTATCCATTCTTGATAACATCACTAGAGGTTATTAATATGGAAATCGTTAACCCCCACCTGGCGCACAGTATTGTAGAACAAGGCATGATCATGCCGCCGAATTCTTATGGCTATATTCATATTGCTGCTGAAGTTGAATTACCCCGACGTTTTTTCCCTAATAGTCCGGCTAAAAAAGCACTGCTTGCTGACCTTAAGATACTTTGTAATGAATTAAAATCATCATCTCCTGTGGTCCAACGAGCGGATGTGTTTGATGTGTTTGATGTGTTTCTTATTCCCCCTGGTTCTAATCCAGGTTTGGAACTGATAGCAAAAAAAGGATATGACGTTCATATTGCAAAATTTGATATTGCGATACTCGTTGAATGTAAATCTGTTGAGGATGCACTGGTAGTACGGGATTCAGAAGCATTCAAAAAGATCCAACAGTTGTTGGCAGAGAAATCTACCTATACTCATACAATGGTTGCAAAAAATGCCAACCGAATAGCTGAAGTAAGCAAGGACACTGATGGTATTTTTCTATTCAATTATTTTTATGCGGAAGATACGCAAACGTTGCTAGATGTTTGGGAATATACGGCGGGTTGGTGGACAGCAAAAGCAAACCTGACAAATTCAACGCCTATACAGCCCGTAGAAAGCGGTTCTCAATACAGTCTTATCAATCATTGCCGGTGGGATAAGTTTATTGATGTTTTTCCTTCACTTGCCTTCAAGCCTAGTTTGGGCAATTTTGTACTGAAAAATTTCACTGTAAACAATATCGCCGCAATGCCAATTTTATATAAATTAGCATAGGTATTGGCAGTGGATTTATTTGAAGTTCTCGAAGAGGCACCGAGAAATTTGCTTAATAAAGATGGCATCGTAAATTATTATGGTGCGCTAATGCCTTCATCTGAAGCTAATGACTATTTTGATGTTCTATTCAATAACATTGAATGGAAAAATGATGAGGCGGTGATCTTTGGTAAGCACATTGTCACTAAGCGTAAAGTCGCCTGGCATGGCGACAAACCGTTTGAATATACTTACTCGAACACGACTAAACTTGCCTTGCCGTGGACTTCGCAATTAGAAGAATTAAAGTTATTGATTGAGCAGGAAACAGGTGACTCATTTAATTCTTGTTTACTTAATTTATATCACGATGGCAGCGAGGGAATGGCTTGGCATAGTGATGGCGAAGACGATTTAAAAAAGAATGGTGCGATTGCTTCTTTGAGTTTTGGTGCAGAGAGAAAGTTTTGTTTTAAACATAAGCAAAGTAAAGAAACCGTTTCATTGATTTTACAGAACGGCAGCTTGCTTGTTATGAGCGGTGTTACCCAAACATATTGGCAGCATCGCTTACCGTCGACAACGAAGATCGATAAACCAAGGATTAATTTAACGTTTAGAACGATTGTTAATTAAGTTGAGAAATACGACTATAGCAAAGTAAAGAATTAACTAGGAAGACTTCAGTAGGTAGTGAGTTCCGTAAGTGGATAAGTCGGTTAATTCGAGTTTATTGTCACCGTGATTTATGATCATCAAGTGTAGCCTTGAAATTCGTTGCATTGTATCTATAAAACGTACCTTACAATCTCTACCTCTGCCGACTTTGTTCATGCCTATCGTCATTGGATACTCAATATTATTGTGATCAATAAATTTAATACCATCCTGGGCGATTATCTTGCATTGGTAACTAGCTAATAGAAGTGCTATCTCATCACCTTCTTTAATTTCGTGAATTCAATTTGTAAGTGCAACTCTTAACGAGTTGGTTAGTGGGTAAGCTACGGTATGATTCGTCGCTTTCTCTGACCAGCAAGAAAGAGGAGCACAATGAGATACACACAGCTTACCCATGAAGAACGATACCAAAT
>JBDNFW010000057.1:0-2353 GCA_041689615.1 Gammaproteobacteria bacterium | reverse complement strand
GCTATATTAAATACTATAAATCTCGAACTAGACCTTTTGATGCGACCAAGCAGGATAAATGGTTAGCACTTTTGAAGTGAATAATACTTGGTAGAAATTTAGCATCTTCAAATTTAAGAGTTTTTCAACAGAATCTACTGAGAGCAGCCGGTCAGTAAGAAGAGATAAAGAGCGAGCCTTTGCGTTTTGGAAAGAGACAGTAGCGATTTAATTGGGAGATGGTTAAGGAATTCTTATGTTGTTAATAGTTGATTTGACAATATCGTATTTTGCTTTCAAAAAATATCAACATCACCGGTTTCAATTTCTTGGGTTTTAATCATTCCTTTCCCAATTAAATCCTCAAAGAAGTTGATTTGATTTCGACCATTATTCTTACTGTAATAAAGGGCCTGATCTGCTTGATCGAGTAAGGTGGCGGAGAATGTATGCCCGTCAATAGCTGTAGTGCCGCCACTAATAGTAACCGTACCCACTTGTGGGAAATCATAGGAAGACACTGCTTTCAAAAGTCTCTGGAGCGCCTCTTTAACACCCTTTTCATCAACACAACTGGTCAATAAAACAAATTCCTCGCCACCAAACCGAAAAAACAAATCATCGTCACGAAAACAATCGTTGATGATTTGTGCAAGTAATATGAGTACATCATCACCATACAGGTGACCAAATTTATCATTAACCTTTTTAAAATGATCAATATCGATCATCGTTAACCAATATTTGGCTTTCTCTGTAGCTCTTTTGTCATCTATATATCTTTCAGTATCACTTGGAACAATATCATAGATTTTTTCAATTTCTCTATCGAATGACTTTCGGTTTAACAACCCTGTTAATGGATCGGTTATATTTTCCGCTAACAGATCAATGTAATTTCTAAAGATCTCTAAAAGACCTAACAGTAGATGCCTGTTCTCACGTGAAATCCGGTCATGATTAAGAACTTGTAAAAATAACGTGGTATAGCTCGTTTGATGAATCCTATAAAGGGTTAGGTAGCCTGACTCTGTTTCTACAGTATATTCATTCAATTCAGTTTGTTTTATATGAACAACCAACTTTCTTATCTCATCAGACAGATTTGAATATTTATCAACGACAGTACTGGTATCTCCCCCATAAATAATCTCGCTACGGATCATATTTTTACCATCCAATCTAAAGATCCGTAATGACAATGGATTCAGGTTTTGATGTATCGTCCTTAATATACTGAACTCAAGGAGTTCAATATCCCTAATGGCCGTCAAATCAACCAATTGAGTAAATAAACGGTTTGCATTCATATTCTTATGCTCGTTTGCATATCATGTACTTAGGATTTTCCAATACGTATATTTGTGTATCGCCCCAATAAGTAGAAGGCTTTAACTTTTAAGGTCATTCAATTTTCCCGAAAAGGTTATTGATAACTGAATATCGCCGAAAATTGATTGAAATCATGATTATTAACCTCAAGATATATCTATAATCACAACTTTTTCGGGAAACACTTTAAGGGCGTACTGGCTTCGACGTAGACATGAAAGCTGAGAGGCATGCCGAGATGCAGATTACATCGTAAACACTTCTGTATGTATGACAACTTAACTCGGATTAAGTCACAATGATACGATTAAAACAACATCGAATCTCTACAAACGTCACCGCTTTCCAAGCTCAATCATTCAATATGCCGTTTGGCTTTATCAGAGAAGTCTGATTCAGCTTTCTAGATCAACTATTTTAGTTATTACTAATTATTGCTGCTCATTAATCAAAAATACGCGTTAATACTTTTAGTACGTAAACCGTTCTATATGGCTATTGCCTTTTTGAACGCACTTTTCCATCTTCTTCATAAATTTCCCGATCAAAAACATCAACATAACCATTCCCCGAACTGTCCCAGCAATATCCCCTGCACCACCCAACAATCACGTAACTAAACACTAGCAATATAGCTGTCCATTCCATGCCTGCTGCGCCATCCGGTTCAGTGGGCTTTTTATTGCCCTATATATAAGGAGTAAACATGATCTTATTCAAATCACCTGAAGACCTACAAAAGTTATCCAACAAAGACCCCGCTTATCCCATCATCAAAGACCTAGTCCAACGACTCATCATCGACTTCATTGCAGAAGGCAATCTCTACAGCCCCGATGATCACGGCTACATCGCCCTCATAGAAGAACACGACGCAGACAGAGTCCTATCTGAAATCTGGTGCCATTTCAACCGGTCGATGCAACACATGCGTTAAATCTCTGTGCTGGTGTTTCAAATTCTAGTGTCTTGCGTGGCCGTTCATTCAACTGTCGAGCCACTGCACTGAGCTTTGATTGTGAGTGTACCGATAAATCTGTGC
>JBDNFW010000056.1:0-95786 GCA_041689615.1 Gammaproteobacteria bacterium | reverse complement strand
GTCACCACTGGTCGTGACATTGGCACCACCGGCGGCGGTCCAGTTAGTTATCGACGGTGATATCGGCTCATTAACATCCAGGATACCGTCGTTGTCATCATCTAAATCCGCACCGTCGACCACACCATCACCGTCGGTGTCGACAAGTACGTACTCCCAAGCTGCTTGCGTTGCTTCATCAAAAGCGACTGTCGTTTCAATCTGACCTTGTTTTAGCTCTAAATCCCAATCACCACCAAGACTTTCATGTCCCGTTAAGTCATTTGATGCTGCTACATCGGCACCCGTCGCGTCAGCAAATAATTTCGCAGCGGCTTTACCCTGTTCACCTTCTGCAAAGTTGCACCCATAGATTAAAATGTCTGCCGTTTCATTAAGTGCTTTAGAAATAGATTGCAGCTCATCAGCATGACTACCTTGAATAGATTCTTGATTAAGAATCGTATTACCTAGAAAAAGCTCGCCACTATTGCCGTGTGAAACAATATGAATGGCATCAATATTGGTGCGCTCGGAAAGAATATTTGAGATTTGTTGAAGACCATCAGAGCTTGATTCGATAAATACTAATTCTGCATCACTGTTGATACCAGAAATTAAAGAAATGTAATCTTCAACGCTTTTATCTATGAAGATAATTTCATTTCGACCTGATGGAGGAATTAGCCCCTCTAACGCTACAATCAGCTCTTCAGACTGTTTATTTTCTTCATTAACGGCCTGAGCATGTAGGTTTTCGGGCAAAAGAGCTTCGTGAGCTTGTTCTTCAGCAACATTTTCAGCTGCTACCTCTGCGGCAGTCTCAACACCAGCAGCATCAAACATGATACGTGGCTCAAGTGCATGCATTGAGTCAGACACACTTATTTTCTGCGGAGCGTAACTATCATGTGCGCCGCTATAGAACAACTTGGCACTATGTTGTTTTAAGTGTCGAACTCTTTGTTTAAGAAAATTTAGCATCTGGTCTTCATTATTACGCATATTGATCTTATTGAGCGCAACTTTTATACCTAAGTGACTAATTTAAAAAAATTTATCCTGGATCGTGAAGTAGCGCACACTTTTATAAGCTAATTTCAAAAATACGCATGCGGATCTGACTTAATCTTTGTTGAACCTAGCATGAAACCACTCTTTTATCCTAAGTACTAAGGTTAAAATCGTCAATTTCGTCTCATATTAGAGACAGCAATATCACACTGATATTCTTATTTCATATTAAATAGTCCAATCTAGAACTTAATCTTCTGTAAGAAAGTTAAAGTAACGAGTAAGACTGCAGCTTATTTTATTACTGAAAGTATTTTCATCAGCTTTAATAAAAGCTTCATTATCCTTAACTAATTCTTTTAATAACTAGCTACTATCCCTCCGGAAATATAAAAAATAATTTAGCTTACTTGTATTAAAACTTAATTAAGCCCTCTTTAAGAAGAAGCTTGCAACTTATGAAGTAATAAGAATAATAGCTCCGCAATGGAGAATGAAATTCTTATATCAGTTCAGGAGCTTTCTCGCTTTTATGGTGAACAACGTGCCATAGAAAATGTCAGCTTTAATGTTCATCGTGGCGAAATTCTCGGCTTTCTTGGTCCTAACGGCGCCGGCAAATCTACTACCATGCAAATCCTTTGTGGTGTGCTTGCTGCAAATCATGGCTCCGTTAATATCGCTGGACATGATATTCAAGCAGCACCTCAACAAGCTAAAGAACATATTGGCTTTTTGCCTGAACAGCCACCTTTATATGACGATCTTACCGTCGATGAATATTTAAACTACGCTGGAAAATTACGTGGCATAAAAAAAGACGCAATTGCTGAAGCAGTTAAACTTAGCAAACAACGTTGTGGTTTAGAAAATTCAGGTTCGCGACTAATACAAAACCTTTCTAAAGGCTATAAACAACGTGTTGGTATTGCTCAAGCAATTATTCATTCACCATCGGTAATTATTCTTGATGAACCCACTTCTGGGCTCGATCCTTTACAGATTCGTGAAATTAGAGAATTAATGTTTGAACTAGCAATAGATCATAGCATTATATTATCAACGCATATTCTTTCCGAAGTACAAAGCCTATGTGATCGGGTATTGATTATTAATCAAGGCAAAATCGTTTTAGATCAAGCTATGGAGGAGTTACAGAATAATTCTGAAAAAACGGATCACATTGAAGTTGGTTTGCGCAATCCTCCTGCATTAGAAGAAATACTAAGTATAGAAGGTGTCGCTTCAGCTGAGAGTGGAGAGAAAGATACTATACGCATCAATTTTAATACTGACACTGACGCAACCGAAGCTATAGTTGAAAAAGTAGTCAAAGAAAAATGGGGCTTATATAAATTAAATCAAAATGATACATCTCTTGAAACCGTATTTATGCAATTAACTCACGGCGACAATAGCCTGATACAAGAAGACAGCGTGGATGATGAATAATATTTTTTTAATTGCTGCTAATGAATTACGCCGACTGTTTAAATCACCGTTAGCCTGGATCATTCTTGCGGTTGTACAGTTTCTGTTAGCAATTTTCTTTTACTTATTATTATCACAATATATGCAACCAGCTTCAGCTGGCACGGGTTTAACCGAAGTTGTCGTGTCAGGCATGTATCAAATAGCAGGCGTAGTTATGTTATTGGTGTCACCTTTATTAACCATGCGTTTAATTACTGAAGAGCGCAGACTCGGCACAATAAAATTATTATTCTCTTCACCATTAAGTATTACTGAATTAGTACTTGGCAAGTATCTTGGTATGATTGTTTTTTATTGCTTAATGCTGGCGATGATTAGCTTGATGCCGGCATCGTTATTATTTGGCACGCAACTTGACCTTGGACAAATCGCTTCAGGACTCATTGGTTTATTATTGTTAATGTCATCGTTCGCGGCAATAGGCTTATTCCTTTCTTCGATTACTAAACAAGCGTCTACTGCAGCGATTAGTACTTTCGGCGTTTTGTTTTTATTATGGATTATTAATATTGCCGGTACTAATTCTTCAGAAAATACAGCAGCAATATTTTCTTATTTATCATTACTTAAACACTATACCAGCTTGTTAAATGGTGTTTTCAATTCTGCTGACATACTGTTTTATGTGTTTGTAAGTTTGTTTTTTATTCTACTAAGCATTTGGCGACTTGATGGGGAACGAACTCATGGGTAACTTAATATGGGTACCCATATGTTCGTAACAAGTAAAACGCGACTACAATCTCGCCTAAACAGCATTGTTATGTTTTTTCTGTTATGCATCGTACTTGGTTTGCTTGCGTGGTTAAGCCAGAAACATTCTGTAGAGTATGACTGGACTGCAAATGGACGACACACATTGTCAGAAGCAAGTCGAAACTTGCTGGCACAGATGCCCGATCCGATCGAAATTACATCTTATGCGCGTGAGAACTCATTATTACGTGATGCTGTTAAAAAATTTGTTGGCAAATATCAACGTCACAAATCAGATATTGTTTTACGTTTTATTAATCCGGATGCTGTCCCTGATGAAGTTCGTAATCTTGGCATTTCCGTTGATGGCGAAATTATCGTTCGTTACCAGGATCGCAGCGAACATGTTACTTCTGATAAGGAGCAGGTACTCACTAATGCCTTACAACGTTTGGCCCGTAATCAGGAACGATGGATAGCTTTTGTAGAAGGTCATGGTGAGCGTAATGCTTTGAGAGAAGCGAACCATGATTTAAGCGAATGGGTAAAACAACTTTTTAATAAAGGCTTTCGCGTTCAACCGATTAACCTGATCGAGACGCAAACAATACCTGACAACACTAGTATTTTAGTTATAGCAGGACCACGCATAGATTATCTGCCGGGTGAGATTGCAATTATTAATAATTATATTAATTCAGGCGGCAACCTCTTGTGGCTGCATGAGCCGGGATCGATGTATAAACTGGAGTTATTAGCCGAACAATTATCTATTTGGTTTTATCCCGGTGCTGTTATTGATTATGCCGGACAACTTATTGGTATTGATGATCCAACTATTGCACTAGTTACTGGCAGTTTATATCCGCCACATCCGATAACAGAAAACTTCGAATTCACAACGTTATTTCCAATGGCTGGTGCTCTTAAAATACTGGAATCAAATGAATGGATAAGCAAACCTGTCCTCACCACCGGTGATCATACCTGGAACGAAACGAGCAAACTTGAGGGTGAAGTTGAGTATGATGAAGACAAGGATACTATCGGTCCATTAACTATTGGTCTAAGCCTGGAACGCGAACTAGAAACAGAAGAGGGCGATGAAATCGTCACTAAACAACAACGTATTGTTGTTATAGGTGATGGCGATTTTTTATCAAACACTTATCTTGCTAATAGTGGTAACAACGAACTTGGTACTAGATTAATTAACTGGTTAAGCAGTGATGATGAGTTTATTTCTATTCCACCAAATATTGCTAACGATACACAACTCAATATATCACCAACCGTATTAGGGATTATAGGCATAGGCTTTTTATTTATATTGCCCGCAGCATTAATCGTCATTGGCATCATGATCGGGTTACGCCGAAAGAAACAATAGCGTGGACAAGCGATTCTGGATCAACATCGGCCTGCTTGGCCTTATCATCTTACTTTACGTCATCGCTATCAATAGCGGAGAAAAAACAAAACAGGAATTGCCGCGCCTTTCAAACATCGATCAAAATGATATTGTTCAGATTAAAGTTCTTAGAAAAGATCTGGATGACTTCGAATTTAATAAACAGAATGAAACCTGGAAGATGATCGCTCCGCAACAATTCCGTGCAAATAGCGCACGAATTAATGCCCTGCTACGAATGTTGAAAGCAGAATCACATGGACAATTAAATCCGGCGGAAGTTGATCTGGAGCAACTTGGTCTTTCAGACTCAATCGTGATTATACAATTAAATGATTATGAATTTAAATTTGGTAATACTGATGCAATAGATCAACGTCGTTATGTTTTATTTGATGGAAAAATTCATTTAACTAATGATTTTCTTTACCATCAACTAATGACAAATGCGGCATTCTTTGCAGATCCTAAGCTTTTACCTGAGAATTTTAAGATTAATATTATTCAGTTTCCTGAAAATAAAATTGAATTAGTTAATGAACAATGGCAACTTGAAACGCCAATGAATATTAGTCCAGATCAATTAAAACGCATTATCTTTAGTTGGGAAAACGCATCAGCGATATCAGCAGAAAAATACGAACCGGTTGAATCATCAGAGCCAGCATCAACAATAAAAGTATTATCAAGCAACAATGAATCAATTCAGTTTGTTATTGTATCGACTGATCCACACTTGATACTTGGTCGAAAAGACTTAGGTATTCAACTTCACATGGGCAGCGATGAAACAAAAAAATTATTGTTAATTGAAGGAGAAGATACAAGCGAAGAAGCTGAGCCTGTTGGTCTTGAATTAAACTAGATGCCTGAACTACCTGAGGTAGAAACAACACGTAAAGGAATCGCGCCTTATGTCGTTGGTGAAACTGTAAAGGATATTATTATTCGCGAACGTAATCTACGTTGGCCTATACCTACTACACTAAAGCGATCTCTTAAAAATCAACTTATACGTAAACTTAGACGACGAGCTAAATACTTACTCTTTTATACTGACAAAGGCTGCATGATTCTGCATCTTGGCATGTCGGGTAATTTAAGGGTGCTCGACGACAAAACGCCTCATGTGAAACATGATCACGTTGATATCGTTTTTGAGTCAGGTTATTTATTACGCTTTCATGATCCAAGAAAATTTGGCTCTATACTCTGGACAAAAGATGATCCGCAGGATCACAAACTAATCAATCACCTTGGTCCCGAACCATTAAACGATGAGTTTAATACCGAATACTTATACGCTCGTTCTCGAAAACGAACACAAGCAGTCAAAACCTTCATTATGGATAGCCGTATTGTTGTCGGCGTCGGTAACATCTATGCAAGTGAAGCACTATTTCGAGCAGGAATAAAACCCTCTCAAAAAGCCGGCAAACTATCTAAAGCACGTTATGAAAGATTAGTCGTCGAAATAAAAAATGTACTAACCGAAGCAATAGAAAAAGGCGGCACGACTTTACGCAACTTTTTTAATGGCGATGGCAAACCCGGTTATTTCAGTCAGGAACTTAATGTTTATAATCGAGAAGGCGAACCTTGTAAAAAGTGTAAGAAAGAAATTAAAATGATCCGACTAGGTCAACGATCAACTTTTTACTGTTCATATTGCCAAAGTTAAATGCATGATTTATTAAAAAGCGTATTAATACTTTGTTCTACACTATTTTTATCAACAAGTGTTCTTGCAATTGAGTCAGATAAAAATAATCAATTAACTTGCTTTGCTAAACATTTGGACACAAATGAAGAAGTCGAAGTAAAAATAGCGCCGGCAATAACAAGCAAAAATATAGCAACAGCACAATGGCCTTTAGGTTATCCAACCATTGTTATTGATAACAGTGCTTTTTTAAAACTGCCGACGAATGCCAGACAGTTTATTTACTACCATGAATGTGCACATTTGAAATTTAAGCTGAAAGATGAATTTGCAACTGATTGCAAAAGTCTTGAGCTTATAAACGAAAAACACCAGCTCTTTGAAATTGATACCAGAAAGCTGGTTGAAACTTTAGTAAAAGAATTCGGTATGAGTCGTCGCTGGAGCGAACTACTTCAATGTGATCTTGTAAATGACCTAAAATAAACTTTGCTTAAAGTAGGCTACGCGCAGCATCCATAGCCGCAGGCATATCAGGCAACGCTGTAATTTCCGGAACGACCTGCAAGTAACGAACGATATTATCTTTATCAGTCACAATAACTGCTCGCGCTAAAAGTGCTAGCGGTTCAATTAACAACCCGTTGTCATTGCCAAACTCTCTATCTTTATAGTCGGATAAAAATGTAACGTTGTTTATCTTGGCTTCTTTGGCAAAACGCGATTGTGCAAAAGGAAGGTCCATGCTGACAGTTATAAGTTCGACTTGTTTATCCAGCCCATTATTTTTTTCGGATAGTTGATGTGTTTGTACGTCACACGTTGGTGTATCAAGTGAGGGCACCACACTAATAATTCGAACCTTATCACTAGCATCAGCAATATTAATTGGCTTAAGTTCGTTAGAAGACAGAATCGCTGCGGGCAAAGGTTGGCCTACTTCTATAACTCCTGTTCCAGTTAGAGGAAGCTCCCCACCCTTCATCATTACGTTGTTACCCACGCCTGCTGTCACACTACCTTTATCAACCGGAAGATCAGCTTGAACCTGATTCGTTTCTTCTTCCATACATCCAGTGAGCAAAGCAAATATTGCAATTGTTGCTATTAAGTTTTTCATAATTCATCCCTCTTTTTAAAGTGTTTGTAATGTCCTATTGTATTATTTCTAGCTAAGTCTCTTCGTTTCGCGGATTGTAATGGACTTTATTAAAGCTAGATAGATTTATGGAAAACTTAATTTGAAATATGAATAACTTCCGCTGTTCCTTCACCACGTGGATCGCTTGCTGCGAAAGTTATATTTTTATTTTTCCAAATCATAATTGCCTGCATGTTGCCGTACTTACGATTTTTTTCAGTTAGCTTATGACCTTTCTTTTTCAACTCTTCCTGTTCACTAATAGTTAAACCACCTTGTTCATAAAGAACTTCGTCTGGAAGATATTGATGATGATAGCGTGGCCGGCTGACCCATGATTGCGGTAAGTGGCCATCAGCAAAATCCAGTACACCTAGTAACACCATACTAATAATACGACTGCCTCCTGGCGTACCGAGAATACCAATGCGATCTTCTGTTTCTACAAATGTCGGAGTCATACTGGAGAGAGGGCGTTTGCCTGGCTCAATTGCATTTGCATGATCACCAACTAAACCATAGGCATTAGCTGTTAATGGCTTAATAGAAAAGTCATCCATTTCATTGTTCAATATCACGCCAGTACCTTCGGCAACAAAGCCTGAACCAAATGGCAGGTTAATACTTAATGTCGCTGATACACGATTACCCTCAGCATCAACCACAGAAAAATGTGTCGTATCATTTCCTATCTGATCATAAGCAGTAATATCACTTAACTCACTACTTGGTGTCGCTTTATCAATATCAATCGTTAATGCCATACCCTCGGTATAGTTTTTATCTAATAAACGATCGATAGGAACATCAATAAAGTCCATGTCGCCAAGATAAGCAGCACGATCTCGATAAGCACGTCGCATCGCTTCAACAACAATATGTTTACGCGTTATTGAATCAACTTTTTTCAAATCAAAATGCTCAAGAATATTTAAGGCTTGTCCCATAACGACACCACCAGAAGACGGTAATGTCGCAGAGGTTACTTTTATGCCTTTATAATTTGTTACAATAGGTTCACGTTCAATAAGATTATAATTTGCCAGATCTTCAATTTCCCAAATACCACCATTCTTCTTAACGCTATCTACCATTTGTTGTGCTAACGAACCTTTATAAAAACCATCACTACCTTCATTGGCAATAATGCTTAAGGTTTTTGCTAAATCATTTTGAACAATGACATGTCCTATCGCAGGAACGTCATTATCTTTTAGAAAAAGTGCTGCCGCCTCAGGATAATTTTTAACAACATTACTTCTATAGCCCACCAACATTTGATAACGCTCACTAACGGCAAAACCTTCTTTCGCTTGTTTAATTGCTGGCGCTAAAACTTCTCTTAAAGAAAGGCGGCCATAACGTTTAACAAGATGTTCAATGCCCGCCGGCACACCGGGAATACCTGCCGCCATCGGACCATTCAACGATAAACCTTTAATAACGTTACCTTGCTTATCCAGATACATATCTTTATGGCTACGCATTGGTGCTTTTTCGCGGCCATCGATCATTATTTGCTTATTATTTGATGCTTGATGAATTAACCAGAAGGCACCACCACCTAGACCTGAACTATAAGGCTCAACAACAGCAAGCGAGGCAGTTATTGCTGCTGCTGCATCAAATGCATTACCACCTTGCTTTAAAATATCGATGCCTGCTTTTGTAGCCAAAGGATGAGCCGTCGCAACAGCGGCTTGATAAGTTGGTTCAGCGAAAACGGAAGATGAAAAAAAACTTAAAATGAAGACGAACGAAAATAAATATCTCATTACTATTTAATTATATTTTATTGGTTATGTTTTTCTTTTAAAGAAATCAAAACTGAAGGATGAACAAACTGACTAACATCACCATTGAATGAAGAAATTTCTCGCACTAAGCTTGAAGAGATAAAGCTTAATTTTTCTGCGGGCGTTAAAAAGACAGTTTCGATGTTAGATAATAATTGACGATTCATGCCTGCCATTTGAAACTCGTAATCAAAATCAGATACGGCTCGAATACCTCGAATAATGACTTTCGCCTTTTTATCTCGAGCAAGGTCGGTAACCAAAGAATTGAAAGAAACTACTTCAACGTTTTTAATGTCAGACAAAACATGATTGGCAAGCTCAACGCGTTCATTAATTGAAAACAATGTTTTCTTGCTTTTACTATCCGCGACCGCAACAAGGACTTTATCAAACATACTCGCCGCACGTTCAACAATATCTATATGACCGTTTGTAATCGGATCAAATGTACCGGGATAGATAGCTGTTACCATTTATCTTCTCTTAATATCTATGCTTCTGAATTTGACAAAACGTAACCGGCCACCGTGCCTAAAAGTGCAGCCAGCGTTTCTGATTGAAATTCAGTTAATATAGCAAGTATAAGTATTGTCGGAATGAACAACACTACTCCCATTGCTTTAAGTGAATTAGCTCCAAAATTTTGTCCTTTGGCCTTAACTCTTTTGTAAACCATGTTTAATCCATAAAGCATGGCGAGTACTGCGCCAAGAACCGCAATCAATTGAATCAATAAACGAATAGTATCTGTATCCATTTCAACTCCCTTCCTGTTCAATCAACATAGATTGTACCTGACCTGCAATTTTTTGTTTCTTAATATGCCAACCATCAGGTAACGTTAAATTCTTTTCAGACTCAATATAAACCAACCCTCTGCTATTCAACAATGATTCTTCAAGAATTAATGCACAGCATTTTTCAACATAACCCTGCCCAAAAGGTGGATCGAGAAAAATAATATCAAAACCTTTTGCTCCCTGCCGTAGCCATGTTAATCCATCAGCAAGCTGGATTGTATGATTTTTGCTTTTTAATGTTTGCGCGTGCATTTTTAATGATTCAACGATCTTCGGGTTAGATTCAACCATAATCACTTCTGCCGCATCACGAGAAAGTGCTTCAAAGCCTAGCGCACCAGTTCCTGCAAACAAATCCAGACAACGTGCGCCAACAATCTTTTGTTGTATCCAGTTAAATAATGTTTCGCGAACGCGATCCGGTGTTGGTCGCAAACCGGGAGAATCAATGACGTCCAGTTTTCTGCCACGCCATTTACCGGCAATAATGCGAATCTTACCGGGACTACCCGCATTTCTTACCATCGTTTGTAACGAGGGCGTTGAGATGTCGCTGTGACAGGAAGCACAGACTGGAAGACGGTGAAAGCGTAGTCAATACTACGTTGAACCGTCTGTAGGGAGTACTCCCTGTCACAGTGTGCAGATCGGCGTCCGCAGTAAAAGGATGGTGAGAAAAGCGGGCACATCAAAATTTATTTTCCTTCTTTCTTTTCTTCTGAAGAACCTACCATCACAGTGATCAATTTATCCGGTATTAGTCGACGTTTAAAAGCATCTTTAATTTGATCAATGGTTACTATCTCGACGTTAGCATTAAAGGTATTTAAATAATCAAGCGGCAATTTGTAATAAGCTATGACAACAACATAATTTAGAATTTTGCTATTACTGTCGATTCGCAATGCATAACCGCCGGTAATGTTTTTCTTCGCTGCAATTAATTCTTCTTCGGTCGGACCTTTTTCGATATAGCGATTAATATTTTCCATTAAAACAGAAAGCGCTTCATCGACTTGATCGGATCGTGTTTGTAAACCCGCAAGGAAAGGTCCATTAAAACGCATAGGTGAAAAATAACTATACGCACTATAAGACAAACCACGTTTTTCACGAATCTCTTCAAACAAACGTGACACCATACCGCCACCACCTAACACATGGTTACCAACATAAAGTGGAAAGTAATCAGGGTCGCCTCGTTTTAATCCCGGCTGCCCAACAAGAATATGAGTTTGCATTGAAGGATGCTCTATAAAAATAGTATCGGCTTTTTCAAGGTCTTTAACCTTTTGCAAAGATTTAGCTTTTTTACCTTGCGCCAGTTCAGAAGTTACGTCTTCCGCAATTTGTTCGGCTTGTTTACGATCAACAGCACCCACAATGGCAACCATTGCATTGCTTGCAACATAATGCTTTTTATAAAACGCAATTATCTCTTCACGCTTGATAGCTGCTATAGATTCTTCAGTACCATCATTAGGGTATGCATACGGATGAGACTGATAAACCGCTTTCATAAACACATCTTGTGCTATTGCCCCCGCTGATTGTTGTTTTGCTTTTAAACCAATCAGCGTACGCGCACGTTGTCGTTCTAATGCATCCTTTGGAAAGTCGGGTTTTGAAACAACCAACTTTAAATTTTCGATCGCCTTCGTTAATAACGCATCTTCTGTTAGTGATCTTAATTGTACGGAAGCCGAATCATAACCTGCATCCGATCCATAAAGCGCACCAAGTGATTCAAAGCCATTACTAATAGCATCAGCATCAAGTCCACCAGCACCTTGACTTAATAAACCATTCGTCAACGCAGCCAAGCCTGGTAACTTACCATTACGACTACCGCCAGCATCAAAAACAATTTCCATATCCACCATCGGTAATTCAGGTGCATGCACATAATAAACTTCCGTACCTTTACTGGTTTTCCAAGTCTCTATTTTTGGCGAAGCTTGTACCGACCAACTAACAAACAACAATAACGAAAAAAATATTTTCATAATAAAATTTGTATAAATAGTAATTTTTTTGTGAGTGCGAGGAAGCATCGCGCGGACGACTGCATGGATGCAGGAGGTAGAGCGACGCAGGAAGCCAAAGCCGAGAAGAACCGGAGTGTATAAATCATACATGAGGACATCGTGCTCTGTGAGCATTCGAGCACGGGACTGACGAAGCAATCGCGGAAAAAGTGCATTTAGACTAGTGGCCATGACCGAATCCTCCTGCTGGTGCACGCTTCGGCGCCTTATCCATAGGTAGTGGTTCAAGTTCAGCTATAGTAAGTCGATCATCAACTAAATATTTTTTTGCAACTTCCATAACCTGCTCTGCTGTTACTGACTCAACTCGTTCAACATATTTATCAGCTAAACGCCAAGACAAACCAATCGTTTCTAAAGTACCAATCGTCATCGCTTGATAAAAAACAGAATCTTTTTCATATACATCACTGGAAACAACTTGCGCTTTAACACGTTGAAGCTCTTCTTCGGTAACTGGCTTATTTTGTAAATCCAGAATCTCTTTACGAAAAGCCACTTCCAAATCGTGAATGCTTTTATCTTTTGAAGGCGTACCGGTAAACATAAATAAATTATCTAACCGCGATGCCATTCGATATCCAGCACCAGCAGAAGAAGCAACTTCACTACCTCGAACCATGCGACTGGAAAGACGCGCACTATTGCCACCATCAATAATTCCTGCCAGAACTTCTAAAGCATAAGGCTCCCAATTCCATTCATCACCTTCACTACCAGATTCTACAACCGGTGTTTTATAAGACATCATTAAATAAGGTAACTCAGCAGGACGTTTAACCTTCACGCGCTTCGCGCCAATTTGTTCAACTTCATCTAACACTTTCATTGAAATTGGTTCACCAGCAGGCAATGGACCAAAATGCTCTTTAGCTAAAGCAAAGACTTCATCGGCAACAACATCACCGACTACGACAACGGTAGCATTATTCGGCGCATACCATTTTTGATACCAGGCACTTAAATCTTCAATCGTCATACCATCCAGATCCTGCATCCATCCAATAATGGGGAAACGATAGGGACTGGTTTGAAATGCTGTCGCCATTGATACTTCATAAACATAAGACTGAGGATTGTCTTCTGTACGCCAGCGTCGTTCTTCTTTAACGACCTCTATTTCTTTTAGAAACTCTTCTTTAGGTAAAACAAGATTACGCATGCGATCAGCTTCCAGTTCAAAACTGATCTTTAAACGGGATTTTTCCATGGTTTGAAAGTATGCCGTGTAATCCGATCCGGTAAACGCATTATCACGACCACCGTTTTCCGAAATGATGCGAGAAAACTCGCCCGGCGCATATTTTTGCGTACCCTTAAACATCATGTGTTCCAAAGCATGCGAAACACCGGTAATACCGTCGTGTTCGTAACTGCTGCCCACTTTGTACCAAACCTGTGAGACAACAACCGGAGCACGGTGGTCTTCTTTTACCAGAATCTTTAGCCCGTTATCGAGTTGGTATTCATAAACTTTTGCTGCTGCTAACCCCGGCATAATTAAAGCCAGAGCCAACAATGTAATTTTTAATGTCGGCCTATTGTATTTCATGTTTATTTTTATCTATTTATTGAGATTGAATTTCCGTGATGCACATTACTATAGAGTGTATTTCTCTTTATGAGTTCGCTACTAGTTAATGGTAGGATACCGTAAGTTTCATAGCATATTAAATATTTAAACTTCGTGTTTGGTTTCAAGAAAAAAAACGCCGATAAAGAGTCCGAGAAAAACCCTGAAAGAGCTAGCCTTTCTGATCGCCTGCAACGCACGCGCAGTGGACTATTCGGCGGTCTTTTTAGTCTCAATAAGACGGTCATCGACAACGCGACTCTGGAAGAACTGGAAGATCGCCTGATAATGGCTGATATCGGTACCAAAACGACTGATCAGGTCATCCAATTATTAAAAGCCCACTCAAACGATACCAAAAATAACGCTGAAACTAACCCGCTCGAACAACTAAAACGGGTTTTGCTGCCTGCGCTTCAGCCAGTAGAACAAACACTTACGATTCCTGATAGCGCAAATAAGCCCTTTTTGATTCTGGTTATCGGTGTCAATGGTGTCGGTAAAACGACCACTATAGGTAAATTAGCCAAGCATTTTCAGAACGAGGGCAAAAAAGTCATGCTCGCTGCGGGCGATACTTTCAGAGCGGCAGCGATTGAACAATTACAAGTCTGGGGCGATCGCAACAAGATTACAGTTATTGCGCAAAAACATGGCTCTGATTCTGGCGCGGTGATTTATGATGCTCTTGAATCTGCCCGAGCAAATAATATTGATGTATTAATTGCAGATACCGCCGGAAGATTACACAACAAAGATAATTTGATGGAAGAAATGAAAAAAATCCATCGTATCGGTGACAAGTTTGATTCAGACTTACAAAAAGAAGTGTTATTAGTGTTGGACGCAGGCACCGGACAAAATGCATTGGTACAAGCAAAACAATTTAACGACAGCATCGGTGTTGATGGTATTGTATTGACCAAACTTGATGGCACAGCGAAAGGCGGCATTGTTTTTTCGCTAGCCGATGAATTAAATATACCGATACGCTTTATTGGTATAGGTGAACAAGTAGATGACTTACGTCCGTTTAATGCATCAGAATTTATTGATGCCTTATTGGTAAGCGATACATGATCCGATTTACTAACGTTAACATGACTTATGCCGATGGTAACGAAGCCTTGCGCAATATCAACTTGCACATTGCACAGGGCGCGATGGTTTATATCACCGGTCGTTCCGGCGCAGGCAAAAGTACTTTATTACGTTTAATAGCATTAATCGATCGCCATACGCGCGGACAGATTATTATTAACGGTCAAAATTTAGATCGCGTACGTAATCGTCGTATTCCTTTATTCCGACGACACATCGGCTTTATGTTTCAGGATCATCGTCTACTTAATGATCGCACCGTGTTTGATAATGTTGGCTTGCCTTTAGTCATTGCCGGTTACCGTCATCAGGAAATTCGCAAACGCGTACAAGCCGCATTAGACAAAGTCAGTCTGTTACCAAAAATAAATAGTTATCCCATGTCTTTATCCGGCGGCGAACAACAACGCGTTGGCGTTGCTCGCGCAGTCGTACATCGTCCGGCGATATTACTTGCTGATGAACCAACCGGAAACCTTGACCCAGCCTTATCATGGGACACGATGAAATTATTTGAACAGTTTAACCAAGTTGGCGTAACGGTTCTTATTGCCAGTCATGACTTGGATATGATCAAACGTTTACAAAAACGCATCATCACGTTAAAACAAGGTCGCATACTGACGCATGCCGGCACTCCAATGGAAGAAAACGCGAGCAGCAATGAAGCCGGTTAATAAGAAAAAAAATACGCGCCCGAATAAAACGTTTAAAAGCGAATTTAAGCGTCGCTTTGATATGTGGTTTTTACAACACATGCAGGCTTTTATCTATAGTCTTGGCCAGTATGCGAAATACCCGGTTAGCAATTTATTAACAACAGCAGTCATTGGTATTTCGCTCGCATTACCCGCCAGCTTTTACTTGTTACTCGATAACGTTCGCCTGGTTTCTTCAAACTGGGATGGTTCATTACAAATCACCTTGTTTTTACAAACAGATATTGATGAAGAGAAGGCGCTAGTCTTCACGGATAAATTAAAAGAAAACAAAACGATTAAAGAAACGGTTTTAATCAAACGCGCCGATGCATTAGCGGAATATCAAAAACTTTCCGGCTTTGCCGAAGCGCTCGATGCGCTTGATGAAAACCCGTTACCGAATGTTATTTTAGTCAAGCCGGCTATCGAAGGCATGAATGAAGCAGAAACCGAAAGCTTGATCAAAGAACTTGAAGCGATGCCGGAAGTCGATAGTGCACAGTACGACAGCCAATGGATCAAACGTTTGCTTTATCTGCTCGATATTATTAATCGCGTCATTATTATTCTTTCGACCTTATTAGCCATCGGCGTATTACTTATCGTCGGCAATACCATTCGTTTATCCATATACAATCGTCGTGCCGAAATAGAGATCACCAAACTCTTTGGCGGTACAGATAGTTTTATCCAAAGGCCGTTTCTTTACAGCGGACTATGGTATGGCGCATTCGGCGGCATCATCGCCTGGGTATTAATTACGGTTTCCATGCAATTACTAAGTGAACCGGTAAAACAACTGGCCAATCTTTACGCCAGTAATTTCCAGCTAATTGGCCTCGGGTTCCGCAATAGCCTGCTTCTGGTCGCAATCGGCATTGCATTAGGCTTAGTCGGCTCATGGATCTCGGTAAAACGCCATTTAAAAGCAATTGATCCTGTATAAAGACTCCAAGAATTTCAGTTAGTTAGCTTCGCATTTCGGTTGAACTTATTAAAAAATTAGCACTCCTATATTTGGAGTGCTAAACTTTGGCCAAGAAAGCCGATTAAATCGAAATAAGAAGGGGATTATGAATCAGCTAACAAACCTACAATTCGCATTACCGACAGGCTCAATTGAGAGCTATATCTCGTCGGTCAATCAAGTGCCTATCCTGACTTTGGAAGAAGAACAGGATCTGGCTCGCCGTTTCCGTGATGAAGAAGATATCGAAGCAGCGCGCGCATTAGTTATGTCGCATCTTCGTTTTGTCGTAAAAATTGCTCGCGGCTATAACGGTTATGGATTACCACAAGCCGACCTGATTCAGGAAGGCAATGTCGGACTCATGAAAGCGGTAAAACGTTTCGATCCTGAAATGGGTGTTCGTCTGGTTTCTTTCGCCGTACATTGGGTTCGCGCAGAAATGCACGAATTTATTCTTAAGAACTGGCGCATTGTTAAAATTGCGACCACCAAAGCACAACGTAAATTGTTCTTTAACCTTCGTTCATCAAAAAAACGTTTAGGTTGGTTAAACCAAAAAGAAGTACACGAAGTGGCTGAAACGCTCGGCGTTAAACCAAGCGAAGTTGTTGAAATGGAAAAACGCATGAGCAACTACGATGCTTCTTTTGATGGCGCAGCACATGATGCCGATGAAGAGTCTGTTTATGCACCGGCTTACTATGTTGAAAACAAAAGTGCAGGCCCAGAAGAGTTAATCGAAACCGCACAACTCAACGAAGAAAGCCAAAACTCATTACACAAAGCAATTGCCTTGTTAGATGATCGCAGCAAAGACATTATTGCAAAACGTTGGTTAACAGAAGACAAAGCAACCTTGCATGAACTCGCTGCAGTACACAGCGTCTCCGCAGAACGCATCCGGCAAATCGAAAACAACGCAATGAAAAAATTGCGGGACGCTATAACAGCGTAATCTTTAAGCAACTTGATACAGGGACGAATCAAGAATGACAAATCAAAGATATTAATGGCTCCGAAGGAGCCATTAATGTTTTTAGAACTTCCTATTAACTTTACAGATCTAATTTTTTAAAATTAATTTACAATTAATCTCACGCGCTAATTCAATAGCTAGATCCATTTTCTCATCTTTTTCTGAAGGCCAATCAACTATGTTTGCATGCAACTCATGAACAGTTTTTTCAGGATATAAAGCTAATCCCAACTTAAATATCGTACTAGCTAATAAATCACCACGACCCAAAATTGGTTTTTTATCCGGATGATTTTTTGACACGTATTCATCCCCAATTCCCCAAACTGCTACTTCGGTTAGATTGCTAATTCGATATACAGAAGTTTCACCATTTTTATTTGGTAAGAAAGCTCTTGATTTTACAGTATGATCAGATTTTCTATATTTACTTGATTCTAAAATAAATCTCGAAATATTTTCTTCAGCCCCAATTACATCAAAGCTTTTATGTTTTTCTAAATAGCCGAATAAGCTTCCCAATAATTTCTTCAGGAATTTCATTTAATAAAATCTCCTTGCCATGTATTTTTGTTCCTTCACCAAACCTGCCTGCATATGAAAGAATTCCATTTTCATCAAGACTCAGAATAAACAATCTTGAGCTATCAAGAAACCATTCGAATTCAATACAACCATCAGGTTCAACACCGATATCAGGCAGAGGGATTGAAAGAGGATATAAATCAATAAATTTTTCTGCGACTTTTATCGCTTTATTCTTTACTCTACTTGAATTGTACCCATCCCAATTATCCAATAACGCCTCGCTAATAGCAGCAGTCAGCTTTTCTCTTAATTGATAAGATTTAGAATTCGTAACTGAAATAAAAAAATGCGCTTTTTCAGACGATATATACTTTTCAACTTTCTTTGCATACGCTCCATTACCAAATGATTTATAATTAAATAATAAATCTCTATTTTGTTGGTCTATCGCAAGTGCTGTTGTCATTGATATAACCCCGCTGTTTTTTCAGTAATGCTTTTGAAAAAAATATCGTTTTTAAAGTCTCTCAACTTTTTAAGCTCCTCAAAACATTCTTCTAACGTAATTTCACCAGATAAAGATTTAAACACATCGATATCTAAAATTACTGGCAATGTATCTTCTATATTACTACCCATTGTTAACACAACATTCGCTGTAGCTTGATACTCTTCATGTGTAAAAGTTGTTCTTGTGAAAAAATTACTAATGCCTTGCGGCAACCCTTCTGGCTGCTGAGGCGCCGCAGTAAAATATTCATCAAAATCTACTATTGGTAGTGGCAAAACAATCTCATTAATAAACCGAGATGACACTCTCGTTTTTTCTGATGGATTAAGAGTTTCAATATAAATCTTCCACAACCTAAGTGCTTCATCAGCAAACCTCTCCCAGTCCTCATAAGGCTCCAATCTACTTACTGAAAAACCGTCACAAGCAAAGTTTGATATGTATTTTTCATCTTTTGACGTTAATCGTATACCGTATATTCCCTCATCAATCGTCGTATGTTTAAATTCTTCATTTGACTGATGAATTTCAAAACCCTTCCTTTCTATATTTTCTGCTGAAGGGTATGTTTGTGAAAGAGCTTGTTTTATCTGCTCAATACTATTAATTAATACCTCTTTATTGACTTCCGCCCGAATATTAATAATTGCTTCTCTAATAGGAGCATTATTTAGGTGTCTTGGTTCAGCCATTTTTACGTTTTATTTTAAGTATTCCATCTTTAATTAAACGCTCTATTTCATTAGAAATCAATGATTTGGCAACTTCCGTAGGTGTTTTCCCATGGATGCCCAACTCCGCTAATTCTTCTAGATAGTATCTAATCTCAGAAGAAGCACTAATTGAGACTCTCTTATTACCATTATCGCTATTACCTGCCATTATTTAAGTATATCCAGCAATATGATATATGTCACCATATAGTAATTATTTAGTTACTATATGGTGACATATATTGCATTTAACATCTTATTATAAAAACAACTGTTTACGCATAGCAGTTATTCAGTGAAGCGGGGTAGGCCTTGAATTAGATAACTATTAAATACCTATAGTTTGTACAAAACTTAAAAAAGGAAATAGATCATGAATAATAAGATCACTAATATTTTAGTCTTTGTCTTTATTGTCGCTTTCGTCAGCATGGCCTATCACTTCATGGGAAAAGTTCCGGGAATTGTTTTCTTCGTTGCCTCCGTTGGTGGTTTTGTTTTATGGCGATTTACCACTTACAAAACTCCGATTGATCCGCTTAAGATTATTATTCCTTATCTCACTACTATCATACTTTTTATCATTCACGTTTATGAAGAATACTTAACAGACTTTGAAGTTGCTGTGACTGATATCTTTGGCTTTCATGTACAGGAACAAACCTTTATGACGATTGCTGCATTCATCGGGCCTGCGATGTGGATTTTAGGTGCGATTTTATTATTGAAGAAAACGCAATTTGGTTATTATTTTTTAAGTTTCTTTATTGTTGCCATGACCATGGCTGAATTATCACATTATATTTTTCCATTTTTGGAAGACGGCACATTCCACTATGTTTCCGGCATGTATACTGCTGCCTTTCCATTAATACCCGCCGGCTATGCTTTGTATATTGTCCTACGAGAAATTAAGAAAGAAAAAATAAAGGGAACCTAGGTCTTTAACCTTAAATTATTATCGCTTCCTGTCCTCTATTTTTTAAAAATATAGACTAAACTTGAGTTTATGAATGACAAATCAGCAGCTCAAGAAGGTCGCAAAATAAATTGGGAACTGTTTATATTTGGGTGCTGTTCACCGCTTAAAAAATTTAAGTATCTTGGAGACGGTTACAGTAAGACACAGGATGCTTAAGAGATAGTCGACCGGTTATCCTGTCGGCTCGAAACAAACAGCTTATTACAATCCCAAGAACTTTTCAGAAGCCGTGTTACACAAATCAGTGCCGACAGAAATGTCTCTCATGGTTTTCATTCCCGTATTGTTTGCATCCGTCGGCTTTCTTGCTGTATTCGGCGGATGGAGAGGCTGTTGCGCGATCTGAAAAAACAAATTTAGTAGACCCAGTATACTGCCTATATAAATTCGAATATTCAAAATTTCCACACTTAGATACACAAGTGTAATACAATCCTTCTTTATTAAGGGTTTATAAATAACCCTGTAACTTAAAAGTTTTAACTTAGTGAAGTAATCAATGATCGAAGAAAACACCCTTTTCCTTATGAGCTGGTTTTCAAAATACAGTTTGAATATTGTATTGAGCGTTGTAGTTATTCTTATATATTTTGTTTTTCGAGGGATCGTCAACCCCAAGATTGAAGAATATATAGAACGCGATCACTTAAAAAATAGTACGTTAAGGAGTGCTTTATTTAGTATAAGTCTGTTTTCCTGGGTAATTACTTTCGCTTTCCTCATGTTTATCTGGGGCTTCAATTTTAAAGTGTTGCTTGCCTTATCAACCGGCTTACTCGCAGTAACCGGTGTCGCTTTATTTGCCAGTTGGTCTATTCTAAGTAACGTTACTGCATTTTTTATATTACTTGTACATAAGTCATACAAAAGAGGTAACTTTATTCGCGTTATAGATTTAGATAATTATATAGAAGGTTATATTTCTGAAATTAGCTTGTTTAATACAAAACTAATTACTGTTGATCGAGAAATTATTGTATTCCCAAATAACTTATTAATTGCAAAACCCATCATTATCGATCCTAAAGACAGGTATAATAAGATAGGGAAGACAGAAGACTTTAAAGTAAAGCAACTAGAGTAACGTTTTGAATTATTAAATGTTGCGAGACACTACATATGTCTTGCCACTGGCTGAGATAAAATCTAATAAATAATGACGATTTACAAACATTACAGTCCTGTTTTACTTAGTAATTTAAATCACATATACGCATAAATTCTACTAGACTTAATCATCGTGATTGTTTGTTATTCATTATGATTTATAAAGCCGTGAATAATTAAGGGCTTATATAAAGTTGCCATTTTTTAATAAGAGAAAATGAGATATAAAATTTAAAAATTAGGAAGGGTAAAGCTAGTTATTATTATCTCTGCTTTGTCTCTTGCTCTTGCAGTTTTTCTAGACCTGTTTTTAGCAACGCTTTTAGAGCACGACATATCATGGTCGGAAGATATTGGCAAAGCAAGCATCATTCCTTTATTGATTGCACCTTTTCTTTCCCGGCACTTAATTGGTTTACTGATTCAGCTACGTGATCTAGAAAAGAAACAAACCAACTCGCTAGTTATGACAGCTTGACGAAACTGCTTAACAGGCGCGTATTCTTACAATCTTGTGAAAGCATCCATAATTTAGTTAAACGCAATATGCAAACGTATTGTCTTCTTGTCATAGATATCGACCATTTCAAAAAGATAAATGATGCCTATGGTCATCCTTGTGGCGACCAGGTTTTGTCTTCGCTTGGAGAACTATTAATTAGTATTTCACGAAAAAGTGATTTAATTGGTCGGTTAGGTGGCGAAGAGTTTGGCTTCCTCTTGCCAGATACAAACGAAAGACAAGCGGCAGAATACGCCCAGAAATTACAGAGTAAAATTAACGCACTGGAAATTGAATACAAAACAAATATTATAAGAATCACCGTTAGCATTGGAATCTCTGTTAATACGTTTAATGAGAATTTTTCATTGGAAGAAATCTATAAACAAGCAGACAAAGCGCTTTATTCATCCAAAGATAAGGGTCGAAATCAATTTACTTTTTATAGCTAGGCTAGTGGTTTTTTAATTCCTCACTAGAGTAGAATAGAACGCAGATAGAAAAGGGAAAAGAATATGGCCGCCAATAACAGTTTTACGCTCTCACGTGAATTCAATGCCCTGTTGAAAAAGTATTCGAAGCATGGACAAATCCCGATAAAATTAAACACTGGATTGCACCAAAGGGTTATTCTGTTATTTATGCTAAAGATGATATTAAAGCGGGTGGCGAAAGCCATTATTGTATGGCATCAAAACATGGCCTTGAAATCTGGGGCAAGAAGTTTTTCAAAGACTTTATCCATCCCGCCAAACTTTCTTATACACAGGTATTTTCGAATGAGCAGGGCGGAATTGAGCCGCATCCGATGATTAAAGATTTTCCTATCGAAATATTTACGACCGTGATGCTGGATGAGAAAAATGGCAAAACAACGCTCAATCTTACCTGGGAGCCTATGAATGCCAGCATTGAGCAGATAACCCGTTTTATTGACGAAACCTTTGAGTTAAGTCAGGAATGGGGCGGCATGTTTGATCAACTCGAAGAATATCTCTCCATCAGCTAATTATTATTAAAGCATATCGATACGAATTTATTTTCGCTCAACTGCTACATCGACTTCTTGCCTTTCTACGTTGATGTTATCCCTGTAAGCATCTGGATGAAGGGGATGCTTTAATTTTATTGCAGCGCGTTCGCCTCTTTGTGCCGCATCATAAATCACAATATCGCCTTTATCGACGCGGCGGCCTTTAAACATCATTGACCCATCAGGAAGGACGTAGAGAATATCCTTACCTTTTCCTTTTGAAACTGCCGGCTTTTCAGCAACCGCACAGGAAAGGCTCAAGAGGCTCGCCAGGAGAAGAATAATTATTCGCATCGACATTTAATATTCCTTTTATTTCAATCTATATATTTGAAGTATAACTTGTTTATATAAGCTTCGGCAGACTATAAAAGGGAAATTGTCCACACTTTTTGTATTCATATCAATAACGTAATAATAGAACTAACTCTTTTATTAATACTCTATTAATATGCCTGTAACACATTAGCAATTAATATAATGATAGTTGCAAACCTGAGGAAACAACAATGATTAAGCTTTATGGATTTGATTTGTCATACCCGGTAAACCGGGTTCGTTTATGCCTGAATGCAATGGGACTTGAATATAAATTTATTCGGGTCAACCCGCTTGCCGGAGAAAATAAAACTGAAGAATTCTTGAAGTTAAATCCTAATGGTAAAATACCTGTTATTGATGATGACGGTTTTGTTCTGACTGAGAGCAATGCCATTATGAAATACCTTTGTCGGAAATATAAATCTGATTTTTACCCTAACGATATCGCGGCACAAGCCAATGTTGATAAATGGTTAGACTTTACCGCTATTCATATAGGCAACGGCTTTGGTAAGGTTTTATTTAACAAGCTACTTGCCGGAATGGTCGGCGCGCCAGTAGACGAACAATCATTAAAAGACGGTTATGGTTTTATTGAGCGTTTTCTTGGAGATGTTAACAAGCAACTTGGGACTTCAACTTATCTGGCGGGAAACTCAATGACCATTGCGGATTTTTGTTTACTTGCCACTATTGACGGCGCAGAAGTCGTTGATGTTGATATGACTAAGTATCCAAAGATTGATGCTTGGCGAAAGAAATTAATGCAAGAGTCTTTTTATAAAAACGTGCATAACTCTTTTGGTGAAACCCTGGAAAGAATAAAAGCTGAGAAGTAACAGAGAGAATTTAAAATACCGGAGTAATGAATTATATTACTCCGGCAACAAATTACTTATTTAGCTTGGTTATCTTCGAACCTTCAAGCGTTAAGTTGTACATCAAACCTTTATTACTAAAGACAAAGCCAACAATTGGATCCGTTATGTTGGCGGTATTAATATCTTTTGCCGCGCCCAACTCAATCAGAGCGACAGAGCCATCAACACCTGCTTCCCAACCATCACTATTACGAAATTTAGTTAATGCATCTTTGGTCATAAAAATCAGCATGACGGTTTTGAACTGCGCTCCCAGCTGGAAACCAATTGAAGCAGCAGCTGTATTATAATAATCAACTGTTTTGCCCTTGATTAACAAAGCGCCTTCACCATATTCACCGCCGATACCAAAACCTGCTTTAACAACATCGGGAAAAACAAGAACACCCTCTGCTTTTGACAGAAACTTATCAGCACCGGCAATTTCTACCTTGAATCTTTTTATTGCTGCTTCTACTTCGATATCAATTTCTACCGATGAAGCCGCATAAGTATTCATAGAAAAAATGGTTATTGTTAACAACATGATCAGTTTGCTGATCGTATTAATATTATATTTAGGCATAACAGGTACTCCCTAATGGTCGATTCAAATTAAATTCTTGTGCGGTTATTATATAAGGATTGTGACAAACAATTCTATTGCAATAACCCTTATCTTTTTTAGACTGATAACCAGGTCTATATTTTTATTGCTTTTTACTTGCAAATGCAAAGGGTTAGATTTGATCAAACACTGGCACTCTGCCGACATAGCTTTCCAGCTGTCTTAGTTCATCGTCTGAATGGTCGATAACCATCATCACTTCCATACCCATTACATGCATTCCATCAAAATCAATTTGATGTGCATTGTGATGTGTGGCTTTAAATTCTTCTTTTATGTTTTCAGCTCTTAATTCTGTTTTGCCATAGCAATTACAATAATATGTAGATTTGGACATAACATTCAAAAAGCAAGCCGTGCCGCGAATACCGATGGTTGCAGTACTTGTAACAATTTCTCTATGGCGACCTTCTCCAAAAACACTTAATAATTTACCGGTAAACAAACGCAGCACATTGATAACAACACTGTCTTTCGTTCCAACCTTGAGTGAAGTACGTTCTTTAAGTAAAAAAGCATCGCCATCAATACTAAAACTAATCCGGCCATTATGACTCGTCGTTACCAAGTCGCCTGAACGAATAGTTGAGTTAAGCGTAGCGAGTTCATTATTAATATAAACTTTGCCCGATAATTCATGGATATTAGCTGCTTGAGCCATACCGGGAATAAGTAAACCACAACCAATAGCGGCGCTGCTTTGAATAAATCTTCTGCGGGAAATGGCTAACGGTTTCATATTACATCCATTTTTATAGTTTTCGTTAGGACAGAATTATTGCTGGATTAGTTCCTTACTAATTCTGACTCTTGCTGAAAATCATATTTAACATAGATGATAGTATACAATTACTGTTTAGTTATTCTTTATATTATTAACGTTTGGATAATTTGATGAAACTAGATTACTCATGGGAAAGTTTGTTTAAGCCGGGCGAGGCTGTTGATTATTTTAATCAATCAAACCCTACTCCTTTACTAGCCGGTATTGGCGGCTTTAGCCTTTCTAATGCGTGGTGGCTTGCAGAAATATCCAGATTAATCTATCACCCTGAATTTTTTGAGAACAAAGAGATAAAACACGGTGAATTATGATGATATTGCCCTTGTTGTTGTGGATGCTTATCAATCGTCTTTTAGTGACAAAGGCAAAGCGCATAGTGGCTTTAAAAAAGCTTATTTGAACATTAGTAAAAAATTACATAAATGTTTAATAGATAATTCACTGCCTATATTTATAACAGGTCATAGTCTAGGAGCGGCTTTAACAACGTTAGCTACTTCAGAACTTTACGATAATGAAAATTTTGATTCTTGTTATACGTTTGGTTCTCCACGAACAGGAGATCCGGAATTTATTAATTCTATAAAATGTGGACGAATTTATCGTGTCGTTAATAACTGCGATGTGATTACAACCGTTCCTATTGACTTTGCAAGAATTAAGTACGGTCATATTGGTTCATCATATTTAATAGACGACCATGACGATTTGCTTAAAGACATGAGCGAAGATGAAATTTATGCTTATCAAAAAAGCAAATCGGGCGGACTAAAAAAATATGCGGTGTCAAAAATATTTAACGACGGTTCAAAATCAATTAAAGATGATTTGCCTGCTTTTCTAGCAGATCATGCGCCAATAAACTACGTCTTAGGTTTACAAAAACTAATAAAAGGATATTAAATTTATCTGCCGGAAAAATTATTGATGATAATAGTTTATATTTCTTTGTTATTTACAATATCCCAATCGAAAATATATTCAGCCTTTTCTCCAGTGTCTTGAACGCTTAAATTTACAGGAGCATCATATTCATATTTGACTCGACTAAATAACAGAATGATTTTTTCATTAAAAAAGTCTTCGCTTGATTCGCCACCAGTAATAATTGATTTAACCAAGACATCTTCCATATGTAGCGTCAAGTACTTTGGTTTATCACTTTTTTTCGTGGTTTGGGGCAGGACTTTTAACTCTGCAAAATCGATGGTTTTTCCTTGCGCATAAAGCAACATTATTGCTGCACTGTCTGTACTGATTCTTTTTGAGATTGAAATCTCTCTAAACGAGGTCATATCTTTATCGGTTACCGCTGAAGAACTTCGATTACTCACCATTCCCCAACCGAAGGAATTAACGTCAGACCAACCTTTATAACTATAGTTCTTCGAGCCTCCAGTGACTCCATCCAATTTTAGGAACATATCGACGGCCATACTCTATTCTCCTTTTGCTGGAATATAGTGCCAGCCCATTAACTACAAGAATGCAGCCCTTCATTTAAACACTAATATCGGGTTTTACTAAGCTAATTCAGAAGAATTGATAAATATACTAATCTTTAAGCTTGTAACCTGTTTTAAATATCCAGCAGACGGTGGTTAAACATATCAACATGAATATCAGGGTCATGCCTAAACTAACAAAAATGTTTACGTCAGCTATCCCATAAAAACTCCACCGAAATCCGCTGATTAAATAAACGACCGGATTAAATAATGTGACCTTTTGCCATAATGGCGGCAACATATTAATTGAATAGAAACTGCCGCCAAGAAACGTGAGTGGCGTAACAATCATCATCGGCACAACTTGTAACTTCTCAAAACTATCTGCCCAGATACCGAGGATAAATCCAAACAGACTAAACGTTAGTGCGATTAATACTAAAAAGCCAAGCATGTAGATAGGATGATCTATTTCGTAATCAACAAACAATCTAGCGGTTATTAATATTAACAAACCTAACGCAACTGACTTGCTTGCAGCAGCTCCAACATAACCAATTAATATTTCAACGTAAGAAATCGGCGCGGAAAGAACTTCATAGATTGTGCCAGTAAATTTTGGCATGTAAATTCCAAACGAAGCATTTGAAATGCTTTCATTTAGCAACGACAACATAATTAAGCCGGGAATTATAAATGTGCCATAACTTATTCCATCAATCTCACCCATACGCGAACCTATCGCAGCACCAAACACAACAAAATAAAGTGAAGTCGACATTACCGGAGCGGCAATACTTTGCATCAAGGTACGACCAGTTCGCGCCATTTCGAGTTTGTATATTGCTTTTATTGCATGGATATTCATTCTTTTTCTCTCACTAGACTTACGAAGATTTCTTCAAGTGAACTTTCTTTCGTATTTAGATCCTTGAATTCAATTTTGCACTCACTTAATTTACGCAAAAGCATAACAATGCCAGTGTGTTCTTTTTGCGCATCGAAGGTATAGAGCAGCTCATTACCATCTGCAATTAGTTCGAGCGCATAATCGGCAAGTTCTTGAGGAATGCTAGTTAGCGGGTTTTGCAAATTTAAAGTGAGTTGCTTCTTGCCAAGCTTTTTCATTAACTTATCTTTTTCTTCAACAACGACAATCTCACCTTTATTAATTACGCCGATACGATCTGCAATTTCTTCTGCTTCTTCTATATAGTGGGTCGTCAGAATAATTGTTACACCGTCTTCACGTAGACCGCGTACCATTTCCCACATATCACGACGCAACTCAACATCGACCCCAGCAGTTGGCTCATCAAGAAATAATATGCTTGGTTCGTGAGATAAAGCTTTGGCGATCATGACTCGTCGTTTCATGCCGCCAGATAAGGTCATAATTTTTGAATCTTTCTTGTCCCATAAAGAAAGATTCCGCAATATTTTTTCTATATATTCAGGACTTGCCGGTTTTCCAAAAATGCCGCGGCTAAAGTTAACCGTGCTCCAGACACTTTCAAACATATCAGTTGATAGCTCTTGCGGCACCAAACCAATTCTGGAACGTGCGGCACGGAACTCTGAAATAATATTATGGCCATCTGCAATAATCTCTCCATCACCTGGATTAACTATTCCACAAATAACACTGATTAACGTCGTTTTACCGGCGCCATTAGGGCCGAGAAGCGCAAAGATTTCTCCTCGCTTAATTTCCAGATCTATATTTTTAAGTGCCTGAAAACCTGACTCATAAGTTTTATTAAGCTTATTTATAGAAATAATTGGCTGCATGTTTGATATTTCTCAATCTTTTTTTATTTAATAATAAGAAGCTAATATGACAATGTCGAATTAAATTATTTCATATTAAGTATTTAATCATCATAAAAATATTTGTACTAAGCAAATATTCGCAAATCGCATTTATTAAGTATAAAGTGCGTTTCCGCGTAGCAATTCAGCTTCTACCTAGACATCTACGCATCATGAACACTTAAGGAGCGTTATGTCTTCGTTACGCTTTCAATATCAAACTTTTGAGTTTGATAATATCGATATTCATGTACGAACTTTACGCGATAAACAAGAATATCTCGATGTTGATAATGTTGCCGATAAACTGGGTATTTCTTCTGCACAGTGGCCTTTGTTCGGAATCATCTGGCCTTCCAGTGAAGTTCTTGCACACTTTATGTTTGATTTTGAAATCAAGGGCAAACGTATTCTGGAAATAGGTTGTGGCATTGCCTTAACCAGTTTGATGCTTAGCCAACGTAAAGCAGATATTACAGCAACGGACTATCATCCTGAAGTTGAAGCTTTCCTTCTTAAGAACGTTAAGCTTAACGACGGCACATCAATTCCTTTTATACGTACTGGCTGGGCTGACAAACTTAGTGATCTGGGAAAATTCGATCTGATTCTTGGCAGCGACCTTTTATATGAGCAAGAACACACCGGCTTGTTATCCAAATTCATTGATCAGCATGCAAAGCAAGAATGCGAGGTGATTATTGTTGATCCAGGACGAGGGCGACACGCCAACTTTAGTAAGAAAATGGTAAGCCTCGGTTATTCACACAGCCAGTTTAAACCGGAAAACTCTGATTATCTTGCTCAAGAATTTAAAGGTCAGATACTTCGATATAATCGTTAACGTCTATTATTTATAATTCAAATCTGTTTATTTTGGGTTTATAGTTTCCTGCACTTCATCTAATCTTGTATCGCGACCGCAACCATAACGATAATATCTATATTTCACTGGATTTTTTTTATAGTAATCCTGATGGTAATCTTCTGCAGCATAAAATTGTTTTGCGGGAAGTATTTCCGTAACAATTGTTGCCTTGCCGTTTAACTTTTCCTGTAATGTGTTTTTACTTCCTGTTGCCAAGGCTATTTCTTTTTCATCATTTGTAAAAATAGCAGCACGGTATTGTGGGCCTTTATCGCAAAACTGACCGCGTGCATCGAAAGGATCGATGTTCTTCCAAAATACGTTTAACAATTTTTCATAATTGACTTTGTCTGCATCGTATTCAACCTGTAATGCTTCGTAATGACCGGTTTTTCCTGTTGAGGTTTGTTGATAAGTCGGGTTTTCGGTATGTCCACCGGTATAGCCTGAAATGGTACTAATAACACCATCAATTTTGTCGTAAGGTTTTTCCATGCACCAGAAACAACCTCCGGCAAAAACAGCTGTTTTATTTTCAGCAACCGCATTAATTTGAATGCTGCACAGTAATACTGCGAGTAATAAACGAAACATCATTAACCTCTTAATTCTGGCAGCGATTTATCGGCAGGAATAAACTTTAGAGCAAGTCCATTATTACAGTAACGCAGACCTGTAGGTTCGGGTCCATCTTCAAAGATATGACCTTGATGACCTTCGCAGCGAGCACAATGATATTCTGTGCGCGGCCAAACCATTTTTAAGTCCAGCTTGGTAGCAACCCGACCTTCTATTGGCTGGTAAAAACTCGGCCAACCGGTACCACTGTCATATTTTGTTTCGGATTCAAACAGGGGTAAATAACAGGCAGCGCATATAAATGTGCCTTTTTCTTTTACATTATTTAATGGGCTGGAATTTGGTCGCTCGGTGCCTTCTTCAAACAAGATATGAAATTCTTGTTTTGAAACCAGTTTACTCCATTCCTTTTCAGATTTATCTAACGGCTTTAAATCTAATGTTTTATTGATTGGATGGGCTAGAACGCTTGGTCCTGAAATTAGAAATGCGCCGGTTATTGCGCTGGCTTGAAATAGAAACTGTCTACGCTGCATGTCATTTCTCCTGAAGTACCATTAAAGACCATAGATAAATGGTTCAGTTCCGTGATTTAAGGCTTAAATAATACTTGCGATTAACGGAATGTAATGATCAATTAACAAGAACGCGAACATAAACATTAGGTAAATTAATGAATATGAAAAAGTTTGCATGGCCAGACGGTCGGCATGATCGTATTGCATACGGATAGCGTAATAAAGAAAACCGCCGCCAAGCAAGACCGCGCCAATCAGATAAAACAATCCAGACATGCCAACTAAATACGGCAGCAAAGACACAATAAACATCAAGATGGTATAAAGCAGAATATGTAAACGCGTAAATTCAACACCATGCGTCACCGGCAACATCGGCATATCAACCTTGGCATAATCTTCACGTCGATAAATCGCTAGCGCCCAGAAGTGTGGCGGCGTCCAGGCAAAAATAATGAGAAATAATAATAAAGAATTCGGGTCTAATGTTCCGGTAACGGCTGTCCAGCCTAATACAGGAGGCGCAGCTCCTGCGGCTCCACCGATAACAATATTCTGTGGTGTCGCACGCTTAAGGTACATCGTGTAAATAAAAGCATAGCCAATAAGTGAAGCGGCGGTCAACGCTGCTGTTAGTGGATTAACTAAGAACGCCAAAATTCCCATAGAAATGGTGCCAAGAAACCAGGCAAAGATGATGGCATTTAGTACACTAACTTTGCCTTCGGGTAATGGACGATTTTTAGTCCTCGCCATAATTGTATCGATGCGATGATCGACAATATGGTTTATCGCTGCGGCTGAAGAAGCCGCCATGCCAATACCTATAGTTCCATAAATCAGTATGTCCCAAGGCACCATGCTTGGAGTTGCTAAAAACATACCGACAATAGCGGTGAAGACGATAAGCGACACAACTTTCGGTTTACAAAGTTCAAGATAATACTGCCAAGCTAGGCTGGATGTTTCGCTTACTATTTCGTCTTTCATAATAATTTCTTTTGGGTAGCTTATTTATTATCTGGCAAACAATGATGCAACAAGGTGACTAAAGATAGCAATAATAACGCAGCGACCCCATTGTGCGCCACCGCAATAGATAATGGTATGTGGAATTTGATATTAGCAATTCCTAGAGATACCTGAGCTATTAATAAGATAAGAGCAATAATTCCGGTTAATTTAAGCTGCTTCATTTCAGATCGTATTGCCTGAATTGCGACAAATAAAATGATAGTCGACGCTAATGCCGCGCCCATTCGATGAGCCATATGTATCGCCGTTCTGGCAGCACCATGTAAAACACCCCCTTCATAATCAATACCCAAACCACGCCATAGAATAAAGCCCTCATTAAAATCCATGTTCGGCCACCAAACGCCCTGACACGTGGGAAAGTCCGGACAAGCTAGCGCAGCATAATTTGAGCTGGTCCAGCCACCTAATGAGATTTGCAGAATTAATACGATTAATGCGCTTATCACTAAGGGCAATAACTTCCTCTCCCCTGCGCTGACAAAGAAGCCCTGCTTCGATTGCTGACGTAAAACCGTCCAACACAACAAAGAAAGTATGGTTAAGCCGCCAAGAAGATGCGACATAACAATGACGGGCTTTAATAACAGCGTCACCGTCCACATACCTAACATACCTTGAAAAATAACCAAGGATAATAATGCTGAAGTAAAAGCGCGCATGTTTGAGAGCGATGATTTTGTCCATGCCAATAAAGTCATAATTATAATTAAAAATCCTAAACTACTGGCAGCATAACGATGCACCATTTCTTTCCAGGCTTTAGCGTGTTCTAGTGGTCTTATAGAAAGATTTTCATTTGCTTCTTCAACATGTTCCGGCACAACCAGTTTGCCATAACAGCCCGGCCAATCGGGACAACCTAAGCCAGCATCGGACAAGCGTGTATATGCACCTATGACAATAACGATTAATGCCAGAATCATTGTAACGCGCGCCAAATTTAATAATATATTATTCATTTGTATTACTCTTTTCTAATGTTGTTCGATCAGCCAATACGAGAACCGCGTAACAATTTTTTCAGATCTTTATAAATATCTCTTGGATTTGCATCAGGCTGATAACTCATCATTAAATTACCAAGGGGATCTATTATGTATATTCGGCCAGCATCTAAAGGACTATCAAACTCATCTAATTGAAATTGTTTTAACAATTCATTCACTTCGATCGCACCCGTATTAATGACTTGCTGCCCTCTGAAATCAACCATCATCTCTTTAAGCTCAATTGCTGATTGTTCCGTTAACAACAATGCCTTTTGTACTCGTAGAGAATGTTTATCCATAGCAATATGAATTTGACGCATGCGATACACATTATCCATGCACGGTTTATCGCAAATCCTGCTTACATATACCAATGTCCATTTACCATACAAACTATCTTCTCTTTCATCATTTAAGGGATCTATCAAAGCCAGATCATCTAAAGGTCTCGGCGGGTCAATAAGATCACCTTTGTTAGACATGCCTCTCATTTCTAGAAAGTCGGTATAATTAAAAACATACCACGACAAAAATAATGGACTGGTAAATAAAACAACAACGAGAATAATTGTTAGTTTATTGTTATTCTTTTTAGCCTCTTCACTCATACATCTAGCCTCGTTTCGTCAATTTTTTTAATGTTTAAAACCAGATAAATAATTAATAGCACTGTTGCAAACGCAAACCACTGAAAAGCATAACCATAATGCACGTTTTCGCCTGAGCCAGGTAAACGCCATTTTCTGACGTAACCATGTTTAGACTCTGGTTCTAGCCTAATAATGTATGGCAACAACTTTGTGCTTGTTAACTTTTCTAGTTCTTTAATTTTTATTCGTTGAACACGATAAATCGTTTCCGTCATTCTCTCCGGCGGCAATTCTTTTAGCAACAAGCCCGTTTTTGGCACGTCCTTTACGACTGCCTTTATCTCCACCGCTCCTTTAGTCAACACTAATTCTGGAGGCATCGTTCGCTCAGATGTATTGGCTTTTAACCAGCCTCTATTTACCAAAACAACGTCATTACTTTGATCTAATTTAAACGGCGTATAAACATAATAACCAGCAAAAGTATCGTTTACTTGATTATCTAATAATATTTGATATTGTTCTAAAAACTCACCTCTAACTTTTAGTCGTTTCCAGATCAGAGCCTCTTTATCTAGTTGATTATTTTTCTTCTGATTAAAATCGAGTGCTTCCGCTGACTGCCTATTTTCAAATTCAGCATACAGCGCTCTTTTCTGTTCCGCGCGATCCAACTGCCAAAAACCAAGTGATACAAATAAATAGATAAAGATCAGAGCAAGGAAGCTAGTTAAAAGCTTCGGACTAAAACACCAGTTTCCAAAAATTAGTTTCATTAAAGTAGCGTTTGCTAGTTATACTGTTCGAATAAATTCAATCGAGATAAAAATAATGGCCACATTACTTTTTAAAATATACATCGCAATCTTGTTTCTCTCGATAGGTGCTTCATTAATAGCTGGAGGCATTTTTCTAGTCAAAGATGATTCTAAATCAAAACGCATGGTTACTTCGCTTACTTTCAGGATTTCGCTCTCTGTTCTATTATTTATTTCTTTATTCGTTGGCTTCAGGTTCGGCTGGATTCAACCACATAGTGCCGGTTTCTAATTATCTTTTAAAACCCAGGTTATTTAAGTAGCTCAAATAAAAAAGGCGCTGCATCTGCAGCGCCTCCCTATGCTGTTTCTTTGTTTAACTATATCCAGTAAACAAAGACATATAATCCTAACCAGACCACGTCAACAAAGTGCCAATACCAGGCAACACCTTCAAAAGCGAAATGATCTTTTGCAGAAAAATGACCCATCATCGATCTAATCAAAATAATCAAAATCATGGTTGCGCCCATGGTGACATGAAAGCCGTGAAAACCAGTCAGCATAAAGAAGGTAGAGCCGTAAACACCCGACTTCATTGTCAGATCTAATTCATGATAAGCATGCGCATATTCGCCAGCTTGGAAATAAACGAAAACAATACCTAAAAGTACGGTTGCCGCTAACCACCAACACAAAGGTGCACGATGATCTTTCTTCAAAGCATGATGAGCAAGCGTAATCGTTACGCCGCTAGACAGAAGAAGTATTGTATTTACAAGAGGAACATCAAACGCGGGAATGACATCTTTAATCGCAAGATACTTTGTTTCTGCTCCAGCTAACGCCATATCTGGCGTTGTTAATAAGGGCCATGCTGCTTCAAAATCCGGCCATAAGAACATATGTGTCGCAAAACCAGCGCCTTCGCCGCCTAACCAGGGCACTGATAAAACCCTTATATAAAAAAGAGCGCCAAAGAATGCCGCAAAGAACATCACCTCAGAAAAGATAAACCAACTCATTCCCCAACGAAAACTAATATCAACCTGTTTGCTATAGCTTCCAGCCATGCTTTCTCCGATAACATCGGAAAACCAACCGCAAAACATATAAATAACAGCGGCAATACCCATACCCAGGATAAACGTACCAAAACCCGATCCATTTAACATCATGCCGCCACCAACAAAGGTAGTGAATAACGCCAAAGTTCCTACTATCGGCCAACGGCTTGGTTCCGGGATAAAATATGTGTCATGAGAGTCAGACATAACTATTCCTCTTAAATATATTTATTATTTTACTAAAACTAACTTTTCGTCTTAACAGCTTTTGTGCCAGATATTGCAACATCCGCATTATCAGACACCTGAAAAAAGGTATATGACAATGTCATTACCAAAATATCTTCTGGTAACTCCGAACCAACTACAAAACGTACGATCATTTCTTTACTTTCGCCCGGCTCAAGAAGCTGCGATGTAAAACAGAAACACTCAGTTTTATTAAAAAACACCGATGCTATCTCTGGTGCAACACTCGGGACAGCTTTTCCAACAACTGGCTTATCTGATTTATTCTCTACGAGAAATACTGCTTCAGACATTTCACCAGGATGAACGCGCATCTTGTATTCCTTGGCCTTAAATTTCCAAGGCAGCTTAGAATCCACATTTGTATCAAACTCAACCGTCACTAAACGATCGGTATCCACTTGATCAGCGTCCGCTTCTGACTGCGAAATAACACCTGTTCTGCCACCGATACCGGTTATTTCACAAACCACTTCGTACAGAGGCACCAAGGCAAAACCAAATCCGAACATGGCAACAGCAAACAATCCTAGTTTCCTTGCTGTACTGATTACACTCTTCTCTGTCATGACTTCATGTACGTCAGAACGATAGCGGCATAAAATCCAGCCGCGATGATAGCTACAATAATAGCTACCCGCATGTTCTTTGCTGCTAACTCCTTTTCTGCAGGCGTTTTATCTTTGCCGCTCATAATTTTAGTAATTACTCAGCCAACTACTATGAATGTGCCGTCGCATCTGTTACTTCTGGTGGCGTTGTAAAACTATGGAACGGCGGAGGTGATGGCAGAGTAAATTCCAGACCATGTGCTCCTTCCCAAACTTGATCCGTTGCCTTTTCGCCGCCACGTATACACTTGATAACGACCCAAACTAGCATCAATTGGCTAAGACCAAAGACAAACCCACCGATACTGATGATCATGTTCCAATCAGTAAACTGCGTGCTGTAATCAGGAATACGTCGAGGCATACCTGCCAGACCAATAAAGTGCATTGGGAAAAACAATACGTTGGCCGAAATAGTGGACAACCAGAAATGCCATTTGCCCAAAGTTTCGTCATACATATGGCCGGTCCATTTTGGCAACCAGTAATAAACACCACCGATTATGCCGAAGATAATGCCCGGCACAATTACGTAATGAAAATGTGCCACGATGAAATAAGTATCATGGTATTGGTAATCAACAGGGGTAATACCCATCATCAAACCTGAGAAACCACCTAATGAGAACATGAACAGGACACCAATAGAAAACAGCATTGGCGTTTCAAATGTCATGGAACCTTTCCACATCGTTGCCATCCAGTTAAAGATTTTTACACCGGTAGGTACCGCAATCGCCATGGTCGCATACATAAAGAACAATTCACCGGCTAAAGGCATGCCTACAGCAAACATGTGATGTGCCCAAACAAAGAAAGACAAGAATGCAATCGATGCTGTTGCGTAAACCATTGACGCATAACCAAACAGCGGTTTGCGCGCAAAAGTTGGGATGATCTGCGAAATAATACCGAAAGAAGGTAACACCAAAATATAAACTTCAGGATGACCAAAGAACCAGAAGATATGCTGGAACATAACAGGGTCACCGCCACCGGCTGCATCGAAGAATGCAGTACCGAAAAATTTATCCGTTAATAACATGGTTACGCCACCAGCGAGTACTGGCATTGCAGCGATTAATAAAAATGCTGTAATAATCCAGGTCCATACAAACAGTGGCAATCTCATGAAGGTCATGCCTGGCGCGCGCATATTAAATACGGTCGCAATAATATTAATCGCACCCATGATTGAAGAAATGCCCAAAAGGTGAACAGCAAATATCAAAAATGGAAAAGCATCGCCAAGCTGTAACACCAATGGCGGATACATTGTCCAACCACCCGCTGGTGCTCCGCCTTCCATAAAGAAAGTAGACAACAACAAAGTAAATGAAAATGGAAGCAACCAAAAACTCATGTTGTTCATACGAGGCATTGCCATATCCGGCGCACCAATCATCAGCGGAATCATCCAGTTGGCTAGACCTACGCCTGCTGGCATCACTGCACCGAAAATCATGACTAGTGCATGAACTGTCGTCATGGAGTTGAAAAACTGTGGATTAACAAATTGCATTCCTGGCTGAAATAACTCTGCTCGAATTACCATTGCCATGGCACCACCGACAAAAAACATTGTCAGGGCGAATATTAGATACATTGTTCCAATATCTTTGTGATTTGTTGAAAACAACCAACGGCCTATGCCGGTTGGTTTGTGGTCGTGATGATCGTCGTGGACAGCTGCGTAGCTCATGAATCTATCCTCTGGTTACTTTCCAAATAATTAATGTTAATTAGTATTGTTATTATCGTGCTGCCTTAACTTCTGATGGCTGAACCATATCACCGGTATCATTACCCCACGAATTACGTTCATAAGTTATTACGGCAGCAAGATCTACGTCATTCAACTGTGCTTTAAAGGCAGGCATCAAGTTTAGACCGTTAAGAACTATGCTTACATGTGCTTCCGCTGGACCTGTCGCTATAGGGCTGCCCGCTAATGCCGGGAACAAACCTGCAACACCTTCACCTTTCGCCATATGACAGGAAACACAATTTGCGGCATAGACTGACGCGCCTTTTTCCATTAGCTCGTCCATTGTCCATTCTCTATCACCGCCTGCAGCTGCGGCGGCTTGTTCTGCTTTCTTCTCTTCAACCCATACCGCGTAGTCTTCTTTAGAAACTGCATGAACAACAATGGGCATGAAGCCATGATCTTTACCACACAGCTCCGTACACTTACCTCGGTAAACACCCGGCTCTTCAATATATGTCCAGTTATCATTGATATAGCCAGGAATTGCATCTCGCTTCCAACCTAAGTCTGGCACCCACCAAGAATGGATAACGTCCGCAGCAGTAGTCAAAATTCTGATTTTTGTTTCAACGGGGAGGACAACCACGTTATCGACATTCTGAAGGTAGTTATCGATAGTGTTTGGGTCTATGCCTGAATTAAGCTGTCTTGCTGCGTTATTTTCTTGAGCAAGCGCACTAAAGAAACTGATATCTTCGTCCAGATAATCATATTTCCATTTCCACTGATAACCAGTTACTTTCAAAGTCATTTCCGAATCACCCGTTTGCTTCATGAAAACAAGCGTCTTGGTAGCCGGAATAGCCATACCAACCAAGATCAAGATAGGAATAATGGTCCAGACAATTTCAGCAACTGTACTGTGATGAAACTGCGCAGCAACAGCGCCTTTAGACTTTCTATGATGGAAAATTGACCAGGCCATGACAGCAAATACTATGATGCCGATTACTGTCACAATATACAAAATGGTCATGTGTAGATCGTAAACTCTATGACTGGTTGGCGTGACACCTTCCGTCAGGTTGAGCGGATATTCGGCCAGAACAGCTCCGCTCACTAGAAACAATGAAACTGCAATAAGACCTAATACAGTTCGTTTTAATTTATCGACTGACATACAGCATTCCTCAGCATTGATGGTTTTTGTAATATTTCTTTAAAATTTTTCTAATTTTTTATAGAGGCTACCTTGCCGTGGTCTAGCGTTATCCCCATATTCGCCACCACATCATCATTCACGGAGAATGACACAACACTTTATGCCCGTAATAGGGACATAAATTATTGTCGAACAGAATTACTCAGCCTGTCTCGGTGCGACAATATGCCCTATATTGACCATTCTTTGCAAGTTTGAGCTTTAAATTTATCCGCTCTCGTTAAAGTCAAAAATATTGGTCAAATCTATCCTTTCGGAATTAATGTCCAGGTCAAAACTTTCCATATAAGGTAAATCCGCAATATACGGGCAAACCAGAGCATTTTTTAGCGTCTTGACGGTTTCATCAGCCATTAAATATTCTTCATCCTGTCGGTTGCTGACCCAACCAAGTAATTTTATTCCATCAGCCCTGATTGCTTCAGCTGTTAAAATCGCGTGATTAATGCAGCCTAGCCTAAGCCCAACTACTAAAATTACGGGTAGATCTAGCGCACGAACTAAATCAACAAGACTTAATTTATCCGAAACCGGAACTCGCCAGCCACCAATCCCTTCAACAATTATTTTCTCACAGCCTGATGCTAACTGTCTGTAGCAACTAATGATTTGATCCAGGTCAATGATTTCTTTTTTTTGATTCGCTGCAATATTAGGTGAAACCGGCAATTCAAAAACAACCGGATTTATTAACTCGTAATCGGTTGGTTCGCTACAATGCTCCATAATTAGTTTTGCATCTTCATTCACTAACTTACCGTTATTTTTTGTAGCCCCTGATGCAATCGGCTTCATTCCAGAAACTCGATATCCCTGTTTTTTTAATTTCTCCATTAAGGCAAGCGTAAATCGGGTTTTTCCTATCCCCGTATCAGTGCCTGTAATAAATACACCTTTAGACATAATTATTTTGACTTGCGTTTTTCCAGGTCTCGTTTCAAATCTTCTAATGAAACACTTTGAGTGCTCGAACTTTTATTAATTTTATCCGCCTCTGGTTTCCAAGCATGTCCGTAAATCACTTCGTATGTTGCCGGCAACTTATTATCTTGACGATAAGACTCATAATTTTTAATCATTTTTTGCAGCCGTTGTTTTCCGGTTAAAGTTTTTCTTCGGCCATTGTTAACATTGTGTGCGCCTATGTTTTTTAATTCGCGCATTAATTGCTTACATTCGTCATAAGTTAGAACCATATGCTCAATACTCAACACTGGCGCATCCATTCCATTTCGAATCAACGAATCTCCAATATCATGCATATCAGCAAAAGCATTAACATGCACATCATCATCAACTTGTTTCCAGCTTTCACGTAACTCCTTTAAGGTGTCCGGACCAAAACTTGTAAACAGGAAAACACCGTTTGGTTTTAGTACTCGTTTTATTTCGGCGAAGACAGCGTCCGGATCATTGCACCATTGCAACATCAAACTACTAATCACCAAATCAAAACTATTATCGGGCAAAGGTATTTTATTTGCGTCTGCACAAAGAAAATGATTCTTTGAAAAATAACGTGAAAATTGTTTACGCGAACTTTTTAACATTTCTACAGAAAGATCCATTTGATAGATCTGTGCTTTTTTAAATTGCTGTTTTAAATGCCTGGCTCCATAACCTGTTCCTGAACCTAAATCCAAAATTAATGAAGGATTGATTTTAATATGGTCAAAAGATTCCATTAACCGATCCGTTACGGTTTGTTGCAACAATGAAAAAGTGTCGTAGTTTTTAGCAGCTACATTAAACGCATGTCGAACGTACTTAGTATCAACTTCATAATTGTTATCAATTGAATTTTGCATTGATAAACTCATTTATTATTTTAATTGTTTGTTCCTGTTTGCTTATAAATGGCGCATGACCACAATCATCTATAACTTCGCATGCTATGTTTGGGTTTAATTGTTTTATTTGATTTTCAATTTTTGAATTAATTAATGAATCATTAATCCCCAATATAACTTGTATTGGCAAATTTAATTTTGAAAATTCATTTCTTTGATCGACTTTTTGCATCTGCGTTAACCAGGAAGAAAGTATTGCACTATGTTTTTCATCGGCAAGATTGTTACGGATCATTTTATTGGTTTCTTTTATCGAAATATCACCGTGGGCTATTAGTCCAGAGAAATATTCAAGCGCACTTTTCGTGTCTTTTGCTAGCCTCATTTGAAGATCATCAATGCCTCTTTTATCAATCGTATTTGCCCAATCTATTTTATTAAGAAAACAAGGCGCGCTGGCAATATAAACAATGGCTTTAATTTTATTTGTTAACTTTACTAGTGGCGCAGCAACCAGGCCTCCTAGTGACCATGCAACCAATACTACGTCCGAATTTATCGAGTCGTTTAATACGGCGGCCATAGATTCAAAACTATTGTCTTTTGTTTTTCTTGTTACTTCATACAAACAAGGCGCCGATACACTATTAAAACTATTAAGTGATTCCGCAAAGTTTTTCCAGACTGTGTTCGATGCGCCCCAACCGTGTAACAAAATACAATTCATATTAATAGACATTCTCAAATCACTTCTTTGATTGAACTTACAAGGCAACCTAATTGTTCTTTTGTATGTGTTGCAGTAATGCTTATTCTTAATCGAGATGTATCTTTAGGAACCGTTGGTGGCCTGATCGCCGAGACCAATATTTTTTTTTCATAAAGTGCTTTGCTCGTCGCTAGCGTTTTATTCGCTTCGCCTATAATTAGCGGCTGTATATGTGAGCTTGATTTGCTTTGATTTAATCCGGAATCTTTTAACAAGTTTTTATAATGCGCGACCAAGTCTATTATTTTTTTACGCAAATCATTGCCGCTAACAACTAGATCAATTGCTTCGACCATTGTTGCTGCTATTGCAGGAAGTAACGCTGTTGTATAAATATAGGTTCTTGCTTTTTGTATAAACGCTTCAACATGCAATTGACTTCCAGACACAAACGCTCCGCTTGCTCCAAACGATTTTCCAAATGTACCAACGAGCAATGGCACTTGTAGTTGATTTAGATCTAACTCCTCTAACAAACCCGCGCCGGTTTTTCCCAGCACGCCGAGACCATGTGCATCATCAACAATTAAAAAAGCATTATATTTTTTACATAAATCCACCATTTCTATTAGATTTGCATAATCACCGTCCATACTAAAAACGCCGTCAGACATTATTACTAAATCGTGTTGTTTATATTTTTCTAAAAGGCTTTTTAAATGATCTATGTCGTTATGGCGATATCGAACCAGTGTTCCCTTTGACAGCAAAGCGGAGTCAATCAATGAAGCATGATTTAATTTATCTTGAAAAATAACAGTGCTCGAATCAATTAAAGCTGAAGCGATTGCCAGGTTTGCTTGGTAGCCTGTAGGAAAGACTAATGCAGCATCTCTTTTTAAAAACTCCGAAAGTCTTTCTTCCAATTTTTTATGTGGCGTCAAATGGCCCACTAATAATTGTGATGATGCGGCACCAATTCCATATTTATTTATGGCTTCGATCATGCAAGTTTTTAATTTTTCGTTATTTGCAAAACCTAAATAGTCATTACTGCTAAAGTTTATATACTCTTCATCATTAATTTTTATTAAAGATCCTTGTGCAGAGGTAATCACTTGTCTTTGTCGAAACAAGCCTTCTTTTTTTCGTTGATCGATTTCTTCTAACAAATTCACTTTTGTTTTCTTGTGCTACTTTAATGCTGTGCTGATTGTATGCCTAAACGATCGAACAACAGTTTGTCCTGTTCCAGTTGTGGATTATCTGTTGTGAGCAGTTTTTCTCCGTAAAAAATTGAGTTTGCTCCAGCAAGAAAACACAGCGCCTGCATTTCATCGGTCATTTCATTGCGGCCTGCAGAAAGCCGCACATAAGATGCGGGCATCATAATTCTTGCCGCCGCAATTATTCTGACAAAATCAATAGCGTCTGCTGGCTCAACATCTTTAAGTGGCGTACCTTCAACTTGCACTAACATATTGATCGGCACGCTTTCAGGTTGTATTGACATATTAGCCAAGGTTAATAACAAGCCGGCACGATCATTTTCATCTTCGCCCATACCAATGATGCCACCACAACAAACATTAATATCAGCCTGCCTTACATTCTCAAGTGTATCGAGTCGCGCTTGATAATCTCGAGTACTAATAATTTTTGAGTAATACTCAGGTGAGCTATCGAGATTGTGATTGTAATAATCCAGACCAGCGGACTTTAAATCTTTTGCTTGTTCGCCTGACAGCATACCTAAGGTCACACAAGTTTCCATTCCTGTGTTTTTAACTGCCTCAACCATAACCATTACTTTTTCCAGGTCTTTTTGTTTTGGTTGGCGCCAGGCTGCGCCCATACAAAATCGTGTTGCGCCTTTTTCTTTTGCTGCTTTAGCTTGAGTCAGCACATCTTCCAGATCTAATAATTTTTCTGCATTAACGCCAGTATCGTAATGCGCGCTTTGTGGGCAGTAGGCGCAATCTTCGGGGCAACCACCTGTTTTAATATTCATCAAAGTGCTTAGTTGAACGGTGTTTGGATCAAAATGCTGCCGATGAATTTGTTGAGCGGCAAAAAGTAAATCATTAAAGGGCTGACTCAATAATGAAATTGCCTCTTCTTTTGTCCAATCATTTTTAATAGGCGTTTTATTATTCTGTTGCATTTGTTTGTTTCCCGGGTACTCAAGCGTGTTTGGTCGTGCCACAATAAAGGCTGATAATTACTTGTAAACTTTTCATTTGATATAAGGTTAACAGACTGACATGGAAGTCAAACAGCTATTTTTTTCGGGTGCCTGTTTTTTTTGCTTAGCAAAAACGGAATGTGCCTGGTGTAAAGACTGTGAGCAGGATTTTATTCGCGAAACACAAAGATGTCCTATTTGTGCTCGCTACAGTTTGCATCATCACATTTGTGGTTCTTGTCTCAATCAACAACCTTCTTTCGCCAACACTGAGACACTATTTAGCTATCAATATCCTGCAAACCATTTAATTAAAGCTTTCAAATTTAATAACCGACCAGAATTAGCTCGGCGTTTTGCGGATAAACTGGCAAAAAGAATAATGGAAAAGGGAAGTGTGCTGCCTGAGATTATCATTCCTGTGCCTTTACACAGAAAAAGACAAAGGGAGCGAGGCTACAATCAGTCTTTAGAGTTTGCTCAGCAATTAGGCAGACGACTGGGTCTGAAGGTTAATTCTTCTCTATGCAGCAGAATAATAAACACCAACCCTCAAAGTACACTACCAATGAAGATCAGAAGAAAAAACGTCAAGGGCGCTTTTTCTTTGAACAGCGATCAAATACCAAAGCACATTGCTCTTGTCGACGACGTAATTACAACGGGCTCAACTATAAACGAACTAAGCAAACTATTTAAAAAAGCAGGATGTCAGCGAATCGATATTTGGACCATTGCCCGCGCTTGATCTCTTTAGGTATCGAGGTTTTCAACAACCAGAGCATTGCGTTCAATAAACTCTCTTCTTGGCTCTACTTGATCGCCCATTAAAGTTGTAAACACTTCATCTGCACCGATCACGTCTTCGATTTGTACTTGCAAAAGACTTCTCGTATTTGAGTCCATTGTTGTTTCCCAAAGCTGATCTGGGTTCATTTCACCAAGACCTTTATAGCGCTGAATAGACAGACCTTGTTCCGCTTCTTTCATCAACCAGTCAAACGCCTGCTTACATGAAGTGATTACTTGCTTTCGCTCATTGCGTTGTACATAGGCATCTTCTTGCAAAACCAATGACTGCTCTAAAGCACAGAGCCTCTTATAATTTTCTGATGAGAAAAACTCCGGCATAAAAATATTGCTTGATTCAATTCCATGAATAATCAATGAAATTTTAGCGCCTGATAAGCCATCGCTAGCCGGAAAAAGCTCAAAAACATATTCCGTAACATTAGCATCGTCGCTATTTAATATATTTGTTAACTCACCGAACCAGTTCTTCACTACTGCATGATCTGCACAGTCTGCTTCTGTAATCACTGGCATATATCGAATCGCGTCAACAATAGTGGCATGATAACGTTTACATAAACGACTATAGGCGCGGTTCATCGAAATATAGAGGTCGACCATCTCTTTTAGCGCCTCATTTTCTACCGGGGCTTCTCCACCGCCCTCATATAAACTACTGTTTTCTAAGGCTAATTCGAGCAAATACGCTTCTCTGTCAGCATCATCTTTAAGATAACGCTCTTGTTTTCCTTTTTTAACTTTATATAGCGGCGGCTGTGCAATATAAATATGGCCGCGATCCACCAACTCAAACATTTGACGATAAAAGAAGGTGAGCAACAAAGTTCTAATATGCGCTCCATCGACGTCTGCATCAGTCATAATAATAATACGATGATATCTTAGTTTTTCAGGATCGAATTCATCTCGGCCAATACCACAGCCTAAGGCTGTAATTAACGTTCCCACTTCAACGGAAGACAACATTTTATCGAAGCGCGCTTTTTCGACATTCAATATCTTGCCTTTCAACGGCAATATCGCCTGGTTTTTACGATCACGCCCCTGTTTAGCAGAGCCGCCCGCGGAATCTCCTTCCACAAGAAATAATTCTGATAATGCAGGATCTTTTTCCTGACAGTCTGCCAATTTGCCTGGTAAGCCAGCGACATCCAGCGCTGATTTCCTACGTGTGAGCTCTCTTGCTTTACGTGCTGCTTCGCGTGCTCTTGCAGCATCGATTACCTTTTCTACAATTGCCTTAGCTTCGCTTGGTCTCTCTAGCAAAAATTCTTGTATTTTTTCAGCCACACAAGACTCAACTACAGACTTAACTTCGCTAGAAACCAGTTTATCTTTTGTTTGAGAAGAAAATTTTGGATCGGACAACTTTATCGATAGTACTGCAGTAATACCCTCCCTAACATCGTCGCCGGTAACCGCAACCTTCGCCTTTGCTGCCGCACCTTGTTTATCCATATACTGATTAAACGTGCGGGTTAGCGCCGCTCTAAAACCGGAAAGGTGCGCCCCACCATCTTTTTGCGGAATATTATTAGTAAAACAGAAAATGTTTTCCTGATATGAGTCATTCCATTGCAAGGCTAATTCAACACCAACATCATCCCTGTCTGTTTTAATATCGATAACCGTTTCATGTAAAGGCGTTTTGTTTCGATTTAAATGCTTAACAAAAGAGCTTATACCCCCTTCATATTCAAACACATCTGATTTTCCACTACGCTCATCGAGCAGCTCTATTCGAATACCGGAATTCAGGAACGACAGCTCTCGTAGGCGTTTAGCAAGAATATCGTAATGAAATTCAATATGCTTAAAGGTGGCGACGCTAGGCAAAAAAGTGACTTCTGTGCCGGTTTTATCGGAAGCCTCGCCTTGTTCAATAGGGGCAACGGGATCGCCGTTTTTGTAAGTTTGGCGATAAACAAAGCCTTCTCGATAAATTGTTAAATCAAGCTTGTCAGAAAGCGCATTTACTACAGATACGCCGACACCATGTAAACCACCAGAAACTTTATAGGAATTATCATCAAACTTACCGCCTGCATGCAGAGTCGTCATAATAACTTCTGTTGCTGAGCGGCCTTCTTCATGAAGACCAACAGGAATGCCTCTGCCGTTATCTGTAACAGTGATCGACTCACCAGAATGTATAATGACTTTTATTTGATCGCAGTGGCCAGCTAAGGCCTCATCAATACTATTATCAACAACCTCAAACACCATATGATGCAAACCGGTGCCGTCATCTGTGTCGCCAATATACATTCCCGGGCGTTTTCTAACTGCCTCTAGGCCCTTTAAAACCTTGATTTGCGACGAACCGTAAGCGTTTTCTTCAGACATATTTATCTCTCATAAAATATTGTGTTTATTCTACCATTTTTTCGACTTTCCCGTGTTTCACGTGAAACAAAGTATTGTTTCTTTTTTCTGTCTCAAACCAAACCGGTTTTGTTAATGATGAAACAAACGTTTGAATATTATTCGCTAATAATAATTCAAACATTTTCTTTGACGACTCTTCATCAAGCTCAGCATCCAGATCATCAACTAACAGCATGGCATCGATATCAGCTTTTTTTAGTATTTCTATTTGGGAAGACACTAGCGCCGCTCCAAACAGCTTTGTTTGGCCCCGTGACAAATGTTTCGCCACATTGAAATCATTATAACTGAAAGAAATATCCGTTCGGTGCGGGCCTAAACTGGTATAGCCTCTTTTAATGTCCTCTTGTCTATTCTCTGCTAATAAAAGACCTAAATCATATTTTTCATAAGAATTATTTAAATATTCTACTAACCCTAGGTCAGGCAAGACAAAAGGTAAATGTATTTCATTTAAGAACAGATTTAAGCTTGAAATATATTCTTTTCTCATTACATCAAGCTTTGCGGCTTCTTCAGCCATTAGTTTTTCCCAGCCTGTTAATTCTGAGGAATTAGTCGCTCGCTGTGTTTTTAATAATGCATTGCGATGTCGTAGTGCCCGATGATAGCTTTTCCAAACTAAAATATAGTCTTGTTTCACGTGAAACAAAGACCAGTCTAACCAGTGTCGTCGGTCTTTTGGCGTACCCGTAAATAATATATAGTGGTCTGGTGTTAAAATATAGACTGGTAAGCGCCTAGCCTGTTCTGATGCAGTTTGTATGATCTCACCGTCGTATTTTATACCCGTAATCCCCCTGCCTTTTTCCACTCCTACAGTAAAAGCTTTTCCTTTATTTAAACCTCTAGCAAAAACTTGCAGTTTTTCCTGCCCTCGACTTACTACGTCGTTAATACGTTTACTACGAAATGATTTGATTCGGGATAAAAGATAAATGCATTCGAGAACGGAGGTTTTTCCGCTAGCATTAGGGCCATAAAAGAAATTAAGTTTTGGAGCAGGTTCTATACTAAATTCACCCAGGTTTCTGACAGAGCGAACATTAAGTTGTTCAATACAGAGCATCTCCTAAAGTCGCATAGGCATTACGACATATTGGCAATTAGTATCATCTTCCGGCAAGACTAAACAACTACTGTTAGCATCTAAAACACTTAGTTTTACCTTTTTACTTTTAATTATTGATAAGGTATCCAGCAAATAGGAAACATTAAAACCTATCTCTAACTCAGCGCCATCATATTGCACTTCAAGCTCTTCTTCTGCTTCTTCTTGTTCCGGGTTATGTGCTAATGCTCGCAAACTATTAGCACTTAACATTATCCGAACACCACGATATTTTTCATTAGAAAGAATCGATGCCCTAGTAAGACTGTTTTTTAATTCTTCTCTGTCTGCGAATACTGGTGTTTCACTTAATTCAGGAATAACGCGCTTGTAATCAGGGAAACGGCCATCAATTAATTTACTAGTAAAACAAGACTCTGCATTTTTAATCCTAATATGATTTGTACTTACTTGTATTTCTATCTCGCTATCGTCTTGAAGTAAGCGAGTTAATTCAGTAATCCCTTTTCTTGGAACAATGATTTGTATAGGTTCATTTATAGCTGTTTTTATCTCTGTTTCATCCAAAGCTAAACGATGACCATCTGTAGCAACAGCCCTTAATTTATCCGTTGATATTTCTAATAAAAGCCCGTTTAAATAATAACGCACATCCTGTTGAGCCATTGCAAACTGAGTATTACTTAACAGTTGATCTAGTACTTTCTGTTTAATATTAAAAACCACAATATTTTCTGTTATATCAATAACTGGATATTCCGGTGCAGGTAGCGTTGCCAACGTAAATCGGCTTCTACCTGATTTTATTAAAACACGATCATTTTTTATTTCAAATTCCAGCTTTGATTCTTGTGGAAGTGCTCGACAAATATCTAAAAGCTTTCTAGCAGGAATTGTTAATTCTCCTGTTTGCCCTAAAGGAACTTCTATTTTAACAATAAGCTCTACTTCCATATCCGTAGCTGTTACAGATAAAGAGTTAGGCTCTATATTAAATAATAGATTAGAAAGTATAGGGAGTGTTTGTCGTCGATCAACAACTCCACTAACTGTTTGTAATACAGGTAATAGTACATCTCTATCTATATTAAATTTCATATATATACCTATTATTGTTATTACTAGTGATCATGAAATATGTTAACATCTCTATTTTTATATGTAAATCAATTAGTTACGCGCTTAAAAGGTTGTTTGCTTATTCTGTTTAAATCTATGTAAGCTTGTTAGTAATATGTGAATATTTATTAAAAAAAACTTATTATTGTTTTTTGCACAAGTTATTTTTAACTTGTTAGTATGTTTGTGATATTGACATAATCTTCTTCAATTCTTTGTTCTGTTTCTCTTAGTTCTTTTATTTTTCTACATGCATGAAGAACTGTAGTATGGTCACGACCGCCAAAGGCATCCCCTATTTCAGGTAAGCTATGATTAGTTAGTTCTTTAGAGATTGCCATAGCAACCTGTCTTGGTCTGGCGATTGAACGATTTCTTCTTTTTGAAAGTAAGTCAGCAACTCTTATTTTGTAATATTCGGCCGTCATTTTTTGTATGTTTTCCATAGTAACTTGTTTATCTTGAATAATAAGTAAGTCACGTAAAGCGTTTTTGGTAAACTCGAGCGTGATCTCTTTGCCGGTCAAGTTGGCATTTGCAATAACTCTGTTTAACGCACCTTCTAACTCACGAACATTTGACCTGAATCGTTTAGCGATAAAGAAAGAAACTTCATCAGGCAATTCTTTTTGAACCTGTAAGGCTTTTTTTCGAATTATAGCGACGCGTGTTTCAAGTTCAGGCGGCTCAATTGCAACGGTAAGTCCCCAACCAAAACGCGATTTAAGTCTTTCTTCCAGACCGTTAACTTCTTTTGGATATCGGTCACAAGTTAATATTATTTGGTGTTCGCCTTCAAGCAAAGCGTTAAAGGTATGAAAGAATTCTTCTTGAGAGCGTTCTTTTTTTGCGAAAAATTGAATGTCGTCAATTAGTAAGGCGTCTAGGTTGCGATAGTGTCTTTTAAATTCATTAATAGCATTATGTTGTAATGCCCTAACCATATCAGCAACAAATCTTTCAGAATGAAGATAAGCGATATTTGCGTTTGGTTTTTTTTCTAATATAGCAGCGCCAACAGCATGCATTAAATGCGTTTTTCCCAGGCCAACACCGCCATAGATAAATAAGGGGTTGTATGCGCTACCAGGGTTTTCTGCTACCTGCATAGAAGCCGCTCTAGCTAGCTGATTGGAGTTGCCTTCAACAAAAGAGTCAAAAGTAAAAGAGGAGTTTAAATTACTAGAGTGTTTAAGCGGGATTGCTTGAACTTTTGTTTTTCCTTGGTTTACGGATAGATTACCCAGAGGGGAATTTTCTTTTGATTTTTCGTTACTGCTTTTGCTGCCAATTTCGAGTTTTAGAGAGATTTGCTTGTTTTCTTCGGGATCACTGCTTAAAAGCTCTTCCATTCTGGATAAGTATCTTTCGCTAACCCAATCAAGAACAAACCTGTTTGGAGCCAATAGACGCACAGATCCATCCTTTTCAACGGCGTGTAATGGTCGTATCCACGTATTAAATTGTTGAGGCGACAGTTCGCCTTCAAGTCGCTCCAGGCAACGCTTCCATGGGGTTATTCCCACTAATATGAATCCTCGTTGAAAAACAAAATAAACCAGAATGGTTTCTCTGCAGTTTATACCTGAATAAAAAAGTTATCCACAATCAGAAAAAAGTTTATTTTAATAAGATTAATTGACATATTTATTGATGCGACAGTAATATGTGCGCCCGTTTAAGCAGCATCGTATTGAAAACTTAAGGCAACAAACATGAAAAGAACTTATCAACCTAGTAATTTAAAGCGAAAAAGATCCCATGGTTTTCGTGCCCGTATGCAAACTCGTTCAGGAAGAGCGATAATAAAGGCTCGTCGGAACAAAGGAAGAAAAAAGCTCTCTGCCTAGAGATAATTAATAATGTCTTCTTCCGAGAAGCGTTTCCGAGCTTGTAATAGACTAAAACATCCGGAAGAATTCAAGCAGGTTTTTTCCTCAAAGCGCCGATCTAGCGACAAAACATTCCTGTTTTTAGCAACAAGCAATGGTTTTAATAAGCCGCGCCTGGGCTTAGCTATTCCCAAAAAACATATTCATAGTGCTGTTGAGAGAAACCGGCTGAAACGTATAATCAGGGAAAGCTTTCGATTAAAACAAGAAAAACTTACAGGAAACGATATAGTCGTTGTAGTAAGAAATAAACTGGACACTAATAAAAATAATATAGAGTCCACGCTTGCCAAGCACTGGGATAAAGTCATTTAATGAAAGCTGTTTTAATAAAATTTATTCATTTGTATCAACGCTATTTAAGTGTTTTTATGGCGCCCTGCTGTCGTTTTTATCCAAGCTGTTCGCAATACACTATTGAAGCCTTGTCTGAACACGGAGTTTTTAAAGGTTTGTTTTTTGGGGCTCGACGATTATGTCGGTGTCATCCTTTTCATGAAGGCGGCTTCGATCCAGTGCCGCATAAATCGATAGAGTCTTAAAACTAATGGAAACAACACGGTTTATTTTATTAATTGCTCTAGGCTTGGTCCTAACAATGATTTGGCAAGCTTGGCAAGAGGATTATGCTGATAGAGCACCTGTTCAAACTGTAGATACATCTGTCCCGACCCAGCTAGCTGAATCAAAAGACAACAGTTTACCGGATCTACAAACACCAAAACTGAATAATGATGTTGCTCCTGTAATAACAGAAAACCCGATTGAAGAAGCAGCAAAAGGAAGCGTTGTACATGTAAAAACGGATGTACTGGATATTGAGATTAATACAGTTGGTGGAACAGTCCAGCGCGCGGCACTTTTAAATTATTCTATTTCTAAAAGCGACCAGACCGACAAAGTTATTTTATTAAAAAATGAAAGCAATGGTTTTTATTTAATCCAGGGTGGCTTATTAGGCAAATCTGAAGTACCTAATCATAAAACGATTTTTAATCTGGAAAAAAAGAACTATGAGTTAGCTGGAAACGATAGTGTTTCGGTACCACTTTTCTGGGAGACGGAAAGCGGCTTAAAAATAATAAAAACTTTTACCTTTTACAAAGGACAGTACGCTGCAGATATTACATACGAAATACAAAATAATTCATCAGAGAATTGGACAGGCAGCGCTTACGCTCAGATAAATCGTACTGAACCGACAGAAAAAGGATCACGATTTATTTATACTTACACTGGCGCTGTTATATCTACACCGGAAAAGCGCTATGAAAAAATAGATTTCGGTGATATTGAGGACAATAAACTATCTGTAGATATTACTGATGGTTGGGTCGCGATGCTTCAACATTACTTTTTTACAGCATTAATCCCCGGTTCTAAGGAAGAACCATATCATTATTATACGTTGAACCCCGATCAAAGAAGTTATGTTATCGGCGCGATAACCCCATCGAAAAATATTCCTGCTGGCACCAGTGATAGAATTACCCATCGCTTTTATGCCGGACCAAAACTTCAAAAAGAATTACCGCAGTATGCTGATGGGCTTGAGCTAACCGTAGATTACGGCATTTTCTGGTTTCTTGCTGAACCTGTGTTTTGGCTTTTAGATCATATTCATGATGTTGTAAAGAATTGGGGTTGGTCAATTGTTTTAGTGACACTTCTTTTAAAGCTTTTATTTTTTAAATTATCTGCTGCAGGTTATCGCTCAATGGCAAACATGCGGCGGGTTCAGCCGAGGCTGCTTTCAATTAGAGATCGCTATAAAGATGACCGCACTCGTCTTAATCAGGCGATGATGGAACTTTATAAAGAAGAAAAAATAAATCCCTTAGGCGGATGTTTTCCTATTTTAATTCAAATTCCTGTTTTCATTTCTTTGTATTGGGTGCTGTTAGAAAGCGTAGAACTAAGACAAGCTGACTTTATTTTGTGGATAAATGATTTGTCAGCAGCTGATCCATATTTTGTTTTACCATTATTGATGGGCATTACAATGTTTATTCAGCAAAAACTTAATCCGGCACCGATGGATCCGGTTCAGGCAAAAGTTATGTCTGTGTTGCCTGTCGTGTTCACCGTCTTTTTTGCTTTCTTCCCATCAGGACTGGTTTTATATTGGGTTGTTAATAACACGCTTTCTATTGCACAGCAGTGGGTGATTACTCGCAATCTGGAGAAAGAAAGCGCGAACAAAAAACTTACCAGCAAATAGTTTGGTCGAGCGGTTAGTGCTATGCCAAAAGATAATGACACAATAGTTGCTATAGCTACGCCATCAGGAAGAGGCGGCATAGGCGTCATTCGTGTTTCTGGAAAAAACAGTAAAGACATATATCAGGCATTAACGAAACGTTCACCAAAACCTCGCCAAGCTCAATACGCTTCCTTTAAATCTTCTTCAGACCAGATTATCGATAAAGGCATCGCCCTTTATTTTCAAAAACCTTCATCGTATACAGGCGAAGACGTTGCGGAGTTTCATGCGCATGGAAGCCGGATTTTGCTGGACCTATTGCTGGAAGAAATTATTTCTTTAGGTGCGCGGGCAGCAAAACCGGGCGAATTTACCGAAAGAGCTTTTTTGAACGACAAAATAGATTTAGTTCAAGCTGAAGCTGTTGCCGACCTCATTAATAGTCATTCTAAAAAAGCCGCGCGTAGTGCCATGCAGTCACTTGATGGTGTTTTTTCTAGTAATGTTAAGCAATTAAGAGAGATGGTTTTTAATGCCAGAGCCTTGGTTGAGGCCGCGTTAGATTTTCCGGACGAAGAAGATGTGAATATTAATATCGAACCTGCCATTGAAAACATAGAAACAGGCTTATCAGAACTTACTATGTTATTAAAAAAAGCAGAAGCAGGGCGATCTCTTGACCAAACCCCGACAGTAGTCATTGCTGGATCTCCGAACGCAGGAAAGTCGTGCCTTATAAACCGTCTGTCAGGTTTTGATTCTGCTATTGTTTCTGCTGAAGCAGGAACAACGCGGGACATTATTCGAGAAAAAGTTATGCTCCGAGAGAATGCTTTTACTCTTATAGATACAGCCGGGTTACGAGAAACGAGCAATTCTATTGAAAAAGACGGCGTTGAAAGATCTTATAAAGCGTTAGCCGCGGCAGATATTGTTTTATACGTAATTGACAATAGTCAGGCGCGAAACGGGGAGAATAAAGGCTTAAGCCTTCACTTGTCGCCTGGAACAAAAATAATAAAGGTAAGAAATAAAATAGACCTGTGTAATGCAAGTACTTTCAAAAATACAGATGAAGATGTGTATGTTTCAGCAAAAACCGGCGAGGGCATAGATGACCTGATAGAGAAAATATGTTCAACTCTTGATATATCTGATAACGATGAAGATATAATCTTCGCGCGGCAGCGACATATTGATGCATTAATTTCAGTAAAAGAACATTTACAACAAGTTTTAGTCGCTGCTGAGAAAGATGCTGGTTTAGAAGTGTTAGCGGAATCAATGAGATTGGCTTTGTCGGGTTTTGACGAAGTAACTGGCAAGACCACAACAGACGACGTCTTAAGCAAAGTGTTTTCGCAGTTTTGTATAGGCAAATAATAAACAGAGGAAGTATTTGTGAGTATAAAAATAGAACTATCGGTTGGAGAGCTGCTGGATAAGGTAACCATTCTTCAAATTAAAGCCGAAAGAATTAACGATGCGGCAAAATTAGAAAACATTAATAAAGAGTTGCAAGTGTTACAGTCACTATGGAAAGCATCCTCTTATTCACAGAACGATCTTGATCAAAACATAAGTGATTTAAAAGCAGTTAATGAAGCATTATGGGATATTGAAGACAAGATAAGAGACAAAGAAAGCGAACAGGCGTTTGATCAAGAGTTTATTGAGTTAGCAAGATGCGTTTATGTTACAAACGATAAGCGTGCGGAAATTAAACGAACAATAAATACGAAAACAGGCTCTGAGCTAATTGAAGAAAAATCGTATAGCGATTATTCGGCGAACAATAATTAACTTTTTGCTTTTGTAAAGTTTAATTAATGAGCGTTACTAAAATATTGTTTATTGGATTAAGCTCCGTCGGCGACGTTGTGATGACAACGCCCGTATTAAGGTCGTTACAAGATAAATATCCTGAAGCCCTGTTTGACATTGTTGTTGATAAACGTGGTACAGGGCTATATAAGAATTATCCTCGTTTAAATAAATTATATTTAAAAGACAAAGACAAGCCGCTTAGAGGCGTGCCGGATTTGTTAATGCAGCTTTGGAAGACGCGTTACGATCTGGTTGTTGATGTTCGGACAGATGGGCTTGCTTATTTATTGCGATCCAAAAAAAGGTATACGAAGTGGGGCGCAAAAAGTTATGGCCCTCATGCTGTAGAAAACCTAATGGGTGTTATAGATGATCTGCATGGCGACCACCCTATTCCCGATACCAAAGTTTGGCCTTCTGATGCTGATAGAGGCTATGCGTCAAAGCAAATATCTGTATTTAGTAATAAAGATAAATTGCTCGCTTTATCTATGGGCGATAATCGTAAGCCAGAAAAAACATGGACTATAGACAAGTTTGTCAAATTATTAAAACAGCATGAAAATGATTTTTCAGGAGTAATATTTTTAGGCAATAGTTTTGAGGCTAAAGAAACTCTAGAGGTAATGAGCAAGGTCAATTTACAGCATATTAATACGGTTGGTAATAGTTTATTAGAAGCGGCAGCATTGATTGAAGCGTCCTGCCTTTATGTTGGGCCTGATTCTGGTTTGGGCCATATTGCAAGTGCTGTAAAGACGGCCACTATTAGTTTTTTTGGAGTTACAGAACCTGAACGTTACAGGCCATGGGGAAACAAGGCCGTCTGCCTGATGGGTGCAAATAGTGATGCACGCAATATTTCTGTTAATGACGTTAGTGCTGCTATTAAGGACATATTAAAATGAATGAGGTATTTCGCGTATTAAATCGTGTGTTAAAAAAGTGCGGTTATGCAATAAAAAAACATTCTGAATATAATTTGCTGCCATTAAAAGATTTTAATAGCCTTACAGATCAGGAAAAAGCTTATGATGTTTTCAGTTCACACACAAAAACAACACCGAGTAACACTGATGTTTTAACCGTTTGTTTGCGCACGTGCATAAACGATAAACGAGCAAAAGGAAATCGCAATGAATTGACAGGCATTAATCTTGAAGAACATTTATTAAGGTGCATTAATTCACTGTTGCTCTCAATGCAGTATGCCCATGAAAACAATTGCAATATCCGGCTCGTGGTTTTTGATGATCGATCTGATGAAAAGCAGTTAGAAAAAATAAAAACACTATGTAAAAAACTTACCTTTGACTGGAGTATCATTACTACTAAAAAACCAGGGCAGGGGCAATCTCTTCATGAAAACTTTAGCTATGCAAAAGAAGGAGAAGGCCTTTATTATTTCTGTGAAGATGACTATTTGCATATAGAAACAGCCATTATTGAAATGATGAAGTTTTATAAAAAAATATATACTCAAACAGGATCCCACATCTTGTTATACCCACAAGAGCATGAAATCGTTTTTGGACAATTTAATTACCCCTCTTATATTCTATATAGTGATACAAGACGTTGGCGATCAATAAGCCACGCCACCCATACTTTTTTTACGCACTCAGATGTTGTGAGTAAGTATTGGGAGTATTTTGAAAATACCAAGTATGTTGGTGTAAAAGAAAAGCGGCATTTAGGATCAGAAAAGAAAACGACAGATAAATTGTTTAATCATATCCTTGGGTTTTCACCTATTCCGGCAGTAGCTGTGCATTTACAAACGGAACATTGTTTGCCACCATTTTTTAATTGGCGTGAAACCTGGGAAAAAACAAGCGAAACTTAATAAAGTCTTGCTTGAATTGTTTATAGCAAGGCTCTTAAAATGAAATATCCAGATATTTCGAGCTACTTAAGTAAGCAATAATTCATTCATTTTTGAAAAGACTTCATTTGGTAATATATTACTCATACAAATATTGTCTTCGCAGGCAGTTTTTAAGCAGAAGCTGCAGGGCAACACTTTTTCTATGACAATGGAGTCTTTGTTGCTTGGAAACCATTTGTTAGATAAATCACGAGTAGAAAAAAGAGCAATAATTTTTGTCCTGGTTGAATCACAAAGATGCATGGCTCCAGTGTCTAGACTAATCACCGCTTTTGTTTTGTATAATAAGTAACGTAATTCAGGTATTGTCAATTTACCGCACAGACTAATAGTATTATTTGTTTTTTCTATAATATATTTAGCGTCCGTTTTATCATTGTCTCCGCCCACGATTATTATTTTATGCTTGTCCCCAATTAGTTTTGCCAGTGATACCCAGTGATTTAGAGGCCATTTTTTTGGTTGCAGTTTTCCGCCAATTAGAAAAGTTATTGTTTGTTCTTTTTCAATTAAGTTATACGTTTCCTGATCGTGTGGTGTTTGCATATTAAGCGGATAATCAATGTTCCCACACAAACCATTCTCATTTAATGTTTTTATAAAACGGTTCGTTTCAGTATTTGTTTGGCCATATTGCTTTTGAAATCGCATAAAAGACTTTATTCTGCCGTAGTCCCAGCCAAAGGCGTATTTTATGTTTAAGTAAAAACGAGCCAGCAACATGTTTCTAATAGATTTATAAATACCAATGTTCTGTGGAATTTGAATAAATAAATCGTATTGTTGTTCTTTTAGTTTTATTAAAGTCTCTTTTCTCTTTGACTTGTTAACGTTATAAAGTTTATTAATCAGTGTGTTAGACATGCCAATTTCTTTAAAAGAAATGCCGTTATTATTTATAGACAGTAAATCTATCTGGGCAAAGGGGAAGTTTTGTCTAATGATGCTTAGTGCAGGAAGCGCAACAATAGAGTCGCCAAAAGCGCCATCACGATTTATCAATATCTTTTTTATTTCTGATGTTTTTTTGAAAAGAAGCCGTATAAAAGTTTTAATAAGAGCTGTACGAAACAGTTTTATTAACTTTACGTATATCAGGGCCAATTTGTTATTAAAGCTCATATTAGTTTTTTGTCTCTAAGTTTCTTTAATAACATGTCCAAAGAGATCTTAGATATGTCTAGTGGAACAAAGTCATTATCATTCTTTGCAATAAGGTTACTAGCAGTAATCACATTATCTAATTGCCCCAATGCATGTGTTCTACGAGCATACGTCGGCCCGAACAACCCGAATACAGGAATTTGTGAACAAGATAAAATATGCATAGGCGCTGAATCATTTGTCACAGCGAACTTTGCTCTTTTGCCGAGCTCAACTAAACCAAAAACACTAAAAGCATTTGTTGCATTAATTCCTGTATTTTTGCTCAAATTATCATTTAGTTCCTTATCATCATCACTGCCGATCCAGATTACAGTTAAGACTTCGCTTAATGTCGACGCTAATTGAGAAAAATACGGCCATCTTTTTTTTAAATGCATAGGACTGGATCCAGCATGTAATAATACGAAAGGTTTATTAGCTAAGTTATATGTGTTAAGCCAGCTAGATACTTCAGCAACAATGCTTTCCGAAATGGGCAAAAAGGGAAACGGCTTTGCCTTCTCAATGTTAGCGCTTTCTAATATTTGATTAAGACGATCAAATGAATGGCATTCTCCTATATATTTATTTTCAGGATGCGCATGATAGGGGTAACGAGGGTGATTGCCTGCACGAAAAGGGCTTCCTGATAAAGCACAATAAACAGTGGTACGGTCATTTGATTGTAAATCGTATATACGACCAAACTGCTGCTTTCTTATCCATAAAATATTTTTAATCGTATTTAATAACCCGTTACGCTCAAAAGAAAAAATATTTAAGTTTTTAAAATTAGAAAACAGGTTTTTAAAAGAATCACTGGTTAGCAAATAAATTTCATCTTCACGATGATGTTGGCTTATTTGATTTATTATTGCTGTAGAAGTGATAATGTCACCAAGCGCACCTAATTTAATAATTAGAATTTTCATGCGTGAATAGCAATATATTTAATCATTGTCCAAAGTTAATTTTGCTTTGGCAAAATACAAAGAAAGAAGCAACCAAATCATACTAGACCAAATAGACCCATAAAAAGCCATATGCGCATTAAAAGGAAACATGGCGACAATAACAGGAATAAAAAAAGGAAATAGCTTTTCTTTTCGCTCGGATTGTTGAATCACTCGAACAAGCAAATACAGTCCAAGCAAATATCCCAGTAAGCCGATTAGCCCGGTTTCAGCAAGTATCTCTAAAATAATAATATGGGGTTGAGATGGAATTTCATCGGCCTTAACAAAATAATCATCGTCCGAAGCGTAGTCTTGATAAATGTGTCTAAAGCCGCGAGGCCCAACTCCGTTGATAGGGTGAGATTTAAAAACAGAATAAGCTGTTTCCCAGATAGGCAGTCTAACCGCCGTTGCTGCATTAATACTAGCGTAGTCGTTGCTAAAAAGACCTAATGTCACTTTAAATCGATCGTTTGTCGGTTGGTGAAATAGGATGGTTGATATAAGTAATGCACTAATCATAGCGCCAATAACGCCAAATGATTTTATAAAATCAGCTCTATTTTTAGAGTAAATAAATCCATAAATTAGAAAACCAAAAGAAGACAATGCTAACATAACCCATGCTGCTCGTCGGCCACTTAGTAATAGAACAAAAAACAAAGGAATAATACTCAATATTAAATATTTGTTTTTTTCCATATTCATATATACGTATAAGAAAGAAAAAACAGAAAGAATAGAACAAATATGAGAAATAGTATTTCTTGGGTAAAACATTCCGGTAATGTGCCCAGACTCATAAGGAAAGCCAAAAATATTTTTTCCAAAAACAAACTGTACAGACGCATCAACACACCAGAACAGCACGATATAAAAAAGACTTGCGACGATGAGTTTTAATCGATCAGGATCTTTTGATAATTCGTGAATGATAAACAAACCGGCAAATAAAAATCTCAAGTAGGGAATGATGGTATGTGCAGCATGATCTTGATTTACGGCATCAGGCAAGGAAATGAGCAGCGGTAACCACAAACATAAAAACGCAATAATATATAATCTTTGTATTTGGTCGTTCAAGATAGCGCTAGGCGAATTAATAAATCTGTATAAACCTAATATGGCCATTATGCCCATCGGATAGTTATAAAGCGATTTACTAACGAAGCCGATTACTGTAAGTATTATTAAAATACAGGGCCAGTAGTCTTTCAGCCACGAAGCCATTGAAAAAATAATTTGCTGAGGTTTAATGTTTTTTGCAATCATGGGTAAATTTTAACGATAGCGTTCTACGATGATATTTAGAAGCCCACATAAGTATCCAAAGGTGCTTGCAAACTTGACGATGCTTTTCTCCAGTTTGTACTTATCAAAGGTGAATATAAATAATATTAAATCAATGAAAGCGCCCAGAAACTTTCCAGAAGCTTTAATTAAAAAATGGGGCCACGCTAACAGTACATTTTTTTTTGCTTTGTAATATACAACATTATTAATGGCTCCGGTAAAATGCCGGAAAAACAAATATTTTTTTGTTCTTCTTTCTTCGGGAATCGTCTCATACACAATAGCATCAGCATTCCAAATTTTGGAAAAACCTTTTTTTGTTGCACGATCAAAAAAATCAAAATCTTCGCCGCCTATGAAATTAAAATCAGTATTAAAAATAATCTCGCTCTTTGCTACCAGATCTTTTTTAAACATAACGTTGTTTGCTGCTATGTTTCTTGGTATATAGCCAGTAGGATGTTTAGCTTTAATTTTTATGTTATTCATTGGCTTGGTTTCAAAAGTTGATATTACTGGTCCGGTTACAATATCAATATTGTATTCTTGAATAGTTGCCAAGTGGCTTGTTAACCATTTGGGGTGAGGAAATTCATCGTCATCTATAAATCCAATAAACTCAGCCTTATGTTTAATTGCTTCTTTGATCAGGCGGTTGCGCGCTGAGGCGAGTCCACGGCTTTTTTCTACAGCATAAAATAAATTATATTTACTTGTGTCTTTTATTTGTTCAACGACTCTGCGAGCGGTCCCGTTTTTATCATTATCAACAACAATTACAATGGTTTCATGTTTATCGGATCTATCAAGCTGCATAATCGCATTAAGACAATTAATGAGTAGTTCTGGTCTTTTATATGTTGCAACACAAATAGCTACAATAGGATAAATGGGCGTGTTCATGACATTATTGTGTTGCGATCCGTTCATAAAGTGTGATCGTTTTCTGGACCATTGATTGGCGAGTAAAAGGGTTGTTGCGATTTATTATCGGTTTGGATTGGTAAAGTGCTGAAATTTTTTCAATCGCGATTTTTATGTTGTTTGGTGTTATAAGGCCCTCCGGGAATAAGGCGCCAAGAACTTCAGATGCTCCTCCATGATCATAAGCGACTACCGGTATGCCAAGACTAAGTGATTCCAATGCAGTTCTGCCAAAGGCTTCAGGCTCTTTAGCTAGAGATAAAACGATATTGGAAATGGACATAACTTCTTTCAAGTCGCTTCTTTGCCCAATGAAGTTGACGTCGTCTTTTAAGTTGAGCATATCAACCTGTTTTTTTAGCTCGTTGAAAAATTTAATGCGTCGAGGGTGGGGCGCTCCCGCAATCAGGCCATATACTGGGATGCCAGTTATTTTTAATCCCTGAATTATTTTTAGAAAATCTGCTTGTCCTTTCCATCTCGTTATTCGTGCGGGCAATGTTAAAATGAACTTATCCCTTAAGTCGCCAAGTTCTATGTTCCATTTTTTTTGCCAGTCGTTATCTGGGCAAAAACCATATGGAAATTCAGCAGAGTCAACGCCTCTATGAATAACGGTGATATTATTCTGGGAGACGCCCCTGTAATTAGAGTTGATATAATCACTAATGAATTTTGATACGGCAATGACTTCTTCGCCTCTTGTCATTATTTTACTATACGCGTTTACAGAATATGGGCCGTGAACGGTAGTAATAAATTTTGGCCTGTCATTTTCATTCATCCCTTTCCACGCCAGATAAGAAATCCATGCTGGAAATCTTGAACGAGCATGCAAAATATCGACAGACGCATCCCTTAATAATTTTCTTAGTTGTTTTATATAGCGTAAAGTAAAAAGAGATTTTTTTCCTATAGGCCATTCAATATGCTCACTTCCATGAGACTGCAGTTGGTTTACTAGTCGGCCTCCCTGAGAAATAACAATTGATCTGTGGCCGGCACGAACAAGGCCTTCGGCAATTTCCAGCGTTCCCCTTTCAACGCCGCCAACTTCCATCGCAGGAAGAACCTGTACTACAGTTAAAGGCATTTCGGAGTCCTTATTTGACGTGTTGGACACATACTTTCATTGAGGGTTTAAATGCAAATCTTGTTTTTGTAATGGATAGCCCATGGTTTTTAAAAAGCGTATTTATTGTTTTTTTATCAAAGTAATAAAGATGCTCAGAAGGCTTTATCTCCTTCCAGTCACATAATGGCTTTGTTACGCGAAAGTGTCCAATGTCTGGTGTAATAATATCAATCACACCGTTTGGCGCCAATATTCGTTTTAATTCTTTGACCAAAATATTCAGGTCAGGCACATGTTCTATAACATCATAAAGTGAAATAACATCGAAAAATTCTTTTGGGTAATCTTGTTCTTCTATCAAGCCAGTAGATAAATTATTAAGACCGAGATTTGTTTTTCCATAGTTAATGCCCCATGGTTCAACATCAACACCAAAAGCATCAAAACCAGATTTTGAAGCAGCTTTTACTACAAATCCGGCAGAACAACCTATATCAAGCCAGCGACCAATAGAATTAAATTTTTTTTTAACTAGTTTAACCCTTCTTAGAGAACGTTTTAATTTTTTGTCAGCTTTATTTGCGTAATCTCGGCTATAGTCATTATCATAAGTTTCTCGAATTTTTTCATAATCGGGACGAGGATTAATCAACACTAAAGAGCAATTATTGCATTTAACAAAAGGTTCTCCACGCTTGAGAAATAGACTTGTAAAAGAATCGTTGCCACATACGGGACAATCAATCATTTCCCATTGAGTATTTTTAATGATATCCATTGATCGCTACATTTTTTGTGAAAGGAAAATAAGGCCCGGTTTTTTGTGTTTGTGAAACTTAACTATTTTAAACCCATAACGCTTAAATAATATACCCACGGTTTTTTGTGTGAAATGTTGTACATGTATAGGCGGGCACAACATTTCCCATTCCATTATGTTTTCAGGCACTTTCGGGTGGCCCAAGTCCGGTGTAGTGATATATGCATAACCACCTTTTTTTACTAAATGTGCCAGCGTTTTCATATAAAGGTTAATGTCACTAACATGTTCGATGACTTCAGATGAATATACAAAGTCATATTTGTCTGTTGTTTCAAGTAATTGAACAAAATCCATGCAATAGTAGTTTGCTCGCTTGAACCGTTGCTTGGCGTAGGCAACCGCATTTTCACTGATATCAATACCTGTAGAAGTTTTTGCGATAAAACTTAATGCATAGGCAACAAAGCCTCCGCCACATCCAAAATCCAGCGTAGTTTTGCCAAAAGCGTAAGGCATAAAACGAGGTAATTTCATGAATGCTCGTCTCAAACGAGATCCTGATTTGTTATATGTTGGTTCGGTTTCTTTTTCGTCATCCGTGTACTGTTCATTAAGTTCATCCTGATTAGGCATAGGACTTAAAAAAACAAAATCACATTCCGTACACTGATTAAATGGATAATCATTTTTTGTTACAAAGTAATGCGTTTCAGGATGGTTGCATACCGGGCAAGCGACAATTGAAGCTTCAGTATTGCTCAATCCAATATGCCTCGCTCTAATAGCAAAGATGCGCAACGATCAGCTTCATTAAATGTTAAAGAAGCCGGCATTAATCTATTCGTAAGTTTCCATATATCAAAAGAGCTTAGTTGCTTATCGTTAATTAAATTATTTATAGCGTCAGATATTCGGGTATTATTTTTTTGTTCTACATCAAGTATGCCGATGGCTGCACCAGAAGAAAGAGACTCATAAATCATAGAGACGCTATCTTTACTAACCCATATATTGCCGGTCTTGAAAATAAATTCACGAATTGTTTTGCTATCTGTTTCTGCGAAATTCAGAACATCAACATTAGCCAAACTAGCAATGCCGATTAAAGTTGTTCTCGGCGTACGCGGCGAATCAGCAACAGTCCAGTGTATATCCGGGCTATTAGTAACAATCTGCGTTATTTGGTTTACTATTAATTCATCGTTCCAATGATAATGTTTGGAAGGTCCGCCTATCAGGATCAAGCCCGTATTTATTGATTTCTCGTTGTTAAATTGTATCGGGTTTATTGCGCCATATGTCGTTATTACATTTTCTTTATTAGCTGGTTGGTCATGTTTTGGAACGATGCAAACATCAAAAAATGATAAAGGAAAACTTGGTTTCATAAGGACAATAGTTTTACCTTTGCGAGCACGTTTAGCACAAAGCATCGGTAAATGAGCTCCATGTCCTGCACCAATAATAATATTAGGATTAGGCAGATCTTCCCCTAAAGGAAACTGGTTTAATAAAAAGTTTTTATAGTTAGTAAGCGTTGATTCAGATGTGATATCAAAACGTTCGCAGGCTTTTAACCTTTCTATGGCGTTACATAGGCCGATACTTTGAGAGTCATGGCCAGCTTTCCCGTCAGTAATCCGCCAAATATTAAAAGCCATATGTTGGTAGTGCCAGTTTATTCCTCAAGAATAAATTCAGTGCCACAATAAGGGCATTTCGCCTTGCCTGATTCTTCGATCGGCAGATAAACTCGAGGGTGTTGATTCCAAAGGCTCATTTCAGACAAAGGACAATGTAAAGGCAATTGCTCTTTTTTAATATGAAAAACCGATTCCTTGCTAGTGGAAACTTCCGCTATGTTTTGTCCAGAGTTACTCATAATTAAAGCTCCTAAATGTAACTCAACCAATCCTGATGTTGATCAAGCTTTCCTTCTACACAATCGAAATACAGTTTTTGCAATTTCTCTGTAATCGGCCCACGTTTGCCATTGCCGATTTGACGATTGTCTAATTCGCGAATAGGCGTTACTTCAGCAGCCGTGCCGGTAAAGAAAGCTTCGTCTGCTACATATACTTCATCGCGCGTTATGCGCTTTTCTTTAACTGTAATATTATTTTCTTCAGCAAACTGCATAATGGTTTCGCGAGTAATGCCCTCAAGTGCCGAGGTCAAATCCGGTGTATACATTACGCCATCACGGACAATAAAGATGTTTTCGCCGCTGCCTTCAGCAACATAACCTTCAATATCGAGTAATAAAGCTTCGTCATAACCATCGGCAAGCGCCTCCTGTAAAGCAAGCATGGAATTCATATAGTTACCATTAGCCTTGGCTTTACACATAGTGATGTTCACATGATGGCGCGTATAAGAAGACGTTTTGATTCTGATGCCTTTTTCTAAACCTTCGTTACCGAGATAAGAACCCCAAGACCAGGCGGCAACCATGACATGAACTTCAAGATTATCTGCTCTTAAACCCATGCCTTCCGAGCCATAGAAGCACATCGGGCGGAGATAAGCCGTTTCCAGATCATTGTTTTTTACCGAATCTATGCAGGCTTTATTAATGGTCTCTTTATCAAAGGGCATTGGCATATTTAAAATATGAGCTGACCTGAATAATCTATCAGTGTGTTCTTGAAGACGAAAAATAGCAGTACCTTTTGCGGCTTTATAGGCACGAACGCCTTCAAATACACCCATGCCATAATGCAGAGTGTGTGTCAGCACATGGGTTTTAGCCTCTCTCCAGGGAACAAATTCGCCATCAAGCCAAATTACACCGTCACGATCATCCATACTCATACTATATTCTTACCAATTTATTATGATTTTGTTAAAACGGGCTTAATGTTAATGCGCCATGCAAAGACGATCAATAAATCTTTGATTAATCTATGGATTAATATCGGTTTAGTATTCGACTAAGGGATGATTTATGCTGTAAAAAATCATTAAGCACAGGTAAAACTAATATGATTAAAGAAATTCGCCCAAAAGAGGCTCACGAAATATTGGAGCAGCAGAAAGATGCCGTATTGATCGATGTTCGAAGTTCGATGGAATATGAGTATGTTGGCCATCCACTAAACGCGATCCATGTTCCAATAAAAGAGTCGCCAGACTGGATTACACAACAGAATTTTGCAAAAAACGTTAGCTTAGCTTTGCAAGAACGCTTCTCTGAAAGTAAGGAAATATTAAATACGCCCCTGCTTCTGCTTTGTAGAAGCGGCGCCCGCTCTGCATTGGGTGGCGAAATGTTAATCAACGCAGGCTATACAAACGTATATAATGTTCTCGAAGGCTTTGAAGGAGACAAGGATGAGAATGGACATCGAAATACGATCAATGGTTGGCGTTTTCAGGGGTTGCCCTGGGAGCAATCATAACCGTTTTGCACTATTTGAGTATATTTAAATAAATGAAATTACTTAAACCATTCATTGAGCTCTTTGAAAACATTTTAGCCGGTACACGCGCCGCGCTGTTTATGCCGGTTCACCTTTGGTCTTTTAAAGGCGGGTATTTACAAGTTTGTCTGCTTTTAATTCTTTCTTTGTGTTTGTCAGTTGTAGAGCATTATTTTAACACTGGCCCAGATAATTATTTTAATCCTTATGGTCTGAGTTATCAGGCTCTGCTTTATCTGTTATTTTTTTTCAGTTTGAGTTTGATTGCTTTCTTTAACAATAGATTACAAGATCTAAACAAACTAATAATTCTGTTTTTATCCGTAGCCCCCGTTATCTGGTTAGGAACAATAAGTTTATCTTTATTAACCAAGCAACAGTCTTATTTTGATGTTTATAAAATAGAGTGGGCAGTATTTTTTATTTATGCTTTGTGGTACTTGCTAGTAGCCGCAAGAATGATAAAAAGATTTTTTTATATCTCTGTTTTACCAACATTTGTCTATGTTGTTCTATATGCAGTAATTAATATTTCTCCTTTGTTTGTATTGCCAGCAGAACCGCTCTGGTATCCATTGCAAACGGCAAATGAAAATATAGTTCGCTCACATAATATTGATGTTGAAACAGTTTACTACTCGCAAAGCACGTTACTTGATAAAGCAACCGGAAGTCTTATTGAAGGCAAAGCTGGCGTGCCGGATTTATTTTTTATTGGTTTTGCCGGTGATGCGGATGAAGATGTCTTTATGAATGAAGCAAAGTCGGCCCAGTCGATCATGGATGATCACTTTAATACGTTTGGCCGCTCATTAGTTTTGATTAACAATGAAGAGACCGTTGAAAGTGTACCGTTGGCAAATGGACACAATTTAAAAAACAGTATTAAAGAAACAGCAAAATTGATGAATGTAGATGAGGATATATTAGTTTTATTTTTAACTTCTCATGGTTCCGAAGATCATTATATTTCTGCTAACTTCCCTCCATTCAAGTTAAATAATCTTAATGCCGAAACAATTAATGCTGCGTTAAATGCAGCCGGTGTTAAGTGGCGCATCATCATTATTTCCGCTTGTTATTCAGGCGGTTTTATTGAGCCTCTATCAGATCCATATACATTACTAATAACAGCGGCGAACGCAAAAAGAAACTCGTTTGGTTGTGGGCATGATGGCAAATACACTTATTTCGGTGACGCTTATCTTGAAAATGGTTTAAAACAAACAAAATCATTTATACATGCTTTTGATGTGGCTAAAAAAATCATTTTCGAAAAAGAGAATGAAGAGGGGTTTAAAAACTCTGAACCACAAATTATGATTGGTTCAGAAATAGAAAGTAAATTAACGGAATATGAGAAAGGGCTTGAAACAAAGGCAAGTAATAATTGGGCAGTGTCAGCTAGCAATTAAGTTCATCTAGCTTTTTTCTTGTTCCGCCTCTTTTTTGCCGCCGTAAATTTTCCCCAGAATAAGACCACTTTCAAACAGTAGCCATACCGGTACAGCCAATAAAATTTGAGATATAACATCAGGCGGTGTTAGTAACATACCGACAAAAAAAGCAGCCAGAATAATATAAGGACGATTTGCTTCCAACTTCTTTGTGCTGACAAAACCACTTCGAATTAATAGAAAAGTGGCGACAGGAATTTCAAACGAAACACCAAAAGCAAAAAAAAGTTTAAGTATAAAATCAAGGTACTGATTAATGTCGGTCATTATTTTAATGCCTACCGGTGCTGTGTTTGTCAGAAAAGCAAACAGAACGGGGAGGACAATATAATAAGCGAATAATATTCCTGTATAAAAAAGCAAGGTGCTGCTTATGAGTAATGGCAATACTAATTTCTTTTCGTTTGAATAGAGTCCTGGCGTTATAAAAGACCAAGCTTGGTAAAGAGTGTAAGGCACGGTAAACAAAACAGCGCAGAATATAGTTAATTTGAAAGGGGCAAAGAATGGCGAGATAACCTCTGTCGCAATCATGCTGCTGCCTTCAGGTAGTTTTGCGATTAAAGGCAGTGCAATAAAGTTGTATATCTGATTTGCGAAAGGTAGCAACAACAGCATAACGATGAATATGCAAATAACAGTGCGTACAATGCTAGTGCGTAATTCAATTAAATGAGAAATTAAAGATTGCCCGCTATCTGTTTTGGCGTCAGTCATGGAAGGAAAAGTTTACTTTGTAGAGTCTTGTTCGTTGTTATTATTAATTTGTTCTTGAATAAAACGATCTGGCGCTTCTTTCATCAGCCCTTCGACATGATGAATGCTTTCATTAAGATCGTTTAACTGATCAAGTTCCAGTTCTTTCTCGACTTCTCTTTTAGCATTTTGAATAAAGTTTCGAGCCTTTCTTAATAGTCGGCCCGCATCATGGGCAAACTGCGGCAAGCGTTCCGGACCAATGATAACCAAAGCAACCAGAGCGATAATGACTAGCTCCCAGAACCCAATATCAAACATGTTATGTTTTTAAATGAAGTTTCAGGGATCAGCTTTTGGCCGAATTTTCGTCTGAAGATTCAACCTTGCCTTCTATCACTTCGCCCTTTGTTTGATCATTGCTCGCATTACTTAATTCTTCCTTATCATCTTTGTCTGATACTGCGCTGCGGAAGCTTTTTAATGCGCTGCCTAAATCGCCGCCCATATTGCGCAGTTTTTTAGTGCCAAACAATAAAGCAACAATGAGTAAGATGATGAGTAATTCGGAGATGCCAAAACCCATACTTATTTCTCCATATAAATGTTTAACGAGTAGTTGAACCGATTTCGTTACAGCAGGCAAGCCTGATGTGCGAATTGAATTCGACGATTATTTGCTTCGGTTGGCTTTTTCTTCAAGCCCGGATAAACCAAAGCGTCCTTCAAGTTCTTTAAGAATGTCGCTCGAATCAAGCCCATGATGTTTTAGTAACACAAGTGTGTGAAACCATAAGTCGGCAACTTCGTGAATTATATCGGATTTTTCGCCGGACTTAGAGGCAATTACCGTCTCGGTAGCCTCTTCGCCGACTTTTTTTAGAATACTGTCCAGTCCATCACTAAACAGTTTAGCAGTATAGGACTCATCGGGATTAGCCTGTTTCCGTTGTTCGAGTATTGCGTCAAGCGAGTTAAGAATATCTTGTTTCATTTCAAGCCATCTATTTATAAATATCTTCAGGGTTTTTTAGTATTTCTTCGTTTGCTTGCCAGTTTTCATCTTCAAGCGTCATAAAGAAGCAATGATGTCTGCCAGTATGACATGCAATCCCGCCTTCTTGTTTTACTGTAAGCAATAATGTGTCGTAATCGCAATCCAGTTGTATTGATTCAACTGTTTGATAATGTCCTGATGATTCGCCCTTAACCCATAATGATTTTCGAGAACGAGACCAGTAAGTTGCTTTACGATTTTTCTTGGTTAGCTCAAGTGCTTCACGATTCATCCAGGCATGCATAAGCACTTGTTGAGTTCCTGCTTCCTGTACAATAACAGGCACCAGGCCATCATCGTTCCATTCAACTTTATCTAGCCAATTACTCATGATTTGTTCGATGTTGCATTAAACGCGAACTTCAATATTTCGCCTGGCCATACATTCTTTCGCTTCAGCAACAGTGTGTTCGCCAAAATGAAAAATGCTGGCAGCAAGAACCGCATCTGCCTTTCCATAGAGTACGCCATCGGCAAGATGTTCCAGATTACCTACACCGCCGGATGCAATGATTGGAATATTAACGGCTTCACTCACTGCACGCGTCAGATCAATATCAAAGCCATCTCTTGTACCGTCTCTATCCATGCTGGTTAATAATATTTCGCCGGCACCGTATTCTGCCATTTTTTGAGCCCATTCAATAACATCAAGCCCAGTCGTATTTCGGCCGCCATGCGTAAAAACTTCCCATTTTTTTTCGTCTTCGGAAGGTATTTGTTTTGCATCAATGGCAACAACAATACATTGCGACCCAAATTGCTCTGCCGCGCGACGTACAAATTCGGGATCTTTAACTGCAGCGGTATTAATACTGATTTTATCAGCGCCAGCCTTTAACATGCGTTGGATGTCTTCTATAGAACGTATGCCGCCACCGACAGTAAGAGGAATAAAAACCTGACTGGCAACTTGTTCAACGACATGCACCATAGTTTCACGATCATCACTGCTAGCCGTAATATCGAGAAAGGTTATTTCATCCGCACCTTGCTTGTCGTAACGATTGGCAACCTCAACCGGATCGCCGGCATCACGAATATCGACAAATTGAACGCCTTTAACCACCCGGCCATTATCAACATCCAGACAAGGTATTATGCGTTTGGCAAGGCCCATTATTTGTCCTTATAGGTACAAAGTTCGTCTGCTAGTTTCTGCGCTTCAGCAAGATCAAGCGTGCCTTCATAGATAGCGCGACCCGTGATCGCACCAAAGATACCTTCTTCGCCTGATTCACATAAAGCACGGATATCATCAAGATTGGTAATGCCGCCAGATGCAATTACTGGAATAGTAATGTTTTGGCATAACGCGACCGTTGCTTCAACATTGACGCTATTCATCATGCCGTCACGACCAATATCGGTGAATATGATTGCAGCAACACCGTCTTCTTCAAAACGCTCGGCCATATCATTTGCGTCATGATGAGATAATTTCGACCAGCCATCTGTTGCCAGTTTTCCATTTTTCGCATCAAGTCCGACAATAATATGTCCGGGAAATTCGAGACAAACATCAGAAACAAAATGTGGTGTAGTCACAGCGCGAGTGCCGATGATGACGTAAGAGACGCCAATATCAAGATAGGTTTGTATAACATCTTCATCGCGAATGCCGCCGCCGACTTGTAATGGCACGTCAGGAAAAGCCTTGGCAATATCATTAATAACATCTGCATTGCTCGGTGTGCCATTAACAGCGCCATCTAAATCGACAATATGTAGTCTTCTGGCCCCGGCTTTAACCCATTTGTCGGCCATAACAACGGGATCATCTGAATAAATAGTTTCTTGATTCATTTGCCCTTGTTTTAGGCGAACGCACTTTCCGTTTTTGATATCAATTGCTGGGATAATTAACATGGTATTTTAAGTTCGATGAATATCGATGGGTTGTATAAAACGAGGTTATTTAGTTATTTATTATTAAATAATTATATATATGTAAGATTTTAGCACAACATGAGCAATGTCATAGTCAAAATTATAAAATGAATTTTGTTCAGAAATAAAGCCTTACTTTCCGTTTAGTGTGCTTCGTCCCAGTTATTGCCATAACCAATATCCACGACTAACGGAACCTTAAGATGATCATTTTTAGACATGCGAGTATCTACTTCCTTAATAAATGTATCCAAACTCTCTGTCGCCACTTCAAATACCAGTTCATCATGCACTTGCATGATCATTTTTGCATCAATATTTGACTCATGTAGCCAGTTATCAATGTTAATCATGGCTAATTTAATAATATCTGCAGCCGTTCCCTGCATTGGTGCATTGATTGCAGTGCGCTCAGCGTATTGCCTGCGAGCTGCATTTCGCGAATTGATTTCAGGTAAATACAATCGTCGATGGTATACCGTTTCAACAAAGCCATCCTGTTTTGCTTTTTCGCGTGTGTCGTCCATAAATATTTTAACACTTGGATAGCGACTAAAATAAAGATCGATATATTCTTTTGCTTCGCTACGTCCGATACTCAGTTGCTTAGCAAGCCCAAATGCAGACATGCCATAGATCAAACCAAAGTTGATTGCTTTTGCTGCCCGGCGCTGATCATTATTAACATCACCAATAGCAACGGAAAAAACTTCAGCGGCGGTGGTTTTGTGAATATCCAAACCTTTATCAAATGCATCCAGTAAACTTTTGTCGCTAGACAGGTGTGCCATGATGCGCAATTCAATTTGTGAATAATCTGCCGCAACCATGATATAGCCTTCGGGTGCAATAAAAGCCTGACGTATCTTTCTTCCTTCCGGTGTTCGTATAGGAATATTTTGCAAATTAGGATTAGATGAAGATAGTCGACCAGTAGCTGCAACAGCTTGATGGTATGAAGTATGAACACGACCAGTATCAGCGTTAATCATTTGCGGTAACTTTTCTGTATAGGTTGATCGAAGTTTACTAACACTACGATGTTCCAGAATTAATTTAGGTAATTTATATTCTTCAGCTAGCTCCTGTAATACTGATTCAGCAGTGGAAGGTTGCCCTTTTGGCGTTTTAGCCAATACCGGCAAATTCATTTTTTCATAAAGGATCGCCTGAATTTGTTTGGGAGAAGCAATGTTAAACGTTTCGCCAGCAAGATCGTGTGCTTCCATTTCAATTTCTTGCATACGGGCTTGTAGTTCAAAACTCTGTTGCATCAACATATCAGGATCAATAACAACGCCGTTCCGCTCAATGCGAGCAAGTACGGATAACAAAGGCATTTCTATCGTTTTATAGACTTGTTCTAATGTCGCATGTTTCTTCAGTTCCGACGATAAATAGCGATGCAGTTTTAAAACAATATCCGCATCTTCAGCAGCATAAGGCGCGGCATCCTCAATGCTAACCTGATTAAACGTAATTTGTTTTGCACCTTTACCAGCAACATCTTCGTAATGAATGGTTTCAATACCTAAATAACTTTTTGCTAGTGAGTCCATATCATGGCGACCCGAAGTGCTGTTAACAACATAAGATTCAAGCATGGTGTCATGTTCGATACCGCGCAGATTAATTTGATAATTGGCAAAAACTTCGAGATCGTATTTTAAATTTTGACCAATCTTGAGTTTATTCTTGTCTTCAAGAAGAGGTTTAAGCTTCTCTAATGTTGTCGTTAACGAAAGTTGTTCCGGCGCACCGGGATAGTCATGTTGTAATGGCACATAGGCGGCACTGTTTTCAGCGACAGCAAATGAAATGCCGACAATCTTGGCTTTCATGTAATCAAGACTAGTTGTTTCCGTATCAATAGAAATTAAATCAGCGCTTTCAAGTTTGGCGATCCATTGATCTAAATGTTTGTTTGATAATATTGTTTCATATTCTTTAACAGAAGCTGTTTCAGCGTTGTTGTCTTCAGAAGCTATTTCTTCAACAGGATCTTCGCTTTCAGTTTCTGCGTCCCCATGCTTTTCTTCGTAACCCTCGTCTTCTTTAGCATCACCCAATGCAGACAGCCAGGTATTGAAGCTCCAGTAGCTGTATATCTTTCTTAAAGTCGCATTATCATGTTCGGTAATAATTAAATCTTCTGGCGCGACATCGAGCTCTACATCGTATTTAAGCGTGACCAACTCTTTGCTTAGAGGTAATTGCGGTAAAAATTCACGCAGGTTTTCGCCAACCTTGCCTTTTATCTCATCGGCTCTGGCAATAACTTCATCGATAGAACCGTACTCGTTTATCCATTTTACTGCGGTTTTAGGTCCGACCTTAGGAACGCCAGGTACGTTATCCGAGGTGTCGCCCATTAATGCGAGGTAATCAATAATTTTTTCTGGAGGCACACCATATTTTTCCAACACACCTTCAGGATCAAGATAAGTGTTGCTCATAGTATTAATAAGATGGATACGATCAGTGACCATCTGTGCTAAATCTTTGTCGCCAGTCGAAACAATAGTTTTGATGTTTTTACTAGCCGCTTGTCTGGATAATGTGGCGATAACATCATCCGCTTCAACGCCACTGATCATGATTAATGGAATGCCCAGAGCGCGAATCAAATCATGTAATGGTTGAATTTGCGCTGCTAAATCATCCGGCATGGGCGGGCGATTAGCTTTATATTCCTTATATAAATCGTTACGGAAGGTTTTGCCTTTAGCATCAAAAATAACGGCAAAATAATCAGGCCCTCCCTCAGTCAAGTGTTTCCGAATCATATTAATGACGCCATAAATTGCGCCAGAAGGCTCGCCCTTGCTGTTACTTAAGTCTCGTATTGCATGATAGGCGCGGAATAGATAATAAGATCCGTCAACCAGTACCATTGTGTGTTCAGTCATAGAAGATTATTTGCAGTAAATTAACAATTCGTGTGGTCAAATTATGACAGCTTAAAGAAAAAATCTCAGGCTTTTGAAGAATCAATAACATAGTTCGCATATTGAGCTTGATCTGCTTCATCTAAGCAGACTGAGGTGGTAAAGTACAAGCAATAATAATGCTCAATAAGAGCTAAAGGATAGGACAGTATGAAAAGGTTTTTAATCACATTAAGTCTGCTTTTCGCATCAACAGCGTTAATGGCAGGTAACTCCAATCCGGGTGAATTTGAGTCCGTTCCCGAACCACCAGAATTACCCGATCCTCTGCAAAGTGGTGAAAATATTGAGCCAGTCATTACTATCAAGCGTGATGGGGATGCTGTTATCGAAGAATATAGCGTTAATGGCAGCGTTTATATGGTGAAAGTTACGCCAGCCGTCGGCCCTTCTTATTACCTGATTGATAATAATGGTGATGGAGAGTTTAGTGTTAGAAGGCACGAATTAGACAACGTGACTGTGCCGCAGTGGATTTTATTTCGCTGGTAATACCTAACTTTAGAATTTTTGTCTCACTAGTGTCAACGTTCCCTATATTCACATATGGAACGTTACAACTTCCTGAAGTTATGCGCGCCGTTACCGGCAAAGATCTTAAGCCCGTTGCTGCAACTTTAACTGGCTATCAACGCTTCAAATTCAAAGAAAAAACTTACCCCCCGGCCTTATCAAAAACGAAACATCTTCAATAGAAGGAATACTTTATCAAGAAATTGATGGGGAGTTATTAGAACTACTCGATCAATTTGAAGATGTTATGTATGAACGGTGTTTGTTAGATATTCAGGTTGATAATGAAATCGTGCAAGCGTTTGTTTATGTGACTAGAGATGAATATAGGGATAGGTTAAGTGAGAAGGAATGAGATTTGGAGGAATTTAAAAGGAAGTATTTGAGTTTTTATTTAAGAGATATTTCAAAGTTATAGGTTTATTTTTGATATTGGTTTCGCCTGGTCGCTCCTGCGCATCCATGCGCCCGCGACATTTGTGCCTCCTGCACTTCATGGCGAGGCACTTCTTTTTAAAAAGAAGTGCCCAAGAAAAACTTCCCCTGATGCTTTGGCCTATCGGCTGCCCTCCTCGGCAAAGCACCACGGGAGTATCATTCTTAACTCAGCGCTACTTATAATTTATTTCTAAAATGTTATTCTGAATTTAGTATTTTGCAGGATGAAGTAATTTAGGGTATGGATAAAGAACACATAATTAATGAAATTAGAAGAACTGCTGAATTAAATGGTGGGATAGGTTTTTGGTCGTGCACGGTTTTTAAAAGAAACTGGAATACGAGAAATCGATTGGAAAGGAAAATATTAGATTAATTGGTCTGATGCGGTAAAAGAGGCAGGACTAACTCCAAATGAGTTTACTCCAGCAACAGATGAAGAAGTTCTTTTAGAAAAAGCTGCTGATTTGATAAGAGAATTAGGTCATTTCCCTCAGTATGCCGAGTTAGTTATGAAGCGAAGTAATGACGAGACCTTTCCAAGTGAGAAAACATTTCGTCGTTTTGGAACAAAGCCTTTCTTTGCCAAAGCTGTTTATGATTGGTGTATTAATAAAGAAGAATGGAATGATGTAGTTTTACTTTGTGAAGCCCTTCAAGCAAAAGCAATAGAAAAACCTGAAGAGAATAATATAAAAACACCCGATGAAAACGGGTTTGTCTATCTTATGAAATCAGGAAAATATTATAAAATAGGAAGGACTAATGCATTAGATCGCAGGCAATACGAAATTGGTATTCAATTACCAGAAGGTATTGAACCAATACATAGTATTGCTACTGATGATCCTAGTGGAATTGAAGCTTATTGGCATAAGAGATTTAGCGACAAACGCATGAATGGAGAGTGGTTTAATTTATCCAAAACAGATGTTTTTATCTTTAAAAAACGAAAATTTATGTAAGGGTATATATTTATTATCCGTGGTGCCTTCCCGAGTTATGCAATATTGATAGCGGAAAACAGACAGGACGTCTGTTTTAGCGCATCCATTCGTGGAGGAATGTATGCGCGACGCGTAATCGATATTGCATAACTCGGGAAGCCGTAGGGCAAGGCATTAGGAAAAAGTTCTTTTGCTTACTCTTCTTTAAAGAAAAGTAAGGCGCTATGAAGTGCAGGAGGCACAGGAGCGACCAAGCGAAAAGCAAAGTTGGAAAATATTTAATATTTCAAGAGCAATTCCAAAGGTAAAATACTTGTTAAAATAAAAGTGATAGAATAGTATCACTTTATGAAAACTGAATTAGTAACTACTCTTAAGCGTCAGGCGACAAAAATACTGGCAGACTTACATGAATCGAAAGAACCCGTTCTTATCACTGAGCATGGACAGCCATCAGCATATCTACTCGATGTGGATGATTTTGAAATGATGAAAAATCGAATGGAAATTCTGGAAGGAATAGCACGCGGAGAAGCAGCTATTTTGGAAAATCGAATTTTTAGCCATACTCAAGCTAAAGAAAAAATGAGTAAATGGTTAAAATAATTTGGATTGAACCAGCGCTATCCGATTTAAATGAAATTGCTGAATATATTGCTTTAGATAAATTCAGTGCTGCTCAAAAATTGGTTGTGGAAATATTTTCCAGAATTGAGTTGTTAAAGCAATCACCTAACTCAGGAAGAAAACCTCCCGAGCTTTCTCGTTCAAGATATAGAGAAGTTATCGTTGGCCCTTGTCGAATTTTTTATCGTTTTAATGAAAATAAAATATTTGTACTTTACGTAATGCGTAGCGAGCGAGTATTAAGAAAATATATGCTTGCTGAACGAGAAGACGAAAAGAAAAGTTAAAAGATAAGAAATTATTAAGCAACAAGAAAGATCGTTGCTAATCCCAAAAACGTCATAAACCCGACAACATCTGTTACCGTTGTTAATATCACGCCACCTGCAATCGCTGGATCAATACCATAGCGTTTAAGCATCACTGGTATGGTTGCGCCGGCTAGTGCGGCGATGACGAGGTTGATGATCATTGATATACCAATGATTAATCCCAGATAAGGATTGCCAAACCAGGCAATAACAATACCGGCAACAACACATGACCAAAGTATGCCGTTGAGTATGCCGACGGTAAGTTCTTTTATTATTAATGGTTTTATATTGGTTTTAACAATTTGCCCTAACGCAATACCGCGTATGGCAATGGTTAATGTTTGGCTGCCGGCAATACCGCCCATGCCAGCAACGACCGGCATAAGTACAGCAAGTGCAACAAGTTCCTGTATCGTGTCTTCAAAACGTCCGATGACCCATGCGGCCAGAAAAGCGGTTAACAAATTTATTCCTAACCAGACAGCGCGACGTTTTGTACTGGCAAATACCGGTGCAAACATATCATCATCACTTAGGCCGGCCATGCTTCTAACAGCGTGTTCCGCTTCCTTTTGAATAACGTCAACAACGTCATCAATCGTAATACGACCAAGCAAACGATTTTCGTCATCAACTACCGCAGCTGAAAGTAAATCGCGTTGCTCAAACAATTTGGTTACTTCTGCCTTAGGTGTGTTTACAGAAAGATAGGATTCTTCTTCCATCCATTCGCCGACAGAAGTTTCTGGTCCTCGAACTAACAATTCCGTTAATGGCAATACGCCAAGATAATGATTGTCGCGATCAACGATCATTAGATTATCTGTCTTAGTCGGAATATGACCCAGTAAACGTAAATAGCGAGCAACCGCATCAAGTGAAACATCGGCACGTACGGAAACAGCGTCGATGTTCATTAAGCCACCAGCAGTATCTTCTGGATAAGTTAATATTGACGCAAGACGTTGGCGATTTTGTTCATCCATAGAAAGAAGAACGGAGTCAGCAACATCATCAGGAAGATCCTGCAGAATGTCTGCGATATCATCCGCATCAAGATCTTTGGTTGCATCAGCAACCTGTGCCGGATGCATGTTTTCAAGAAGTTCAGTTCGAACCGCATCTTGCATGTGCGACAGAACATCGCCTTCTAGTTCGGAATCAACTAATTGCCAGACATCATCACGCTCCCGACTCGGCCTGCTTTCAATAACGTCGGCAATTTCTGATGGGTGTAGTGAAGCAATAGCCTCGCGAGCGAGATTAATATCGTCTTGATCCAGCGCCTCATGTAATGATTCGACGGCAGATGGTTCGGTTTCTTGTTGTGTAGTTTTCTCGTCCATAATTAATACTCAGGTTATGGATGTGAGTCTATCAGTGCTTGCAGCGCAATGCTAAAGCTGTATAGAAAAATGAGAATTGAAATGGATTAAATTGTTTCAACCGCTAGTTGTTGCAGCAGCATCTTTATTTCAGCACCACTTGTAGCATTCAGTACTTTTTTTATTACATCTTCCAATTCACTAATGTTTGTTTCGGTAATAATTTTCTTTACCTCTAGCAAAGATGCCGGGTGAACACTAAATTCTCTTAATCCTAATCCAAGCAATAACTGCGTGTGTTCTATTTCGCCGGCCATTTCGCCACACATGGCGACAGGTATGTTGGCTTTTTCCCCGGCTTTGATTGTTGTTTGTATCAAACGTAGTACAGCCGGATGTAAAGGATCATATAAATAACTGACCTCATCATTTACGCGGTCAATGGCCATGGTGTATTGAATCAGATCGTTTGTGCCTATAGAAAGGAAGTCCAGTTTTTTTGCAAAGATGTCTGCACAAACTGCAGCAGCAGGCACTTCTATCATCCCGCCGATTTCTATTTCAGAATCGTACTCAATTGATTCTTCATCAAGTCCTGCTTTCAGATCATCGATCATTTGTAGCACTTGTTGCATTTCCTGAATGTTGGTCAGCATCGGGATCATGATTCGAACCGGGCCAAAAGCAGAGGCTCTTAACATAGCTCGCAATTGTGGCTTGAACAGTTCAGGTTCTTTTAAACACAATCTAATAGCCCGCAAGCCTAGTGCCGGATTGGACTTAACTGGTCCGGCTTGTTTTCCTGCGCCATCTACCTGTTTATCTGAGCCCAAATCAAGTGTACGAATGGTTAATGGCAAACCGCGGAGGGCTTTAAGCACGGACATATATGTTTCAAAGTGTTCTTCTTCATCAGGTGGTGTTTCACGATTCATATAAAGAAATTCAGTTCGATATAAACCTACCCCTTTTGCACCGACATTTCTTACAATGTCAAAGTCATTAGGCAGTTCAATGTTTGCCATAAGCTCAACGTCAATGCCATCTATTGATCTGGTTAGTGCATTTTTAAGTTTTCCCAGAGAGGAGTAATATCGCTTTACTTCTTTTCGCTTTCTCTCGTAAAAAAGTTCAATTATTTTGTCAGGGTTTATGAGTACCGTGCCGGTGATGCCATCAATAATCGCAAGATCATTATTTTTTATAATACGTTGAGCATTATGCAAACCAATAACAGCCGGGATACCTAAGCTTCTGGCAAGAATAGCGGTATGTGATGTTGGCCCACCAAACTCTGTTGCAAATGCAGCGATACCATAATGTTGCATTAGTACAGTATCTGCTGGTGTAAGATCGTTTGCGATAATGATTTTTTTCTTTAAATGATTATCAAGGACTTCATGTAATAAAGGTTTTTGTTTTAACAGAACACGCAAGATTCGATTCACAACATGATCAACATCATCGCGGCGAGTTCTTAAATAAGCATCGGCCATTTCATCAAAGACATTAACTAATGCATCTCGTTGTAATTTAAGCGCCCACTCAGCATTACAAAGGCGTTCTTTAATAATTCGTTTTGGTTCTTCGGTTAAAGCGTTGTCTTCCAGCATCAACAAGTGTGTCTCTATGAATGCAGAGATATCTACGGATGTAGATGTTGGGATATGATCGCGTATTACGCGTAACTGTTGCCGTGCGTTAGATATGGCATCATTAAAACGTAAAATTTCATTGTCGAGCTGTGTGCTGCGTATGCTGTATTCACGAACATCAAGTTGATCATGTTGAATAATGTGAACATAGCCAATAGCAATGCCACGGGAAACACTGACACCTTGAAGCGAGATCGTCACTCGTCTTCTCCAAACTTGTCGTTGATTAAAGCTTCCAGTGCCGCCATCGCTGCATCTTCATCGGCACCAATAGTTTTAATATCTATGTTTGAACCTTTGCCAGCGGCTAACATCATGATGCCCATAATGCTTTTGCCGCTAACTTCTTTATGGCCAGCCTGCACGGTTATTTCTGCCTGAAAACTTGATGCAACTTTTACAAATTTAGCTGCGGCACGAGCATGTAGCCCCAGTTTGTTAATTATTGTTATTGTTTTTTGATTCATTGTTATTTCTCACTATGGGAAATGGTAATGCCATCTATTCCGCCGCTATAGGCTTTTTCTGTTAAATCCGTCAGGTTTAAATCAGAGTAATTAAAAACACGAATCAACATAGACAGATTTATGCCGGTGATGATATTTACATTTGCTCGCTTATCTAATCGATGGGCAATGTTGCTTGGCGTTGATCCTAATAGATCAGTCAAAACTAAAATGCCATCACCTTCGTCCAGTTCTTCAGCTAATGAGTTTGCTTTCTTAAGCAAATCATCAGGATCGCATTCCCGACTTGCGGCAAGAAGCTTTGTTTTTAACGGGTTATCATCAATCATGTGATTCGCTGCATCTAACAAGGCTTCGCCTATGCCGTCATGTGAAATGATTAAAACACCTACACTCATATTTATAAATCTCGATGTTTAATGATAACTTGCTTATTAGAGTTATTAAATTTATTTGCAAGTTGTTCAACGATAAATACAGAACGATGGTGTCCGCCAGTGCAGCCAAAGGCAATACTTAAATAGCTTCGGTTATCTGTTTCAAATTGTGGTATCCATCGCTCAAGAAAATGTTCAAGGTCATTTAGCATTTGCTTAACGCTATCTTGTTTTGATAAAAAATCAATTACTGGTTTGTCTTGTCCAGAGTATTTACGTAAGTCTTTATTCCAGTAAGGATTAGGTAGACACCTTAAGTCAAAGACAAAGTCCGCATCTTTTGGTATTCCATTCTTGTAGCCAAAAGACATGAGCTGTAAAGAAAGGCTCGTTTTCTTTCGTTGGTCAATGCGCTCGCGAACGATGTTGCGTAATTCATTCAATTGCATATGGCTGGTGTCGACACGCAAATCAGCCGCTTCTGCAAGGGCGTCAATGATGTTACGTTCTTGTTTGATTGCATCAGATAATGAGACAGAGTCTGACGAAAGCGGGTGTTTTCTACGTGTTTCGCTAAAGCGTTTGGTTAGTACATCATCGTTAGCTTCAATAAAAATTAATTCTGCAGGGATGTCTTTATTGTTTAATGCAGTAATCACCTCGGGAAGAAAAGAAAAATCATCAAGAGTGTTTCTGGCATCAATACCAATGGCAATATGCTTAGCTAAGCTGCTATTTTCTTCGGAGAATTGCTTTATTAATATGTTCAATAAACTGATAGGAAGATTATCAATAGTATAATAAGAAAGATCTTCCAGCGTATTTAGAACAACGGTTTTGCCTGCGCCGGACAAGCCGCTAACAATAATAAGTCGTCGTTCCTGATCATTCATTTAATCTTCGCCTGAATCAATTAGTCTTTTCTGTCTTCTTGCAAATACTTCCGATGCATTATAACCGCTATCTCGTAAAATGTGGTTTCGTGCAGCACATTCCAGCATAACCGCAAGGTTACGACCCAGAGCAACTGGCAAGGTAATTTGAGGCACGTCTATATCTAATATATTGCGAGAGTTATAACTGCCTTCAAGCCTATCAAGCGACAGTAAGTCATCATCGGCCATAGGTTGTAGTTGCACGATTAATTTAAGATATTTATTTTTCTTAATAGCACTATCACCAAATAATTCACGCACATTAATAATGCCGAGTCCTCTTACTTCAAGAAAATCCTGTAATGCTTTTGGACACGTGCCATTTATTATGTCAGGCGCAATTCTTGAAAAGAGCGGCGCATCATCAGCGATTAAACGATGCCCCCGTGAAATTAATTCAAGCGCAAGCTCACTTTTGCCTATTCCACTTGGCCCTGTTATTAAAACGCCGATAGCCATGACCTCCATGTACACGCCATGAAGCGTTAACATGTCAGCAAAAAGATTAGTTAAAAAATAATGCAGTACGTTGGATAGTTTGTTGCCGCTCTTTGGCGATGAAAACAACGGGATATTATGTTCATTGCTTTTGCGTTTAAGTAATGTTGGCACTTCGCAGCTATCAACGACAATCACACAAACAGGCTTGCTGAGAAATAATTGAGTAATGGCATCTTGCATGGAGATGTTTCTTAGTCCTTCAAGATACTTGATCTCAGTTTTACCAATAACCTGTATCTGGTGCGGATGGATCAGGTTTAAATGTCCGACTAAAGACGGGTTGTTTGATGATTCAGGTGTCGCTTGGTCTTCGTCTCGAATGGTGGCGAGTTTTCCGCCATCCTGTCCGGCTATCCATTCAAGCTCTAGATTATCACGATGAATGTTGTAGAGATCTTCTATGCTTAACTGGTTAGTAAGCCCTGTCATAGGATCAGCTCGTTAATATAGTATAGATTTCTGCTGAAGAATTAGATTGCCTAAGCTTGCGAATAGTAGTTGTGTCGCTAAACATCTCAGCTAGTTTTGCTAATGTTTGCAGGTGTTCTTCGGTTGAGTCTTCCGGCACGATTAAAGCAAAAAGCAAATCGACCGGGGCTTTATCAACAGCATCGTAATCAACCGCGTCATCAAGTTGTATAAATGCAGCCAGAGTTTGTTTGCCATGCTTTAAGCGTCCATGCGGTATAGCGATGCCATTGCCAAGGCCGGTACTTCCCAGTCGTTCTCGAGCAATTAAACAATCAAAGACTTCAGTTTGGGAAATTGAGTTATCCGAATTAGCAATAGTTTTTGCCAAAGTATCTAACGCATCTTTTTTACTATGACAGTCCATGTTTGGAAAGACACAGTCAGGTGATAAAATTTCTGAAATATTCATGTTGTTACAATTATTAGCAAAGACTAAAAGCGCTTAATCTTCAAGCTGATCTTTTAGACTGCTATCTCCGCGATGATGGTCCGTTAGTTTTTCTTTATGTTTTTTTAATTGTCGATCAAGTTTATCGATTAACCCGTCAATAGCCGCGTACATATCTACTTGTTCATCCTCGGCAAATAAATTGCCACGATTAACGTGAACAGTCGCTTCAGCTTTTTGTCGATCTTTTTCTACGCTTAAAATAACATGGGTATTGTTGATATGTTCGAAGTGTCTTTCTAGTTTTTGAAATTTAGTTTCTACATAAGATCTTAATGAGTCCGTTATTTCAACATGTCTGCCAGTTACATCAATTTGCATAATTCCCCCTTATAGAAATCTTTATTTTTATTTAGGCTAGCCGTTTACGTTCGTTTGAAGGCGGAATAGCCATTGCCTCTCTATATTTTGCAACCGTTCTTCGCGCAACAATAATTCCCTGATCTTCAAGTATGGCTGCGATCTTACTATCACTCAGTGGTTTGTCCGGTGTTTCGGCGGCAACCAGCTTTTTAATCAAGGCACGAATAGCCGTTGATGAACAAGCGCCGCCGTAACTTGTGCTGACATGACTGGAGAAAAAATATTTTAGTTCAAAAATACCACGAGGCGTATGCATGTACTTACGTGTTGTCACTCGTGAAATAGTTGATTCGTGCATACCTAAAGTTTCAGCAACATCATGTAACACAAGAGGTTTCATTGCCTCCTCGCCATAATCAAGAAAAGCACGTTGCCGTTCTACAATACAGGTTGCTACGCGTAATAATGTTTCACTGCGGCTACGTAGACTTTTAATAAACCAGCGCGCTTCTTGTAAATGTGACTTAAGAGAATTGTTGTCGTTGCTGTTATCGGCGCGGCGTATCATATTGGCGTAAGCAGAATTTATTTTGAGGTTAGGCATAGAGTCAGTATTTAGATCAACTTTCCAAACGCCTTTTACTTTTTTGACATAGACGTCGGGCACTACATATTCAGTGCGAGCTTCGCTAACTTGATTGCCCGGTCTTGGATTCATGGACTGGATTAAATTAATAACTTCCATCAATTCTTCTTTGTCCAGTTTCATCTTACGCATGAGTTGGTTGTAGTCATGACCAGCCAGCAGATCCAGATGGCTATTAACCAGTTTTTTTGCCTCTTCCAGTCGAGATATTCCAACATCACACTGGTTTAACTGAAGTGTAAGACACTCTTTGATATCTCTTGATGCGACACCGACGGGATCCATTGATTGAATCATTCTTAATACTGCTTCAACTTCTTCAACACCTACTTCAGCTTCTTCAAGATCATTGTCATCAATCGCCGCCAGAATATCTTCCAGTGATTCGGTTAAATAACCGTCATCATCAAGTGAATCGACAATGGTCATGGCAATGACTCTGTCAGTATCTGATGTGGGCGTCAGGTTAAGTTGCCATTCCAGATGTTCGCGTAGCGTTTTTTCTTTTGTATCCTGATTTTCAAACCCATCGTAGCTATTATCCGAGCTTGTTTTTGTGTAGCTGGCTGTGCTGTCATATACATCATCCCAGCCACTATCAACAGCAAGTTCATCTGGTAAAGTGTCCTGATTCATTTCAGTTACTTGATCGGATTTTTCATCTGACTCTTTTTTTAATTTTAACTCTTCATTTTTGCCTGGACTTTCTTCCGCTGTATTTGATACTTCGTCGACTTCCAGCATCATGTTCGATTCAAGTGCGTCTTGAACTTCAGCTTGTAGTTCAATGCTGGACAACTGTAACAGACGAATGGCCTGCTGTAGCTGCGGCGTCATCGTCAGGCTTTGGCCAATTCTTAATTGTAAAGATGCTTTCATATTATTAAGTGTAACTTAAAATCCTGGTGTTTGTTGCAAGCGCACAAACTAAAAGTTCTAGAGTGAAAACTCGTCTCCTAAATAAACTTCTCTAACTTGTTCGTTATTTAAAATTTGTTCTGTAGTTCCTTCGGCAAGAATCTTGCCATCATGCACCACATAAGCTCGATCGCAGATACCAAGGGTCTCCCGGACATTATGATCGGTGATTAATACGCCTATTCCGTGGTCGCAGAGGCGATGGATTAAACGCTGTATATCATTGATTGAAATAGGGTCAATGCCTGCAAAAGGCTCGTCCAGTAACAAAAAACGAGGTTCGGAGGCTAAGGCTCTGGCAATTTCCAGACGTCGCCGTTCGCCGCCAGAAAGGCTCATGCCCAGATTGTCTCTGAGGTGAGCAATGTGAAATTCTTGTAGCAATAACTCCAGCCGCTGTTTCGCTTTGTTGGGATTATCTGGCAGGCGTGTTTCGAGTATCGCCATGATATTTTCTTCAACCGTCAATTTTCTGAACACAGAAGCTTCCTGAGGCAAATAGCCTAAGCCCAGATGTGAACGCTCATCCATTGATAAACGACTGATTTCGCGGTTATCCAGATGTATGGTGCCATTGTCTGATGGCACCAGACCGACAATCATATAAAAGCTGGTGGTTTTGCCGGCACCGTTTGCGCCAAGTAAACCAATCGTTTCGCCGCTTTGAACAGTCAAACTGACGTCCGAAACTACCTTTCTAGATCGATAGGATTTGGATAGATGACGTACAGATAAAATACTCATAACAATAATGTCTTAAAACGTATTAGCGAATGACACTAATGAGCGATTTAGAAGTACACCTTAAAATTGATTAAATACAAAAGTTTCGATCCTTTATTTTTGTTTCTTCTTTTTAATTGTTATTTTGACGCGACCATCGTTTTTCTTTTCGGTTTCGCCTTCATTGGTCTTAGTTGTTCTGGTTGAACCTTTTGCAATGATCTTACTAAGTACCGTGTCATATTCTATCCGTTTGCCGCTCATGCGCGAGCCATTCGGTTTTGTTACTAAAGCGTTATCTATCAGGATAATGTAATCCTTTAATGCATAATACTCCATTTGTAATGCTTCGGCTTCATCATATGTTTCGCTGTTGTCAGGTAGTTGTCGGTAGGTTGCGGGTTTGCCTTGCATGATGACAAGTTCCATATCTCCGTTATCAGTAAAGTGTACCGTCATCGTATGACCGGTCATGCGGATACTACCTTGTGTTACGACAACACTGCCTCGATAAATCGTGATTCCTTTGAGATCGTCCATTTCAGCAGAGTCTGCTTCAATTTCGATATCTTTTTGCTTGTCGGTAGACAAAGCAAATGCGCTGCTCATCATTGAGATAAGCATGGTACCTAAAAAATATTTTAGTGTGTTATTGAGGTGCTGGTGCACTTGATTCAATCGTCGTCTGTACATTACTAAGAAACTCCATTCGTTGTTCTTGTAAAAAAACGCGCATACCGATAGAAGTGGTAGTTGATTTTTTACTGATCAAGGTAGCCGCTTTATCAGTTTCCGCATATTTTTGATCAACAAGCACGCGTGCATCTTCGGTTATTAATTCAAGTTTGAGTTCACCATTATCATCATTTTGATGTAGATAAACATTACCGCTTAACAGGATAACGTCATTGTTTGATGTTATCCAGCCTCTGTCAGACTTAACATTAATAGGTTGTTTTTCCTGACGGAATATTTCCAACTTAGGCTCGTGTAATTCGGATGTATTGTCATCAGGATAGTGAGCCATATAGGTTGCGTTCAAACGGTTCTTCGGTGTGCCATCCTGATTCATTGTTAAAGTAGTAAAGTCTTCCATATAGTAATCAGGGTAATGCGCAAGTTTGCTTAATTTTGTTATATCGTCTTCAGTCAATTTGTCCAAAGCCCAGTAAGTAAATCCGGCAATAATGACCAGAATAAGTGCCAGTTGCCATCTACCTGTGAACATAAACGTTATCTGATATTAGTTCAGGAAAGATAGGCTTTGATCCGATCGTCAAATTTGCCCTGAGCTTTCATAATTAGTTCGCACACTTCTCTAACAGCGCCTTGACCTCCGCGTTCTTCGGTTATCCAATCTGCATTTTCTTTTACTTCGGGTCTCGCATCAGCAACGGCAATCGGCAAGCCGACTTTTATCATAGCGGGTAAGTCAATAACATCATCGCCAACATAAGCAACTTGTTCACGTTGAAGACCTAGTTCATCAATGAGCTGCATTAATCTCGCACCTTTATCTTTTTCGCCTTGATAAACATATTCGATACCGAGAGAAGCCATTCGTTCAGCGACAATTTTTGAAGAGCGCGCAGTAATCACTGCAATCTTGCAACCGGACTCCAATAACATAACTAAACCATGACCGTCGCGTACATGAAACGATTTATATTCGTTGCCACTTTCACCAAGGATAAGTTTCCCATCAGTTAAAACGCCATCAACATCAAATACCGCAAGCTTGATATTGGCTGCTTTTTTTAAGAGCTCTTTTTTATCCATTAGACGACTCGTGCTCGTAAAAGATCATGCATATTTAAAATTCCAGTTAGCTTATTTTCGTCGTCAACAACAACCAACGCGTTAATACTATGTGATTCCATCAATGCGAGTGCCGAAGCAGCAAGCGCATCGGCTTGAATATTCTTGGCATTTTTTGTCATAACATTTTTAACAAGGCAGGTTTTTACATCAACATTTGAATCGAGTGCGCGACGTAAGTCACCGTCGGTAAAGATTCCTAAAATATTATCATTGCTATCAATAATTGTGGTGATGCCTAAACCTTTTCGAGACATTTCAATCAATGCTTCGCTTAATAACGCCTCTTCTGAAACTTTTGGGATACCATCACCGGTATGCATGATGTCGCTAACGTGTAATAACAAACGTCGACCTAATGTTCCACCGGGATGTGATAAAGCAAAATCATCTTCACTAAAGCCGCGTGCTTCAAGTAAGGCAATGGCTATAGCATCGCCCATGGCTAAAGTTGCTGTTGTACTTGCTGTCGGTGCCAGACCCAACGGGCAGGCTTCCTTGCTAACACTAATATCAATATTGACTGTTGCAGCTTTTGCAAGGGTTGATTCTGAATTACCGGTTAGAGAAATCATCGGCGTGTTCAATCTTTTAATAACAGGTAATAAGGCAACTACTTCATCTGTTTCACCGGAATTAGATAACACCATAACAACATCTTTGCTGGTAATCATTCCGGAATCACCATGACTGGCTTCGCCGGGATGAACAAAAAAAGAAGGGGTACCGGTGCTGGCTAAGGTGGCCGCAATTTTTTTACCAATGTGACCGGATTTGCCCATGCCAATGACAATGACGCGCCCATCACAGTCAAGCATGATGTTACAAGCCGTTACAAATTGTTCATCAATGCGATCAACTAACGCCGCAAGTGCAGATTGCTCGGTTTCTATAACCGCTTTTCCAAGCGTTTTAAGTTTGTCAGGGCTAATTTTATTCATGATCGTGTTTATGACAGCACAATAGTTTGTGAAAACAGTACATATTGATATGCAATAAAGCAAAGCAATAGCGCCGCTCCTTTTGGACGAGTTAGTTTACCCTTGCTTGAGACGAATACCATAGCGCCTAAAAACAAAGTTAAGCCGATCATTGTTGGAAAGTCTCTATTCAAAACTTCTTCAGCAAAATAGTCAGGGTTAATTAATGCCGGGATGCCCAAGACAGCAAGCATATTAAACATGTTTGAACCAATAACATTGCCAACTGCAATATCCGCTTCATTTTTCTTTAAACTGATAATGGATGCTGCTAGTTCAGGAAGACTGGTTCCAATAGCAACAATGGTTAGGCCAATGACAAGATCGGGAACGCCAAAAAACTCGGCAATAGAAACGGCGCCCCGCACCAGTAAATCTGCACCAAGCAATAACACAACTAGACCAAATAACAATTTTAAGAATGCTTTGCCTAATGGATCCGGTTTACTTAATTCATCAGAAAACTCATGGATAAATTCGCTGACAAGTGGGTCGCTAGCAGGGCTTCGTTTTGCGATCCAAACAATCCAGCTAATCGATGCAACAAGAGAGACTAATAATATTGTTCCATCGAGGCGGCTTAAATGACCATCTATCATTACTAACAGACCAATAGTAATGGCAACACACATTAAGCCGTATTCTTTTTTTATGGTTTTCGATGCGATAGTAATGGGGAAAATAAGTACGCTTAAACCAAGTACCAGCCCAACATTTGTGATATTTGATCCGAGTGCATTACCAATGGCAATCGCTGTTTTGCCTTGCCAGGCAGAAACCGAGCCAACGATGATTTCAGGTGCAGAAGTGGCAAAGCCTACGACAGTTAAGCCAATAATTATCGGCGGTATACCTAATTGGCGGGCAATATTTGATGCGCCATCAACAAAAACATCGGCGCCATATATAAGTAAGGCAAAGCCAATTAGAACAAATAAATATGAAACCAGCATATGCTAGTTATTCTCCACTTAGTAAATTAACGAGATGATGCCAGAATAAGATGATTCTGAGAAATTAATAGCGTGTTAAGTTTTTACCTGAATCCGAAAAAACCTTAGACTGTCAGTAGCTAAACTATTTAATTATTTTCAATGTCCGAACGTTACGAATCTTTAAAACTCTGGTTGAGAGATGTGCTCGATACTAGTGACTTTGAATTAAAGTCCGCATCAGCAGATGCCAGTTTCCGATCCTATCATCGTCTTTTTCTACAGGACAAAACATTCATTGTTATGGATGCGCCGCCGCCGCAAGAAGATTGTGAGCCTTTCGTCAGGATTACTAAAATACTGCTTGCCAGCGGTATTCATGTGCCGGCAATACATCATATGAATTTAGAGCAAGGCTTTTTGCTATTAGATGATTTTGGTAATGACTTGTATCTGGATAAGCTCGATACCTCAACAATAAATAAACTTTATTCTGATGCTATTGTGGCCTTAGTTCAGATGCAAACAGTGGCAGAGGTGAAAGGACTGCCTGATTATGATGAGTCTTTATTGCGACGTGAAATGCTGCTTTTTACAGAGTGGCTATTAGATAAGCATCTGCAAGTTCAGCTAGATGATGATCAAAATAAATCTATCGAAACAGTATTTAATTTGCTAGTGGAGAATGCACTGCAGCAGCCGCAAAGCTTTGTGCACAGGGACTTTCATTCAAGAAACTTGATGGTAACGGAGACAAAAAATCCTGGCGTGATTGACTATCAGGATGCGGTTCATGGGGCGATTAGTTATGATCTGGTGTCTTTATTAAAAGATTGTTATATCAAATGGTCCAAGGCCGAGATAAATAGTTGGCTAGATTTCTATTTCATTCAATTAACCGAAAAAGGGACTGAAGTTGATCGGCAACAATTTCAACGTTGGTTTGATCTTATGGGCGTACAACGTCATCTTAAAGCCAGCGGTATTTTTGCGCGTTTGTCTCATCGTGATGCTAAGCATAATTATTTAAAAGATATTCCACGCACGCTTTCTTATATTGTCGATCTAAAAAACGATTACAAAGAATTGCAGCCGCTATGTCTATTGATAGAAGAATCCGTTTTGCCAAAATTTGAGGAAGTCAGTTAAGTGCGCGCCATGATTTTAGCCGCAGGGCGGGGCGAACGAATGCGTCCCTTGACGGATAATGTGCCCAAGCCGTTACTGGAAATTGCCGGCAAAGCTTTGATTGTTTATCAGATTGAAGCGCTAGAATTGGCGGGTGTTAAAGACATAGTTATCAATACTGGCCATCTTGGCGAGCAGATACAGTATGAGCTCGGCACAGGCACTTCCTTTGGTGTAGATATTCTTTATTCTGATGAAGGCGAGAATATATTGGAAACAGCTGGCGGCATTATTCAGGCTTTACCCTTGTTGGGTGAAGATCCCTTTATAGCGACCAATGCCGATATTTTTACTGATTTCGATTATCGTTCATTGCCCTCAGAACCAGATTTTGATGCCCATTTAGTTTTGGTTGATAACCCGCCACACAATCCAACCGGTGATTTCGCATTTGAAAATGGTCGAGTAATCGAGCAAGGAAGCCAGAAATTAACCTACAGCGGCATCGGAGTTTTTTATCCGCATTTCTTCGAAAACTGCAATCCTGGCCGAGCTCCCTTAGCGCCTCTATTACATAAGTTTGCACAGGAAAAACGCCTTAGCGGTCAATACTTTACCGGTCTTTGGAATGATATTGGAACGCCGGCTCGTCTTGAAGAAGTCAACAAAAAGCTCGCTAATTCATGAAGTAAATACTAACAAACTATTTCGCTCATCAATGACGTTCAGTTGAATTTTTTATGACAATTGATGTCATAATGTTGCGATGCAATATAATGAATGATACGGTTCAAACCTATACGCAACCGGCTTCTACATCTTGTAGTACTTAGTATTTATACCACTATATGTAGAATAACTGTTCTGAAAAGGGTATAATTCGCGCCAATTTCAGCGGCTTTGTCGTCAATTTAATACAATCCGATTTGAATTTAATGAAAATAAATCATTCGTGCACATTCGACTTTATTTTAAAAGTCCTGCTCCTCGCATTCATCGCGCCTATGTCCGTTCTGGCGAATGAAAAAAATGTCGATGCTGATTTCTGCCGAGCGCCAGAAGTCCAAGAACAAATTAATATTTCTGCAACTAACTCTTCATTAGAAAATATTCATGATCTTCAGGCAATCAATGCAAGCGGTATGTTGCGCGTCCTTTTGCAGAAGAAAAAGATTGCCTGCACCATAAGCGAAACAGAGCGACAACTCATAGAAGAGTTCGCCCATATCAATGATTTGGATTTGTACTGGGTCTATGTCGATAATGATTGGGAATTATTGCCAGAATTAATAAAAGGTAATGGCGATATTATCGTCGCGCAGGATCAGAGTTTGTCTGCCAATATTCAGGATGAAATTAATTTCAGTCATTCATGGGCTAATGCAACATTCAAAATAGTTGAGCGCTCGGATAATAGTCGAATCAGTCGTGTGGATGATCTCTCCGGCCGACAAGTCGCCGTTTATAAATCTTCTCCAGTCTGGAATACTTTATCTAAATTAGCGGAATTACAAACCGGAATGGTTTTACAAGAAATACCGCCGACGGTTCCCTACCGTGAAGTGATGGAGCGTGTAAAAACGGGAGAATATGATCTTGCCGTTGCCGATAGTCTGTTTCTTGATACGTATTTAACTTTGAATACCGAGTTGCGGGCAAACTTCAGTTTATCTAGTGAAAGAAAAATGGCCTGGGCTGTTAGAACCGATGCTGAGGAATTACATAAAACACTAAATCAATATTTAAATCAGCAACATCTGACGCATGATGTAGCAACGACTTATTTCGATGATCTCTCTTTTATCAAAGACAGAGGCATCTTGCGCGTCATCACCAATGAAAATCCGTCGCACTACTATTTACAAAAGGGCAAGTTACGTGGATTTGAATATGAATTGCTAAAACAGTTTGCTTCACAAAATATGTTGCGTGTAGATGTTGTTTTGGCTAAGTCGCAAGAAGAGATGTTTGCTTTACTTAAACAAGGCAAAGGTGATGTTATCGCTGCATCTTTGCCAAGTAGCATGGTCGGTGCAAAAGACGCTGTTCAATACACCACACCTTATAATTACGTAAGCCCGATCATTGTTGGTCGCGAGTCTGGTGAGTTAATAATTGATGTTCGTGATTTAGCCGGCAGAAGGATTACATTGGCGGGAGATAGTCCCTATTGGGATTATATGTTGCAACTTAAGCAGCAAGGCCTAGGTTTTGAATTAGTTAAAGCCGATAGCGGCGTGAATATGGAAGGCACCTTATTAATGGTTGCCTTAGGCATGTACGACTTGACCGTTGTTGGTAATCATCAAATTAAATCAATGCACATAAGTAACGTTGGTTTGAAGTCAGAATTTGTTTTGTCTGAGCCGCTTGCACATCGTTGGGCAGTAAGAACTGAAGATCAGCAATTAAAACGCGCTCTGAATACTTTTATCGAAAAAGAATATCGAAGTGAAAGTTATAATGTATTGCAAGCAAAATATTTTGAACAACCGCGAATTCAAAAAAGCAATGATAGCGTTACTCAAGCCAGCTCTTTATCTCCTTACGATGATGTAACGCAGCGTTACGCAGATGAGTATGGTTTTGACTGGCGCTTAATCACCGCACTTATGTTTCAGGAAAGTCGCTTTAATCCAAATGCTTCTTCATATGCCGGTGCCGAAGGCTTAATGCAGTTGATTCCGGCAACCGCTAAATTAATGGGGGTTAGCGATACTAACAATGCCGAGAGTAGTATTGATGCTGGTATTCGTTATTTAAATTATTTAAGAGGTAAGTTCGAAGACGAATTGCTGTTAGAAGACCGCATGTGGTTCACATTAGCTTCATACAATGCTGGTTATGGCAGAGTCAAACGAGCACGCGTATTAGCAGAGAAAATGGGGTTAGATAAGAATCAATGGTTTGACAATGTTGAAGTAGCAATGATGGGCTTAGCAAAACCATACATGAAAGATGGTAAAAAAGTTCAATACTGTCGTTGTGGCCAAACGGTTGTTTATGTGCGCGAGATACGCACACGTTACTTCAACTATATCCGTTTAATGGAAACACAAAAATTCGCTGGACTTACAGCATCGGATAGAAAAACAAGAAACCTACGCTTCAATTAATTAGCTTTGCGCTTTAATTAAGGCAGCATATTAATTAAAAGTTCTTTTCTTTAAGGACAGTAAAACAACTACTCTGATAATAGCCTCATCAAACTTTGTGCATGATTCGCCGCTTCAATTCCTCGATCAGTCAGATAACCACCATCCACTTGATCAGTTAAGCCCTTATCAAAGAGTCTTGTCGCCGCAGCGACAGTTTCTTTTGAAGCTTTTTGTGAATGAACCTTGATGCCATTCGACATCGACTCAAGATCAAATTGATTTAAAAGTTTAATTTCTTCCAGTCTATCATTTGAATACATCATAGTTTTACCGTTAGTTGCCTGATTAAGGAAGGATAATATTGGTTATCTATTGTCAAATATGTATATGATGATAATATACATTTATGGCAGATTGGATGCAAGTAACAGGCTTTGGTTGGGATGATGGAAACTCTCGTAAAAGTGGAAAAAAACATGATGTTAGCCAATCAGAAGCCGAACAAATATTTTTTAACCAAGCTCTGGTATTGGAAGATAGTAAGCATAGCCAGAAAGAAAGCCGTTATCATACATTGGGTATTACAGATGATGAGCGGTTTTTGCATAGTACATTTACCTTGCGTACACCAGGAACATTAATAAGAATTAATTCTGCGCGGGACATGAATAGAAAAGAGAGAAAGGTCTATGAGCAAAGCAAAACAGATACCTGAATTCAAAACGGCAGCAGAGGAGCGTGCTTTCTGGGAAAAACACGATTCCAACGAGTTTGTAGATTGGAAGAAAGCTAAATTAGCAGCATTCCCAAATTTAAAACCATCTACCAAAACTATATCCTTACGTTTGCCAGAAGGTTTACTTGACCGTATCAAGATCGAAGCGAATAAACGTGATATGCCTTATCAGTCTCTTATCAAAGTTTGGCTTGCGGATGATGTAGAAGAAAGCCAAAAGTCGCGATAAGCAATACGCTACTTCGAATACATTTGCTTACTGGATGCGCAGAAGTTTGTCGGACTTGCAGTTTCGGATAGAGAAGCGAGATATTTTAGTTCTCTAATGTTTGAGCGCACGGGCTTTTTCGCGCGTCCGTGTGGAGTGTGTTGTTATGTTTTTTGTTTGTAAATAATTTTGTTATCTTCATAATCTTTAATGACGAATTCATTATCAGAAAACATGCCTTTTCCAATGTTTTGAACAATAATTACTCCGCTTTTCTCAAGCACCTTAAATTCTGTTTTAATATCAGATGTTTCAATAACTATGACGTTTGAGGCGTAAGCCTCACGACTTTCATTTTTCATTAGATATATTTTTAGTTCGTCTTTTTCAATTAAAGCACAGTCAGGATTTTTAATAGAGCTTTTATATGTGCAATTAAACCCAAGAAAATCAACATACCAGGATATTGAAGTTTCTATATCGTTTACTTTGATGCATGGGAATGAATTATTCATGTTTAAAGAACATAACGCCTGAGATAACGCGACGTGATCTAGCACCACTTTTGTGGACACTTTCATGCATATAGCTTTTCATAATTCTCAGGTGATTGATAGTCCAATGATGAATGCAATCGTTCTCGATTATAAAACTCAATGTATTCGACAATATGAGCCACTGCTTCAATCACCTCATTAAACAATTGACGATGAACTAATTCTGCTTTTAACGTATGGAAGAATGATTCCATCGTTGCATTATCTAATGGGTTGCCTTTACGACTCATGCTCCTCACCATCCCGGCACCTTCAACCATGTCACGATATTCATGTGCTGCATATTCGATCCCTTGATCTGAATGAAACAAACAACCCGGTTTTGGTTGTGACCGTGACAGCGCCATTCGTAATGCACTTTTGGTTAGCTCGGTATTGCGCTTTGTACTAAATGACCAACCAACAATTTTGCG
>JBDNFW010000055.1:0-16068 GCA_041689615.1 Gammaproteobacteria bacterium | reverse complement strand
GATAGTATTGATGGCAAGCTTGCTACCGGCAAGGAAAAAGAAAAAGACCCTAACGATGTTGCGGTAATAAAATTACGACAGGCATCCCAAGAGATCAAGAAAATCAAGGCGGAGCTTTCCGAATTCAAAAAGAATTGGGTCTCTAAAAAAGAACATGACCAATTAAAAGCTAACTTTGATATAAAGGAAAAGGCGTGTGCCGACCTTAGAAAAGAAATAGTTGAACTGAAAGCATCTAAAAAATAAAGTTGCCCTCTCGTAGCTTTATTGTTGGTTTCTGATTGTTAGCCCGCTGTAAAAGCGGGCTTTCATAAATATAATATATGGGTGTAATTACGGAGAACAGTGCGTTCGATTCAAAAAAATACTCCCCATTGGTCTATGAAGATCAACCCGATTTCAGAGCGGGTTCGATAGCCTACGATGATTATTGGGACGAGCAGGACCACAGATGTAGGTTCGGTTACGCTCCCGACAATATGCCCGAGATAACGGGAGAACACTATTTTTATCTTAACCTACTTAAGATTTCATTGTTAAAGCCCGGCGCCCGTAGAAAGACGCCGGGCTGTCCGTTTTATAGGTCCTTGGACAGAAGGCTTTCCTATGAAGTAAAAGACGCCAAGGACAACGGTCACGGACTTATCATAGGAAAGCCCCGTCGTGTAGGTCTTTCATGGTTCGGTGCAATGCTTGCCGTTTACGAACTTCTTTTCTCCTATCACAATACCGTTGGCGTATGTGCCGGTAAACAGGACAAAGCCGACGATTTCTATAAAAAGGTACAGTGGCTGTTGTCCACTATAAATCCTGCCTACGCTACGGGTATATTGACCAAGAACAACGAAGAGTTAAAACTTGGATATAGTTACAGGGAGAACAAACAGAACATCGAAGCGGGCATACTGTCCTCTATGTTCATCAAAACGATGTACGCTGACAGTTCCGCTTTTGAGGGCAAGGAACTTGCATTTGTAATATTCGAGGAAGCGGGTCTTTTTGAGAACCTTATCCAATCTTATAAAGCAACGGAGCCATGTTTCAAGGACGGTGGCATACAGTTCGGCGTACCGATGATATACGGTACGGGTGGCGAGATAGAAAAAGGTTCCAAAGGTTACAAGGAAATGTGGGACAAGCACGAGGCCTTTAACCTTAAAAAAGTTTTCATCCCCGCATACGAGCATTATCCTGGCGATGGCGAGACCAACAAAGAGGGCGTAAAGATCACTTTCTTTAACATGAAAACGGGCGAGACCAATAAAGAGGCCGCACTTGCCCATATACTTGAGGACAGAAAACGTGCGTCCCTGTCAAGGGAAGCCTACACTAAGCACGTACAGTCTTATCCGATCAAGGAATCCGAAATATTCATCAAGTCCAAGGGCGGTGTTCTTGACAGGATAAAACTGAATACCCAGCTTATAAGGCTGAACGATAACGACATACCCGTAGAACCATTGGTAGGAAGGCTTGAATGGATAGACAGCGACGTTACCCAAAGGGTGCTGTTGCGCGCTAGGGATACCAAGGAAAAAACACTTCTTAGGATAAAGAACAATTCCAAGGTCAAGTTCGTCGAAGACCCCAATGGAACCGTATTCAAGGTAGCCGATCCGATAAACCAGGATGGCATGGCCTACAAGCCGGACATAGGCGGTGTGGATAGTTATGACGACGAGGTAAATTTCGAGGACAACAACAATTCGTTCGGGGCCTCGATGATATACCGATGTTATGGCGGGCCTAGCCAAAAGCTTTATAACTGTCCGGTGGCATATCTTAAGGAACGTGGCGATTCCAGTTCCGACGATGTATTCTACGAAAACACCGTTAAATTGGCAGTAATGTACAATGCCGAAATGCTGATAGAGTATTCCAAAACAGCGATAATGACGTATTTCAAAGATGTCAACGCACACAAATACATGAGATTGAGGCCTAATCTTGAATCAACTCTAGGGCCTACCAATTCACGGAACGAGTTCGGTCAGCGCGTGAACCTTAAAGAAAAAAGGCTTATCACAAAGCTGTTGAAGTCCGATGTACATGAGAACAGTTTCAATTATTTCTTCAAGGACCACTTGATAGAGCTTATAGATTATGGCGATATAAATACAGATTTAGCAATGGCCCATGGATTATGTCTTATTCATAAACTCGATCTTTTTCCCGAAATATCCGAAGATTTGGATAACTTTGATGAAGTCGAGCAAGATCCGTTGTTGAGCATGAGCTATTATGACGTGGAGAACGGCAAGCTTAAGATAAGGACCTACGAGAATTTTGGAGAACAGGATTTCGAGTACGAGATATTCGATCCTCGAAAGCATGCAAGCGTTGAGGAACGTATGCAGATGAAGAAAAAAATAACCGATGATCTTGATGCCAAGGACCAGCTTAAAAAAGAAATCGAGGAAAAATACGGCAAGGATGCAATGAGCTTAATATTAAACGATTACAGACATTCTTGATTTTTAGTTACATTTGTTTTAATTCACATAAAAATGGCTAACAGTACTCTTTTTGCTTTTCCGGACCAGACGATACCAGAATCTCTGAAAACGGAAGAGTGGCATAAAGATCATGTAAGGGGTTATCTTTCGGCTTCTATCGGCAACCATTATACCGATCAAAAAGAAGAAATAGAAAGTATGTACAGGGCCTATCTGTGCATGATGAACGAGGAAGAGGAAAAGCTCCTATCACCCATTACCAAGCCTTACGGGGCCAATCTTGGAATAGACTACATCGTATACAACCTGGTCGAGCAAAAGGTCGAACAGCTTATAGGTGACTATATGGACCGTCCGGTCAAAAGAAAATCATATGTAATGAATAAGGCCGCCCAGAACAGGAAGCTGGACGCGAAGGTAGAAATGCTCTCCGAAAGTTTCTTCAGGGAGCTCAACGAGCAGTTCGCGGAACAGGAAGGTATCGAACTGGAGACCGAAAATCCCGAAATGGACATTCCGGAGGACGTAGAGGAATTCTTTTCAAAAAGCTATAAGGACATTGCCGAGGAAATAAGCGACGACCTTATGGAGAAGTTCATGGAAGTGGACAAACAGGGAAGGGAGATAATACCCACTTTACGTGACTGGCTTATTTCAGATCAGGCACATTTGGCCGTTTACGAATCGAACGGTATCGTAAAATGGAGAAAAGCGCACCCGTTAGAGGTTCTTACGGACAAAGACCCTCACAAAGAGATCCAGGACGATCATGAATATTTTAACGAGATAGTATACATGAGCCTTAATGAAATTCTGAACGAATTCGAGCTCAACGACTATCAAAAGAAAAAACTTAAAAACGATTTTCTCACTTTACAAAGTTTTAGTACTACCGGTTCCTCGAATTCTAAAATAGGAAGTTGGGTCAACGATCGCGGTTATTACCTTGAGGACAACGGTACTTTTAGATTGTCCGTTGTAAAAATGACATGGAAGTCCAGAAAAGATTTAAGGGTAAAGGTCAGTAAAAACAAAAAAACGGGCGAGGACCTTTATAAAAAACTGAGCGATAAGGACAGGACGAAAAAAAACGACAAATTGATCGTAAAAACATTGGAGACCGAACGCCATTGCATGATGATAGGCCACGATATCGTACTTTCCTGGGGGCTGGCAGAAAAAAGGAACTACCGCATATCGGACGTGAAAAAGAACTACCTCAACTTTGTTTCCGTCTACAGACAGAATTCACTTGGGGTAAGTGCAATACGTTCCGTTCCGGCCAAGCTAAAAAAATTACAGGATTGGGCGAGCGAACAGCTTTTCGAGCTCAGGCTGGCCTCCAGAAGGAACCAGGGCAAGGTCATGATATACGATACCGCCCAGATACCTAGCCAATATCTTAAAGGGGACAGTAAAAGCCCTTATAAATCCGCCCTTAACAGGGTAATGCACCACGTAAAGAAAGACCAGTTCATTTTCATGAACTCAAAGGAACGGAACAACCGCTTCAATTTCAACCAGTTTACATCGGTGGATATGTCGACCACCGGTTGGATAAACGACATACTTGCAGGGCTTGCCGTTATCGAGGACCTTGCCGATAAGATGGTAGGGCTTACACCGGGCAGACAGGGAACTTCTGGGCAATACACTACCGCTACCAACGTAGAATCGCAGCGACAGTCCAGTTTTTCCAGAACGGAGGTCTTTTATAGGCCCTTTGACGATTTTCTGCAGACCGCTCTTGAACGTGTGACCATGCTATCTCAAAAAGTCTACAAGGAAAGCGAAATCGTACATTACGTGCTTGGCGATATGAAGACCAAGTTCATAAAAATAATGCCGGAGTTCTCACAGACCGACCTTGGGTGGTACCTTAGCGACGGTGGCAAGGACGCCAAGAAAAAACAGATAATAGATCAGGCGGCACAGTTGGCCTTGGGGAATGCCCAGACCGAACAGATGATACTCTCCCTTATAGACGTTCTTTCAGCGGACACCGCGGTAGAGAGCAAGGGAATATTGGAACAAGCCGTAGTGGCCAGTGAAAAATTGGCGGCACAGAACGCAGAGGCCGCACAGGCACAGGCACAAGCACAGTTGCAACAAAAATCACAGGGAGAACAGAACAAAGATCAGCTCCAAAGAGAGGGTTATGACAACAATCTTGATGTGGCCAGGGTATATGCCAATCAGAAAAAAGATCAGGTAGACAAACAGGAATATAACAAGGCTTTGGAAAATTTGGCTAAATTTGAGCAGGACAATATTAAAAATTTAGAAACCCAACAGTAAAATACATTATTATGAAAGACAACAGTTTATTTGCCGAAGGAGTGACGGATACGGCCCAACAAAGGGACGAAAAGTTAGATATGGACAAGTTCGCTACGGCGGACGACGATTTTTTATCGAACCTTGAGGATGGAGCGGAGCCCGGACAGGATTTTAACGGAGACATCAACGATAGCGGTGGGGAGCCCAACGAATACGATGATGATATAGATTCTTCCGAATACGATTTTAATATGGACGAAGATGTTCAAAACGACATGTTGGATATTGATATCGACGAGGACGAAGGTATGTTCAGCGGTAATGACGGAGAAAATGAAGCGGATGAAACGGACGAAAAAGAAATAGACCAAGAGGATTCTGAACAGCTTGCCCAAATGAACAAGGCACTGGACACGGACTACAAAAGTTTAAAAGAACTCAAGGACGCCCTTAACGGTACTAAAACAAACGAGGACGGTGCTCCAGAAGTAGAAGAGCTTCCAAAGGAAAAAATACAGGCCTACGAAAAGAACAAGAATACCATCGATTATTTTCAAAAAGAAAAAAACAGGCCCGTAAAAGAAATCGTAAACGACTATTTTATCAATCAGGAAAAGAAAAGGCTTGGCGTCGAGAACCTTGACCAGGACCAGCTCGACCAGATAGATGACAAAGTTTCTATTATGGAAACTTCAGGTTCCCTGGACCTTTACGGCGAAAATGTAAAAAACAAAATGGACAACGTTATAGCTAACCTGTCCGCACAGAATAAATCAATTGAATCCGAACAAAAACAAATCCAGACAAAAAGGGATAATATCCTAAAATCGTCCCTACAGGATACGATTACGGAGTATTACAAAAAGGATTTTTACGGAATCAAATTGGACAAGGAAAGAACCAAAAAAGCTTATGACAGCATTCTTTCCAACGATCTTTTTAAAAAAGTGGAAAATTCACCAAAACTCATGGCCGAGGTGGCCCTATTTCTTGAGTACCGTAACACGTTATCTCAAAAAACAAATGGACCATCCTACAGTGACGGTGTTAAGAATGTAATGGACGAGATATCCGGAAACAGTTCTGACCCAATGACCGCACAGGTGCGTAACCGTACCATAGCCAAGACAAACAAATCCACTGATTTAAAATCGAGGTGGTTAAGTTAAGGGCAAGGCCCTGTTAAACATCTCTTTCGGTTGATCAATACCTTGGCGGCAAAGCTGCCTTTTTGATTAAACGGCTTATTAAATAAATATTGTTTAACAAAAAAAATGATCTAATGGGAGTATTATTAAGAAGCCCAGCTGAAACGTTCAAACCTCAGATAATGACGGAAGAGAACTCGCTGGCAGTCCATATGAAAAAGGACTTCAAGGTCAAAAGAAAGTCTATTGACCTATACAGTAGATATGCCAAGTTTCAATGTTTCTGCATGAAAACCAACCGTGAGAACGGTGGTGCCAAGTCAGGTAAAGTAATGAAAGCGGCACAAGAAATCTACGACAACGCCTTTAGGGTAAATTATGAAGGGGCCTTGGTCCTTCCCGCTTTTATGTACGGCGCCGCCGTATTGGGAGGAACCCATGACGCCGGTAACAGTGCGCCCGATATGAGCGGCGTTGCAGGCGTTACCTATACAGGAGGTAAATTGGTAAGTACCATCACTACCAACACGGTAGGTTCGGTGGCTATCAAACATGATCCGGACAACAACATTTTCGGTGACAAGTTCAGTCCAAACGATTCGTTCGTGACCAATGACGGTCTTGGTATCTTGTGTATCATTACCGGGACACGACGTTCTGGCGATGGCAGCCATTTCGTGCTGGATTTCAAGACCGTAGGACCTGCGGCAGCTTTTGAAACAGATTCCTTTGCCGATGGCGAAGTGCTTACCGAAGGTGGTAACTACTTTGGACAGGCCTCTTTAAGAGGTTACCAAAGGTACACGCGTAGCAAATGGAGAATCAATTATTCCTCTATTCACCGCTACTCTTTTATCATGACCGGTTCCGCCAAGAGACAAAAAGTTGCTTGGATCTATAACGAAAGCGATAGGGGAGCCAAAATGTGGGAATTCGAGGAAATCCTGAAAGGGGAAAAAATCTTCCACATGATGAACGAGCTGTCCCTAAGATACTCACGTATCTCAATGGACCCTGCAAGTCATTCATGGTTCGAGAACTGGGGTACCAACCAATTGACCGCTCCGGGTTTTGAGGTAAGTACCGGTACTTCAGCTCCTATTACGGGTGATGGATGGATTCCTCAAATCATAGATAACGCCACTTTCAACTACAACCCTAACACAGGTGTTGCACATACGTTGTTGGATGCGGTATTGATGACATTGAGCAATCGTTCCCCTGCAGGTTCGGAAGGAAATACCTTCCTTGCCGTAACGGACAAGTTAGGGCACAAGGTTATTTCCGATTCCATGCAAAAATTGTTAGGATGGGGCAATGCCGTAGGAGCGCCAGCATCGGTAAACTCTGTATCGCATATTGCGGTAAGTGTTACCGGTAACGACGTTAAGCTCGGCTTTACCATCAACCGTTACGAATACCTTAATAACGAACTGGTCGTTATGGAGGATGAAATGTTGAACAACCCGTCTTTCCATACTACTTCTGGTGGTATCACGGGAGCAGGGCATATCTTTTTCTTGAACATTACGCCTATTGACGGTATCTCCAATATGGAGGTAATCGCCGCTGCAGGACGTGGTTTCATCAAAAAGACGATCGACGGACTTCATTCTTTTGACCAGAAGGCCGATAGGGGTTCAAAAGCTTCATCAGGTTTCGATGGTGCGCGTATCGATATGTTGAACGAAAGTCTTCCTGTACTCTATGATGCACGTAGTTGTGCCATTATGAAGGCCACTGCCCGTTTTACAGGTGGTGCCTTGGCAGGTTCTACTTTCTTGACGGAAAATGCGAACGCAACTTCGTACATGTTCTAGTATTAATCATAAAGGGCATCATAAGGTGCCCTTTTTTAAATTATCTTATGGAAACAGCAACAATAGTAAATAAAAGAGGGATACTAAGTAATCCAGACCTGTTGAACGGGAAGTGGAAACTTACTTACAATATACAGAACGCTTTAAAAGCGGACGGTTTTGGTGGAATGTTATTGGAACCTTACCAGGATCCTTTTACAAGGAAAACGATATATCCGCTCGACGTTAACAACAATTCTATGCAGATAGGTTTTTTCGTCGACAGCATCGTGAACTATCTAATGCCCGATCAAATAGAGAACAACGCCCATTACAATTTGGTCATGTTCATGCTCGGACATCCAAACGTACGTGTAGAGAACATTCCTATAAACTCTACTTTTGGAAAGAGCAAAAAGAGTAATCCAGAATTCGTTCTGGTAAACCTTGACTATGCAAAAGATGAAGAAATCTCCAACCAAGAGGTCATAGATAGGGTCATTGGGCTTTTGAGCCTTGACTCAGGTGTCAATGCTTTAAGCGCAACACGCCTACAATACGTATTGGCACAGTTGAACGAGGCCTTTATAGACAGAAGGTACATTACCAATCCGTCGAAACTCAAAACGGTCTTAAGAACAAGGGTAAAGGACTTTGTCAGAAAAAGCGTTGCCAACGCCAATAAGGTACAGGGCATCATCGACAATATAGACCAGGCAAAGCGCACCTATTTGGTCAAGTACCTTATAAACCTCAACATTATCGAGTTCGCTTCGGGTTCGTTCAGATTGGAAGGTAGGTCCCTTGGGCATTCCGACCAAGCGGTAGTCACCTTTATAGAACAGCATCCCGAGATACAGGCAAAGTTCGAGCAATTGTTGAGTGATCACTTAAAACAAGAAGAAGATAAATCATAGATAAAATGGCGTATTCACTCACCGAAATTTACGAAAAAGGCCTTGAACTAATGGACAAAAAAGGTTCCGACTTCGTTCAGTTGCCGGAATTTTTAAGGGTCTTTCAGACCAGTACTTACGATTTTATCGGTGAGCGGATACCTATTATAGAAAAGACACAGCAGATAACCAACGACCTACGGCCACTTATGAAAACGACCGTTAGGCCCACCATTGACGACCCGGACGATGCCTCGGCAAAAATAGCCACGATACATAACGAGGTACATTATCTTTTTAGGGCAAACCCGAAATATGAAGACAAGACAACCGGCAGAAGGCCCGTTCTTTTGCGACACGGTAATTTTGACGCCTATATGTCCGACCCGCACAACAGGCCTACACCGGAATACCCGTTGATACTACAGTATATGGATTACGTAAAAATATTGAGCGGACCCGATAAAAAAGCCGTTGGATGTTACGTTACCTATTTAAAGGAGCCTACGTTCGCCACTTTAAATAATCCATTGATCGATGCCGTAAACCTTTCAAAGGTGGCACAGGAGGATATATTGTATAAAACAGTGGTAAGCCTTGTAGGAACAAGGGCCGACGATAGGACACAATTAAAAATGGCCCAAGAAACTGGGTTCAGAAACCGTAGAGCATGAGAACCGAAGAACAGATAGTGTACGAGCTTATGAACATTTACCATGGGGGACAGGTCTCCAATGACAATGTAATAAGCGAAAGATTGATGCGTAGTTTCCTTAGAAAACATAGGGCGCGCAAAATACCGAAGTTCTCTACTTATGGCCTTACTATAACGGACGAATGCTTTCAACATGTGGGAACCATATTCTTAGAAAAAACAAAGTACTATTACGAAAAAAAAATACCTGCGGTAATTTATATGGACGCGCACGGTATAATGGTCACTAAGAACGAAAAGGAAATCCCCGTAATGGACAGAATGGCGTTCCGTAGTTCCCTAAAGAACATATTGAACAAGAATTTTCCAAAAGCGACAATGCACGGTGACCTACTTATATTGTTTCCTGGAAAAATAAACGAATGCCAAGTGGATACGTCAAGCGATATGGGCCTTCTTTTAAAAGCTTTTGACGACGAGATAAAATCGTTCAACGACAACGAAAAAGTTTCCATCGACCTTAGCGCCGTACTATACGACCCTTCACAGGCACAAAGTTACGACTGGACGAAAGACCCGTACCCTTGCCCTTCTGAAATCATAGACGAGATAACCATTTCGACCACACAGACAGACCTAGGGCTTATGTTAAGACAGTACATTGACAATAATGTCAACAACATATCAGAAAAACAACCCTCGAATGAAGAAATTTGATAAATCCTATGGACAGCTCAACGCTTATTATATAAGGGATTTTTATGACATATTGAACGAGGACGAAAAAGAGGAAGTTTCCTTTAGACTGTTTTCCAAGATAATAATGACCTATTTTACGATATGGGTAAGGGATCTTTACGATAGATGGACCATACCTATATATTTTCCTTTTTCGGGAGCCTTACAGCTTACCAGAGCCAGATACATGAAAAAAATAATCATAAAATGGCTTTGGTACAATATGCCCGATGAAAGCACTTTAGCGTATGTGCTTATGCTAAAACAGCCAAGGGGAAATCGTCCGGTCAGTAATAAAGAAGATGAAGCTAAGAAAAAAAACGATATCTTAGCATTGCCTATCAACGATCCCGAATTCAAAAGAAAGAGTAAACTCAAGCAAATATTCGTAGGATGATAAGCACCTTGATACCATTTGACGAAATACTGGAGAACGTAAAGGACGATACCGGTATCACCAACCTTTCCAACGCCCGTGAAAAGATCCGTAGATGGATATTCCGGGCACAACAAAAACTTGGGTACAATAGCGCAAGGGTCTACAAGACCATAAAGTACACAAAGGACATTACCAACTGGTCAGGAAAGTTTCTTAACCTTCCATCGGACTGTCTTGAAATACAGGACATTTTCGTTGACGGCGAACTCTTGAACAACTACGTCTATAACCAGTACGGTAACAAGATACAGTTCCATAACAATTATTCTTCCGCAACAAACCTTCAGCTTTATTACTACGGTATAATGCATGACGGAGAAGGCAATCCAGCCTGTATAAGAAACCATACCGAAGCTTTGGTCTCCTATATCATATGGAAGCTTTTCGGCGCTAAAACGTTCTTAGAACCTAACAGGTACGGCCGTAGGATTATGAAGGATTATGAGCAGGACTGGAAAGACCAAAGGGATGGCGCTATTGGGGAAGAAGCTATGCCACAGAACCTAGAGGATTGGGAAATATTAAGTACAATAATCAATTTCAGTACCAAGGACGCCATTATATACTACCCTAGGGGTTTTGGAGCGAATTCGGCCGTACTGGAAGCTAAAGAGACATGCGTTTTGAAAGAGATAGAATTGGATATAAAAGTTTATGCCTGGCAATATGATGGCCTTACGTTGGATATCGGGGAAGCTCCAAGTATTTCCCAATTGTTTTTGAACACTACTGACATTTACGGTCTGGACGTTTTCAAAGAGGGGCAGATAGTTCCCTATAACAAAGTGGGCCGAATAGGTTTTGCGATCCAGGGAACGCCCGAAGGAAAGTATAAAATATACGATACATTTAATTCGGACGTTACCGATCTTGTTTTTGATCGACATTATAATAACGTACTTGACCTTGAAATATTTATTTCAAAAACCTATTACTCGCATTCAAATATTTTCTTTAAACTAAAAGACAGTTAATATGGCGTTCGAAAACATTGCAAAAAGCCTTTTTGTAGCAAATCAATTGCCGCTTGACGCTAAGACTTTTTTTGCGACCCTGACCGAAATGAGAAATCTAGGAGTCTCCGATTATAAAGCTTTTCAGTACTATGAGTACATGAAAGTGCTATGTGTTGAAACTGGAACCTATTTTGTATGGAAAGATGTAGGGGTTAATGGAAACGGGGTACTTTCTACTAATTTTAAATATCCCGCCAATTCCATTACCGAGAACATAGATTATTCCAACAGGCACTTCAACTTTGTGGCGGAGATTATAGGAACCGCCGCCAATACGCCGATAGCCAATCCTTTGCTAATATTCAAGCATCCAAACAACAATCCTAACAATCAATACTTAGAATCCTTGGATATAGCCGAAGGTTTTTTTGCTTTGGACAAGTTCGGTAAAAGAATATACTTGGGCGGGGCGGTAACGGACGAATCCAGTTGGAAAAAAATAGACCAGTTCAATCCTGAAAACATATAATAAAATGAAAAACCAAATCGTATTTTTTTTAGCACTGTTTACAACGGTGCTTTCCTATTCACAAGAACCTGTACAGGACATATTCCAAAGAATACGACCTTTAATGGGAACGTTGATAGAAACGGACACTATTTTGGCCACGGACGGCAATAGGGTAGTAAGCAAGATACCCTTATCCTTGATTAATCAAAACTTGATTCTTACGGGACCGAATCTTACAATATCGGGAGCGGGAGGCAATACGGTCGATTTAAGCACTCTTGGTGGCGGAGGGGCATGGGGCTCTATTATAGGTACTCTTTCTAACCAAGCCGACCTACAAGCCGCTCTTGATGCCAAACAAAACAACCTTGTATCGGCAACAAACATCAGGACTATCAATGGTCTTGATATTTTAGGTTCTGGCGATTTAGTGGTAACAGCTTCGGGAAGCGAGGCAAACGACCTTACCGCTGGCGTCACTTGGGCCAATATTCCCGATGCAAACGTACCTTTGACCGCGGTCAAACAGCATGAAGGTTTATTAGCTATTACCGAATCACAGATTACCGATCTTGCCCACAACGATCTTAATGCTTTGCGTACGGACGGAACAAGGGCCATGACCAATGATCTAAGTACCGGTAGTAATAATATAGATATGGGAATATTGGGAAAAATAATAAACCTTGCGGACCCTGTTGCAAACCAAGACGCAACTACTAAAATATACGTTGATGCCGGTAGGGCCAGCGGATCGGAAACTAAAATAAACGCTGGAACCAATATTTCCGTTACCGGGAACGGACAAGTTTTAACCCCTTACGTAATAAACTCAACGGGCGGTGGAACAAATCATATCGACGCAAATTCTCCTGTACCTTCTTTTGATTTTGCAGCAGGTACTAATGCGGAATTGGATAATTATACTCCCGCAGGGGGATTTACTTTTGAACTAGCTACCGATGCCGGAGGATCTGCAGGTACCGACGGATTTGTTACGGGAATAGGAGTTACGGGCGTTTCTACAAAAACAATTACACTTACAAGAAATGGACTTCCCGATATTTTTACCACTTTTACTGACGACGGAGCTGGTGGCGCAGGTGATGGAAACGATTATCTTACAGGAGTAACAGAAAGCCTGGGCGTTCTTACTTTTAGCGTATTAAATCAAACAGATCCAACTTTTAACATAGGCGCTTATTTAAACTCTAAAAATTATTCGGTAGGCAATCATACTGTAGATACTAATACTCAACTGACCGAGCTTCAAGTGGATAACTTTGTTTCCAACAACGGATACAGTACCGGAGCTCATACCATTGATACAAAATTGTCGACTGAAGAAGTACAGGATATATCGGGGGGAATGTTCTCCGGAAATACCGAAACAGGTATTACGGCGACCTATCAAGATACGGACGGTACCATTGATCTTGTTTTTAGTCCCGCGGACAACAGTATAAACGGAGCAAAAATAATCACGAACACTCTTTCCGGAACCAAAGTGTTAACCGCATCTTTGAGCGGAACAAAGATTATACCCGAAACGATAGGCTCAACAGAATTAACTTCCGGATCAATTACATCAATTAAAATTGTTCCTAACGCGATAACCAGTGATAAGATAGCTTTTGAAACTGTCACAAAAGACGATATTGCGGACAATTCAATAGATATAAGCAAGATCATTGAAACAAATTTCCCTCAACCGGGATGGGTTCTTTCATATACGGGAAGTGATGCTTTTACCTGGATCCCGAATCCAAAACCTTTTACCAGTTATGTAGCCCGTGTTACCCAAAATTCTACTTCCGCACCTTCAGCTGCGATTTTGTTCAACGATACTTCCGGTTGGACCTGGTCAAGACAAAGTTCCGGAATATATAGGGTAACGCCCAATGTTCCCGCCAGCTACAATCCATCTGCGACCCATGTGGTTTTTACACAACAGAACGGTCTTGGAAATAATATATCGGCAAAAGTAGCATATGCCGGAACTTATATACAAATCGTAATTCTTAACGGTACTACTGTACAGGACGGGATGTTAAACGGAACCATTAAAATAGAACAATATTAAGCTATGAAAAATCAAATAATATTAACAATTACTTTTCTGTTTTTTTCATTGGGATATTCTCAAACGAATGTTAGGTTAGGCGCTGATAGACAAAAAGTAACAACTTTTGAAATGGTAGGCCCGGTGCTTAATTTTCAAATAGAAAACGATGCGCTACGTACTGTAGATTTAAGCGGGATTGTTGGAACCGACGACCAAACATTAGCAGAAGTTTTGACTGCAGGTAATGACGCTGCAAATTTAAACATATTAGGGGTTAGCAATATAAAGTCAAAATTTTTTGAAATAGCACCTAGTGCTGCCGAGGTTTCCGCTATGCGAATTAGAGCAAACAACGCTGCACCTAACAAATTAAGATTTGAGAAAGAAAGTTCGTTGGGTAGTGGTTCTTTTATAGGTAATTTTAAGACTATAAATTTAGACGGCTCCCCAACAGATGCGAATGATCTAACGGACAAGGCTTATGTCGATGCGCAAGTATTATCAGCAGGAACCGACGACCAAACAGCAGCGGAAGTACCTTTCACTCCCAACGGCTCGATAGCATCAACCAATGTCCAATTAGCTATACAAGAGGTGAGGGATGAAGCTGGTGGTGCAGATACTAACATAGGTAATACAGATTTAACTTTAACAGGGAATAGGAATATACAATTAGATAGCTATAATTTTACGATTTCAAGGACTTCTGGTCCTGCTGCCCTTTCAATTACTAGTAATACCTTTTCTATAGGTAACGGATTAGATGTATTTGCGTCTGCCTATAAAATAGGAGGGGCAACTTCAGACGACATATTGGTAGCGGATGGAACTACGACCTCAAAGGCGGCTCTAATTGGAGCAAGGACGGCTTCATCAACGACCTACGACAATACAACAAGCGGACTGACGGCAACCAATGTGCAGACCGCAATAGATGAAGTGGTCGCTACTAGTGGAGGCATAAATAACGACGTTTTTACTTTTGCGCCAATAACAGACGGATATACTTTTACAGCTGCAGATTTCACTAGTGGTAGAAAGTTGTTCTATTACGAAGGTGTAACAGACATAACCGTAAATTTAAGTACGGATATTGCGACTGTAGGGCAGAAACTACAACTTTGGCAATACAGCACGGGTAAGATACAAGTAGACATAGATGCAGCTTTGAACGGTATCGAGTTTGCAACGGTCGACAATATAAATCCAATTACCCTAACAAAACAAGCATCTACTTTTGGTTATAGACCGATAGGGAACTGGGAAGCTTATGTGTCAAGAGGTCCATTTTTTTTTCAAGATAATGCAGCAACCGCAATTCCTCATGAGGTTGATGGGACAGCAGGAACTCTTGTTTCCGATGGAAAAATAACTTGGACTAGCACTATCCTAAACCCTCAAAATGGAATACGTTCCCTACGAGCAACAAAAACAGGTGGTATAGATAATGAATCTAACCGTGCTGAATTAACCCTAAACGGAGTTTTGAGTGGACAAAATGTTACTGTAACAGCTTATTTAGATGAATCCTCAACACAAGGTACAAACTGGGTAGCTGGAATGCATTCTAGTAGCGGTTGGGTAACTAGTTCTGTTACTAATTTAACGAGTACTGGTGGTTTTTTTATGTATACTTGGACTGGTACGGCAAGTATCAATTCTCCCGCATTTAGGGTGTATACAACATCATCTGGAGATGTAAACGATTCAGTGGATTTGGATAACATAACGGTAACCATAAACTAAATGAAATACTTAATATTTTTATTAATTTCCTTTGTTTCTTATTCGCAAGTTATTCCCGGCGCAGTAGGTTGGGGTGCTGATTGGGGTTTTCCTTCAAATTATGAAGTTTACATAGTAACCAATCTTGCGAATAGTGGTGTGGGAAGTTTTAGGGATGCTTGTGAAAGTACGATACCAGTTGCTTTTGATAGTAGAATTATAGTATTTAATGGATTGAGTGGAACTATTGCTTTGAATTTAGGAGATATAAGTCCTTCAAATACTAAACCTATTTATATCGCAGGACAAACTTCCCAAAATGGTATATTGCTGACAAGTAGCTCATATAACGGTGCTTTAATGCGTGTTAATGCAAATGTTACGGGTTTTATAATGAGGG
>JBDNFW010000054.1:0-2661 GCA_041689615.1 Gammaproteobacteria bacterium | reverse complement strand
GACTATGCTGTGGTTGTTGATCGCTACGGCATGCCTGTTCAGGACTATGACACCGTTCTTCGGGTCCTCCTCTTCATAGTTCGCAATGTTCTTTTCCAATAGCTTGTGCATCGGAGGGTATTTAAGCTGTATCATAATTATAGTTTATTTAATTTATCCACGTTTTCCATTACGTCCCGGATACCGTCCACGACGCTCATGATCCTTGCCTTGGTCTTGAACGGCAATATACCGCTGTTGACCGTTATAAGGTTGTTGTAATACTTGACGTACTCCTGTAACGCGCCAACCAGTGCATTGTTCTTCTCGACGTCCATCGAAAAGACTTCGGCAGGAGGTGACACGGGACCGTTGACCGAATTCCTGAAAGGTTCATCATCTGCCGGTGCAGGTCCGTCGGGTCCTCTCCAAGTGGCCTTTGTCTGGTTCTCGGTATTCTCCAAAAAAGCCTGTTCCGCCAATGCTTTAAGCCCTTTTTCGTACTCGTTCACGATATCCAGCTTTATGTCCTTCAGTTTTCCGGACATCTCCATTTGCTTTTCTTCGTCAAGAATTTCCCATTCTTCCAGAACGTCATACGTCTTTACGATATGGGGCATCCTCATTTCCCTAACATCAAGTATGCCCTGTTCGATCGCGGTTTTGTTAAGCAAGGCTATGGACGATATGCGCTTTTGCTTAAAATCTTCCAACACCTCGTACTTGACCTTGTTATAGGCATTAATAAGTATTGCCTTTTGCATGGCCTCTTCCGCTTCGGTCTGGATGCTTTCTATCTTCTCGGCCATTGCGGCATCCTTTTTCTTCTGTGCCTCTGCTTTCTTGGCCTCTTTCTCGTCAAGGTACTCCTTGAAGTTCTCCTGCAGTTTTTCCATTATCTCGTCGGAAGCGCTCAAAAACGACTTCTCAACGGATATAATGGCCTTGCCTATCTTGTCGACGTCCTTTTTCAGCGTAGACTTGGTGCGCTTCATTTCGGCGTTGAAGGAACGTATCTCCTTCCATGCGTCGGTGTACTCCTGGGTATTGTCGTTCTCCTTGTCGTACTGTAGCTCCTTATAGGGCAACAGGTTCTGGAACGCCAATACTATCGGGTTCAATGGTTGCATCTCGGTGGCACCAAGGCTCTTTACCAGATATTTTACGTCCTTTTTGATGCCTTCGTCCAGCATATCGATTACATCGTTGCTCAACACCTCTATGGTGAACACCTCTTCAGTGGACTCTTTCTGTACTTTTTCTTCTTTGCTCATTTTAATTCACTTAATTGTTTAACAATATTGATCTCTGTTTCCAACTTGGATAAAAAATAGGTTCCCCTTGCCGGACGCATCTTAAGGAGCATCCAATTTTCGCAGAACCTATCTATACCCTCGTTGATACCGAACTCTTTCATATAGAGCAAGAACACCTCGCTGGGCAATGATGTTATCCCTTTGGAATCCTGCATGAACTTACTTGTCTTTGCGGGGCCCATACCGGGAAACCCCGGTATATTGTCCGCACTGTCGCCCGCACACATCTGGTACATCAAAAATTTGAGGGCATCCTGTGGGTCCACCTCAATAAGTCTGTTCGTTTTGATGTCCCAATGTGATCCAGGTACCGTTCTAAGGTCTTTGTCCTGTGAGTAGATAAAGGTATTTTCGGTCTGTAGAACGGATATCAGGTCGTCGGCCTCAAGGTCGGGCTTTACAAAGGACTGGTACTTTTCCTTTACCACCGACACCACCTCGGCCATGTCCTGAAACTTCCTATCGTACATATAATCGTCCGATACCTTCCTATTGCCTTTGTACTCTTTTTCAACTGCAAGGGCATATCTGAATGTTTTCTTGGAGCTTGCGCTAAAAAGGAACACGTATGCCTTGGCATCGAACCTTGATACGATAAGCTCGTCGATTCTTTTGAACACGAAATGGCCCAGATAATCTAGGCCATACTGTTCTATAGGGTCCTTGCCCTTCTGTATGTAATCGTAAACGTCCTTTACGACGTAGTATTTCAAAAAGTCCGCATCCACTAGGCACACCTTGTCCACGCTTTCCCTATGGACAAACGTAGACTTGTGGTCCGTTGCGGTAAATACACTAGGTATATCGTTCATTTTTACTGTATAAAGAACACGTTTTCACGCGCCCTGGTTATAGCCGTATATAACGCCTGTAATTTTCTCTTGGCCGTTATCTTCTTTACGGCCAATATGTCCTTGGCCTCCACAAATGCGTTGGTGTACGTCGAACCTTGCGCCTTGTACGCTGTCAAACAGTACCCGTAGCTGAAATCAGCGAAAACACTGTCCTTAAAGTTCCAGTAGTTCTCCCAATCCTTGGAAGCTCGGTAATCCTCTAGCCTATCACGGTACATTTCCATGGAAATACTGTTCCTTGGCCCTTGCAGGCTAGGAAGGAATATACCATTGTCAATGCCCACCAAATGTATGGGTATGCCGTCAAGCTCGCTGTTCTCCACTGACTTGATTATATGTTCGCTGGCATTGTTCACCCTGTACGAATAATTACTATCGTTGTAATAATAGTTACCGTTCATATAGATGATTTCTCCAACGATATACTCGCTTACCGGGTCGTAATGGATATAGTTCCTGAGAAACTTATTATAGTCTTTTACGGTAGCCCTACGGTATGCGATAAGCTTTGT
>JBDNFW010000053.1:0-27231 GCA_041689615.1 Gammaproteobacteria bacterium | reverse complement strand
GGTTCTCCACTATTAATTCAACAGCCTGCGTTTTAGTTTTATTGTCTTTTTCTTCATCAGAAAGCTTACGCCATGTCGTACCGCGCTTATTGATTAGCGTTTCAATATCGATTTGTTTAATAAATTTATTAACGAGGGTTTTGTTGATGCCATCAACGCGGAAGTCGTGGAAGGTGTAAGGCACGGAATTGGCGTCTAACCATTTCCGTGCCTTCTTAACTGTATCGCAGTTTTTTATGCCGTATAAAGTTACGGACATACTTTATAGATCGCGAAGTATTTCGTTGATACCTACTTTAGATAAAGTTTTCTCATCTACAGTCTTAACAATAACAGCACAATACAAACTGTATTTGCCATCACTGGAAGGTAGGTTGCCTGAAACAACAACAGAACCGGGCGGGATGAAACCGTAAGTAATTTCGCCAGTCGCACGATCATATATGCGTGTACTTTGACCAATGTAGACACCCATTGAAATAACCGCACCGTCGCCGACGATAACACCTTCAACAATTTCTGAACGTGCACCGATGAAACAATTATCACCAATGATGGTTGGATTGGCTTGTAAAGGTTCGAGTACGCCACCGATACCAACGCCACCGGATAGGTGAACGTTCTTACCAATTTGTGCACATGAACCAACTGATGCCCAAGTATCAACCATTGTACCGGTATCAACATAAGCACCGATGTTGACAAAGCTCGGCATCAATACAACATTCTGACCAATGAAGCTACCGCGTCTTACGACTGCGTTTGGAACAACACGCGCACCCATTTCCATGAAATTAGTTTTGGTATAACCATAAAATTTATTCGGTATTTTATCGTAATAGTTTGTGATGCCGCCCTGGATAACAACGTTGTTATCAAGGATGAATGACAGTAATACCGCTTTTTTCAGCCATTGATTAACAGTCCATTCGCCATCGACTTTTTCAGCAACACGTAGCTCGCCGCTATCGAGTTTCCAGATAACGCTTTCAACGGCTTCTTTCAGTTCTTTATTGTCTGCACTGGCATCAATTTCTGCCCGGTTATCAAAGGCGTCATTTATTAAATTTTCTAAATCACTCATGGGTCTTTTTTCCTAATTATTTTCTATAAATTTTTTAATTCGGTTTGCTGCTTCTACGCATTCTTCAACTTCTGCGACTAGCGCGATTCGGATGCGGTTTTCGCCGGGGTTAACGTCGTTTATGTCGCGGGACAGATATGAGCCGGGTAATACTTTGATATTCTCGCTTGTATACAGTTTTCTTGCAAAGACTGTGTCGGATTTTGGTAGCTTTGGCCAGAGATAAAAACTGGCTGAAGGTGGCGTTAAATCCAGAACAGGGCTGAGTATGTCGCAAAATCGATTAAATTTTTCTCTGTATTTATCACGGTTTTCTTTTACATGTGTTTCATCATTCCACGCAGCAATACTGGCTTTTTGCACATGTAAAGGCATGGCACAGCCGTGATAAGTTCGATATTTAAGAAAACTCGCAATTAATTCACTGTCGCCAGCAACAAAGCCTGAACGCAAACCGGGAACATTCGAACGTTTCGAAAGACTGTGAAAAACAAGACAACGTTTGTATTCGCTATTACCTAATTTATTCGCGCACTCAAGTAATCCTATCGGCGGTTTTTCTTCATTAAGATAAATTTCTGAATAACATTCATCTGAGGCAATAATGAAATCGTATTTCTCTGCTAGTTTTAAAAGTTGTTTAACATGCGCTTGATTTACAACAGCGCCGGTTGGATTGCCGGGAGAACATAAATAGATGAGTTGACAACGTTGCCAGATATTTTCCGGTACCGATGAAAAGTCGGGAATGAAATTATTTTCTTCAGTGCAGTTTAAATAATAAGGTTCGGCGCCTGCGAGCAATGCTGCGCCTTCATATATTTGATAAAAAGGATTCGGTAAAATGACAATAGGTGTTTCAGTTTGTTCGCCAACAACTGTTTGCGCAATGGCAAATAAAGCTTCTCGTGTTCCGGTTACAGGCAATACATTTCTATCAGCATTCATAGTTGATGAATCAAGATTGAATCGTTGGCATAACCAATTCGCAATCGCATCTCTTAATTCGTTAGTGCCTTTCGTTGTTGGGTAATACGCGATATCACCCGCATTTGCTTTTAATGCGTCTAATATAAAATCGGGTGTCGGATGTTTCGGCTCACCAATGGCGAGGCTAATGGCTGATTTATTTGCAGCCGTTGTTCCTTCGAGTAGCTTTGTCAGCCTTTCAAATGGATAGGCATGTAAATTTTTTAATCCTTTGTTCATGTGTTGTACTTTTTATTTTGTTGGTGAAAGTAGGCGAGTTAAGTATATGCTATCAACAATGTCATCCCAACCAACAACCCATTATTTTCCAGCATTAGCTTGCGTTGTTGCCGCAGTTCTTTGGGGTTTGTTTTGGTATCCGCTCAGATTGTTGGAAGAGATGGGAATTCCGGGTTTGTGGTCCAGCTTGTTTATTTATTGCGTTGTCATGTTTTTTTACGTTCCATTTTGCTGGAAGAATCGCACTGAATTTTTAAAACATAAGCTCGAATATATTCTTATTGGGCTCTTTGCAGGTTGGACCAATCTGGCTTTTATATTAGCTGTGTTGGAAGGCGAAATTGTTCGTGTGTTGCTGTTGTTTTATCTGTCACCTATTTGGGCAATTTTGCTCGCTGTTTTAATACTGAAAGAGAAGTTAACGCGAACTGGAATATGTTCACTGGCATTAGCCATGGTCGGTGGTGCATTGATGTTATGGCGTCCTGAAATGAGTATTGCGGAAGGCATAGGTCTGGCTGATTTTTATGCAATTACTGCAGGTATGGCATTTGCGATAACTAATATTGTGATTCGTAAAATGGGTACGACGCCGATAAATTTGAAGATGGGAGCGTGTTGGTTGGGAGTGATTGTGTTGACGCTAGGTGCTTTATCGATTGCACAATTACCCGTACCAAAAATCACATTCAATTCTGGCGCATTAGTTTTCTTGATAGGCTTTCCTAGTATGTTAGTTATGACATGGGCAGCACAATACGGCGTGACTCATTTACCTATACAGCGTTCTTCAGTTATCTTCTTATTGGAAATCGTTGCTGGCGCTGTTTCCGCAGCGCTATTGACAGATGAAATTGTCAGGAATATTGAGTATGTTGGCGGCGTTTTAATCATTTCTGCCGGTTTGATAAGTGTAATAAACGAAAAAAATCACAATATCGCTTCTGAATAGCTGTTTAGTCACATGTACCGATAGATTCTTATGGATTCTTATTGCGAGATAAGCTCTTTGATGTATCCTTTGCGCCCGTTTAAAACATATTAATTTGGAATTTATCAGAACGTGGCTAAGAAAATCTTAATATTACCCGGTGACGGTATAGGACCAGAAATTGTTGCTCAGGCCGAAAAGGTTCTGGCATTTTTGATCGAAGAACGCGGTCTCAAATTAGAGCTTGAACATGGTTTATTGGGAGGCTGTGCTGTTGATGAAGTTGGCGTGCCATTACCAGAAGAAACCTTGGCGAAAGCGAAGGAATCCGATGCAATATTATTAGGTTCTGTTGGCGGTCCAAAATGGGAAACGATTGAACGTTCACTGCGTCCTGAACGTGGCTTATTGGCTATTCGTGCGGGATTAGGATTGTTTGCTAATTTACGTCCAGCGGTTTTATTCCCGCAATTAGCAAGCGCATCGACTTTAAGAGAAGACGTTGTTAGCGGTCTCGACATTATGATTGTTCGAGAGCTGACTGGAGGCATTTATTTTGGTGAACCACGCGGTATTAGAAAACTCGAAGATGGTCAACGACAAGGATTTAATACCCTTGTATATAGTGAAAGCGAGATTGAACGTATTGCTCGTGTTGCGTTTGAAAGTGCAAGCAAACGTCAAGGTCGACTTTGTTCGGTAGATAAAGCGAATGTATTAGAAGCGACCGAATTATGGCGCGAAGTGGTGACGGGTATTGCTAAAGATTATCCGAATGTTGGATTACAGCATATGTATGTTGATAACGCAGCGATGCAACTGGTACGTAATCCGAAGCAGTTTGATGTGTTAGTAACAACAAATTTGTTTGGTGATATTTTGTCGGATTTAGCCTCGATGTTAACCGGTTCTATTGGAATGCTGCCTTCAGCATCGTTAGCGAGTGACGGTAGAGGTATGTATGAACCAATTCATGGTTCAGCGCCTGATATTGCTGGCCAGAATGTGGCGAACCCTCTGGCAACGATTTTGTCTTTATCAATGTTGTTTCGATATTCGCTTTCAGAAGCGAAGATTGCAGTTCAGATTGAGCAAGCGGTAAGTCAGGTGTTGACTGATGGCTTAAGAACAAAAGACATAGATTCTGAAGGTATGACTTGTGTCGGTACGAATGAAATGGGTGATGCGGTTGTTAAAGCCTTGTCATCTCTTGTTAGTTAATTTTTTGAATATTTAGAAGAAGTATCATGACAGATAAAAAATACGATGTTGCGGTAGTGGGTGCTACAGGTGCTGTTGGCGAAACGATGTTGTCTATATTGGAACAACGCAATTTTCCGGTGGGTAAAGTTTATGCTCTGGCTAGCAGTCGTTCTGCCGGAAAGCGTGTTGAGTTTAAAAATAAACAACTGATTGTTGAAGATCTTGATACGTTTGATTTTAGTAAAGTCCAAATTGGACTGTTTTCTCCGGGTGCGTCTGTGTCAGCGATTTATGCGCCGAAAGCGGTTGAAACCGGATGCGTAGTTGTCGATAACACATCGCAGTTTCGTTACGATGATGATATTCCTTTAGTGGTGTCAGAAGTGAATCCTCACGCTGTTGCCGATTATAAGAACAGAGGCATTATCGCAAATCCGAATTGTTCAACCATTCAAATGTTGGTTGCCTTAAAACCAATCTATGACGCTGTTGGTATTGAACGAATCAATGTTTGTACTTATCAAGCTGTGTCAGGTACTGGTAAAGAAGCTATAGAAGAGCTTGCAAAACAAACAGCAGATTTACTGAATGCAAAAGATGTCGAATGTAATGTTTATCCGAAGCAGATTGCTTTCAATGTGCTGCCGCAAATTGATGTGTTCCAGGAAAATGGCTACACCAAGGAAGAAATGAAAATGGTTTGGGAAACCAGAAAAATATTTGAAGACGAATCAATTATGGTTAACCCAACTGCAGTCAGGGTTCCCGTGTTTTATGGTCACTCGGAAGCGGTTCATATCGAGACTAAAGAGAAAATTGACGTTGCTACTGCCAGAAAATTGTTAGGTGAAATGCCGGGTATTACTTTGCTTGATGAACGCAAGGATGGTGGTTATCCCACGGCAGTGACAGAAGCTGCTGGAAAAGATCCGGTGTTTGTTGGAAGAATCCGCGAAGATATCTCGCATCCACGTGGACTAAACATGTGGGTTGTTTCAGATAATGTCCGTAAAGGAGCGGCATTAAATAGTGTTCAAATCGCTGAAATTCTGGTAAAACGCTATTTATAAACCATAGTTATCGGTATTATGTAAAGCACATTCGCAAGTTCGAATGTGCTTGAAATCGAGTTAGATAAAGGGGAATTTTGTTATTTAAAGTTTAGGCTTTTATAGTAATTTAATCTTTATTACTATATAAAACAATAAGATAGCGCTAAAACTAATGGGTATTTACAAAACATTATTTAAGTTAACAGCAATTGCTTGTTTGAGTTTTTATGCTGTCACAGGCTACTCTCTGGCATTATCGGAGGCCGAGCTAAAATCTCATTTAAATCAATCACTTGATGTTAGAATCGGGTTGTTGACAGATCAGGCCGCTGAACTTGATGATCTTAAAATCTCATTGAGTTATACGGCTAAAAATAATGTTTCACGCTATCAGTTGAAATACGAAGTGTTAAAGAGTGACGAGGGTAATTTTCTCAAAATAACGACTCATGATGCTATTAGGGAGCCAATAATAGAATTTACTCTGGATATAGGTTGGTCTGATGGTCATGTTGTTCGTGAATATTCATTTTTGATAGATCCGCCACGTAATTGAATTCAAGGAACAAGAAGTAACAATGAAACGAATATTTTATTTTGTCATTTTATTAGCTTTAACTCCGACGTTAGTTAATGCGTTTGGCTTAGGCAAACTTGATTTAAATTCAGCGTTAAATGAACCGTTTGATGCAAGAATTCAGTTGCTATCTCCAACAGCAGATGAGCTTGATTCTTTAAAAATTAATCTGGCTGATAGCGAAGCCTTTGCCAGAGCAAAAGTTGACCGTCCTTTTATCTTAAGTAAACTGAGATTTGAATTACGCCGTTCAGTTGATGACGGTCCTGATTACATACGTGTTTATACTCAGGATCCTGTTCGTGAGCCTTTTTTAAATTTTCTTGTAGAAGTAAGTTGGTCTAATGGTCGTTTGTTCCGTGAATATACGGTCTTACTTGATCCCCCTTTATATGATCCGAATGCACGTTCCAGTGAATTTGCTAAAGTTGCTAAAAGTGAAAGCTCAATGCCCGCCGCCGTTACCATGGATGATCCTGACCATCAGGTTATCTATGGCGAAGCTTACGAAAAGTTTGCAAAATCAAATTCTACTTCTGCTGCTAAGCCAAGTTCGACGTATACGCCGAACGTAAGTTATACCGCTGGTGATTATGGTCCTATTGCAAGTTCGGATACCTTGTGGTCGATAGCATCAAAAATGCGGCCTGATACTTCTGTCAGCGTTAACCAAATGATGTTGGCATTATTAAGAGCCAATCCGGATGCATTTATTAACCAAAATATAAATGGTTTAAAACGCGGTCAAATACTTCGTACGCCAAATGAAAGCGAGATGAATGCGCTTTCTAATGCCGAAGCATTAGCAGAAGCTCAATCGCAATATAGCGCTTGGGGTGATATTAGAGAGAATCTGTCCAGCGCTGTTAGTGAGCGCCCTGAAGTTAGTTCCGTTTCTGAAACAAGCCCTGCTGTTACAGATGTTGAAATGGCTTCGGAAGAAGTTGTCACAGACGCTGAGTTAAAACTTCTTTCAGCAGATGATGCAGGTGAAGCGACAGAACAGGTTTCGAGTGTTGATTCAGGTTCTGGTGAAGAATTGGTGTTAGCACAAGAAACGATTCAGGTATTAACACAAGAAAATGTTGAGCTTAAAGATCGTGTACAAGAGTCAGAAGCGTTGCTTGCTGATCTGAAACGTTTGTTATTACTTAAAGATGATGAATTAGCAGCACTTCAAGAGCAAATGGCAGCAGCGCAGGCTCAAGCTGAGATGGAAGAAGCCGAAGAAGAAATGATGGCAGAAGCTGAAGGAAAAGTCGCCGAAGCCGAAGAAGAAATGATGGTAGAAGCTGAGGAAGAAATTGCCGAAGCTGACGAAGAAGAAATGATGGCGGTAGTTGAAACCGAACCAGAATCAGATTCTGCCGGAATTATGGTGATGGTTAATCAATATCTTCAGCCCATTAAAGAATTAGTTCTTGGAAACCCTATGATAGGAATGGCGATTGTCGGACTTATTGTTGTCTTAATCATCGTTGTTGTGGTGTTAAAGTTTAGAAAAGAGCCTGCTGAAACGCTTCATATTGATGCAATGACAGAAGAAGCATTTCCTGATTTTGATTCGGGCGATATGGGCGATACCGGTGAAGACCTACCTGATTCAGAGGCTGTAACGATACTCCCTGGTTCAGAAGCTGAAACAGCGATGCCTGAAGAATCTGCCGATTTCGATCTTGATCTTGAGGATGAAGATGCAAAAACTCAATTTATGGCGGTTGAAGAAACAGAAGAACTTCCAGAAGAGCCAGAAGAAGAGGAAGACCCTCTACAAGAAGTTAATACTTATCTTGCATTTGAACAATTCGATCAAGCTGAAGAGTTTGTACGTAACGTCATAAGCAGTGATACGGATAATCCTGAATACCATACTAAATTATTAGAAGTATTTTATACCTCTGGAAATAAGAAGAGTTATGAGGAAGAAGCAAAAATACTTCACGATATAGTAGGTGGTGAAGGCGAGTATTGGAATATGGCTACAGCAATGTGGCAGGAAATGTCACCTAACCGCGCGTTATTTGAAGCAGGCGACAGTGCAGATGATGAAGAAGATGCGGCTGATAATACAGGCGGATTTGTCAACGTTACTGCTGATGACGAAGCAGGGGATAGTGCTGCTGATTTAGATTTTGATATTGGTGGTGCAAGTGCTTCAGATGATGACGGAATGCTTGATATCACTGGTTCAAGTGAAGGTGAAGATCTACTGGATGTGACTGCTGCAGTAGGAATGGGAGATGACCTTGATTCTGAAGCTGAAACTGCTAAGCCAGTTAGTTCTGATGAAGTATTAGATATCTCTGGTACCGGGGGTAGTGATCTGCTTGACCTTACATCGGGCGAAGAATCTTCCGGTGAAGACTTATTGGATGTTACTTCGGCAGCAAACCTTGATCTTGATTCAGAAGAAGATCTACTTGATGTGACTGCTGCAACGAGTGCCGGTGCTGATAGTTCTGCTTTACTTGGTCTTGAAGATGAGCTTGATATAGATACTGCAAATACAACTGACTCAGAATCAAATGAAATTGAATTTGATATACCTGCTGAAACTAATGAGACAGTAGAATTTGATTTGGGTACTACTGATGAAGCAGAGGCTCCAGAGGAAAGTACTGAAGACGATAATGTTGTTGATTTTGATATGTCGTTAGATGAAGGCAACGAAATTGAACTTGATGTCAGTGAACCAGAATCTGATGATAGTGGTTTGGAAATAGATTTAGGTTCACTTGAAGATGAGGACAAAGCGCCTATCAGGCTTGATATGGAAGAAGATGAGATGTCGCTTGATATGGATGACTCTGCAAGCGAAGAAGACGATATATCACTTGATTTTGATATGAAGGAAGATGAAGGTGGTATTGAACTTGATCTTTCGATTGAAGAAGATGTTCCTGAACCTGAAACTGTTACTAAAGATGCGCCTGAAGTGGATTTTGATTTCAGTCTTGATGATGATACACCTGATGAACCAGAAGAGGCTGAGTTTGATCTTGATGGTACTGTTGAACTTCCAAAAAGCGCTCTTGCTGCTTCTGTTGCGGAAGACGATGATGACGATGAGCATACAGTCTTTGTCCCAAGAGCAGCTCAACCAGAAGAACAAAGTGCTGAAGATGAAATTGCTACAAAGTTAGACCTTGCTAAAGCCTATGTTGAATTAGGTGACCAGGACAGTGCTAAGGCTATTTTGGATGAAGTTATGGCAGAAGGTAATGATGAACAACGTAAGCAAGCTGAAGATCTGCTGGGACAGATTTAGTCAATATAATTAATTAACACGGAAGTATTTTCTGACTAGAAAACCAGCATATTTTTTATCAAATTAAATCCGGCCAGTCACGAATGAAAATTGCGCTGGGAATCGAATATGCTGGTCGTCATTATTTTGGCTGGCAAAAGCAGGATATCTCTCCAACCATTCAAGAAGTACTTGAGTCCGCTCTTTCAGAGATTGCAGATGAAAATATTCGAGTTGTCTGTGCCGGCAGAACGGATACAGGCGTTCACGCTCTTCAACAAGTTGTACACTTCGAAACAAAATCACAGCGGGAACCACAAGCATGGATATTGGGAACTAATACAAAACTTCCTAATGACATTGCTGTTACCTGGGTATTAAATGTTGACGATGATTTTCATGCTAGATTCAGCGCTGAGAATAGAACGTATCAATATATCATTTTGAATCGGCAGGCTCGGCCCGCCATTCTTAATGGCTTAGTAACATGGGAATATCGAAAACTTGATTTAGAACGAATGCAACAAGCTTCACAGTGTTTAATTGGTGAACATGATTTTAGTTCATTCAGGGCGGCTGCCTGCCAGGCTAATACACCTATTCGTACTATACATAAATTGGAAATTAATAAATTGAGAGACTGCTTTTTGATTACAATATGTGCAAATGCATTTCTTCATCATATGGTCAGAAATATAGCAGGTGTATTAATGGCTGTAGGACAAGGTAAAAAAGAGATAAGTTGGGCTACTGATGTGCTTGCGGCAAAAGACAGAAAGGCGGGTGGTGTGACGGCGTCGCCTGACGGTTTATATCTGGTCAATATTAAATATCCTGAAAAGTATATAATTCCGAGTCCTGACACATTGATGGATAAACTTGGTCTTAGCCATTAATATTAGAAATATAAACGTATGAATCGAACTCGAATAAAAATCTGTGGCATTACAAATCTTGAAGATGCAAAACTGGCTATTGATGCCGGTGCAGATGCAATTGGCTTGGTGTTTTATGAAAAAAGTCCGCGTTATGTTGCCATTAATTCAGCCGAGTATATTATTAAAAATGCATCACCTTTTATTAATTTTATTGGTCTGTTTGTCGATGCTGATGAAAGTTATGTACGAAAGGTTTTGGATCGTGTGGCAATCGATACTCTGCAATTTCATGGACAAGAGTCTGAACAAGCTTGCGCTATATATAATAGACCGTATATTAAAGCGGTCAGAATGAGTGATGATATAAATTTGTATGAAAAATGCGAAACGTATTCATCGGCGAGTGCTCTAATGTTAGACACGTATGTAAAAGGTGTTCCGGGCGGAACTGGATTGTCATTTGACTGGAATCTTATTCCAAAAGATTTAAGCAAGCCTATTATTCTTGCGGGTGGTTTGGATGAAACTAATGTGAAAAGTGCGATATCACAGGTGCGGCCTTATGCTGTTGATGTTAGTGGTGGTGTTGAGATTGAAAAAGGGATAAAAGATCCTGTCAAAATTAAGAATTTTATTAGTGAGGCTATGAATGCCTGAAATTATAAAAAATACAGATACTGAATCATTTAAATCGATGCCTGATAAGCGTGGTCATTTTGGACCTTATGGTGGCCGCTTTGTCTCAGAGACATTAATGGGGCCGTTGGAAGAGCTTGAACAAGCTTATAATAAATATATCATCGACCCTGATTTTATTGCTGAGTATGAGTTTGATTTAAAGCACTTTGTCGGCCGTCCTTCGCCGCTATATCATGCCAAGCGTTGGAGTGAAGAAATGGGTGGTGCGCAAGTCTACTTGAAAAGAGAGGACTTGAATCATACTGGTGCACACAAGGTTAATAATACGGTTGGTCAGGCATTGTTGGCGCAAAGAATGGGTAAGAAGCGCGTCATTGCTGAAACAGGTGCCGGACAACATGGCGTTGCCACTGCAACAGTCGCTGCTCGTTATGGTATGGAATGCGTTGTTTATATGGGCGCAGAAGATATTAAAAGACAAGCAATAAATGTTTATCGAATGAAATTGCTTGGAGCAACAGTTGTTTCCGTGGAAGCAGGTTCAAAAACCTTGAAAGACGCTCTAAATGAAGCGATGCGGGATTGGGTAACGAATGTCGATGATACATTCTATATTATCGGTACGGTTGCAGGTCCTCACCCTTATCCGGCAATGGTTAGAGATTTTAATGCTGTGGTTGGTCGCGAAGCGCGAGAACAGTGTCAGGAACAAACAGGACGACTGCCTGATTCATTAGTCGCCTGTGTTGGTGGTGGTTCTAATGCGATAGGTTTATTTTATGCTTTTCTGGATGATAAAGCTGTTGCTATCTATGGGGTCGAAGCTGCGGGTGATGGAATAGAAACAGGTCGTCATGCGGCGCCGTTAAATGCAGGTAAACCTGGTGTTTTACATGGTAATCGCACATATCTTATGGAAGATAAGTATGGTCAAATCATTGAAACCCACTCAATTTCAGCAGGTCTGGATTATCCCGGTGTTGGACCTGAGCATGCCTGGTTGAAAGATGTAGGACGCGCTAATTATGTTTCTGTCACTGACGTTGAGGCACTAAAAGCCTTTCATGAATTGACCCGAATTGAAGGTATAATACCGGCGTTAGAATCAAGTCATGCCTTGGCATATACATCAAAACTTGCACCTGAAATGGATAAAGATGCGATAATTATTACTAATTTATCAGGACGTGGTGATAAGGATATTCATACAGTCGCTGCGCTTGAAGGTATAACAGTCTAAACGGGAAGCTGATTATGAATAATCGTGAACGCTTGATGGATATAATGTTAGATCATGAATTAGATCGTATGGCACTTACTGAAATGCTGAAGGTTAAACGTGATGAAGTTGATAGTTGGTTGTTATCAAGCGAATCAAAAAATCACAGAGAAATGCCAGATATGGCAATTGAACTACTCGAATTAAAGCTTGGTTTGAAAGAATAAACAGATAACCAATATTGTTTTTATCCTTAAATTTTTCCGAAATTACTTTTTCCATTGTTTAATCAGCTAGCAAATTATAATGAGTAGAATTGAAGCGTGTTTCAACGCGTTAAAAGAGCATAATAAAAAAGCACTTATCCCGTTTATTACAGCTGGTGATCCCTCTCCTGATTTAACCGTAGGCTTAATGCATGAAATCGTCTCGGCCGGTGCGGATATCATTGAATTAGGTGTCCCATTTTCTGATCCCATGGCTGATGGTCCGGTCATTCAACGTGCAAGTGAACGCGCTTTGGCAAAAGGTACAAATACGGATGATGTGTTCAATATCGTCGAAGAATTCAGAACAAAAAATAATTCAACTCCAATCATTTTAATGGGCTATGTGAATCCAATTGAAGTGATGGGTTATGAATGTTTTGCAGAAAAAGCAGCAAAGGCCGGTGTAGACGGTTTGATCATAGTCGATTTACCTCCGGAAGAATCGGAAGAGTTAATGTCAGCATTGAAACCATATGGCTTAGATCAGATATTCCTTATATCACCAACGACGCATGACGAACGTTTGGACAAGATTTGTGAAGTTGCTTCTGGCTTCCTGTATTATGTTTCATTAAAAGGTGTGACGGGCAGTAATCAGCTGGATATTAAGGCGGTAGATAAAAAATTGAATCAGATCCGTGCTAAGACGACTCTGCCGATAGGCGTTGGCTTTGGTATTAGAAACGCTCAAATTGCTGAGGCCGTTGGCAGAATAAGTGACGCTGTTGTTGTGGGAAGTGCATTGGTGGAACGAATTGCGGAACATTCTGAAAATAGTGAAAATATGAAAAAAGAAATATCATCATTTATTGGCTCCTTACGTGTTGCATTGGATAGTGTTTAAATATGAGTTGGTTTAAAAAAATATTACCCTCGCGTATCAAAACCAACGCTAATACCCGGCGTACGGTTCCAGAAGGTATTTGGACAAAATGTGAAGCTTGTAATGCCGTACTGTATCGCGCCGAATTAGATAGAAATCTTGAAGTTTGTCCAAAATGTAATCATCACATGCGCATTGGCGCTCGCATCCGTATTGAAAACTTTCTTGATGAAGAAAATAGAGAAGAAATCGCTGCTGATATTAAGCCAGTCGATATTTTAAAATTTAAGGATAGTAAACGTTACAAAGACCGATTGACTCAGTCACAAAAAAAGACAGGTGAAAACGATGCCTTGATTGCTATGTCTGGTCAATTAAAAGGCTTGCCTACTGTGGTCTGTGCATTTGAATTCGACTTCATGGGTGGATCAATGGGTTCTGTCGTTGGTGAAAAATTTATCCGTGCTGTTGATGTGGCTATTGAAAAAAATGCGCCGTTAGTTTGTTTTTCAACCAGTGGTGGCGCGAGAATGCAGGAGGCCTTATTTTCATTAATGCAAATGGCAAAGACAGCGGCGGCATTGAGCGTGTTGCGAGAGAATAAACTACCTTATATTTCTGTTTTGACTGATCCAACCATGGGTGGTGTTTCCGCAAGCTTGGCAACTTTGGGTGATATTAATATTGCTGAGCCAAATGCCTTGATTGGTTTTGCTGGACCGCGAGTGATAGAGCAAACAGTAAGAGAAACATTACCCGAAGGTTTTCAGCGTAGCGAATTTTTACTAGAAAATGGTGACATCGATATGATCATAGATCGTCGAGAGTTACGCGATAGAGTCAGTAATATGTTGTCTCTTTTGACACAAAAGAAATTAACTGTTTGATTTGGTTTTCAACAGAACCATGACTAGCAAGATTAAATCAATTTCAAAATCAGGCAAAGATACTGGTCAGTTACGATTTAACTCTTTAGAAAAATGGTTGAAGTGGCAAGAGACTTTGCACTTCACTGCCATAGAGTTAGGTTTGGAACGTTGTCGCCGAGTTGCTAATAATATGGGCTTGCTCAAGCCGTCATACAATGTAATTAGTGTTGCCGGAACCAATGGCAAGGGTTCCAGTATTACTATGTTGGATAAAATACTTCGTAATGCAAATTATAAAGTGGGTCGCTATACCTCGCCGCATTTACTTAAATATAACGAACGAATTTGTATTAATGGTGAAGAAGCTTCTGATGCCGAGTTATGTGAATCATTTGATCGAATTGACAGAGCGCGTGGTGATATTTCACTAACCTATTTTGAATTCGGAACACTTGCAGCACTGGATCTATTTCGACAACATAATGTTGAGCTTGCTATTCTTGAAGTTGGTTTGGGTGGCAGGTTAGATGCGGTCAATATACTTGATGCCGATGTTGCTTTGATTACGTCGATTGATATTGATCATCAACAATGGCTTGGTGACAATCGTGAAAGTATCGCTCGCGAAAAAGCAGGTATTTTCAGAAACAAAGCATTAGCTATTTGTTCGGATCCAAATCCTCCACAAAGCTTGCTTGATTGCGCCGATGCATTAGGCACGCCTTTGTCAGTGTTGGGACGTGATTATCAAATATTGACCAGTTGCGATACATGGTCATGGAGTTCAAACGAATCTTCTTTAAAAGGTTTACCTAGACCGATGCAATATTGTGATTTTCAATTACAAAATGCAGCGGGTGTGTTAATGGTATTGGATAAAATACATCATGAATATCCGGTCAGCGAGAAAGATATTAAGCAGGGATTAAATAGTTTTCGTCTTAATGGTCGAATGCAAATTATTCCTGGCGAAGTAGCAAAAATTCTGGATGTTGCGCATAACTCTCAATCAGTAAAAATGTTAGTCGCTAATCTGAAAGAAATTCCGTGCGTAGGACAAACTCATCTACTAGTAGGAATGTTAAAAGACAAGGATCATCCGGAAGTTTTAAAAGTATTAAGTGAAGTTGCAGATAGCTGGAGTATAGTCACACTTTCTCAGGAGCGAGGCTGCGATGCAAAAACATTATTGTCTGATCTTGATGTTTTAGGTATTAAAGATAATGTATCAGAATTTAAAAATGTAGAAGAGGCTTTGGAAATGCTGAATCAATCTTCCAAACCAGGAGATCGAATCGTTATTACAGGCTCCTTTTTAACTGTTGGTGCTGCACTTAGACATTTAACCGGATGATAGAATGCATCAACGCTTAAAAGAAAGATTAGTTGGAGCCGCAGTACTTGTTGTGATTGCTGTCATATTCATTCCGATGTTATTGACTGGTCCAACTGATATATCATCAATAACAAAAACAAATATTCCTGATCTACCGACAGAAAAATTTAATTCTAAATTAATTCCTCTAATAAATGATTCCTTAAAGCCAATGGAAGATGAGAACTCAATGAGTGGTCTCATAAGTGATAGTCAGTCAGTAATTGATAACGAAAAAGAAATATCAGCGGAATCTAATAATGTTCCTGTAAAAACCGAAAAGAATAATGATACTCAAGACGTTGATAAGAAACCGCTTGAGAACAAAATAGTAAAAGATAAACCAGTAGGACTCACTGCATGGGTCGTCCAATTGGGTAGTTTTGAAAGTAAAGTTAATGCGGATAAATTAAATTTGAGTTTAAGAAAGGTAGGCTTTCCGGCATTTGTCGAGCCGTTAACGAAAAATGGCGAAACAAACTACCGAGTCAGAGTTGGCCCTGAAATATTGCGTGCTGATGCAGATGCTTTATTGAAAAAGATTAAAACAAAAATGAAGTTGGATGGTATTGTTTTAAATTACCCTTGATTTCTGATTCATAACACAGGTCGCAATTATAAATGTCGACAGCCGATATAGTGATTCTTTGTTTGATCGCGCTACCATCGATAGTGGGTGTTTTTTATGGCTTTCTTAATATTTTGTTTTCGCTCTTGGCTTGGGCTATATCGTTAGGACTTTCTGTAAAACTGGTTCCGTATTTTTCTCCCTTATTGGAAAATCATGTGGATACACCTATTCTGAGAGTGGTTCTGGCATTTATTGCTTTGTTTATTATCAGTTTGCTAATAATGAGTGGTATCAGTTTTCTTATTGTAAAATTATTAGGTAAAACGGGTTTAACGGCGGCAGATAGAATTCTGGGTTTATTCTTTGGAATGGGACTAGGCGGGCTTATTGTTGCTGTTATTGTATTTTTAGCGGGCTTTACCGCGTTCCCTCAAGAACTCTGGTGGGAAGAATCTAAATTGTCAGAACCATTTGAACGTATTAGTATGTGGAGTTCGCGTTTTCTACCAGAATCAGTCACTGAATATCATTCATATGAACAGACAGAAAAAAATGGATAACGATTTTTCGAGAGTATTACTATGTGCGGAATAATCGGAATAGTTGCCAAAAACCCGGTTAACCAGGCTATTTATGATGGTTTGACCGTGCTTCAACATCGCGGACAAGATGCAGCAGGTATGGTGACCTGCGAAGAAAGTAAACTTTATCTGAGGAAAGATAATGGGCTTGTCAGAGATGTATTTCATACTCGACATATGCTCAACCTTAGAGGAAATATGGGAATAGGGCATGTGCGTTATCCTACGGCAGGTTGTCAGTCTTCAGCAGAAGCACAACCTTTCTATGTCAACTCACCCTATGGCATTACGCTTGCTCATAATGGCAATTTAACTAACGCTGAAACCTTAAAAGAAGATCTTATGCGAGATGATCTTCGTCACATAAACACCAATTCGGATTCAGAAGTTCTATTAAATATTCTGGCAAATGAATTAAATTCTATTGGTAAACCCCGAGATGACTTGCAAGCAAAAGATATTTTTGAGGCAGTTAAAAAACTGCACCAGCGTTGTAAAGGTGGTTATGCTGCAGTAGCAATGATTACTGGAGTAGGGATTTTGGGTTTTCGAGATCCAAATGGGATTCGTCCTGTTGTTTTTGGTGAACGTAAAACGGATATCGGTACGGAGTTTATTATTGCGTCCGAGAGTGTCGCTATTGATTCACTTGAATTTCAATTGATACGTGATATTGAACCAGGCGAAGCCGTATTTATCACTGTCGATGGCGAACTACATACATTTCAATGTGCTGATGATCCGGTTAACAGTCCATGTATTTTTGAACATGTTTATTTAGCTAGACCAGATTCAATTATTGATGGTATCTCAGTTTATAAAGCACGCTTAAGAATGGGCGAAAAACTGGCCAAAAAAATTCTTAGACTTAACCCTGACCATGACATAGATGTTGTTATACCAATTCCAGATTCAAGTCGTACAGCGGCGTTACCTTTGGCAAATGATCTTGGCGTTGAATACAGGGAAGGTTTTGTTAAAAATAGATACATTCCACGAACCTTTATTATGCCTGGTCAAAGTATTCGTAAAAAATCAGTAAGACAAAAATTAAACGCAATTGATCTGGAATTTAAGGGGAAAAATGTTTTACTTGTTGATGACTCTATAGTCAGAGGTACGACTTCAAGAGAAATTGTACAGATGGCAAGAGAAGCAGGTGCAAAACGTGTTTACGTTGCCTCTGCGGCACCACCAGTTCGCTACCCTAATGTTTACGGTATTGATATGCCTACAGCTTCTGAACTCATTGCCTACAATCGTACCGTTGAGGAAGTAGCTGAAACAATTGGTGCTGATTGGTTAATTTATCAAGATATTGAAGATTTGATTGAATCAGCACAAAGAGGAAATAAAGCTATTACCAAGTTTGATACCTCTTGTTTTACCGGCGAATACGTTACAGGAGATATCAGCGCAGATTATCTTGCTCATGTTGAATTGATGCGAAATGATTCCGCGAAAGCGTCGCGGAATGTTGATGAAGGTTTAACTGATTTAACAGAGAATCATTAATAATATTATTTTTCTTTGTCTTTTGTAGCTGAAAAAGCCGGTTTCATTGCATTCTCAAAGAAACTTTCCTGCATTTTTTTCCATGTATCCAGATTTTTTTCGGTTAATTCAGTCATTGCCGTAATTGGATTAGTACTGACAGCAGACTTGAGTTGCTCTTGTAATTCTTTTTGTTGAGAAACAAACAGGTTAATGCTTTTTTGTAAATAATCACCCGCGACAGACTGAACCGAGTCACCATAAAAGCGAATGATATGTGACAGCGCTTGAGTAGTGAATAGCGGTTCACCGTCATCTTCCTGTTCTATGATAATTTGCAGAAGAATGCTTCTTGTTAGATCTTCTTCCGACTTTACATCTTTGACTATAAATTCCTTATTATTGATCACTAATTTTTTAATATCCTCCAGCGTAATGTATTTGCTTTCTTCCGTGTCATAAAGACGACGATTTGGATATTTTTTAATTATGCGTTTTTCTTCCATTGTTTTGTCCTGCGTAAATTTAATCCAGCTTAATGCCCGTACTAAAAAACCATCAGTTTACATCATATGTTGTCCGCCATTCATTGAAAAATCAGCACCGGTAGTAAATCCTGCTTCATCTAAACATAGAAAACTTACCATAGCTGCAACTTCTTCCGGCGTGCCAAGACGATTAACAGGAATACCTGAAATAATGTTGTTACGAATCTCTTCGGGTACAGCCATAACCATGTCAGTAGCAATATAACCAGGGGAAACAGTATTAACCGTAACGCCTTTTCTGGCAACTTCTTGTGCAAGCGACATGGTGAAACCGTGCATTCCTGCTTTGGAAGTAGTGTAGTTGGTTTGCCCGAGTTGGCCTTTTTGCCCATTAATCGATGAAATATTAACGATACGACCCCAACCTTTTTCAGACATGCTTTCAATGACATGTTTGGTCACATTGAATAAACTATCTAAGTTGATATTCATTACCGCATCCCACTTGTCCTTGGTCATTTTCTTGAACATTCCGTCTTGTGTAATACCAGCATTATTCACCAGAATATCGATTGGACCGAGAACAGATACAATTTCAGCTGTCATTTTCTCACAGGCTTCGTAATCAGAAACATCAGCTTGATAGATTTTTATATCAAATCCTTGTTTTTTAACTTCTGCCTGCCATTTTTCTGCTTTTTCCTGATTCCGATAGTTTGTCGCAACCTTGGCTCCTGCTTTGGCAAGATTTAAACAAATAGCTGCGCCTATACCGCCTGTTCCGCCGGTAACCAACGCAACTTTACCTTCTAAATTAGTCATTTATTAATTCCTCTCAACTGCTAGTGCAACACCTTGTCCACCACCAATACAAAGAGTGGCAAGTCCCTTTTTCGCATTACTGCGTTTCATTTCATGGAGTAGTGTAACAAGTATTCGGCAACCTGATGCTCCGATTGGGTGTCCTATCGATATTGCACCACCATTTACGTTTACTTTATTTGTATCCCAACCTAGATCACGATTCACCGATATAGCCTGTGCTGCAAAAGCTTCATTAGCTTCAACTAGATCAAGATCATCAATTGACCAACCTGCTTTTTTCAGACAAAGCTTACTGGCTGGAATTGGGCCAGTACCCATAATGGCTGGATCGACACCAGCGCTGGAATAGGCTTTGATTGTTGCTAAAGGTTCAAGTCCTAATTCTTCTGCCATGCTTTCTGACATGACTAGAACTGCAGCAGCACCATCATTTAAACCCGAAGCATTTGCTGCAGTCACGGTACCTTCTCTATCAAAAGCAGGTCGCATTTTTGCCAGGCCTTCAGATGTCACTCCAGCGCGAGGAAATTCATCTTTATTAAAAATGATGGGGTCGCCTTTACGTTGTGGTATTTCAATAGGAACAATTTCTTCATCAAATTTTCCAGCAGCTTGGGCAGCTTCTGTTTTTTGTTGTGATGCGGCGGCAAATTCATCCTGTTCTTCTTTAGTAATGCCATACTGTTTTGCAATATTTTCCGCAGTAATACCCATATGATAGTCATTAAACGCATCCCATAGACCATCTACTATCATGGAGTCTTGCATTTTCCAGTCACCCATTTTTTGTCCGTTCCTTGATTTAGGTAAGACATGAGGGGAGAGGCTCATATTTTCTTGTCCACCGGCAATGATAATATCCGCATCACCGCATTTAATAGCTTGTGCAGCCAGGTGTATCGCTTTAAGGCCACTCCCACAAACTTTGTTAATCGTCATACTAGGAACTGAATTTGGGAGGCCTGCAATAATAGCGGCCTGTCTTGCCGGGTTTTGTCCGGTGCCCGCAGTTAAGACTTGGCCTAAAATAACTTCATCAACTTGTTCAGGTTTAATTCCTGCACGTTTTACAACTTCGGCTATAACCGCGGCGCCAAGTGTATGTGCAGGTAAATCAGCTAGTGATCCACCAAAATTTCCTACCGCCGTTCGCGCTGCTGCGACAATAACAACGTTGTCTGCCATATTTGCTTCTCCCTAAAAATTAATTATAAATATCGTCTAATTTGTATTATTTGAAATAATGTTGCAACGCAACAAAAACGCGAATCGTATCAGATGTATATTGGCTATGTCTAGTTCGGCATTATTATATTATTAAATATAGTACATTTAAGATTGCTTACTTCTTTGATTCAAATCAAGTCCATTCATTCCAATAGGCTTCTGGTTGATAAAGTTCATACATAAATTCAATAAAAGTTTGTATTTTAGCAGAGAGATATTTTCTGTGATTATAAATAGCATAAACCGGTAATTTTTCAGGTTCATACTCTTCAAGCAATGCATTTAATCGTCCCGCTTGAATATCCAGTCCGACCATATAAGTGGGTAGTTGCGCAATGCCGCAACCTTGAATTGCTGCAATACGTAAAGCGTCACCGTCGTTACACTGTATATCACCGGAAATTTTAACTTTTATTTTTTCGTTATTACTAATAAATTCCCATTTGTTTTGCACTGTTCTCGGCGCATAAATCATGCAATTGTGCTTATGTAAATCGTCGGGAGTTTGTGGCGTGCCATTTTGTTTTAAATAATAGGGCGATGCGCAAACAACTCTTCTAGCAGAAGCAATTTTCCTCGCGACAAAGCTAGAGTCGGCTAATTCACCGACGTAAAAAGCCAAATCTATTCCATCTTCTACCAAATCAGGCGTGCGATTACTTAGTTCAATTTCTGTTGAGACATCCGGATATTTTCTTAGGTAGACAGATAAGGCTCGAGATAGATGAAATGCACCAAACGAAGGTTGCGCCATTATTTTCAACTTTCCTTTCGGTTCAGAGTTAAGTTGACTGATGGATAATTCGGTTTCATCAATAGCAGCAAGAATATCGTCAACTTTTTCATAGTAGGCGCTGCCAACATCAGTCAAATTCAACTTCCGAGTGGTTCTGTTGAGCAGTCTGACACCGAGAATGTTCTCCAAATTTTGTACATGCTTGGAGGCCATGGCCTTGGATATGGAAAGTTTTCTTGCTGCATCTGAAAAACTACCATTTTTGGCTACAGCAGAGAAAACCCGCATGCTGATTACTTTATCCATCTCAAAATCTCTATTGTTTCTTATATAGAAACAATATATCAATAAACTAGGTATTGTATACAAAATAGTAAAAGTTTATCTTGCGCCACCTAGAGATTAACTGAGATATAGGTAGCCCTAAGGTTCTATTTGTAGAACTGAATGACCGTATCTCCTTTAGCAAACACAGTGTATGTATATGACCTCCTCTTGTTACACTGAATATTCGCACAAGGATGTGTTCTTTTTTAAAACCCTCTCACATACTGTTTGAAATAACGAAATAAATTCCGAACTAGGCTTATATGTGGATAGTTCGACCATCTACTCCCAAAGCAGCTTCATGCATTGCTTCTGAAAGCGTAGGATGTGCATGTATGGTTCGGGCAAGGTCTTCGGTGCTGCCATCAAATTCCATAGTCACGACAGCTTCAGCAATTAATTCTGATGCGCTCGGACCAAAGATATGTATACCTAATACACGATCAGTTTTTGCATCTCCAAGAATTTTAACAAAACCGGTAGCCTCTCCCATAGCTTTTGCGCGACCTGTTGCCATGAAGGGAAAGCTGCCTGTGCGATATTCAATGCCTTCTGATTGTAATTGTTCTTCAGTCTTGCCTACCCAGGCAATTTCAGGCCAGATATAAATAACCCAGGGGATTGTCTCGTAATTCATGTGTCCTGGTTTGCCGGCGATTCTCTCAGCAATAGCGACACCTTCTTCCGATGCTTTATGTGCCAGCATTGGGCCTCTGACGACATCACCAACAGCATATACATTTTCCAGGTTAGTTTTACAATGATCATCGACAACAATAAAACCACGTTGATCAAGTTCCAGTCCGCATTCTTCAGCACCTAATCCGTTCGTGTTTGGTGAACGTCCGACTGCAACAATTAATTTGTCTACCGTAATTTGTTTTTTGCCTTCGGCATCATCAAAATTAACTGTGACTTCACGATTGTTACTACCCGTACCGGTGACTTTTGCCCCAAGTCGAATGTCCATTCCTTGCTTGCGTAAGACTTTTTCTGCTTCCTTAGAAACCTGACGATCGACTGATGAAAGAAAATCAGGCAAAGCTTCAAGTACTGTAACTTCTGATCCCAAGCGGTTCCAGACACTGCCAAGTTCAAGTCCAATTACACCTGCGCCAATTACACCAAGTCGACGTGGTACCTCATTAAATTTGAGTGCACCGGTTGAGTCGACAATTAATTTATTATCGACAGTAGCGGGGGGGATTTTTGTTGGTACGGAACCCGTTGCAATAATGATGTGGCTTGCTTCAACAGTTATTTTTTCATCGTGAGTTTCATGTGTTGGTGAAATCTCAATTTCTGAATTACTGATTATTTTTCCTTGTCCTTTTAACCAGTCAATATTATTTTTTTTAAATAAACCACTAATCCCCATGGTCAGTGCTTTTACAATCTTGGCTTTACGCGTCACCATTTTATTGACATCCATGGCTGCACCGCTAACAGTAATACCGTGATCACTAGCTTCATTCTTGATGTGATAAAAATGATGTGAAGAATCAAGCAATGCTTTCGAAGGAATGCAGCCAACATTTAAACAGGTTCCGCCTAATGCCGGTTTTTCTTCATCATTGATCCAGCTTTCTACACAGGCCGTGCTTAATCCCAATTGTGCGCAACGTATCGCTGCGACATAGCCTCCTGGGCCAGCACCGATAACAACAACATCATATTTTTTCATTTTTAATCCTTAAAATCTTTTCAGAATCCGTTGTCATTAAAGCTGTAATAGCAGACGTGCAGGATCTTCTAGCTGTTGTTTAAGTGACACGAGGAATTGAACTGCTTCACGTCCATCGATAATGCGATGGTCATAAGACAATGCAATATACATCATTGGACGTATAACAACTTCGCCATTTTCTGCAACGGGACGTTGTTGAATGGAATGCATGCCTAATATTGCGCTTTGCGGTGGATTTAGTATTGGGGTCGATAGCAGTGAACCGAAAACGCCGCCATTAGTGATAGTAAATGTACCACCTGTTAAATCGTCCATGGTTAATTTTCCGTCTCTGGCTTTTTCGCCCAAAGCTCTAATTTTAGTTTCGATCTCTGCCAGAGATAGTGTGTCGCCATCTCGGACTATTGGTACGACCAGACCCTTGGGAGCACTAACAGCAATACCGATATCAAAGTAACCGTGATAAATAATGTTTTCACCATCGACTGAAGCGTTAATCACAGGAAATTTTTTCAAAGCTTCAATAACAACACGTGTAAAGAAAGACATGAAGCCAAGTTTAACGCCGTGCGTTTTTTCAAATTCATCTTTATAACGATTGCGAATATCCATAACAGGTTGCATGTTTACTTCATTGAACGTTGTCAGGATCGCATTTTCTTGTTGTGCACTCAGTAATCTTTCAGCAACACGTTTACGCAGACGTGTCATCGGTACTTTTTCTTCCGGTCTGTCGCCTGTACTACTGGTTAGAACAGGAACAGGTGCTTCTGCTTTAGGAGTACTACTCTTTGTTTCAACTTTTTCTGCAGGTGTTGGTGCTGGAGCAACGGCTGCGGGTGCTGCAGCCGGTTTAACCGGAGCAGTTTCTGTTTTTTGTTCTGGAATAGAGGCCATGTTTTTATTTTCACCACCAATGTGTCGAAGCACATCTTCTTTAGTAATACGTTCTGCTGTTGTTGAAATATCACTTGCGCTTAATTTATGTTCTTCCATCAAGTTTCGAACAGCAGGGCTTAATTTTGGTAAATCGGATTCACTTAATTCTGCTGCCTTGGTATCCATTTCAGGAAGAGATTGTTGTTTTGGTTCGCCAGATTCAACGGCACCCGCTTTTGCTTCGGTATCAATTCGTGCAATGATTTCATCACTTAGAACAGTTTCACCATCGTCTTTTATTATTTCGGTAATCACGCCATCATTTAAAGCGGAAACTTCCAAAGTAACTTTATCGGTTTCTATATCGATTAAATTGTCACCGCGCTTCACTTGATCTCCGGCGCGCTTTTGCCAGGTCATTAATGTTGCTTCAGCGACTGATTCTGCTAGGACAGGAACTTTGACGTCAATCAGCACGATACTTCTCCTTATAATAATTACGCGTTTCGTTTATGAGTGGTTACTTCGAGCTTATCAAGCTGTAATGCATCAGAAATTAATTGTTGTTGTTGTGCATTGTGAACTGGCATTAAACCGGTTGCTGGCGATGCGGAATAAAAACGTCCGGCATAGCCAAAGGTGTGCTGATCACTTAAGACTCCAATCATTGTGCCTCTTGATTGCATGTAATACCAGCTACCCTGATTTTTCGGTTCTTCCTGTACCCAAACAACTTCCTTAAGATTAGAGTATGAGTCGATGACGGCTTTTAAATCATCTCTTGGAAATGGATATAGTTGTTCGATACGAGCAATAGCAATATTAGTAATACCGCTTTCTCGTCTTTGTTCTAATAAATCAAAATAAACTTTACCACTACAAAGTAATAAACGTGTTATTTGATCTTTATTCAATTCATCCTGTTCATCAATGACATTATGGAAATGTCCGTTTATCAAATCTTCAATAGGAGATACAGATAACTTTCTTCGTAACAAACTTTTTGGGCTCATTACAATTAATGGTTTTCTGTATGGACGCAGCATTTGTCTGCGTAACATATGAAACATTTGAGCAGGCGTACTTGGAAAACAAACTTGCATATTTTTTTCTGCACAAAGTTGTAAAAAACGTTCAAGCCTTGCAGATGAATGTTCAGGTCCTTGTCCATCATAACTATGAGGTAAGAGTACGGTCAAGCCACAAAAGCGTCCCCACTTGGATTCACAAGAACTGATGAATTGATCAAACACAACTTGAGCGCCATTAGCAAAGTCACCAAACTGCGCTTCCCATATAACCAGAGAATTTGGTTCAGCACTACTGTAACCATACTCATAGGCAAGTACTGCTTCTTCTGAAAGTGTTGAATTAATCACAAGGAAATTCGGCTGCCCTTTTTTTACATGCTGTAGAGGCACATGTTTTGTTCCATCATTCATGTTATGAACCACTGCATGACGATGGAAAAAGGTACCTCGACCGCTATCTTGTCCTGATACTCGGATAGGATAACCCGCATCGAGTAGAGAGGCGTAGGCCATGGTTTCTGCATAACCCCAATCCATAGGAATTTCACCGCTGCCCATTTTGACGCGGTTTTCAATTATCTTGTTCACAGCAGGGCTTAACTTAAAGCCATCAGGTATTGTGGTGATTGCTTTAGTCAATTTTTCAACGGCAGCTTCACTCATTGTTGTTTCGACTACTTGATCCCATTTTGTTCCTACGAAATCAGAATAATCGATCAAGTATTTCGGGTTAGCATGTTCAGCATGTGTACCTGCAACACCCAAATTACTTTCCAATGAATCTATATAATTATGGGCAAAACGTTCCACGTCTGCTTGCGTAACAACACATTCAGCAATTAATTTATCAGTATGTAATTTACGTACGCCGGGATGTTTACGAACATGTTGATACATGATCGGCTGTGTTGACATAGGATCATCTGCTTCACTATGCCCGTGCTTTCTATAGCAGACCATGTCGATAACAACGTCTTTGTTAAATTCCATTCTAAAATCAAGAGCTATCTTGGTGACCAGAACAACGGCTTCCGGATCATCGCCATTAACATGAAAAATAGGCGCCTGAACCATTTTGGCAACGTCAGTACAATAAAGTGATGAACGTGAATCAAGCGGGTCACTAGTGGTGAAACCAATTTGGTTGTTAATAATAATATGGACGGTTCCACCAGTGGAATATCCTTTCGTTTGAGAAAGATTAAAGGTTTCCATAATAACGCCTTGTCCAGCAAAGGCGGCGTCACCATGAATCAACACAGGCAGTACTTCATTATGTGAATGATCCATGCGTCGGTCTTGTCTTGCTCTAACAGATCCTTCAACAACAGGATCAATGATTTCAAGATGCGAAGGGTTAAATGACAGTGTTAAGTGAACGCTACCCCCCGGAGTACTAATGTCTGATGAATAGCCCTTGTGATATTTTACATCACCCGATCCTTTAATATTCTCAATTGATTTACCTTCAAATTCATCAAATAATTCACTTGGTTTTTTACCAATGATATTGACCAATACATTAAGTCGGCCACGGTGAGCCATGCCAATTACAATCTCTTTTATGTCCAGTTCGCCGCCAGACTGAATTATTTCATCGAGTAAAGGAATTAATGATTCACCACCTTCTACCGAGAAACGCTTTTGGCCAACATATTTTGTATGCAGGTATTCTTCTAATGCATTAGCATCAATAACGCGATCAAGGATTCGTATACGTTTCTCTTTATCGTAATTAGGTGTAGCGAGTGATTCTTCAAGCCGTTTTTGTAACCAACGTTTTTGTTCTGTTTCATTGATGTGCATATATTCCGCACCAATGTGTCCACAATACGTCGTCTTAATAATATGGATAATCTCTCGTAGCGTGATTTCATCAGGTGCAAACAAAGAACCTGTATTAAAGGTTTTATCCATATCTTCTTCAGTTAATCCGTGAAAAGCCGGATCAAGTTCAGGAACATTGGGTCGTTGATATTGTTGCAGTGGATCTAAATCGCTTTGACGGTG
>JBDNFW010000052.1:0-77490 GCA_041689615.1 Gammaproteobacteria bacterium | reverse complement strand
TCAAGTACCACGCTCACTGTGTTACCCGCATTTAAGGTCTTATCTAAGTTCACCGTGTAGGTCAAAGAGGTCGTACCGCTCTCTTCATTAATACTGGTTTGACTTGCCGCCAGCGTTACATTCACCGCCTGGTCAATGTCAGTGATATTAGTTGTGGTCGAAGCTGTGCTGATCGTTATATCACCATTTGCTGATGTTCCGGATGACAATGTAGCAACGATTGTTTCTGTTCCTTCGGCAATTGAGTCGTCAGTTGCGTCAACAGAGAAAGAAAGAGTTGGGCCGATAAAATTTTCGTTGAACGTAAGTGTGTCGGTGCCATCAAAACTAACGCCAGTAGTCGCTGATGCCGCATTGCTTACCGCTGTGATGAAGTTGTTGTAGTCGGTGCCGCTGATCGCTGTGCCGCTTGGAGCAATATCAATGTTTGCTGTGTTACCAGTTGAAATTTGTCCACCAACAGTAATTGTAAATGTAGCTGTTTCACCTGCTTCTTCACTAATGCTTGATGTTGAGTCAATAGAAAAATCAATATCGTCTTGACCATTAATTGTTACTGTTACTACTTGTGTGCTTCCGTCAGTTGCTGTGTATGTAATTGTGTCAGTTAACGTGTCACCAAAATTTAATGCCTGCACTGCAGGCAAAGCATCATTTAATGTATATGTCCAAGTACCTGAAGTTAGAACAAAACTGCCGTAACTATTATCGCCAAGTGTACTGCCTTGATCAGGGTAACTAATAGGATTGTCGTTTGTATCAACATCGGTAATTGTTAATGCGCCATTTGTAGTTGCTGTAACACCTTCTGTAACGCTGCCAGTTGTTGTGCCACCTAATATAGGAGCATCTTCAGCGCCCGTAATTGTTACTGTTGCCGTTTGCGTTTCGAACGCACCGTCTTGATTGGTTACCGTAAATGTATAAGTGTCGGTTACGGTTTGCCCTGCATCCAGGAACTGTACAGCGGCGTTATTTAAATCGTAATCCCAGTTACCTGACGCATCGATAGTGAAGTCGCCATAACCATTACCGCCAGCTGCATTAGTCACGACTGTATAGTTCAGTGGGTTGTCACTTGTATCAGCATCTGTCGCCGTTAACGTACCACTCGTAGTTAATGTACCGTCTTCATTTACAGCACCTGTCGTTACACCGCCGACAACAATCGCATCATCGGTACCATTAATCGTAATCACAATATCTTGTGTGTCAGTACCACCTTCACCATCAGCTACTTGAACCGTATAAGTTAAGATCAAGCTTTCGCCAGCATCTAAGTAATTAAATGCTTGGCTACCAGAGTTAAAGGTCCAATCGAGACTGTCGGTAGATTCACCCGCTCCAAGATTACTGGTTACACTAAGCATGGTTTGTAATGTCGCTGGTGCAATACCTGATGCGGTACCACTCTCCACTACGCCTGTGACACTTGCAGTAACATCATCAGTTAGATCAATATCAGTCACTGTTAATGTATCACTAACACTTAAACCCGCATTAGTTTCAGCTAAACTTTCAGCTGCACTGTCGCCACCCGTTATGCTAATAACAGGGTCATCATTAGCGCCGTCAATTGTGATTGTTAATGTCGTGGTATCGGTCTCTGTACCATCTGAAGCGGTATAGGTATAGGTTTCAGTTAATGTATCGCCGACACCCAAGGCTTGAACATCAGTATTCACATTATCTAACGTGTAGGTGTAACTACCGTCAGTATTAATAATCAGCGAACCGTAATCACCATTATTAGCTGTAGTTCCATCAACAGTACCTGCGCCTTGGGTACTATGACTAATCGTTGTTACTGTTAATGAACTGCCTACAATTGCGTCAAAGTTTGCCTGAACTTCAGTTCCAGTTAATTCATCACTGTAAAAACGAAATATTGATATTTCACCTTCAAAATTTTGTAATCCACCTTGTACAACTTCATTGTCGGCTTCGCCCAATGCTAAAAAATTGTCGTCAGTTGACCAGTCATCCGGACTATTACCAAAATTGATTTCAGCGATGACATTTATGCCATTGATATAAAGCGCCAAACCTCCTGTACCGTTATCAGGCGCATCGATTGTAAGTGCGATTTGAAAAAATTCAGTGGTTGGATTCAGTCCAGCACCACCGTTAAAGTTATCTAAATCATAGGTGATGGTGCCGTCCTCTCCATTTGAATCATCATCCTCATAACGTACGCTGATACTATTGGTGTCTGCAGTATAGTAAATAGCGAAACCATCGCCATTATCGCCACTTTCCATAATCAGGTAATCACCAGTCGATACACTCGGAGTGATCCCTGAATCAATCTTTAACCAGATTTCAAATGTTGCATCAAAGTTTTCCGTGTAATCTGTGCCGTCTTGCAAATTAGCAGCAAACATACCGCCACTACCATCGAAGGTATATGACTGATTACCGTCAAGACCATCATAGGCACTGCTTATAGCCGTTCGACTTATTTCCGTATTGTCATAATTCCAATTACGGTTATCCGAACCAGTGTTGTCATCCCAATCACCATCGTTATCGGTATCATTGGCTACATCAAACGACAAGACGAGATTTCCTGGTGTTATTGAAGGAAGAACAGCAACATCATTTGATAATACATTTCCAGAAGTTGTGAGTGTTCCATCTTCTGTCACAGTACCGGTATCGGCAACGGCATCAACATCGCCAACACGGATGGTGACAATTGCTGTATCATCTGAACCTTCAACAATAACACTAGAACCAGCAAGATTCACAACATCAGCGCCGCCGTTACTATGATCAGTATCTATGCCGCCAGTGTCTACCCCACTATATTGAACTACTAAAGAATCATCGCCCCTATTTTCATAGAATTCGATAATGATACGGTGTAATCCAGCAGTTAACGTTGTATTAGCACTGGTAACGGTGCCAAAAGAATGATCACCATCGTTATCAACTAATTCGACACCATCAATATAAACTTTGGAACCATCGTCTGAGCCAGCGCTGAAGTTATATAAACCCGTTGTCGTAATATTGATATAACCTGTGTAACGAACACTATATGTTTCACCGCTGCCAGTTAATGTATTTGCTAGTCCATTAACATCAAAATCTGTTGCGCTACCGGTAAAATCAGGACTTGATGTTGGGATATTATCAACAGTCAAACCTGCAGGGGCGCCATCATAAAACTCATACGTCAGACCAGTAATATTAGTTGGGGTACTTGCTCTATATGTAAACGTATCCGTTCCAGTAAAACCGGCATTAGGTGTATAGGTATATGACCCATCCGAGTTCATTATGACCGAACCATTGGCTGGTGTTGATGTTAGCGATGGGTCAACTGTTATTGGTGTGCTATCCGGGTCAGTATCAACACCTGAACCGGTATCATCGGTAATAACATTACCGCTTACTGCAGTATCAGTAAGCGTGTCGTAACTATTATTAGTCGCATCAAACGGATCATCAACTGCTGTTACAGTAATACCGACCGTGTCGGTGTCGCTTAACGGCGTACCGTTACTGTCGGTACTGAGCACGGTTAAGGTGTCGGTGCCGTTAAAGTTTAAATCGCCTTGATAAGTCAAAGTCGCGAGCGCCGCATTAATCTGTGCTTGTGTGCCGCTCAAGGTTAAAGTGCTACTGTCATTAGCACCGCTACTAATCGTTGCGCCACCGGCCAGACTTACATTCAAGTCGCCATTAGTTACCGTTAACTGCGTCGTCGCAAGGTTACCGTCGGCATCATTTACACTAATACCGGTTAAATTTAATAAGGTATCTTCATTGACTGTTTGCGCACCCGGTACTGTATTAACCGGCGCAACGTTTGCAGTCAAATTAATCGTTACGTTATTGGTACCTTCTTCTGTTGTTGCTGTACCTGATGTACCTGGATCAGTACCGGTATTACCTTCATCGTTTACTGTGACGGTAAATACGGTCGAGGCGCTTGGTGAGGCTAACGCTGTATAAGTAATCGTTCCTGTACCACCGCCAGTTAAAAGATTATTAACCTCTACGACTGTGCCGGAAATAACAACCGTTGTTCCACCATTTCCTGAATCAATTGTTACACCGGAATCACCGACGCTCACATTAATAGCGCCTTCACCAACATTCAATGTCAGTGTTGCGCCTGTACCTGCTTCGTCCACATCAGTAACGGTAAAACCAGTACCATGAACATTAATCGAGTTTGTGTCCGGAGCTGATAAGCCTGTTGGAGCAGCTACGACTGGCGCATCGTTAACAGCAGTCACATTAATCGTTACCGTATCGGTATCCGATAACGGAACACCATCACTATCAGTTGATAAAACTGTTAACGTATCACTACCATTAAAATTCAAATCACCTTGATAGGTTAACGTCGAAAGTGCTGCATTTATCTGCGTTTGTGTTCCACTCAACGTTAATGTGCTACTACCATTAACGCCGGCACTAATGGTCGCGCCACCAGCGAGACTCACATTGAGATCACCGTCTGTTACGGTTAGTTGTGTTGTTGCCAAATTACCATCGACATCGTTAACACTGATGCCAGTTAGATTTAGAAGCGTATCTTCGTTTACCGTTTGAGCAACCAGAGGTACCGTATTAACTGGCGCTTCATTCGTGGAAACGACTGTTATAGTAGTTGTTGCTGTGTTTGAATTATCATCACCGTCGTTTACAACGATATTAATTACACGTGCTGTTGTATTTGGGTTGTCACTGGTGTTGTTAAACGTAATTTGACGTAAGGCGGTTTGGTACTCTGCCAAGGTCGCGCTACCCGTTAAAATAATGTTCGTTGCTGTTGAAGCCCCGTCTACTGTAATACCTGCAGGCAACGTGCCGGTCATGGCAAACACATCATCTGTTTGCACATTGGTTAAGGTAATCGTGGCTGATTCAATATTTGTGTCATCAACATCCGCAATCGTGACATCAGTGTCTACAATTTCGATCGCCCCTGTCACATCTTCGGTAAACGTCGCTGCGAAACTATTACCGCCGGCACTTAAATCAAGGTCCAGTGTTGGCGCGTCGTTAACATTAGTAACCGTAATCGTAACGGTAGCCTGTGTTTCATTAGTGCCATCGGATACTGTGTATTGAAAACTGTCTGTGGTTGGTGTCAGGCCTTCAAACTGATCGTTTGGATCATAGTCATAACTACCATCAGCATTGAGTGTTAGTAATGCGCCTGACGTCAGTGTTATTTGATTTCCAACTGATGCGCCTACGCCATTCACTTCTGTTACTGTTAAACTACTCCCGGCAATAGCATCAAAATTTTGTTGAACCTCAGCTGCGTCCAAAGCTGAACCGTAAAATCGAAACTTTGCAATTTCGCCATCGAAACTTGTTTGTGTTCTGCCTGCTACACCATCAAGGGCTGTTCCGCCTCGATCTGCACCTAAACTCGAACCATCACCGCCTGCCCAATCACTGAAAGCACCCATATCGATCTGGCTTATCAGCGTGCCATTTACATAAAGCAATAAATCGTTCGTTGTAGTGTAATCAACAACACCTACTACTTGAATAAAGTCACCAGTAAGGCCAGTAAGGTCTGCGGAAGTTTCAACTATTGTCCCGCCATTATCACGCGTGATGAAATTTAGTGATGTTCCATTTAACGTAATAGCTAATCCATCTATACCACCACCTGACTCAAAAATTATTTCGTCTGATGTACTTGTAAGATCCGTAGGCTTAATCCATAACTCAAAACTAGCATCATTATTTGTAGCATTGCCACTAGCCAGAGATTGGAAACTTGCCATTGTAGCGCCGTCGTTGACAGTACCATCCGGACTAAAAGACAATGCTGAAGTTATTCCAGGAAGACTGGTCGTTGGTGTTGATGTGCTGATATTTGAACCCAACGCCCAATCATCTGAACCCGTTTGAGTATCCCATTGACTTCCATCAGCATCATCAAGATCAGCATCAAAATTTAAAGCAAGGTTACTTGTTACTATAGTAGATGGATTTAGATCAGTATCGTTTGCTAATACGCCTGATGCTGCATTAACTGAAATGGCTGTGTCTTCATCCGTCGTAGCCGAATCTGGCAATGCTGTAATCTCCGGATCAGATACAGTTATAGTGCTCGTTGCAACTACACTATTGTCATCGCCATCGTTGACTGTTACAGCAAAGGTTCGTGCGCCTGATGAAGCTGCAGGCAAGGTATTTTGATAAGTCGAGGCAGCTAAAACTCGTTGTGCCTCATCAAGAGTCATCTCGGTATTATCGGTTCTATCTATCGTAATAATACCCGTGCCACTATCGTAACTAATGTCATAATTAACACCGTTAACAACCGTCATGACTGGTGTGCCCGGTGCAATTGTTGTATCTAATGGGAATGCCGCTGCACTACCAATTTTTAATACTTCATTAGCACCATCTTGTATGCCGGCAAAAATAATATTAATTCTATCTAATGTTGTATCGTCAGCATCGGTTACTGTGACACCGGTATTAACAATATCTAAGGCTGCATCGCCTTGTTGAAATGTTGCTGAGTAATCTACGCCGGCAGTACCACCATTAAGATCAACGATCGGCGCATCGTTTACTGCCGAAACACTAATTGTTGCGGTCTCGTTAATATTGGTGTTGGTATCAGTACCACCACCATTATCTGTTACCGTGTTCAAGGTTACGGTACGTGCCGTCGTTGACGGATTGTTGTCCGCCGCATCAATGCCGTAGGTTATGTTCTCTAAGACTAATTCCGCTGCTGCCGCATTCGTGCTGCCGGCAAAGGTTATTGTGACGACGCCCGTACCGGCATCGTAACTGTAACTGTGAGTTCCAATCGATCCGGTGCTATTACTACTCAAACCCGTAATCGCTGTGCCGTTTATCGTTAACGTGTCAGTGTTCGCAATACCACCGGCTATCGTCAAGGTCGCACTGCTAATGAAGTCGCCTGATTCACCTGGGTCAATTGTGACTGCACTAAAGACCGCTCCTGAGGTAGTGTCAGAGTTCTCCGTTAACGTATCGCTTGCAGTAGTTGCAACTAAAGTCGGTATAACGTTTACGGAAACAACGTTAACGGTACTGGTCGTTGCAACAGAATTATCATCACCATCATTTATTACCCAAGTAACCGTACGATTACCGCCCGTAGGATTATCGTCATTGGTATTGTCGTAGGTGACACTTTCAAGTACCGATTCAAAATCGGCCAACGTTGCAGGACCCGTTAAAGTCAAAACACCGGTAGTCGCATTGTAACTACCGGTAATCCCTGTTGAGCCAGGAAAAAAGTCCAACACATCTTGACCTGTAATAAACCCACCCGTGATTGAGATAGTTGCTGTTTCAATATGAGTATCATCGATATCACCAATCGTTAAGGTGCTGTCGATAACGACCGCCGGATCTCCCTCAGTAAATGTGGCTGTTGCACCGGCATCTACTAATGTCGGTGCATCATTTGTTTGTACAACATTGACCGTACTTGTCGTTCCGATAGAATTATTAGTGCCATCACTCACCACCCAAGTAATCGTACGATTACCACTGGTGGGAGCTGTATCATTGGTGTTGTCGTAAGTCACAGACTCAAGCACTGTTTCGTACTCGGCCAACGTAAAATTACCACCGAAGGATAAGACACCTGTTGCTGAATTGTAGTTGCTGGTCATGCCCACAGGTAACGTTGCGGTAAAACCTAAGACATCTTCGCTTGTAACTAGTCCACCACTAATAGTAATTGTGGCTGATTGAAGATTTGTATCATCTAAATCACGTACTGTTAAAGTGGTATCAATAGCGGTTGGTGCATCACTTTGTGTGTAAGTGATTGTTGAGAGCGCATCTGTCACAGTTGGTATCGCGCCCGAGGTTACAGTAACCGTACTCGTAATCGTGGCTGAGTTAGCATCACCATCGTTCACTTGCCAGTTAATGGTACGATCACCAAAATTTGTCGTCGCATCATTGGTGTTATCAAAGCTAACCGTTTCGAGTACCGCTTCGTACTGTGCGAGGGTCGCGCTACCGCTTAAGGTTAGAACACCAGTACCGTTGTTATAACTTCCGGAAACGCCATTCGCTGCGGTAAATTTCAGAATATCTTCACCACTGATAAAACCTGTACCAATCGAAACTGTAGCTGACTCAATATTAGTATCGTCGACATCGGTGATTGTTAGGCTGCTTTCAATAACAACCGGTGTTGAACCCTGAACAAAGCCAACCGTTGAACCCGCGTCTGATATAACAGGCGGATCATTAACCGCATTAACGGTAATATTTGTCGTTGCGGTATTCGAATCTAATCCCGTCTCATCTTGAACAACAATTGTAATCGTACGTAAACTGGTATCAGGCGTAGATAGACCATTATTAAACGTAATTGCTTCAAGCGCTGTTTCGTAAAAATCCAAAGATGCATTGCCACTTAATGTAACTATAGTGCCGCCACCCGATACCGTTGCCGTGATTCCGGCGGGTAAGGTTCCCACCGCAAGCACATCACCTGGCTGGACATTGGTTAAGGTAATTGTTGCTGATTGAAGAGTGGCACTATTCGTATCTAAAATTTCTGTATCCGTATTAACAATAGAAACCGCGCCGCCACCTTCAGTAAACGTATTGGAAGAATTTCTTGTTGCATTAGCATCATCCAGATCTAATGCCGGTGCTAATGTATTAACAATAATTGCAACTGTGTTGGTTGCTTCCAGTGAACCACCCGTACCCGAATTCCCCAGATCATTGACCGTTACCGTTAAACTATCATTCACATTCAACGTAGTGAGGTAATCTATCGCACCGCTTGCGCCCGTTAGCAGATTATTTAAATCGGCTATACTGCCGGTAACGACCACGGTATTCGTGCCATCACCACTCACTATCGTTATACCTGTCCCTGCGGTCACATTGATCGTGCCCGAGACAACCGTTAACGTCATTCTGGCACCTAACGCTGTTTCATCCACATCACCAATCGTGAAGCCAGTGCCATCAATACTTTCAGTAATGTTTTGAACTGCCGTTATATCACTGCCTGGTAATGTAATAGTTGGCGCATCATTAATTCCAAGAATGTTGATGGTCGCAATAGCATCATTACTCACATGCGCAACAGCAGCATCGTCATAAACAGCAACCGCTATAGTTCGACTAGTTTGAGTGTCACCTACAGTTGGGTTTTCACTTGTGCTTCTATATAAAATAGATTCTATTGCAGCTTGCATCTCTGCAATAGTTGCAAGGCTATTGCCTCCAACAACATCTAGATCCAGCACACCGGCTGCGTAGGTTCCTGTTATCGTACCGCCACCCGTCAACGGACCTATATTGGTGAAGACTAATTCATCACCCGTCTGAAAATTTTGTATGGTGATCTTTGCGGCCGACATTTGTGTACTGTCGTTATCGGTGATAATGACACCGGTGTTATCTAATGCATTAACATTTGATATTTGTATCCCCGTTGTATCACCTTCGACATAGGCAACGGGATTGAAATAATCACTGGGGGAGGAAACTATTTTAATATTATCAACAAAGAAATAATCACTAGCAGCATTGTAGCTACCACCGCCAGCAACACGAAAACGAATTTGACTATCCGCGGATTCATAGCCAGCGATATCAACTGTTGCACTACCTGACACGGCTCCAGTAAATGTTTCGAGGGTGGTCCAGTTAGTGCCGCCATTGGTCGATATTTCAAATGACACTGTATCGATAGGAGCAACGGGCGTTCCCCCTGTTCCGTAGTCAAACGTGAGTTCCGAGCCAATATAACCACTTAAATCAAGCGCGCGCGTAATACTCGTTTCGTGTAATGCGGCTGCGTTATTAAGTCGAATTTCGCCATCACCAGCACCCGCATCAACCACCTGTACATTGCCAGTGGTTGCATCATCACCCGTGTCATTGCCATCAGTCTCAAACCAATCACCATTCCATGGAATGAGACCTGACGAGACACCGGTATAAGTTAAAGAGTCGAGGTCATCATCAACGGTCTCATTTAAATCAGAACTGTCGAGATCAATCTCTAATATTTCGCCTTCAATAAAGGTAATGTCATGCAAGGCAAGATAGGCATTAACTGTTTCGGCATAGGTTAATGTGATCGATGTAATTTCAGTTGTATTAAAGTAAACATAGACATTACCATCTGGTTCCGTACCTGATGCATTAGCGCCTGTTCCATCTACCTGTGTTACGAATCCTACTGTGCTGGTAATAGTATTGAATGCACTCGTTGCAATATTTGTTGGCGCGATAGCAACGCCGCCAGCCATACCTGTCACCGTCAGCCGTTCTGAATTATCGACATCAAACAAAGAAAAGCCGACATTATCGGCAGAGCCACCAGGTTGTCCGGTAAAATCTATCGTGATAGTAGTAGGAACACCATAGCCGCCATTTTGAGTTAAAAAACGTAGCGCATCTTGTGCCGGGGTTATACCACCTGTATAACCAGAAGCTAATACTGGGTCAGCCGTTGGATGACCAAACCCAGCGTTAGTCTGAGTACCCGTATAAGAAATTTGTATCGTACCACCACCGACATTGTAGGTGATGCTGCTGCCATCAGCAGGAACAGCAATATCAACAGCATCAAAATCTAAGATAAAGACTTCGAGTTTGCCTTGCCAATTCTCTTGACCATCGGTATTGATTGCTAATTCCGTTTCTATCGACCCGTGCTGTAATTCAAGGTCCCAATCACCGCCTAAAGAAGCATGGCCTGTTGCATCAGTGCTAGCAGCGATATCAGCGCCGGTTAAATCGGCAAACATTGCAGCAGCAGCCGCACCTTCGTCTCCTTCACCAAAGTTACAACCGTAAATCAGGATGTCTGCATTTTCACTTAGGAGACCTTTAATCGTTGCCAATTCATCGGCATACATGCCCTGCATGCTGGCAGCATCGAGTTTACTGGCACCAAGATATAACTCTCCGGCGTTACCATGTGAGATAAGGTGAATTGCATCAACTTCACCTTGTTGTTGCAGCGCTTGTTCGATTTGTTCAAGACCATCTTGTGCACCGTCGATCAAGATGACTCGCGAATTAGGATTATCGATGCTGCTAATCAAGGATTGATAATCTTTTACTGAGACGTCGACAAAAATAATTTCACGACGTTGATCTGCTGTGTCGACATCAACAAAGACATCGAAATCTTCTGCGTCTTCGACATCAGCGCCGGTCGAATCGGCGAGTGCCGAAACCGCATTCTGACCGAGATCGCCTTGCCCAAACTCACCACCGTAAATGCGTATCTCTGCGTTTTCACTAAGTGATGTTTTAATCGTGCTTAATTCATCGGCATGTCCACCTTGCATGCTTTCTTGTGTCAGCAAGGTATTACCTAACTGGAGTTGGCCACTATCGCTGTGGGCAATGATGTGAACCGAATCGACATCACTGCGTTGGCGCATCACATCAGCGATCTGTTGCATACCATCCTGATCGCGATTAATAAAAACCAGTTCGGCACTGCTTTCAATCCCGGTAATTAATTCACTGTAATTTTCGACATTGCTATCAATAAAAATAATTTCATTGCGGTCTACGGGTGGAACAAGACCTGCCAGGGCTTCAATGATCTCATCTGCTTCTTTATCTTGCTGACTGACCGCCTGAGCTTCGAGGTTATCGCTAGTGAGTGCTTGCTCTGCTTGCTCCTCTGCCACTGTATCAGCTGCTACCTCTGCACCGGTAACGACGCCAGCAGCGTCAAACATGATCCGCGGCTCGAGTGCTTGAACAGAGTCGGCCACGCTCATTTTAGGCAGCGCATAACCAGAGGTCGCGCCGTCGTATAAGAGCTTTGGCCTTGTCGGTTTTAAGTGACGAATTCTTTGTTTTATATAATTAAGCATAAACCTTATGTGCTTGATATTTATGTAATTAAAATATCGAGCTTCCTCTTCAGTGTCATTATTGAGCTATATATCGCAATTATCATACCTAACTGACTAATTACATAGATATTACTGTCGATTTATTGCCTGATTGTGAAGGAATACACATATTAAGATACATAGCTCAAATAAGTGTGATGTAGTTCACACTTTTATCGATATATATCTGAATACTTTCGTCTAAACCCCTTCTTTTTAATTACATTTTAGTATATTAAATCTTTGTTTTAATAAAATTAACTATCTAAAAGCACTTAATTGTCTCACCTTTGAGACAGCTAAGTAAGCCATAGTTCACTACGCCGCATTGGCCTCTTTCAGCGGGCCATTCATCGTCTCTAGAACGTGGTGTGATGCACTATGTCGAGGGTCAATTCTGATTCTGACAATCCCGTTTGGCATGTAGATAAAACACACTACTTTTCTAGTACTGCTAAACCTATATCGGCATCATTGTCACAACCATTAGTCCTACTATAATTATAGTCCATTTCGCTTAACAAATAGCGATGCTAAACGCTTTGAGAAACAGGAAAAATCGCACTAAAAATGATTAAATACCTAAACACTATCTTTGTTTTAATATGCACCATGATTTTTACATATAACGCCCATGCTGAGCTGTCAATTGACAGTGTCGCGCCCGCTTTTGAGTTAGTTGATCAGGACAACAAACGACATCAGCTTTCTGATTATTCCGGCAAATGGTTGGTGCTTTATTTTTATCCGAAGGACGATACGCCAGGCTGCACCAAAGAAGCGTGCAACTTTAGAGATGATATCTATCATATACGCAAGTTAAATGCGGAAGTCGTTGGCGTGAGCACGGATGACGTTGACAGTCATGTTGAATTTACAAAGAAGTACAGCTTACCGTTTGCCTTACTTTCTGATAAGGATGCGACAATAGCCGAATCTTATGGGGCAGCATGGAAGCTAGGACCTCTCAGTAAGGCGAAACGCCATTCGTTTATTATTTCGCCTGAGGGCAAGATTGCGAAGCTTTATCGAAAGGTTGATCCGAAAACACACAGCGAACAAATCATTGCTGCGTTAAAGTCTTTACAAACAACTGAATAAAATAACTACAGTTAAAGATCGACGGTGATGGTTTTTATTAAACGCCAATCATCACGTTGGATATGGACATACCATTTACCCGCCGTTAAAACAGACAAATTGCCTCGATAAATATTTTCTTGCGTTAACAACATATTCACTTCTTTATCCAAGCCTGAACGAGTGGCATGCAAAAAAGTAACGGGTAAATTTGTGGGATAAACAAAGCCTGATGCTGACGTCAGTGTGATAGAGACTTCTTCCCGTTCTTGATCCAATTTTATATCGGCATCAAGATTATAATCGAGTGCTACTTTATCTCTTTCTAGCGTGCGGTTTATTTCCAATCCTTGCTTATAGTAATCATCGACAACTAAACCGTCGTCTGATTGCACCGCTAATATTGTCGTCACAATGCCGCCTATCACTGCCAGCAGAGGGAAAAATATAATCATCCAAACGTAATATTCTTTATACCAAGGTAGTACTTGTTGTGAATCGTTATTTAGCATTATTGTATTGGCCCCAGGAATTTTCCAACTTCGGTAACGGAGAGATCATCATCGCCCGGCACTGAAAGAATAAAACGGATCTCTGTGCTGCGTCCGTTGAGATTCTCTTCTTTCGCACGTAGGCGCACGGGTAAATCATAAACTGTACCCGCTTCGACTAGGATAGTATTCTTATCAACAAGTAAGATGAGATCATCAATGCCTTCTGCTTTAACATCAAACGTCCGATCTTGTTCCGCCTTATTAATCAACTTTAGTGTATATATATTTTCTATCAAACCTGATGTTTCGCGGTAGAGTTGATTTCTGTCGCGAATAATATCCAGACCAATAGAGGTTCGCTGACTAATATAAACAATAAATAACGATGTAAATAGTGTCAGTATTATAAAGTAGATAAAAATACGCGGACGTAATATGCGACTAGGTTTACCTTCTATTGCATGCTGCGTTGTGTAACGAATGAGGCCTTTTGGATAACTCATTTTATCCATGACGTCATCACAGACATCAATGCATGCCGAACAGCCGATGCATTCGTATTGCAGTCCATCACGTATATCGATACCGGTCGGGCAGACCTGTACGCACATAGTACAGTTGATACAGTCACCCAAAGCTTCTTTTTTATAATCCGTATGCACGTCTGAACGTCTGGAACCACGCGGCTCACCACGCTTTTCATCATAAGAAATAATCAGCGTGTCATTATCAAACATCGCGCTCTGGAAACGCGCATAGGGACACATGTACTTACAAACTTGCTCGCGCATAAAGCCTGCATTGATATAGGTTGTAAGTGTAAAGAAGGCAATCCAGAAAAATTCCCAGCCGCCCAGTTGAAACGTAAACAAGTCGCGGCTTAAAAGTTCTTCGGAGCTGAAGTAAGAGACGTAGGTCACAGCCGTTGCGCCAGCAACTAACAACCAAATAAAATGCTTTATCGATTTACGTAATATTTTATCGAGTGACCAACCTGCTTTATCAAGTCGTATCTGTTTCATACGTGAGCCTTCTACTTTTCTTTCGATCCATAAATAGACTTCAGTCCATACCGTCTGCGGGCAGGCATAACCACACCACAAACGACCGGCAAGTGCGGTAAAGAAAAACAATGAAAATGCAGCGAGCATCAATAAGAATGCTAGCAGAAGAAAATCTTGCGGCCAGAATGTCAACCAAAATACATGAAACTTACGTGCGGGCAAATCAAACAAAACAACTTGTCGTCCGCCCATTTCCAACCAGGGCAAGATAAAAAACAAACCCAGTAAGACAACAACTGATAGCGTTCTTAAGATTGCAAATCGACCATGAACCTCGCGCGGATAAATTTTCTCGCGTTTTTCATACAGTGACTGCTCAGTAGTTTTAGATGCTGAATTAGTAGTGGTGGGCTTGTTATCAGAAGTATTAGGTTGCATGGAGAACTAAAATTATTTCCTTATGAATTCTGATTATCAGAAGCGGCTCTTCCTTTCGTCGGGTAAACAAAAAATACAGCTAATAAACTGGATGATGAGGTCAATAACCAGAACATGAAAAAACCAATGGAATATGCGCCGGTCCGGCTCACATCGGGAAAATCAACGCAGTACTGTAATTCAAAAGGATCGATTACAGAGAAAAAACACCCGGTCGCGATACCTGCCATTAAAAAAGATAACCAGAGGACAGTCGCGATTCTCTGCGCGACTGACATCGAACCCACACGATCCCAGGTTTCCATATTTAATTAATTATTACTTAGGCTATAAATGTAGGCTGTGAGAACATGAATTTTAGCTTCCCCGAGGAATTCCTTATGCGGAGGCATCTTGCCATTTCTGCCAATTAACAGCGTTTCGGTAATCTTCTTTTGTGAACCGCCATAAAGCCAAATATCATCCGTTAAATTAGGCGCACCAAACATGTGATTGCCCTTACCCTCTGCACCATGGCACATAGCACAATTCGTTTTGTAGAGATCGCCACCTTTAGAGGCAAGCATACTGTCCACCTCTCTGCCCGCTAGTTGTTCAACGTAGCTGGTGAGGTTAAATATTTGTTCAGTAGAGAACATTTCACCCCAAGCAGGCATCGCGCCCTGACGTCCGTTCAATAATGTTGTTTTTATATTTTCAGGCTCGCCACCATAGAGCCAATCATTATCACGCAAGTTTGGAAAGCCTCTACCACCACGCGCGTCGGAACCATGACAGGTAGTGCAATAACTCGCATAAATACGTTCTCCAACTTTTAGCGCTGCGTCATCTTTAGCAAGCGCTACTATGTCAGTATTTAAATATTGTTGATAAAGCGGGCCGTACTTTTCTTCGGCCACTTGCATTTCATCTTCTAATTGATTCACCTGCGTCCAGCCTAATACGCCTGCGTAAGAACCCAAGCCAGGGTAAAAAACGAGATAAATAGCAGCCCAAACAATCGTAAGAATGAACCAATAAAACCACCATGTCGGTAATGGATTATTATACTCTTCAAGATCGCCATCCCAGACATGTCCCATCGTTTTAACATTGTCAGGATCTTCATCTGGACTTCTCTTGGAACACTTTAAGAGAAATATTAAAATTCCAATAATACTTACAATTGTGGTCAGACTAATAAACCACGTCCAAAATCCACTTGTAAAATCAGCCATGGGTTTTCCCCCTTGAATCTTCTTCTATTAAAGGTTCATCTGTTTCTTCAAGTGGAATTTGAGCTGCTTCATCAAACTCTTCCTTATTACCCAGAAATACCCATACGACTATCCCTAAAAAAACAATCGCTACCAATACCGTCCACATAGAAAATAGTAAGCTCATTTAATTTCTCATCGTCTCGTTTTAACAGAGGTGCCTAATATCTGAAGATAAGCAATCATTGCATCCATTTGAGTCTTACCCTCAATTGCAGCGGGTGCTTTTTCTATTTCATCATCCGTATAAGGTGCACCTAAAGTACGTAGCACTTCCATTTTGGTTTTGATCTTACTGGCATCAAGCATCGTGGTTTCAAACCACGGATACCCCGGCATAATCGATTCGGGGACAACATCGCGTGGATTAGTTAAATGTACTCGATGCCATTCGTCACTGTAACGACCACCGACACGATGTAAGTCTGGCCCGGTACGTTTTGAACCCCATTGAAATGGACGGTCATAAACAAATTCCCCCGCTAAGGAGTAATGTCCATAACGTTCTACCTCAGCACGAAAAGGTCTTATCATCTGTGAATGACATAAATAACAGCCTTCACTGACATAAATATCTCGTCCAGAGAGTTGTAACGCTGAGTAAGGTTTCAGTCCTTCTACGGGTTCAGTGGTTGACTCCATAAAGAACAAGGGAACAATTTGCACTATGCCGCCGATACTAATCATCAAGATGATTAAGAACATCATTAGTCCAATGTTTTTTTCTATTTGTGTGTGCTGTAACGCCATCTTGTTATCTCCTTAATGTGCGCCAACAGGTTCTGGAATCGCTGCCGTCACAGGCTCGCTACCAGCAACTGTTTTCCAGATGTTATAGGCCATAACCAACGTCCCGAGGAGGAATAACAACCCGCCCAGAAAACGTATGATGTAGAAAGGATGCATGGCTTCAACTGACTCAACAAAGCTGTATGTCAGTGTGCCATCGTCATTAACCGCGCGCCACATCAAGCCTTGCATGATCCCGGCAACCCACATCGCAACAATATAAAGCACGATACCTATGGTTGATATCCAGAAATGGACTTCGATTAATTTAACACTGTAAATCATGCGTCCGTATAACCGCGGAATCATGTAGTACATACAACCGAGACTTATGAATGCGACCCAGCCGAGTGCGCCAGAATGTACATGTCCAATAGTCCAGTCCGTATAGTGCGAAAGCGCATTGACCGTTTTAATTGCCATCATCGGACCTTCGAAGGTAGACATGCCGTAAAACGATAGTGAAACTATCATCATACGTAAGACTGGATCGGTACGTAATTTATGCCAAGCACCGGACAAGGTCATCATGCCGTTGATCATGCCACCCCATGAGGGTGCCAAAAGTATGATCGACATCACCATACCTAAAGATTGCGCCCAATCAGGCAATGCCGTGTAGTGCAGATGATGTGGTCCTGCCCAGATATAGGTAAAGGTCAACGCCCAAAAGTGAACGATAGATAATCGATAAGAATACACGGGTCTTCCGGCCAACTTAGGTACAAAATAGTACATCATGCCAAGGAAACCGGCGGTCAGAAAAAACCCTACCGCATTATGTCCATACCACCATTGCACCATGGCATCCTGAACACCGGCATAGGCTGAATAAGAATGAAGAAAGCTGGTTGGTATAGCCAGATTATTAACGATATGTAATACGGCAATGGTTATGATGTACGCTGCAAAAAACCAGTTTGCGACGTAGATATGTTTTATTTTTCTTTTTACAATCGTCCCGAAAAAGACATAGGCATAAGCCACCCAGACGACTGTAATCAAAAGATCGATAGGCCAAATGAGTTCCGCATATTCTTTAGATTGGGTGATACCAAGTGGAAATGTTATTGCAGCAGAGACAATTATTAATTGCCAACCCCAGAAGGTAAATGCGGCAATTTTATCACTGCATAGACGTGCATGACACGTGCGCTGCACAATATAGTATGACGAGGCAAAGAGTGCTGAACCACCAAAGGCAAAGATCACCGCATTCGTATGTAAGGGGCGTAAGCGACCAAAGGTCAAATAGGGAATGTCAAAATTTAACACTGGCCACGCTAATTGTGCCGCAATGATTAAACCGACTGTCATGCCGACGATACCCCAAACTATCGTCATAATTGCAAACTGACGTACTACCTTGTAATTGTATGTCCCGTTATCGGTCATAAAGATAGCTCCTAGAATCTAAATAATCGGTTATTTTCAATTAATACATCTTTTTAATACTAAAAAATCATGACCTAGAGTAACAGGGAATATTCCGGTCGCAAAATGCAACATTTTTCATTAACTTGCCTATCAATCAGTCGTTAATCAGTTTAATTTATTAATTCTGATACAAGATAGATAAATGATTAGGACAAAACGCTAACTCATTTTCACTGACAACAGGTTTTTCTAAAATTCGGTCACACTCGGTGGTTTTTACACAGCCTTGGCAATTTCTAAGTTGGTTTTCAATACCTGCGAGGGGCTGCGTGTGAACTAATTTCTGCAGATCTAGATTATGCTTTCTCAGCATTTTTCCGAATCGAGTCGCTTCGATCCTGTGCATAAGTTCAATACGAAATGACAGGCCATGTATAAAATTCTTTCTTATTGATAACAATAAGAAAGCTGCTGTAAAAAATAGGGATAGACTTAAAACAAACAGCAATAAATTTGGATAGTTCATTCGGAATTCTTTTGTATTAGTATTTTTTTATTATTGTTGGGAGGAATTATCCAAGATTCAGAAATGAAGTTCTTGATCTAGATCAAGAAATATTGCGTTGCAATAAATAATCTACTTTCCCTCTCTTTTTTTTCGATAGAATGCCCCCATGTCTGAAAACTGCTTCCATTGCGGCGAACCCGTCCCGAAAGATCTTGAATTAATTGTTGAAATTGATAAGCAATCACGTGAAATGTGTTGCTATGGTTGTAAAGCTGTTGCGGAACAGATTCTTGAGTTTGGATTAGCTGATTATTACCAACACCGTACCAGCCTGCCGCAAAAACCAGATGAATTTATCCCAGAAGACTTAAAAAAACTCGCCATCTTCGACAACCCCCAAGTTCAAACCGAATTTGTCAGTGTCAACGATGATTCAAGCAAGGAAGCAAAGTTAATCATCGAAGGGATTAGTTGTCCTGCATGTGTTTGGCTTATCGAATCTCGGCTTTCATCTTTAGCGGGTATAAATCACGTGAGCGTTAATTATTCCACACAACGGTCTCGAATCTGCTGGCAAGAATCTATTATCTCATTGAGCGACATCCTCTCTGCCATTACACAGCTCGGCTATAGCGCGCAGCCGTATAACCATAAACAACGGGAATTGATTTACGACAATGAACGTAAGTCACAGTTAATTCGTCTCGGTATTGCCGGTCTGTTTGGGATGCAAGTCATGATGATTGCTGTCGCACTTTATTTTGGCGAAGCCTCTGCCTCTGGGATTGAAAAACAATATCGTATTTTCTTTCATTGGATCAGTTTAATGCTCACCCTGCCGGTGTTGTTTTATTCGGGACGTCCCTTATTAGTTGGCGCCTATAGAGATATTAAAAACAAACGCCCGGGTATGGACGTGCCCATCGCCCTTGGTCTTTCCATCGCCTTTTGTAGTAGCTTATGGTCAACCCTGCAAAACACAGGTCATGTCTATTATGACTCTATCGTTATGTTTGTTTTCTTGATCCTTGGCGGGCGTTATTTTGAATTCATGAGTCGAAGAAAGTCGACGGCTTATCTCGACAAAGTATCATCCGTATTGCCTTTGACTGCACTACAAATTCATCTCAACGGCGAGCAGGAGATTGTTGAATTAAATGCTTTAGCCGTTTCAGACCAAGTGTTGGTAAAGCCCGGAGAAGTTATTCCGGTTGATGGTGAGGTCTACGAAGGCCGTTCATCGGTCAATGAATCATTGATTACCGGTGAGAGTATGCCGGTCACTAAAACAGCAGGAATGCACGTGATTGGCGGCAGCACTAATATTGAATCGCCTTTGTTTATCAAAATAAGTGAAATTGGTGAACACACTGTGCTTTCCAATATATCTCGAATCATCGATAAGGCGAGCAGCAATAAACCGGCGACCGTGTTATTGGCAAATAAGGTTGTATCGGTCTTTATCCTTTGTTTACTCACCATCGCCAGTCTTGTCGCACTCTATTGGTACCAAGTAGACCAAAACCAATGGTTGGCAATCACCATTACTGTGCTTGTGGTCAGTTGCCCCTGCGCCCTATCACTTGCAACACCCACTGCATTTTCATCTGCAGCCGCGACATTGATGCAATATGGTATTGCCTTGATTAATAATGATGCGCTAGAAAAAATCGCCAAATCAGATTGCTTTGTTTTCGATAAGACAGGAACACTGACACAAGGTGAACTAGAGCTCGTACAGATCGAAATCACTGACGCTAATTTTAAAAGAGACAATGTATTACAAATCGCTACGGCGCTTGAGTCTGCCTCTGAACATCCGCTGGCAAAAGCAATCGTCAATGCGTCAAAAAACATTGAAACAATCCATGCAAATAATATAGAGAATTTCCCCGGCCAAGGCATCAGCGGCGATATCGAAGGTCGCTGGTTTATCGGCACGGAACAATTCATTAATGAACACTGCTCAGCAAACGCTATACATCAACAGGATGCTTCCGAATCTTTAAGAAAAATAATGTTAGCTAATAGCACCGGTGTAATAGCCACCTTGTACTTCAATGATGAACTGCGTGATAACAGCAAAACATTAATTCATTACCTGCAACAACAAGGAAAGAAAATCATATTAATGAGTGGTGATCACCGCTTTATCGTAGAACGGGTCGCCGACAGTCTTGGTATTGATGAGCATCAGGCAGAATTGAAACCTGAAGATAAATTAAACAATATTGCTAAATTACAAGAACAAGGGCATCAAGTATGTATGATAGGTGATGGTATTAATGATGCGCCGGCTTTTGCACAAGCGGATGTGGCGATTGCCATGACGGATGCAAGCGACATCACCAAACTTAATGCTGATGTTTTGCTATTGAATAACAAGATAGAGTCACTCAAAACAATGCTGAAGATTGTCACAAAAACAAATCGCACCATTCAAATGAATTTTAGCTGGGCCCTTGCGTATAACATTATCGCCTTACCTTTTGCGATTGCTGGTTTTATAACACCGTGGATGGCTGCGCTGGGGATGTCGTTAAGTTCATTGATTGTCGTCATCAATGCCAGCAAAATAACCACGGCTGATTATTCTTAAATAAAGATTAATATGGAAATAGTATTCTTACTTATCATTGTATCCTTAGTATTTGTAGCAATACTGGCCGTTGTATTATTTTGGGCAATACGTTCTGGACAGTTTGATGATCTGGAAGGACACGGGCATCAGATATTGATGGATGATGATGACGTTAAGACAAAAGAAGAAAAACCACCATCACCTTAAATGTCTGCAATGAAACGCGGATTCAAGTTGCTAGTGCAACTGGCAAATTAATATTGAGTAGATATGATGATGCCGTAATAAGACATGACACATTTAATGATGTTGATGCGATGACATACTTGATTCGCCATGATCATGGTGACTAGAAAAATAAATTGTTGATGCCGGTAAACTAATTGCGATCAAAATCATTAGACTCGCTGTTACCCAACGAAATTTAATATTTGTTTTTAGTCGTTTGAGATAGTCTGAAAAATAACCGATGGTTAACATGCCGGGTAATGTGCCTATTCCAAAAAACATCATGGTTAGCATACCTTCAAGCGCAGTCCCCGTGCTTAGGCTTAATATCAAGGCTGAATAAACCAACCCACACGGCAACCAACCCCACAGCATGCCAAATAATAACGCACGCCACTGAGAATTAATGGGATACAGATGTTTGCCTAATGGTTGGATTTTTTTCCATAACGTCATGCCTATGGCTTCAGTGATTTTATTGAGCGGCGAAAAACCCAGAATATTTAATGCCAAACCAATGAGTACCAATGCGGCAAGCGTCTGCAAGATTAAATGCGCATTACTATTTTGTGATAAGCCAAGAAATTGTGCACCTAACAAACCTGCAAATAGACCTCCCATGGAATAACTGCTTATGCGCCCCAGATTGTAAGCAAGGCTTCGCTTAAACACCTTTAATTTTGATTTTTTTTCGTCTTCAGGCGAACCGAGCATCAGTGTGGTTAAGATGCCGCCACACATACCAACACAATGCGCCGTGCTCACAAGACCAAGATTAAAAGCGATAATGAACGTAACCAGCATGACGTCTCTAAATGATAAATCTTAGCGATTTAAACGCGGGAACTATTCTTATCTTTTGGTCTTTCAGAAAAGCCATCGCAGATTGCATGAATAGCCGGTAGGTTATCTAGTCTGATAGATTTTCGATTTATTGTTACCAGACCATTTCGCTGAAACTTTGAAAATAAACGACTGACAGTTTCAATCGTAAGGCCAAGGTAACTGCCAATCTCCTGGCGTGACATAGGCAGGTTATATTCTTTTGCGGAATAACCCAGCTTTTTAAAACGTGATGAAAGACTCACCAAGAAACTTGCAATTCGCTCTTCCGCACTGCGTTTGTTAATCGTTAATAACAACTGGTTTTCGTTTGTTATTTCCCGACTAAGTAATCGAAACATTTGATTTTGTAGATCAGGGATCTGCATACAAATGTCATTGATTTTGTCATAGGGAAGTGAACAGAATGTCGTTGTCTCTAGTGCGACTGCCGAACTGACATGCTGATGATGTTCTATTCCATCAAATCCAATAATTTCACCGGGAAAATAAAAGCCGATGACCTGTTCTTCACCAGATTCATTAATAACGTACACCTTCACCGAACCTGAGCGAACAGCATAAAAAGACTCAAAAGTATCTTCCGTGCGAAAGATATGCTTCCCTTTTTCTATGGGGTGTGAACCTTTGACAACAACTTCCAGTTTTTCAAGATCACTTGCCTGGAGGCCATGAGGCAAACATAACTCTTGTAAATTACAGTTAGAACAAGTCGCCTTGATTTTGGAAAAATCTATAACTTGTCCCGTTTCAGTCATACTGCATATCCTGCTATGGCGGATTTATACTTTAATTATTCGATCCATAATAAGACTCACAAATAATGATTCAAGCAATTATTTAGTAATTTGTCGAATTTTGACTCAATTTTCAAAGAATATAGGGAAATGATAAATAACCAGATTCCCCACGAGCCCATGGTCGCAACCGACATCACCGTGCTGATATGGCGGTTACACCAAACGCTAAAACCAGTGAATTTAAGCTCATTATTCTCGTATACCGGCTCAATTAATAATTGCTTAGAAGCCATTCGCCTAAATATCACCCAATACTCCTAATTTATTGATCTACATCAAACTTTTTGCCTAAAGAAAACACCTTTTGATGCCGCTATTTAATAACAGTAATGGTTTATTAACCTAATAAAGCAGCTGAGGAAATAGGCGATACCCATTAAACACAGCACGATCTTGAGGCAAGACAATGAGAAAGAATTTACCGGTAACAGACACACAATACGATTACGATGCTAGTCAACGAATCGTCTCAACGACGGATACTAAAGGTCGACTAACCTACGTCAACGATGATTTCATCAGTATCAGCGGGTTTACAGAAGATGAATTAATGGGTAAGAGTCACAATCTTGTGCGTCACCCTGACATGCCTCCAGCCGCTTTTGATGATTTATGGAACACAATTAAAACCGGTAAATCCTGGATGGGTATCGTTAAAAATCGTTGTAAAAATGGTAATTACTATTGGGTAGATGCGTTTGTCACCCCCCTGATTGAAGACGAAACCGTTATCGGATATCAATCTGTTCGAACAAAACCTGAACAAAAAGACATCGATTCAGCTGAAAAAATCTATGCGAAATTATGGAAACCAAAGCAAGGTCTTATTAATACAATAGCCACCTTCAAACTAGGTTTAATGGGCAAGATATTCCTCTCAAGTTCAGTCGCCCTGTTGTTGGGTGTTGTCGTCTCTTTGCTGCTGACAAAATCCATAGATTTAAGCTTTGCCTTGAGTTGCACATCAATGCTGATAGCCAATTTTGTGTTTGCCCGACTCATCGCACGCCCCTGGCAAGAAGCAGCAAAAGAAGCTGCAAAAATAATTTCCAATCCGGTTGCGCAACAAGTCTATAGCGGACGTCAAGATGAGCTTGGACAATTACAGCTGGCGATTCGCATGCAACATTCAAAACTCGAAACTGTTATTTGGCGAATTAATGATGCTACCGGTAATTTGAAAGCGTCAGTCGATGCGTCGCTGATAACCGTGGAACAGACCGAACAAAATATGGATAACCAAAACAGGGAGATTGAACAGGTTGCGACTGCCATGAATGAAATGACAGCGACCGTTAATGAAATTGCAAAGAATTCAAGTTGTACCGCTGAATCAACACAGCATGCCGATAATGAAGTGAACATCGGCAAAGAAATTGTTCAATCCACCATCGATCACATCGATGCACTGGCAGCTGAAGTTGAAAATGCGGTAGACAAAATAAATACGCTGGCACATGACAGCAAACAAATCGGTAGCATCGTTAATGTCATCACCGAAATAGCGGAACAAACCAACCTGTTGGCACTGAATGCGGCGATTGAAGCTGCTCGTGCCGGTGAACAGGGTCGCGGCTTTGCGGTTGTTGCAGATGAAGTCCGAACACTGGCCAGTCGCACACAGTCTTCCACACATGAAATTCAAGCCATGGTCAGTACCCTGCAATCGTCTGCTGATACTGCCGTGCAGGTAATGACACGTGGGCAAGATGCCGCAGCAAAAGGTGTCGAAAAAGCCAAAGGTGCCGGAGAGTCACTGGACTCGATCACTAAAGCGGTCGATTCAATTACACAAATGACAACCCAGATAGCGACAGCGGCAGAAGAACAAAGCGCTGTATCAGAAGAGATCAACAGAAATGTGATTCGCATCAGCGATCTTTCTGAACAAACCTTGAATGGCACTAAAATGATTAGTACCTCAAGCAATAATGTTGACCGAAGTGTAACCCAGTTAAATAATCTGGTTAAGCAATTTGGAAGTAGTCTGTAGCAAGCTCTATTTAAACAAATAAAAAAACCACCTTATCGGTGGTTTTTTTATCTGACGCGTTCGGAAGAATTAGACAATTTCGTCTAGACGACTGCATAGGTGTAGGCGGTAGTGCACCATCAATAGGCGCTTTAGGCAATGTCGGGGGCAGGCCAGATTTCCATTAATATCACATGCGTAATTGAATATCACATGCGTAATTGCTTACTCAGATGCTCCCGGATGTACCATGGCATCAAATTTAATTGCCAAACTTAACTGTTTACGAGTTAATATATTTTCTCATTAGCGAGACAACGTGGACAATATATATGAAATCAAAATCAGCTTTTAATACTATTGGCCGTTATAAAATTGAAGATAAGATAGGCGAAGGGTCATACGGTGTTGTTTATCGGGGCCAAGATCCACTATTAAATAGAGATGTCGCTATCAAGGTCCCCAAAATTAATACGATCTCACCTGAAGAAACACAGGAACTTGGAAAAGCTTTCTACAACGAAGCGCAGATTGCAGGGAATTTCACCCACACAAATATTGTCACGGTTTTCGATGTCGGCAGAGATAACGGTATGGATTACCTTGTCATGGAATTCGTACCGGGACGACCTGTGGATGATTATTTTGGTGATACGGGTATTGAGAGTATAGAAGAATGCCTGGATATCATTCATAAGTGTTGTGTAGCGTTAGATTTCGTTCACTTTCACGGCATCATCCACCGTGACATCAAACCCGGAAATATAATATATAACCGACCACAGGGTATTGTAAAATTAACGGACTTTGGTATTTCCCACTACCTAGCAACCAAGGATCTAGCTAATAATGCCGGCACACTTGCCTATATGGCACCCGAACATTTTCTTGAAGCGCGCGAAATCACGACCCTGACCGATATCTTTGCACTGGGGTGTACCATGTATAAGATGTTATCGGGAAAAAGGCCATTCGACGGAAACTCAAAAACATTAGTCAACCAAATTCTGTATGAATCTCCTGCACCATTGTGGGGGCTTAGAACAGATCTGCCAGAGGAGATTTGTGCCATCGTGGACAAAGCGATGGCTAAACAGAATGAAGACCGATATCAATCGGCATTGGAGTTTGCTGCTGATCTTAATAAGGCTCATAACATTCTGGAACTTGAGAAAACTCAAAGTAGGGAATCTGTTACGTGGCCATCTGAATTACAGTACTACACTGAATTTAGGCAGAATGACTGGTTTCGCTATTTTTCTCCTGATCAGATACAACAATTACTGCAGATTGGATCAGTTAAAGTAGTGCCCGATGGTTATGCCATCATCACGGAAGGAGAAGTCAGCCAAGAGTTCTTTCTGCTGATAGAAGGCCAAGTAATGGTTATGAAAAAAGGGGTTAATATCAACTTACTTGAGAGTGGTGCTTGTTTCGGTGATACAAGCTTGCTTGGAGACACAACACAACGTACCGCCAGCGTAAAAGCTGTAGGTAGTGTGATACTTTGGATTATTGATTCAAGCAAAATAGAAAATCTCTCAGCAGAGAACCGTTCGTCTCTGTTCAAGACCCTACTGGGAGTTTCTATGGAACGTCTTGAAGAACTTACAGGTGATGTAGCTAGCTTTATAGGAGATTCTGATTTACAGATATAATTAAAATACTCAAGTAATTTGATGAATAAAATTAAATTACAAAATTTGTAATTTAGTTCTGTGTGACAAATAGATTTTAAGCAAATGTGAAAAGCATATAAATTGCGCGCACGAAAGGATCCGAAACTCCGACACTCTGTATTCTATGGGTCAGTTATTACTCAGGATCATTAGATTATCCAAAAGAGTCTCATCAATTACTCAGGGATGCCCTTCGTGCTCACCATGATCTAAGTCATAGAAGCTAACAACGCAATTTCTTCCTCTATTTTTAGCTTCATACAAAGCCATATCAGCTTGCCTAATAAAATCAGACTCATGGCCTTCGCTTGATCGAATCTCAGCGACACCAATACTGGATGTAATAGACGTTGTGCTTCCTGCATCATCGATTGGAATTTCTATTTTAGAAATTGCCACGCGCACTCTTTCAGCAATCACTATGGCTTCTTCTATATCGATATTAGCGAGTATCATACAAAACTCATCGCCACCAAAACGGGCAACCTCATCATTCATTCTCGATAAACGCTTACATGATTCCGCTACGAGCCGGATGGTTTCATCGCCACACTTATGACCATAGGTATCATTAACATTCTTGAAATTATCAAGGTCAAACATCAGCAGTGAAAAAATTTCTTTCTCTCTATCTAAACGAGCAACAAACTTGTCTACGACCTGGTCAAAGCCACGACGATTCAATATGCCTGCCAGCACATCATTTATTGATTGTTCCTGAAATAATAACTCGCGTTCTACTTGGTTTGTGACATCTCTCTCGATAGCAGCAAAATGTGTCACCACACCTGCTTCATCCTCTAGAGGAATAATGGTTAAATCGAGCCAATAAGGTCTACCTGATTTTGAGAAATTTTTGATAGTGACTCTGACGGACTCTCTTTTCTCCAGAGCGTCACGGATTTTCTTCTTGGTGACCGCATCAGTTTCTTCATTTTGTAGAATACGCGGATTACCACCAATGGCTTCCTCTCTTGTGTAGCCGGTCAGTTCAGTAAAGGCCTTATTAACATAAACTATTTCAGGACCTGGACTATTTATGTCCTCTGCTTTCGTAATAATGACAACATCTTGCGTGTTTTCTAATATCTGTTTATAAATTAGTTCTTTCATTTTTATTCTGTGTCATAGATTGATAGTTAAGTGATAAATGTATTATCGGCTAATTAGGCTAATTCTTAAATATAAGAAATTGTTGCATATCCAATAATATCTAATTAAGAAAAAAACAATTACTATTTAATTGCAATATTGAAAGGTAATGAAATGCCGCGCCCGGAAGGGTTCGAACCTTCTAGTTCGTAGGCAGACATAGTATTTATGCTGTGTAATTAAATCAGTAACTTGCAGCGCTCGCATTTATAAAACATTGCAGAAAATATTGATATTAAGCATGCCTACGTTAGTTAATGACTGATCCATACTGAAAGCAATCATTAAGAATCAAGCGGAAGCGGACATAATGTTTGAGAAAAACATGCGCTTTCGCAGGTCGAATTTGAGCGATACTTATTTAAAACACCTCCTTAAGAAATTTGTAATTATGCCGATAACTTGTCCATCATTTAGTAAGATTTATTAACCCAAAGTAAAGTAATGCTGATTTTCATAAGGAGAAGCTATGCCGGCAACTAGTCGTGCGCAAGAAGTCAAAAATAGACAGAATATTTTTATCGGCCGTCAGCCTATATTCAATCGAAATTTAGTTGTCGTTGGGTACGAATTACTTTTCCGTACTGGAAACTCATCAAGCTCAGGTGAATTTGATGGGTCTACTGCAACGGCGCAAGTCATTAATAATCTTCTAATGGAAATTGGCATAAAGGAACTCACATCAGGACTCCCTGCTTATATTAATTTTACTAAACAGCTCATTCTTGACGGTGTTGTCGACTTATTGCCACCTGAATATGTTGTTATAGAAATTCTAGAAGACGTTGAAGTTGACAATGACTTCATAGGCGTTATCGAAGAGCTGGTCAAAAAAAATTACACTATTGCACTTGATGACTTCACTTACTCAGAAGAATGGCTGCCGTTAATAAATCTAGCAAAGATTATTAAATATGATGTCATGCAATTTTCACTTGAAGAGATTAATAATCAACGACAGAATTTTCCCACTTTTAAGGGCCTATTACTTGCAGAAAAAGTCGAAACTCGGGATGAGTTTGATGCGTTTTCAAAAGCAGGCTTTGATTATTTTCAAGGCTATTTTCTTGCTAAGCCGTCTGTTATTAGTCAAAAAGGATTGTCTGCCTCTAGTGCAGAATTACTCCAGTTATTCGCATCTTTACAAAATAAAGATGTTGAAATCAACGAAATTGAAGCCCTTATCACTAGGAACCTGACGTTTAGTTATAAGTTGTTCAAATATTTAAACTCAGCGGCTTTTTCATTAGGGAGTGAAATAACTTCAGTTAAACAAGCAGTCGTTTTTTTTGGTTTAGAACGATTAAAGAATTGGGTCTCATTACTCATATTATCTCTTGCTAAAGATGATAAGCCGGTAGAACTCATTAATATGGCTTTAACACGCGCAAAAATGTGTGAATTACTAGCGGACAAAACGAACAATAATGACAAAAGCACTTTTTTTACAGTCGGATTATTCTCTTTACTAGATGTGATTTTTGAACAACCTTTTAAGGTTATTTTAAATTCACTACCACTAGATGATTCAATTAAACTAGCTTTAACAGAACATGAAGGAGATTTAGGTGCAGCATTGAAGTGTTGTATAGCATGTGAGCAAGGCATGTGGAACGAAATTATTTATTTAGACTTGAACATTGAAATGATTTCTCCTAATTATCTAGAAGCGATGATTTGGGCACAAAAAACGTTGTCTGAGTTGGAGGGCACCAGTTAGCTTAATCAAGCCACGGAGAAGTCAATAAAAATTCTTTACGCAATGTTCGTATATGGACTCCACCTATTTTACAACAATAACATGAGATAAAAAATGTAAACTGCTTGCGTATATACGGCTTCTTGTTGAGGAAGCTATCCTCTAGCCTTTTATGTCTGCGCACCTACCTTCCTTTTCGCTTTGATAGCCTCGAAGGCTTTCGGACATAACAGGTTTTAGGCAGGTTGGTTTAACCCTTTATGCTACGTTATCATTGCAGAATGCTTCTGTGTTCTTCTTCTCACTCAGATACTCAGTAAAACGGGTTGGTATGATTTTCCGGTGGCTAATAGCGCCCAGGCAGTGCGTACTGTTTTATTAGCCAAAGCAATACAGGTGCGTTTAATCCCTGCTCGTGCCAGCAACTTTAGTAGCCATGCTTCTTTCGCCGTACGTGGTTCACTGGGCAATCGCAATATGACCGATAATGCGCCTTGGTAAAGGGCAGCACGTAATGCTTTGTCGCCACCTTTCTTATCAATCCCCATCATATGAACTTTCCCACCCGAGCTATACTGCTTAGGCGTTAAACCGATATAGACAGACGCCTGCCGACCGTTCTTAAATTCTTTGCCATTACCCATGCTGGCATACAACATTGAGGCGCAAACTGTCCCAATACCTTCCAGTTTCATTAACCGTTTACAGGGTTCAAGTTGTTTTACGAACGCCGCCTTGTATTGCTCAGCTTCTTTTAATTGAATGTCGGTTAATTGAAAACGTTCCCAGAGTAGTTTCAGTGTGCTTTTGAGACAGGACGGTAGACGCGTATCGAGTGCATCAAGCACAAGCGGCATGATTGCTCTCAAGCTTTTCTGTCCTTTGTTCATGATGATCCCATACTCATACAAGTAAGCACGCAGATGATTGTTGAGTGCCGTCAGTTCTTTATCTAAGAACTTACGACTGGTTTCGAGTGTTTGCAACGACTGCTGTTCTTCGCTCTTTATTTGACTGTAGACCATCCCAAACTGACTTGCGGCTATCGCAACCGCTAAGGCATCATTGGCATCGGTCTTATGCCCTTGTACAAAGGCTTTAACTCTTTTCGGACTGATGATACGTACGTCATGACCGTAGGTTTGTGCTAGCCTTGCCCAGTAATGACAGGCGCCACAGCCTTCCATTGCGACAAGAGCAGGGGGTGCGTTAGCGAGTAACAGTTTTAGTTTGTTTGGACTAATGGCCTTGTTTGAAAGTAACTCGCCATGCTTATCTATTTTACAAACCTGAATAATATGTTTCGCTAAATCAATACCGATTACGTTAGAATTTTGCATTGTATGGGCTCCTTTGTTTTGTCGACACCAGCCTAATCAATTTAGGTTGGTGGAGTCCATACATCGCTTTGGGTAGAAGTATCTCAGGCCGAGTGTCTGTCTCGTTGGTTTTCCAACGATCGCCTCTATACTGAAAGCGGGCGGTGCGGCAAAGAGTAGACCTTTACCAATCAACCGACTCTATTGATTTCGAGTGGATTGTTGCAGAATCGTAAACGATAAAAATATTGAAAACTTTCAAAATAGTTATGAGGTGGTTTTAATCATGTTAGGCCAACCATACAAATAGACGGTCAAGCTTTCAACATAGTGCCAATGACATCTGCAGCTTGAGGTTTGCCAAATAAATAACCCTGAATTTCATCGCAATTATTATTCCTGAGAAACTTGAATTGCTCTTGAGTTTCAACTCCTTCGGCTATTACATTCAAGCCAAGGCTGTGGCCCAAAGTTAATATTGCATTCGTGATATTGCAATCGTCAATTGCATCAGGAATTGATTTAATAAATCCTCTATCAATTTTTAATTGGTCTATTGGCAATTTTTTTAAGTGGGACATAGAAGAATATCCCGTACCAAAATCATCTATAGAAATTTTTAATCCGAGGTCCCTTAATCTCGTTAGAGTGTTTATTGTTTTTTCTGGATCGTCTATAACGCAACTTTCTGTGATTTCAATCCCCAAAGAATCAGGGCCAATATTCGCATCTTTAATTATTTTAATAATATTGGTTTCGAGGTTTTCATCCTTAAGTTGGCGAACCGATATATTGATTGAAATCCGGGGAACGTTATAGCCGGAATTTCTCCATATGTTGATTTGATCGCATGCTGTTTTAATCACCCAGATCCCTAAACTTGATATAAGTCCTGAGCCTTCAGCAATAGGGATAAATTCGCTGGGAGAGACCATGCCAAGTTTTGGATGATTCCAACGAAGAAGTGCTTCCATACCTGAAAGTTGGTAAGAGTCACAAGTAAGCTGGGGCTGATAGTATAGTTCTAATTGCTCCCTATCAATTGCATGCCTAAGTTCGTTCTCAAGCAGTGAATGCCTTAAAACGGATTCTCCTAACTTCTGATTATAATGAACACATTTATTACGCCCATCATTTTTTGCCTTATACATTGCTGTATCTGATGTTCTAAGTAGACTCTCAATATCAGTTGCATCATCCGGATAAACGGCAACACCAACACTCCCAGAGATTAACGGACTCTCCTTATTATCTGATAAGAAAGGCGTATTTAGCTTAGTTAAAATCTTATCTATTACGATGTCTATACCATTAACATCCTCCATATCAGGTAGCATTATGATAAATTCATCACCACCTAATCGACAAACAGTGTCGCTTTCTCTTACACACTCTTGCAAGCGCAAGGCTGTCTCTTTTAAAACTTCATCTCCAGCTTCATGTCCCATTAAATCATTAATATTCTTGAAATGGTCAAGGTCGACAAATAATAAAACAATCTTATGTTTATTTCGTTTTGCTCGATTTATTGATGTTGTAAGACGATCATATAAAAGAGTACGGTTCGGTAATCCGGTAAGTCCATCGTATTTGGCCTTAGATATTAGTTCACTACGCATGTCAGTGAGTTTTTCCATAACATGGATATACGAATTTAATAATGTAGGCTTAATAGGTTTCGGTAGGTAAAATCCACCGCCAGCATTGATCCCTTTTTTTAATTCATCATCTTCTTTTGAAGATGTCATGAAAATCACTGGAATCCATTCTTTTAATCTTCCTTGGAGTATATCTACGGTCTGAAATCCATCTAACCCAGGCATTATGACGTCTGTAACAATTAAGTCGAAGTGATGCTGGTCAAACAATTCTATTGCTGTTTCACCACAGTTAGCTAACGTCGTTTCATGACCTGCTTCTAAAAAGAATGCCTGAATATACAAAAGAAGCGCTTTGTCATCATCAATTAAAAGTACTTTCATATAATTAATTATTATCTTAATATTTCCCGAATTCTAAATATATCGGCAGCAGGACGTGTGACTTTAATTAATATATAAGGCGAATGTAAACTTTTATATCATTAATATCTTACTAAATTATTAAGATTTTAAATTAACAACCCTTCTACTTGAATGGCTAATCTCAGTACTAACCAGCTCTCTACAAAAATCAGTTGAAATCCTACTATTTGCTGCCGAATGTTAGAGTTTAATATTATCTAATCAATAGACTGCTTTCGCTTGCGGTTTCAACCGGTCGATGCAACACATGCATTAAAACGTTTTGCTGGTGTTTCATAGTGTAACGTTTTTCTTGGTCGTTCGTTTAATCTTCTTGCAACCGCATTCAGCTTTGATTGTGAGTGCAGGGATAAGTCTGTCCCTTTTGGAAAGTACTGTCTTAGCAACCCATTTGTATTCTCATTGGAACCACGTTGCCAAGGGTTCTGTGGATCACAAAAATAAACGTTGATGTCAGTCGCCAAGGTAAAGCGTTTATGCGCTGCCAATTCTTTACCTCTATCCCACGTTAATGATTTATAAAGTTCTTGTGGTAATTTATGCGCATGCTTGATTAATGCATTAACAACCGTTTCAGTTTTTCCATTATCAAGTTTAACGAGCATAACGTAGCGCGTGTTGCGTTCCACCAATGTGGCGATTTGAGTATGGTTACTTCCCATTATCAAGTCACCTTCCCAGTGACCGGGCACGGCACGATCTTCAACCGATGCAGGACGTTCGCTGATCGATACGGTATCGGTGATGCGTCCATGGTCTGCCGTCTTTTGTGTATGCTGACGTGAACGACGCATGACGCGTGTTCGTCTTAAATGTTGTAATAACTCTTTTTTTAAAGCCCCACGGGCTTGAATATAAAGACTGCGATAGATCGTTTCGTGTGACACCTGATAGTTCTCATTATCTGGATAAGTTTGTTTGAGCCACCCAGCAATCTGTTCAGGTGACCACTCTAACGTTAGTTTACGTGCAACAATATAGGCAAGCGACCGATGCTCAACAAGTTTACAAACTTTTGGGCGATGCGCGCGTTCCCAAGTGGCTTTATCTGCCGGGCTAGCGCGGTATTGATTTAATCCACCATTACGATTGACTTCTCGACTCACGGTGGAAGGTGACCGACCTAACTGATTCGCAATGGCGCGGAGTGATAATTGGCTCGCGACACCTCTCGAAATCACCTCTCTCTCAGATAAGGTCAGTGCTAACGTTGAGCGCTTTCTTTCGGGTGGACGTATTCCGCCTGTTCTAGATAATATACCCGCAATGGAAGGGTGGTGTCTGTCGAATAGACGGGGTGACTTCAGCCAGTCGCCGCAACACATTATCTTAAGTATAAACAGATGGAGTGTTCATAAGTGACTAGCTCATTACATCTTATAAATTGCTATGTGACGATATAACATCACTTAATCTAATATTTTATTTTCATTAATTAACTTGTGTTGTTTCCACACATAAAATACCGCAGGTATAACAACTAACGTTAATAAAGTTGCGCTAATCATGCCCCCAATCATTGGTGCTGCGACACGCGTCATAATCTCTGAGCCTGAACCCTTTAAGAACATAATAGGAAGCAATCCGGCAATGGTTGAACATGTCGTCATCATGATAGGCCGAACTCGTTGACTTGCAGCGTCAGCAATATTACTAGTCAATTTTTCTCTGCTAAATTCTTCTTTTGATGATTTTAATGAATCAACAGATTTATTAAGAAACTCAAGCATAACTACACCAGATTCAACCGCGATACCTGCCAGAGCAATAAACCCAACACCAACAGCGACAGAGAGATTGTAATTTAAGAGATATAAAAACCATGCACCGCCACCTAAAGCAAACGGCAAAAAACCCATAATTAAAAACACATCACCTAATTTTCTAAAGTTGAGGTAAAGCAATATAAATATAATCATAAAAGTGATCGGTACGACTATGGTTAAACGCTCCATTGCACGTAACATGTATTCATATTGACCTGACCAACTTATTGAGTAACCTGCCGGTAAATCTACGCTATTCGCAACGCGTTCTCGTGCATCATTCACATAACTACCTAGATCACGACCCTTCGTATCAACAAAGATCCATCCATTGATGCGCGCATTTTCGCTTTTGATCATCGGTGGGCCATCGGTCACATTAATGGACGCAACATCACCTAGAGGTATTCTTGCACCTGTAGGTGTGACTATGGGTAACAAACGTAATTGTTCTGGCGAGTCACGAAGTTCATGCGGATAGCGAATATTAATGGGATAACGTTCCAGTCCTTCAACTGTTTCAGCGACATTCATCCCACCAACAGCTGTACGAACAATATCCTGAATATCACTGATATTAAGTCCTAAGCGAGCAGCATTAACTCTATTAATATCTACAGTAAGGTAACGACCGCCTGCAACACGTTCAGCATAAACCGAAGCAGTACCCGGAACATCTTTAAGCGCCTGTTCAATCTTACGACCAATATTTTCTATCACTTTCAGATCAGTGCCCGCTATTTTTATACCCACTGGCGTCTTAATGCCTGTCGCTAACATATCGATACGTGTCTTAATTGGCATAACCCAAGCATTGGTAATTCCAGGCAACTTAACCAAAGCATTAAACTCTGCTTTTAGTCCTTCAAGCGTCATACCTTCGCGCCACTCACTACGCGGCTTAAAACGAATTAATGTTTCAATCATCGTTAAGGGTGCCGGATCAGTTGCCGTATCGGCACGGCCAATCTTGCCAAATACGGTATCGACCTCGGGTACGGTGCGAATCAATTTGTCGGTTTGTTGTAATATTTGTTGTGCCTTGCCTATTGAGATAGCGGGTAATGTTGTCGGCATATACATCAAGTCGCCCTCATCCAAATCAGGCATGAACTCACTACCCAATTGTGTAAATGGCCAGAGTCCGACAATCATTATCAATAGCGCAAAAAACACCGTTGATATTGGAAAATTAAGCACAAAGCGTATGATTGGTTTATAGAGAATATTTAATAGACGTGTTATTGGATTTTTTTCTGACGCTATAACACCGCCTTTTATAAAATAACCTAGCAATACAGGCACGACGGTAACAGCAAGGATGGTTGCTGATATCATTGCATAAACCCAGGTAAACGCCAGTGGCGAAAACATACGGCCTTCTTGTGCCTGAAGCGTAAAAATGGGTAATACACTCAACCCGGTTATCAGTAATGAAAAGAACAGTGGTGGGCCAACTTCAGTCGTTGCTGTCGCAATGGTTTTCCAGTGATCAGAATTATCATTGTTGCGTTCGATATGTTTATGAACGTTGTCAATCATCACGATAGCAGCATCAACCATAACCCCAATAGCAATGGCTATCCCTCCCAAAGACATAATGTTGGCATTGATTCCTTGAATATTCATGATGATAAATGCCAACAATATTCCAAGTGGGAGACTGATAATAACAACCAGGGCAGAGCGAAAATGTAGTAGAAAAAAGATACAAACAACAACAACCAGAATCAGCTCCTGCGTCAGCGCATCTTTCAATGTATTTATTGCTCGTTCAATTAAGTCGGAACGATCATAAGTCTCAACAATTTCGACACCCTCTGGCAAACCTTTTTGCAACTCGTTTAATTTTTCTTTAACTGAATTGATTACTTTTTTGGCGTTTTCACCCCACCGCATAACGATAACGCCACCAACTACTTCACCTTCACCATTTAGTTCAGCAATACCTCGACGCAACTGTGGACCAACTCGTACTTGTGCCACATCGTTAAGTAAGATTGGTGTGCCTCTTACATTGACACCTAGCGGAATGTTACGCAGTTGTTCAAGGCCAGTGATATAACCTGTAACCCTGACCATATATTCAGCTTCTGCCATTTCAATAACGGATGCCCCCGCTTCTTGATTGGCTTTTTTTATGGCATTGCTAATCGTTGATATGGGAATATCGTATGCACGTAACTGATCAGGATCGACAACCACCTGATATTGTTTAACCATCCCACCAATAGTGGCGACTTCAGCGACACCTGGTACCGTTTGTAATTCATATTTAAGAAACCAGTCTTGCAGTGAACGCAATTGTGATAAGTCATGATTGCCTTTTCTATCAACCAGTGCATATTCATAAACCCAACCCACCCCTGTTGCATCAGGACCAAGCTCAGGTTTTGCTCCCGGAGGTAATCGACTAGCAACTTGGCTCAAATATTCTAGTACACGAGAGCGCGCCCAATAAAGATCGGTTCCTTCTTCAAAGATGACATAGACATAGGAATCGCCAAAAAATGAATAGCCCCGAACAGTAACGGCATAAGGAACGGATAACATGGCAGTCGTTAGTGGGTAGGTTATCTGATCTTCAACTACCTGTGGTGCCTGTCCTGGGAAAGGTGTTTTTATAATAACTTGCACATCAGAAAGATCTGGTATTGCATCTACCGGAGTCTGCTTAACCACATATACGCCACATACCATGACGATGACGCTGACTAGAATAACCAGAAACCGATTATTGATTGACCATCGTATAATATGTTCAATCATAATTTATTCCTTATTCATTTCAGAATGTTCCATTGATTGATCCTCCATAGAATCATCAACGGATTGCATACGATGAAGACTTGCTTTGAGGTTTGACTCAGAATCAATTAGAAATTGTGAAGAGATAACAATGTTATCACCTTCGTTTAAACCCGAAATAATTTCGATCCAGTCACCACTCTCCATGCCTGCGACTACTTCCTGTGCTTGAAAATGACCATCTCCAAGCGCTTTAATAACGCGTTGTTGCTTGGCATCTCGTATCAATGCTTCACGTGGGATACTTATAACATCTTTCTTTTCTCCAGCGAAAATAGTGACATGCGAATACATATTTGGTTTTAACATTTCTTTCGAATTATCAAAACGTATTCGAACACGTAGAGTTCGTGTAACAGGATCAAGATCAGGATAAACATATTCAACCATTCCCTTCCAGATAACACCCGGCATCGAAGGCAACGTAGCTTCTGCGCTTTGACCTGCCTCGACCCAATTCGCTTGTCGTTCAAAAACTTCAGCTAATAACCAAATGGTATCAAGATTAGCAACACTCAAAATCTGGGTTTCCGGTTTTATATACATCCCTTCGCGTACACCGAGATTTATTAATACACCTGATTGAGGTGCATAAAAACGAATGTTTTGAGTAACTTTTTTATCTTTTACCAATCTATCAATCTGTGACTTTGATATACCTAATGCGGAAAGTTTCTCTTTTGATGCTTCAGTCAATGATCGATTTCCACTAGCCAGTGCTTGCAAATATTCTTCCTGAGCATTAACAAGTGGTGGTGAATAGAGTTCAAATAAAAGTTGCCCACGCTTAACCTGTTCTCCCTCTGCACGAACTTGTAGCTTTTCTATCCAGCCTTCCGTTCTTGTATGAATATGATTGATTCGAGTTTCATCGTAATCAATATAACCAACGGTACCGATCATTTTCCATAATGGCCCTCGTTCTACCTTGGCCGATCGTACACCGAGATTATTAACCACCTCTGGGCTTATCTTGACGATAGAACTCTCCTCACCCATGTTCTCTTCACTACCTTCATAAACAGGGATTAGATCCATGCCCATAGGAGACTTGCCAGGTTCATCTCGACGATAAGTTGGATTCATCGGAGCAACCCAATACATAATTTTTTTCTCTTTGGATTCAGAGTTTGAATGACCAGCATGTTCATCCGAATTCATATCCATATTCGACTTGAACACTATTTGAGAAATATTAAATTTCTTCTCAAATAAGACGCCAACTGAAAGTCCGATGATAAGCAAAATTAATATTAGAATTATTTTTTTCATATCGTTTCTCTTACGTAATACAATAGATTGGCTTGTGACTTGGCACGATTAACACGAATCTTCAGCATATCTAATTGCGTATTTAACTCAGTTAATCGGGCACGCATTAATGTAGTAAAATCGGTTAGATCATTTTGATACGCTTTTAATGTAGATTCTGAATTTTGCTCGGCATCAATTAGTGCTCGTGTTTCATATAATTCAAGTCGATTACCAAGACGCACCCAGTTCGCATGTTCCTTTTCAACCTGTCGTTTTAGTTCCAACAGACGATCACTACGTGCATATTGATATGCAATATGTTCTAACTTGCTTGCAGCTAAACGTTTGTCCTGGCGTTTATCAGTAAAGATAGGTAATTCCATAATCACCATGGCGGATGCAAAATCATCTCGACTACTTCCATTCAGATTATTGCCTGTTCGTTCACCATAAGTCAGATCCAACATCCAACCTGGCTTATATTGTTCTTCAGCTATCTTGATGTTTTTATCACTGGCATTAACAACGGCATCTTCAACTTGTATTAATGGATGGGAAGTTAAGCTCGAAACAATCTCATCAATACTCAATGGTGAACTTATTTCTGGAAACTTTTCTGGTAACGGTCTTTGAGCTGAAACATCACCAACCCATTTAGCTAACTCAGCCAATGAAATTTCTTTTTCACCTGTGATCTCGGCGATGCGATCATCAATAAGCGCTAACTCAAGCTGAGCACGCAATACATCATGTTGGTTATCCCGACCTACAGCATATTGACGTTGTGTAATATCGAGTAACTGCGTGAATAAAGAGCGGTTTTGTTGAAGGATTAATCCAGTTTTTACATTTAAAAATAAATCCAAATAGCTATTGCGTAATAAACGTAATACTTTCTTTTCCTGTTCCAACGCTTTTGCTTTATCCACATCAGCCATATCTTCGGTTCGAAGTCGTTTGTAATGCAGCGTATCGCCTCGAGGGAATGCCTGCTGTACCCCAAACTGAAGTTGCGTCATGTTTTCCTGACTACGATCAAAACTGTTAATCGGAATATTCATTATGCCAAACTTGGCTTTAGGATCAGGTAGCTGTTCTTCGGCAATAGCAAATTCATCCAGGCTTTCTGCCCTTGCGTTGTATTGTTTGACAACAAAGTCAGCATCTAACGCTAGTTGCTCTGCTTCTGACAACGTTAATTCATTAGCCATCGTTCCAATAGAAAAAAACGTCAGAACAATAAAACCAAGATTATTAAATATTTTTTTAATACACATAACACACCTCAAACACGAGTAAAAAACGATAATTGATCTCGCAATCAATCAGCGAACACAAGGTAGAAGGTGTTTAAATCAGAAGTACGTTATAGGTATGAAGAGGAAGGAGGATTGCCCGTTCGGGAATTGTATAGATCCGATAACTTGGTGGAGCTCTAGTAGAAATAATTATTTCAGGTGATATATAGCTATATAAATCAGGTGAATATTTTATCTTTTCTCTTAATTCAGAATTCTTGTCTGAGCTAAGCGCCATTGTTATAGCGTCACAATCACAAACCCCCAAACAGTGCTCGTCATCTGCACTTTTATTTGCTTCTTGAACATTTTCTGCAAGGACATGACAAGGATTAGATATTTCAGACGATGATTCATGGTGACTCTTAACATCATTTGTCGATGCTAAACATGTTTGGCATAACAATAACAACCAACCCCCCATAAACAGGGACAATATTCCTGACGCGATTTTCTGTCGTTTGTTATTAAGTTGCATTAACATAGATGTATTGTAGTCCATTAATAGCCAAGAATCTAAGCGGCGAATTAACAAATTTTGACTTATCTCAACTATATTAGTTCTAAATTCATTAAAAGTTTCATTATTATGAATAATCTAAAGATTTACCCCAAGTTTCCCAAGGACAATTATCATTAAATAATAGCAACATATAGTTATGGCGATTGAAATACCCATGCTCAGATAAAAATCAAACTCTTTCTTCAACAGTATTGGCAAAGAGATAAACAGAGCTAAAGAAGGAATAACCAACCAGAATATACTGGTAGATAAGTCAGAAATTTTCTGAATATCTTTCGTATCGACATACAGCCAGATCATAGCGAGAACTGAAACTAAAGGTATAGATGCCAGGATAGATCCAAGCAAACTACTTCGTTTAGATACTTCAGAAATCAGAACTATCAATAATGTCGTAATAACAATCTTTATAATGTAGTAAACCAATAGCTTTACCTCAAGAAAGTTTATTTAGTTTTGAATCTCTATATACCAGTCTATAGAGTGCCGGTAATACAAACAATGTCAGTAATGATGAAGAAATAATTCCGCCAATAACGACCGTAGCCAGTGGGCGTTGTACTTCGGCACCTGTTCCTACATTCAAAGCCATAGGAATAAAACCTAAACTCGCAACCAAGGCCGTCATCAATATCGGTCTTAAACGTATTAACGCTCCTTCAATAATGGCCTGATTTAAAGATTCATATTTAGCACGTAAATCACTTATGAACGAAAGCATCACCACTCCATTCAATACAGCAATACCCGATAGAGCAATAAAACCGACAGCTGCTGATATTGATAAAGGTAATCCTCGTAACGCCAATGCGGCCACACCACCTGTCAATGCGAGTGGCACACAGGTAAAGACCAATAAAGCATCCTTGAATGAATTAAATGCGACAAATAATAATCCAAGTATGGCAAACAGTGTAACCGGAACAATCAGAGATAAGCGCTTAGAAGCTGAAATTAATTGTTCGAACGTTCCACCATAATCAAGCCAATATCCTTCCGGTAAACTGATTTCTTCTGCCATTGCTTTTTGAACATCTTCTACAAATGAGCCCAAATCTCTTCCTCGCACATTTGCGGTAACAAAGATTCGACGTTTCCCATTTTCTCGGCTGATTTGATTTGGTCCTGTGCTAAACGTTATGTCAGCAACTTCAGATAGTGGAATCGTTTCGGGTAATGTAAATGAATTATTATCACTACTTATAACGTTTCCATTTTTCATGGACGGTAATTCAATTTTTAATTGTGATAATACATCAAGGTTAGTACGTAAGGTTTCTGGTAAACGCACCACTAGATCGAATCGTCTATCACCTTCAAATATTTGTCCCGCATGTTTTCCTGCCATAGCAGTACGCAACACTTCGTGGATATCTTCAATGTCCAAACCAAAATAAGATAGGCGTTCGCGATCTGGAATAATCGTTAACATTGGAAGACCCGTAGCTTGTTCAGTACGAACATCAGCCGCCCCTGTAATTTTGCTAACGACGGATTCAATCTGTTCGGACAGTTCAACCAATAGAGCGAGATCATCTCCGTAAACTTTGACAGCCAGATCAGAACGCACACCGGAAATCAATTCATTGAATCGCATTTGTATGGGTTGAGTGATTTCATACCGATTTCCCGGTATGTTTTCGATTGTCGATTCGAGTTCTTTAATCAGTGTTGATCTGGGCTTGTCTGGCTCAGGCCATTTACTTCGATCCTTCATAATCAAGAATGTATCAGCAACACTGGGCGGCATTGGATCAGTTGCTACATCCGATGTGCCAATCTTGGTAAAGACATGAGAGACCTCCGGGATCGTTTTAATTCGTGATTCCAGTAAGGACTGCATCTCGATCGCTTGCGTTAAACTCGTGCCTGGTATACGTAAGGCATGTAGTGCGATATCCCCTTCATCAAGATTGGGTATAAATTCTGTTCCCATACGACTTGCCTGTAAAACAGCTAATAACACCAGACCAATTGCCAATGTCACCACTGCCCAGCGTAAATTTAATGCCATTCGTAAAGCCGGTTCATAAAGCCATGTGATGGAGCGCATTAATAGATTCTGCTTTTCTGAAACTCTTCCACTGACAAACAATGCCACGGCTGCAGGAACGACAGTTAACGATAATATCAATGCTGAAAGTAATGCGGTGATTACTGTAAACGCCATTGGGTGAAACATTTTTCCTTCTATGCCACTCAATGCAAAGATAGGAATATAGACTATCGTAATGATAATAACGCCAAACACACCGGGGCGTATCACTTCGACTGTTGCTTCCCGAACAATTTCCAAACGAGTCTTTAAATCGGGTAGTTCACTACGCTCGTGTTGATAAAGCGCGAGTCGTCGTAAACAATTTTCAACGATTATAACGGCACCATCAACAATCAAACCAAAATCAAGCGCACCCAAACTCATCAAGTTCCCCGATACTTTTGATTGAACCATGCCGGTGATTGTCATTAACATGGAAAGAGGAATGACCATGGCAGTTATAAATGCGGCTCGCCAATTACCCAGCAGTAAAAATAAAACCGCAACCACCAATAATGCGCCTTCCGTTAGATTCCTTTGTACTGTAGCAATGGTCTTATCGACTAATATTGTTCTGTCATACAATGGATTAAGCACTATCCCTTCGGGTAACGAAGATTTTATCTTTTCAAGTTTAGCTGCTGTTGCTCGTGCCACTTGACGGCTATTTTCACCAATCAACATGAACACCGTTCCTAATACTACCTCTTGCCCATCTTGAGTTGCTGCACCAGTGCGCAATTCACTACCAAGGCTGACTTCGGCAACATCACTAATCTTGATAACGACACCGTCTCGCAGTGTCACCGTAAGGTTTAATATTTCTTCAATGTTATTTACTTGTCCAGGCGAACGAATTAAATATTGTCCACCATATCGTTCGATATAACCCGCGCCTGTGTTGATATTATTTCTTTTCAGCGTATCAACGATATCGTCTAAATTTAAATTGTAGGCAAGCAACTTTTCAGGATCAGGCAGAACATGATATTGCTTGGTATATCCACCGACTGTATTGACTTCAACCACACCGGGCGTTTGTCTTAATTGAGGGCGCACGATCCAGTCTTGAACGGTACGCAGAAACATAGGATCGTGCTCAGACTCTCCAATTCCAGAAACGGTGTACATAAAAATCTCACCAAGTCCTGTGGAAATCGGCCCCATTGTCGGAATAATCCCTTCTGGCAATACAGTTTTGACCTCATTTAATCGTTCGTTGATCAACTGTCGGCCTAAATAAATATCTGTTCCATCTTTAAACACAACCGTCACTTGTGATAAGCCATATCGTGATACCGATCGGGTGTAATCCAGTTGAGGTAAGCCAGCCATACTTGTTTCGATTGGAAAGGTAATTCGCTGTTCAGCTTCTAGTGGTGAATAACCTGCGGCCTCTGTATTAATTTGAACCTGAACATTGGTAATATCAGGAACTGCATCGATAGGCAGTTTATTAAAATTGTATATACCCAGAGCGGCCAAAGTGGCTGCCGCCATTAACATTAACCAGCGTTGCTCCAGGGAAAAACGAATAATTGCATTAAACATGATGATTGTTTCCTAGTGATCGTGACTGGCGCCGGACTTTTCGATGTCGGCCTTTATCAGGTAACTATTTTCTGTGACGTATTCAGTACCCGGTTTGAGTCCACCTAATACCTCAACCCATTCCTGATCTGTTCTTCCCAGCTCCAACATGCGGACTTCATACGTATCACCAAAACGGGCAAAGACCACTTTAAAATCCCTGAATTGTTGAATAGCAGATTGTCGTACCGCCAGTGACACTTCATGCTCAGCAATGTTTACTCTTGCCTTTATGATCTGTCCGGGTTTAAACACACCCTCTTTATTTTCTATCGGAACGATGGCTTTAATACTTTGGCTTTCTGCAGAAACCATAGGCCAAAGAGTTTTTATTGTTCCTTGAAATTGTTGACCACCCAATGTAACCAGATCAACCTGTTGATCGGTTTTGATTAATAAGGCATCTTTACTGAAAACATCAAGCGCTATCCATACATCACTAAGATCGGTAATTTCATAAAGCACATCAGCATCCGTACTCTCACCAGTTTGGATATTACGTTTTGTGATGATTCCACTAATCGGCGCATGAATATCATAATTTTGCAGGCTGACATTATTCTGAATAGTTAATAACGATTCTCCTTTCTTAACCTTATCTCCCAGTTTTTTTCGTGTTGCTTTAACAATACCGGGATATCTTGCTCGTACGGACGATTGCTTATTGGGATTAATCTGTACCCTGCCATTCATGGAAATATATTCGGTTATGATAGTAGGCTCTGCATTCTCTGTTTTAATTTCAGATACTTCGGCTACAGTATCTGAAATCTGAGTTCGACCTTCATAATTTTCATAAGACCACTGATAGTTTTTACCTTTATGTTCAGCCTTGACAGTAAAGTCAAAAGAATGCGGTTCAGTGACAATGCCATCTCCAAGAAGGTAATCTGCTTGTGGTGTAAAGGAGAAATGATCCACATCACCCCCTAAACGAGAAAGTTGAATTGATAATGTTACGTTTTCAGGATCAACAGCTTGGTTCTGTTCATAGGCATAAACATGAAATTCCGGCGGCACACCCGTTTCAAAAATAGTTATTTCAATTGCAAAGTCACCGTCAATCAATAATCGTCCTCGATGCGGGCCTCTAGCAAATTCTTCATCCATTGTTTCATCATGCTCGGCATGATCCTGAGATTCATGATTCGGCATACTTGATAACAACCATTTCCCTGCAAATGCCATCATCGCAAGAACAATAAGAACAGATAAAATATTGCGCATCATTGTGTTACTCCTGTTGTGATTAGTGCGCCGGTAAGACGATCAATCTCAATGCGATACCGATGGAAATCTGCGACGGACTTCAGTAATTGAGAACGGGAATTTAATAAAATTCGTTGCGCTTCGACCAATTCAAGTAACGAGTATCGACCCGTACTATAGAGTTCTTCATAAGCTTGAAGCGCTTTTTCTGCTGATGGAATAATGCGTCCTTGTAATAGCTCTACCGCAATTTTGCTATGTAACAACTCCTGATAGATGTCATACAAAGTGACATAGAGTTCTGTTTTCTTTTGCTCGAATGCTAAAGGATCTATCATCCCCAGAAATTCAGCTTCTTCTATTGCAGGTGCAGCACGTTGTACTGATCCAAATGGAATGTTAGCCGATAATATAAAACCTACATCATCGGACGAACCAAGATAACGAACACCACCGGAGATTTCTATATCGGGTTTTTGTTTTATACGCGCCAACTGTGATCTTGCATCTGACAATCGTTGTTGCGTTGTAAACCGTATCAAATCAGGATTGCGATCAAGTAATTGCACATAAGCTTCTATGCTTAAAACTTCATCAATTTTAAAAAGTTCGGCTCTCGCAATTTCAAAATCAGGTTCAGTCTTATTCCACATTGAGGATAACATTACTCTTGAACTAGCCAACTCATGCTCAGCATGCTCCGATGTCAGTTCCAGTTGTGCTATATCAATATCTATCCGATGACGTTCAGCTACAGGAGAAATGGTTGCGCTGATTTTCTTTTCAACAATTGCTTTAATGTTATTGGTAACACTAAGCGCGTCTTTTGCTAGCGTGACTTTTTCCTGATTCACGACAACTTGAATAAAACGGCGCACAGTCTCGGCTAACAAATCCAGACGTTCAGCATCTTGCATATCACGTAGAACATACGATTCTTGCTTCACAACATTACTGCGATAAGTTGATTTATTTCCCAACTCTAATATACGCGCCAAACTCAGTGTTGTTTGTATCCCGCTAAAAAATTGAGCCTCACCAGTTCCCGCAAAATCTTCCATTTCAATTTTAACGGCATCAGCAGGCTTAAGTGCTGCCATTTTTATTCTGGCAGCGATGGCTCTTGCTTCATAAGCATCGATCTTTAACTGCGGATGATGTTCAAGCACTTGTACTATCGCTTGTTCTAACGTAATCGTACGGTTATTTACTTCAGCGGATACCGTAATATTAATACTTGATAATAAAACCAAGCTTATAGTTACTAACGTTTTCATTTTATTTTTCTCCTGAACCAAACTTAATTTGATTCAAGCTTATTAATGCCAGCATCTATGCTGCATAACGCACACACATGACATCAACATGTTTTAATGTAATAGATTAAAAAAGGAACTTATTGAGTTAAAGCGGTGGGGCTCTCAACGGGGGACTTAAACGGTAATATTTTTGATAACGGAAATGGTTTAAATGAAAACGACGTTGATAATATGAAAATGTCTGCAACGACACTAACATAAACAAGATCATAAAAACGGCAACTTTAAATTGATTGTCTGCCGTCTGCTTTACAATAAAATCGGTAGTGTTCTCTAGAACATGTGCATCACTATGGGATAAATATTCAGTATCTTCAATTTCGTACATCATCATATGATAATCGATAAAATGAGCATCATGACTTCCTGACTGCATATCATGATGTAAGTGAATCTGCATAGGTAGCAACAATAGGACGAATATTGTTACGATCAATAACTTGGCTATTGATTTTTGTCCCTGATTCTTATTATGCATATAACTCATTTTCCGATATTAGCATCAAAATTGCAGCTTCTGTATATATTATTAAAAGCTATTAACTTATATTTGATATGGCGCGCTCGGAGGGACTCGAACCCCCAACCCTCGGGTTCGAAGCCCGATACTCTATCCAGTTGAGCTACGAGCGCGTTGAGAGAGAAGCATAGTTTAACAATAAAACCTTTCCTGTCACGATTTAATTAATTAGTTTTTATATACACACAAGTGAATGAAACGATGATCTACTTTGTTGATTAATGAACTAATACCTGCAAATTATATATTTCTTCATTATATGAATTAGAAATATGTGAGTTTAAAATACAACATAAAATGATCATTACCTATGCTGTAAAAATAAAGCGACACAACACGATGAGAAAAACATTCTGGGTTTTAGAGACAAATTTTTTTTACTACCCGTGTTTATAAAAACAATATTTATCAACCAATTGGACAACTTCTATAATATCAATCATCATATAAAACTAAGTTTCGAAAAATAATAATAATAATAATATCTAGCTGATATTTTCATTAACAAGGTTCATGTTATGGAGATAGTAATTTTGCCGCAGTCGAAATTTCGAATACTACTTATCGCCACTCTTGTCGGTGTCGCCTATTATTTACTGGCTCGACTCGGCATTGCTCTTAGTACACCACCTGAATATATCGCAAGTTTTTGGGCACCTAATACGGTCATTCTTTCAGCTTTACTTTTAACTGATAAACGCTACTGGTGGATTTTTATTATTACCCTCGCACCAGCTATTACCATTCCAAATTTGCAGGCAGATTACACCTTACTTCGTTCTACTACTTTCTATGTTGCAAACTGTGTTGAAATACTTATTGCTGCTTTTGTATTAAAACCCATACTTGGCGATCAAATCCGACTTGACCGGCTTCGAGAGATGGGCTTATTTATTGTTTGGGCAGTCTTAATTGCCCCGATTTCTTCAGCATTTATCGCCTCTATAGTTTCTTTTTTTGAAGCTGGAGTAAATTACTGGCTAGTCTGGAGAATTTGGTTTCTTGCTGATGCACTCGGACACCTTGCTCTTACCCCCGTTATTATCCTTTTTATTTCTTCAAGTTTTGGCTGGATAAAAGAAAACTCTTTCGCTCGGCTTTGCGAAGCTTCAATTTTAATATTATGTCTTATAGTTGTCGGTTTACTTGCATTGGGAACTGACACAACAGGTAGTTATCCAGCACTAATTTTCACTCTTATTCCGATTTTCTTATGGGTTGCATTTCGTTTTGGTCCAAGAGGCATAAGTACATCAGTACTTATCATTACTCTTTTAACCATATGGAACGCTGTCAATGGTCGCGGACCTTTTATCATTGGTTCGAATGAGGAAAACGTTTTATCACTGCAACTTTTTTTAATCTCTATTTCTATTCCAATGATGTTACTCAGCTCACTTTTTACTGAGCACAAACAAATAGAAAAAACGTTACGGGAAAGTAACGAACGTTTCAGAGCCTCATTCACTAATGCCTCAATTGGTATGGCGTTAGTGTCTCTCGATGAAAAAATAGTAGAAGCGAATCAAGCTTTGTATAACATGCTTGGTTATACACAACATGAACTCATAGGTGGTTTTTTTAAAGATATTACTCATCCGGATGACATAGAAAAAAGCGTCGAACATCATAAAAAATTAATTTCTGGAGAAATCGAAAGTTATAGTTTCGAGAAACGATACCTACATAAACAAGGCCATGATGTCTGGGGTTTATTAAGTGTGTCACTAGTTCGAAGTAATGATAATTCTCCTCTTTATTATATAGTTCAAATACAAAACATATCTGAAAGTAAACAGGCAACCGAGCTACTGACTTATCAAGCGAGTCATGATGCTCTAACTGGCCTTGTAAACCGAAGAGAATTTGAGCGGCGCACAGAAAGATTACTTTCGACACTTCAAAAAGGTGGTGAAGGTCAGCATGCACTTTGTTTTATGGATTTGGATCAATTTAAAGTCGTCAATGATACCTGTGGTCATACTGCAGGTGATGAAATGTTGCGTCAGATTAGCTCGATCTTGCAACGAGTTATTAGACATCGTGACACGCTTGCACGAGTAGGCGGAGATGAATTTGGGGTTTTGATGGAATATTGCTCACTTGATGATGCACATCGAGTTGCAGCTTCATTACAAAAGGCAATACAGGATTATAATTTTATCTGGGAAGAACATACTTTCAGGGTTGGCGTTAGCATAGGATTAGTGCCCATTACAGAAATCATTCCTTCCCTTACTGAATTATTAAAAGAAGCCGATGCAGCATGCTACATAGCCAAAGACAAAGGTCGTAACCGTATTCATGTTTATCATGCTGAAGATTCAGAAACTGTAAAACGTCATGGTGAAATGCAATGGGTAGAACGACTCTATCAAGCACTTGAAGAAGATCGGTTTTGCCTATATGCACAAACCATCGCGCCTCTTAATGGTGAAGCAGATATACATTATGAATTATTAATAAGAATGATCGATGAGCAAGGGGAGATGATCCCTCCAAATTCTTTTCTGCCTGCTGCTGAACGCTACAACTTAATATCAAGAATAGACCAATGGGTAATTGAGAAAACCTTCAAATCATTAAAAGTAAATCAAGGTTTTTTAAAGAAAATTAACTTCTGCTCTATCAATCTTTCTGGCCCTTCCTTAACCGATCCAAATATTCTTGATTTCATTATTACGCAACTGGATTCATTAGAGATAGACGGAAGTAAAATATGCTTTGAAATTACTGAGACAGCAGCTATTTTAAATCTAAGCAATGCAACAAAATTTATTTCCATACTTAAAAATCTGGGTTGTCGATTTGCATTGGATGACTTTGGCAGCGGTTTATCTTCTTTTGCATATTTAAAAAATTTACCAGTCGATTATTTAAAAATTGATGGCATGTTTGTTAAAGATATCGTTGACGATCCGATTGACCACGCTATGGTGAAATCCATCAACGAAATTGGTCAGGTGATGAATATGAAAACAATTGCTGAATTTGTAGAAAACGACGTTATCAAAGGCATGCTAAAAGAAATTGGGGTTGACTATGCTCAAGGCTACGGTATTGCCAAACCAGTACCATTAGATGAGTTACTCAACAGTTAAATTTATTTGATAGCCCTAAGCAAGAAACTACATTTTCTGTTTTCATAGAAAACAATGATTAATCAATAACTTAAATATATCTAAAATTTCTCAAAATAACGGGCAAAAATTGATTTAAAAATTATTTTTTCCGGCCGATATTAAGGAGAGATCACACAGCTTAATCTGTACATAAAGGAATAGAGTCGCAGAAAATTATGCATGCAGAAAATCTTACTTTGCCACGGGATAAGAAATTAACCGTTATTTTTAGAATTGAAGCCGGTTGCCTTGGACCAACGGGTCAGGAGCTTATTGATAATTTCTGTCTATTAGCTCAAAAAGAATTCGAGTCTATTGATTCAGACTTTATGCATTGGAAAATTGAACCCAGACACGACAAAGAATTGCCAGAAATAGATTATGAAGTTAATGATAAAAAGTTAACTCACGATAAGGCGGAAAAGTATTTGGAAATATTCAAGCAAAGTCTTGATGACGTTGAAGGACATCTACATGAAAAACTGGCTATTCTTATTGATCAGCATCTAGGCTATTAAATAACCCTCTCTCGCTTAAGTTCAAGCAAGATTAAAAATTGAAATGGTTTTTGATCTGGATCAATATGATATAATCACCATAAGCCATATTAAATATAGGTCTATATAGATTATTGAATAACCATGAATAAAATACATATTAATCGCTTAAGCGCTATTACTGCTTTATTACTTACTTTCTATTTTAATTCAGCTGTTGCACTAACGGCAGATGAAATCGTCTATGAAACTACACAAGAAGTATTAAACCGGCTTGAAGCTGACAAAGATCGGATAAAAAACGAACCTGAATATATACAGGTAATTGTTAGTGAATTAATCGTGCCACACATGGACTTTAATACAATGGCCGCTCTGGCATTAGGTGAATCATGGAAAGATTTATCTAATAGTGAACAGGCTTGTTTTAGCAATACTTTTAAAAATATTTTAGTTAAACGATATGCTTATATTCTGTTAAGTTATCGTAATCAGAATATTCATTATCAATCGGCAAAACCGATTGGCGAAAAAGATTATATTTCAATTAAACAGACCTTGACCCGTCCAGATGTAAAACCTTTAACTCTGGAATATCCAATGCGACCAGAGAATGATACATGGAAAGTGGTTGATCTTGTTGTCGATGATATCAGTTTACTGCGAAACTATCGTAAGATGTTTAATAAAGAAATTAAACAACAGGGGTTTTCTGAATTTATTAAATATTTTCAGGAGTGCAATCCATAGCATAAGTAAATCTTTCAGGTAGCATAAAAATATAAAATTCTTCACCTGTGAAATTCTCATCTATTTATTATTACCTTGTTTTAAAAAATCCTATTAAGGTTCTCTTAGCCTTATTGTGTTTGATTATTGTCGCTACATACTATGCTCCAAATTTTGAACTTGATGCTTCCGCTGAATCACTGGTTCTTGAAAATGACGCAAGCCTCAATTATTACCGTGAAATAAGTCAAAAGTACGCATCTGATGATTTTATTATTATCACCTATCAGCCGAATTCTGAATTACTATCCGATGAGTCTATTAAGACGATCCGTTCGTTACGCGACGACCTTCTAAAGGTTAAAAATATAAAATCTGTAATATCCATACTTGATGTTCCAATCATATATGAATCAGGCATGGAACTATCTGAATTTACCAGTACATTACCTTCGATAGAATCTGGCAACATAGATAAACAAATTGCCTACAAAGAGTTTGAATTAAATCCGCTTTATAACGAGTTAATTGTCAACAAGGATCTAAATATCACCGCTATACAAGCTTTTTTTAAACGTGACAAAGAATATGATTCACTATTAAGTCGTCGCCAACAATTACAATCACAGCGCAATGATTTATCAAAAGACGAATTAATTGATCTTGAACAGATCAAAAATGAAATAAAAGTAAAAAATAAATTACTGGCAGTACAACGTGAAATAGATATAAAAAACATACGAGAAATTATTGATAAGCAACGTAGTCATGGAAAACTGTATTTAGGCGGGATCCCCATGATCACAGTTGATATGATTCAATTCATACGTCATGATTTAATTGTATTTGGTAGCGGCGTACTACTTTTCCTCATTCTAATCCTCACTTTTTTCTTCCATAAAATACGCTGGGTAATATTGCCTATGTTAGTTTGTGGAATTACAGGTTTATTGACTATAGGTTTTATGGCTTACTTTGGCTGGGCAATTACGGTCATCTCTTCCAATTTTCTATCCATATTATTAATTATTACCTTATCTTTAACAATTCACCTCATTGTTCGTTATCGAGACTTACAACAGGAATACCCCTCATACAAACATAATGAGTTAGTTAAGTTAACTATGTCTTCAATGGCCAAACCCTGTTTTTACACGGTACTTACCACAGCCGTAGCATTTGCTTCACTGGTAGTTAGCGAAATAAGACCTGTGATTGATTTTGGCTGGATTATGGTTATAGGTTTAGGCATTGCCTTTGTTACCAGCTTTACTGTAATGCCTGCACTTTTATCACTACTGAACGATATCGAACCACCAACACATCGTGACATAACCAAAGCAATAACATTAGGTTTGGCAAAATTGGTACATAAGCACCCTGTTGCAATCATTTTTATTGCTTTGTTTTTACTTATCTCTGTCGGCGCAGGAATTACAAATCTCGAAGTTGAAAATCGTTTTATCAATAATTTTAAATCTGACACTGAAATTTATCAGGGCATGAAAATCATTGATCACGAACTGGGTGGTACGATGCCACTCGACATTATTATTGACCCCGATAAAGAATTTATGGAAGTGGTTGATGAATTAGCTTCCGAAAAAAATGAACTAGACGAACTGTTTTTTGAAACTAAAGAAGACTATACGAAACCTGTCTATTGGTTAAATCCAGGCATGTTAAGTAAAGCGAGACGCATTCATGAGCATTTGGAATCTTACCCGGTTATTGGAAAAGTTATTTCGATTGTTACTTCAATAGATATTATTGAAAAATTAAACGGTGCTTCATTTGATGAATTTGAATTAGCTGTAGTACGTAAACGCATTCCGGAAGAAATAAAAAAGAGTCTTATTGATCCTTACTTATCAACTGATTCCAATCAAATTCGTTTTGGTATACGCGTTATTGAGTCAGATCCACAATTAAACCGAAAGGAGTTATTAACCAGCATTCATAATTTCCTGATCAATGATATGCAGTTCGAAGATAGTCAAGTTCATCTGACAGGGATGATGGTGCTCTACAATAATATGTTGCAAAGCTTATTTCGCTCACAAATATTAACCATCGGTGCTGTATTCGCGGCTATCTTTTTAATGTTTATCATTCTATTTCGAAATATTTCATTAGCGTTAATTGCTATTGTGCCTAATTTATTTTCAGCGGCGTTAATCCTCGGCATTATGGGATGGATAAAAATACCTTTGGATATGATGACGATTACAATAGCAGCTATCACTATTGGTATATCTGTTGACGATACAATTCATTACATTCATCGCTTACAACAAGAACTACCTATTGATTTTAATTACACTGAGACGATTAATCGTTGTCATGGTGGAATTGGCAAAGCTATGTACTACACTTCAATTGCCATTATTTTTGGCTTTGCCTTGCTTGCATTTTCAAACTTTATCCCGACTATCTACTTTGGATTACTAACCGGATTTGCTATGCTGGTAGCCCTGGCAGGAGATTTACTATTATTACCTGCCATAGTGCTAATATTAAAACCAAAAATCGTATAAGTAATGTCTTAAAATAAATTACAGCGGCAACGCAAGAAATGCCCCGTCATTCTGTTTAGTTAACTCGCGCATTAATATTCCAAACCGATCAGTTGTACCCGGTGAAATAAAACCTACAGCATGTATCTTGGCAAGCTTTTTCTTAGTACTTGCGAGCGTATTTAGTTTGGTAATTTTTTCAATAACCGGATCATAGGATGAACCGGTATAATCATCACCGAACACATAAATTGATGTTGTAATATTCGGCTTTGCGTATTTTCTTATTGCTATTTCAAGACCCTCAACCGGACTGCTATTAGATAAATCAGCCCAGCTATTAAATATTTTAATGATACTTTTTCTCCTTCCTGGTGTGTCAGGCATCCATTTACCATCATAGCCCGAGACTAATGATTTCCCCATGTCATTCAATATTTGAAATCCTTTTACTTTAGGGTGAATATTTAAAACATTAATTATTTCAGAGGAAACACGGTTCCATATCTGTTGCATACTTCCCGATGTATCGACAATAAAGATAACGTAATCACTATCTACTGGAATGCCACCTACTTCATCATCACGTTCAGTACTTTTCTTTTTACTTGATGATAAAGAGGCCTGTTTTAAAGTTGACTGAACTAAAGCCAAGCCCTGCACATCTTCAGTGAGTGAAGTTTTTTTATCTTCTTCTTGTTGTATTTTATTTTTTATCTGAACGGTGGCAGATTCTAATGTTTCTATTTGTTCAGAAATTTGATCGGCTTTGGTTTTTTTAGCACTGATAGTTTCATTTACTTCAGTAATTGTATTTTCAAGCGTAATTACAGTTTTCAGTAAATCTCTTACTTCATCTTTTCCTGTAACCGAAACGTCATCATATGTTTTCGAAATCAGTACCAACATGACAACTGCACCAAACCCACAAGAGATGACATCTAAAAATGATAGATTAAATATATCAAATTCTCTTTTACGTAATTTCATGGCCAATCGTTAGCCGGACTAATGACTAATCCTTTCGATACTGCTGTCCAATACCAAAACTGATTGATTGCATCAGGATCTCCTTCAATAGGTAACAGAATGACATCGACATGCACACCAGATTTAGCGCTTTCAGTAATCGTTTGTTGAAATAACTTAACTCTGCATTCGCCGGATATCGTATTTGATTTACCGAGTAATGAACTGCATTTTGCGAAAGGGTTTAAACTTTTATAGCTAGACTCACCCTTGGTCGGCAAGCCATCTGTAATCAAATATAAATTCGATGGCGAATACTTATTGACTGTATCCAGTCCGATTTGTAGATTAGTAGCACCTTCCGGTATTAGACCATTTAAATCAGATAATACAGAACCAACACTCGTTGTAGCATTTGCTTTCATCCAGCCTTGAGTGCCCAATAGCTTTGCATTTTCATTAAAGGCCACAACAAGAACATCACTATCATTAGGCAAGCGTGCAAGCAACCACTCTACTATTTTTTTAGTTCTTACCCATTTTTTTGCTTGTTGCTTTTCTTTGTCTGAACTACTTTTTGTTTTGATTATGTCGATGAGTTTTTCATTTGTCATTGATGCACTACTATCGACTAAAATTGCAATTTTTTTGCCTTCAACTTTCAATCCCAACAAATATTTTTCTTCATTAATCTGCTTTGTTTCAACTAAATCTTCTTTCTTTTTTACATTTATATCTTTTATTTCTGATTTAATTTTTTCTATTTCTTCGACTGATTTAGCACTATCAGCAAGACTTTGAGTTAAAGTCGATTTTACAGCTTCAAGGTTTTGTTTAGTGATATCTTCAGTGGCTTCTTCTTTAATAATTTGCTCTTCAATACTCTTCAACTTTTGAATTGATTCTTGCTTTGTAACTTCAAGCTTATCAATATCATTCTTGAGATTATCGAGTTCTACTGAAGAATCATTTACATTATGCTTAATCAGCATAAAGACCAGAACAACAGCACCTAGACCACACGACATAATATCCAGAAAGGCTAAATTAAATCCTTCCGTTTTTTTGCGGACACTCAAAACAGCACCGTTACTTTATTCGGCTGAGCAAGTATTTTTCACAATACTCTTGTGTATCGAGGATTTGACTGTCTTGCAGGCGTTGCAATTGATGATAAAGAAACATTAAGAAAATGCTAATCAACAATGCGACCAATGTTGAATTGAAAGCGATGCCAAGGCTATCTGTCATCCCGGCAATATCTCCAGCCAAAGCCTGATCTGCCATAGATAATGCCTGTCCGATTCCACGCACCGTACCAATAAACCCGATTGATGGTATAGCCCATATCAAATATCGAATCATTGTGTTCTCTGAATCCTGTCTAACAGCTAATGAATTTAAATTACTTTCAATCGCATCTGACAAGTTTTGTACATTTTTCGTTGCGGCATATCGCCACAATGATGAGCGCAAAGTCTGAACTAATGGAGACGATAAACAATCTTTTGGAATCTGTTTATCCAGTTTTTCAATAATACTATTAATATCAAGTTTGTCTTTATCACCATCTTCAATCAGGTCAACCGAAAACAGATATTTCGTTTTTAGTATTTCTCGATAATTATTTGAAATTAAGAAACAACCCCATAACATCAAAATAAAACAAATTTCCTGTTCATAGTCTTTCAAGACAACAACAACTTCTCTCGGAGCGGTTTGACCATTTGCCTGCGCTACTTCAATTAATGCATTGGCTTCTGGTCGTACATAGCCAATATAGATCATATGGACAATCAGAATACAGATGATAAGTGCAATAAAGTTTTTAAGCATATTAGTGACTCATATATCGATAGGAAAAGAAGCTGGAGAATTCAGGCTTATTGTAGGTTTACCAGCATAGGCGTTATGAATAAATGTAAATGCAAGAATCAGAAAAACGATGGACAGAAAAATAATCATCATTCTTTTATTAATACTTTCAGATAATATCATATTCAATTTCCTCCATAGACATAGCGTCCAATCCTGAAACCAAGATCATCACGCGAATCACTTAAGCCTTCTCTATAAGCCGGCCTGAGTTCTGTTATGCTGCCTGAACGCCAGTTTGATCCTTTAATGACATGCAAACCCGCCATTGAAGAACCCATTGGATCCTGAAAAACTTTATTCGCTTCAGGTAATACTATCGAATAACCATCATGCGTCCATTCACTTACATTACCACCTTGATCATAGAGCCCGGAATCTTCAATAGCAAAGCTTTCAACCGGAGCAAGACCTGAATAACCATCATTATATTTTGCCACAAAAACTTTTACTTTACCTTTAGCCGATTCATCCGCGATATTAACTGCACTTTTCGGTATAACCTGTTTATCGCCCCAGACAAACGTAGTGCTCTTTGACTTGCCCGCTTTTCTCGCTAGCCACTCCCATTCTGCTTCGCTTAATAAACGATAGCCATCAGTATTCGTATTTGTCCCCTGAAGTTGATTATTTTTAATATTGTATACCGGACTTAATCCTTCTAATTCACTTAGCCAGTTACAATATGCTGCTGCTTCAAGCCATGAAACTGAAGTAACGGGCTCTTTTGGTTTGCCCTTTTTAGTACTATCAAACGATTGATACTCAGCATTCGTTACCTCATGAACACCAGCGTAAAAAGCCTTGCTAAGTTTTACATTTTTTATAAATTCGTTAGCTCTTTGTCCAGGCTCACTACGTTTAGCTCCCATGACAAACTCTTCATTTGGTGTAAATAACTTTAATGTGCCGCCTGCCTTATTGGTATATTGACTAGGTGCTTCTTTTAAACGTGCTATTTTTTCTGGCACAAGGGAAACACTGATTTTTTTTGTACTGGATGCACTCGGAACAATTGTCTTTGTTACGCTACGATAGCCTTGTTTTATGAATGTGATTTTCTGTTCAACCGCATTCAACGATAAACTAAGTGGCGTAGTCCCTATAGACCTGTCATTTAATAGAATTTCTGCTTCTGGCGATGATTCTATTTCAACTTGCCCCATTTCTTTTTTCAAATCAAAAGAAAATTGTAATTTTTTATCGGCGGTTAAATTAAATAGTTTGCTCTCGGAAAAATATCCTTTCTTTGAATAAGTTAAACGATGCTCAATGCCGGCTTCAACGCTTAACCTGTTTTCCGGCTTAATGGCAATACCATCAAGAGTTAGTCCTCCATCAGCAGGCTTTAATGTTATATCGACAACAGCCTTCTTAAGTTCCAATCGATATTCCCGACTGATTTCAGGATTAGCATTGCTGATTTCTATAGTGTCTTCAATAGGCTCAAAATTCGAAAGATTAACTATGACCTTATGGATGCCACCGGACAATGGTAAAACTAATGGGGTCACGCCCATTTCTTCCATATTGATGGATACATTCGCCCCTTTTGGAACTGATGCAATAGTTAACATGCCATCAATAGCATTAAGTTCGATCGTCTTATTTAGAATCTCGCCTCTTGCTAAAGACAACATCAATATCATCTCTTTATAATGAGGATGAGAAACTGTGAATTCATATTCACCCGCATCCAGCTCATATTCAAAAAAATTACCGACAAAGGCCTCAGCACCATTTATTTTCCAACTAACATTATCGTCCGAAATATTTGTTTTAAACCCAACTTTTGCCGGAAGCGGTTCTAACGTAATCGTCATCACTTTTCCAAAATCACGATTACTTAATTCCTGTTTTTTTTCTCGAAAGCCATCTGCCGATGCAGTAATGACCGGTCGCTTTGCTATGGAATAGAGTGTTTCGCCAACAATAATAGCAAAACCACTATCTACTTTAAGAGTAGCCTGGTCTGCTGCTTCGTCAGGTTGTATTTCGAGACGAGTACCTCTTGAAACCATAATCACAGCAACAATTATAAAGAGACCAATTAGAAATGATGCAGCAATCGTTATAAACAACCATCGTTGTTTATTTTTTGCTGCGCGTAACTGCTGATCAAATGGGTTCATCGCAAATCACTGTTATGCTGTAACTTGGTTTGTCATACGGAATGAGTACATCGATTAATTTAGACTTATACCCTTTTCTTTTTCCTTCAAACTTATACTGCCCCGGTGTCAACTGTATTGTCTTCAATTGAGCCTGCCCAACAATGCCAACACCTCGAACCAATACATTCGTCTGATTATCAGAAATAACTTCTACCGAGACTTTGTTATTCATCTCTTTAAGCACTAGGGATAATTCATTGGCTTTATTACTCAAATCAGGACTAACATCTTTATAAACATTAGCTTCTGTTATCTTTGTATTCGCATTTGACGCGACAATTGTGTTTGACAAACTGTAGGGTTTTGCAATCAATTGTTCAAACTCATCTTTCAATCTTATGATTGATGTTGCTTTAGATAACGACTCAAGAATCAATGCATCTCCTTGTCGTTCTTGTAAGGCTAATTGCAACTGTTGTTTTGCTGTTAACCAATCGTCATTTGTCATCGCCTTTTGTGCAGCTTGCTGATGTTTTTCAAAACGCTGATTTTTCTCAAGCTCTTGTATTACTGTTTCTACTTTTCCGATTTCCTGTCTATTTGGAAATATTTTTTTAGCACTATTGAGTTTTTCTCTAGCTAAAGTCGCATTACCCTGCTCTATTGCATCGTAAGATTTTGCGATATTAAACTTAAAATTCTTATTGGCTATAAGATCAGTTAAAATATTTTTTCGTTCAACACTTGATGTTCGTTCTGGAACGATTTCAATAATTTCTTTTATAAAACCAAGTTCTTTTTCATAGTTATTTTCTATTCTTGCAGTGTTTGCTTTATCCAGTAGAGGCAAAATCTCTGGAAGTCTCTCAATCTTATTTGACAAATCAATAGCTTCATTAGACTGGTTATTTAGCATCAAGGCATTTTTAATTTGCTTATCAGCATTTTTGTAATCATCAACGTTATAAGCTTCTTGTGCCTTAGGTAGCGCTTCTGCAAATTGCTTTTGACTATCAGTAATAATTGCTTCTGCAAATTGCGTTGCTTCATTCAACTTAATATACGCATTCGAATATTCAGCCAGACTAAATTTAGACAACGCTTCTTCTTTTAATGAAATTAGTTTATCAAAACGACGTTTATCCCATCTTGCAATATCTATTTTACTTAGCTCTGGTTCAATGTTGTTTTCATAACTACTTAATAAATCGATATACGATTGTCGTAATTCGTCATTTGAAAGATTACTTGATTGAGCCAGGTTGTCTGTTACCAGATTCTTATCATTTTCAACAGCACGTTCAGGAAAGACAGAAGGGAAAAATATTACGACAACACAGACTAGTGAAATCGTAATAGTAATTAAGGCTAAAGTGATAAAGCGTTTGCGTTTATTTGCTTTTGCTTCTGCAATTTTTTGTTCAAGCATTACAACGTATCAACATGTTAGAGAACCGTGCCAGGAGTCGATTCTTGCTCATAGATACGTTTTAGAAATTCTCTCCATTGAGTAAACTGCTCCTGTATATTACCGGTTAATTCAACTGTTTCTTCTTCGTAAGTAACAACTTGTGGTGCTAATTCAATATTAATTGACTCACCCAATTCATCTATCGCATCCTTATGTAATTCCGCTTCACCCTGAGATTGAAAACTGCTTGATAACATCCATGCACCGGCAACACCACTCGCTACGGCGACAGTTGCATACGTAGGATCGGGAGAACCGTAACTATTACTATGGTTTGCAGATGTGACAGCTGCAGCTATTGCTAACCCGACTAATAAGACGCCGCCTATTGCTTTCAACATACCTTCGTTTTCTGCCTGTTGACGCAATTGTTTTTCTGTAAAACTGGCCTCTTGCCATTTTAAATAACTGTCATCCATGCGTTGGGAAAATGAAGCGTAATTCTGTTGTAAGTTATCTACAAACAATTGTTCCCTCACTCGTATCGCGCTTACACGCTGAAGCATCGGATCATTATCGCTCGGCTTGCCTACCAACTTAATATAGTTGTTATCTGTATTCATGTATTCCATAAAAGCGGCATCATTAAAACTTGCACCAAACCTTAGATCAGCAATATATTTCAAATCATCTAATTCAGAAGGCTTTTGTTTTCTTAATGCATCAATGATCTTATCAGCTGCTTTTTTAAAGACTGGATCATAAGGATCGCTACCTTTGCTTCTATAGTTTTTATAAAAACCTTCTTGCACTTCATGTTCAAAAGAATCATTCAGCCATTGTTTACCGCTTATATCTAACACCGTAAGATCGAACTTTACGTCTTCCCCGTCAGATTCCTTTATCTTACCTAGCACATATAAATCACCCGATGCTTTTTTATCCGGTGTAACGCGAACTGCGCCAAAGGCTTTACTATTATCAAGTGCTTGTTTCAGTTTGAAAGCGAAACGGTTTGCTTCTGCACGGCGTAGTTCAGGCCACACCCCTTCTTCTGCATAGTTTTTAGCATTCTCAGACAAACCAGCGTCAAATACAGGAATAACAACATCCAGTTTAGGGCCGACGGGAATAGTTTCAGAAACTTTTTGTTCGTAAGTAGAAGAAGGTTCTGGTCCAGCTTTAACTACTCCATTCTGTCCATTGTTTGCGACGCAACCGACAAGAAGGTGCGAATAGATAAGTACGCAAGCAATAATTTTTTTTGAGGTTTCGTTTTTGTTAATCATTTTATTTCACCGCCAGTCCTTTATATTTCCGGTATTCATTCCAGAGCTTTTCTTTTTTTATTGGATCAGTTTCAATTTCTGCGGCAAGTCGAATCTGTGCTGCCACCGCGTCATCATTATTTACATTAGGAATATCTTCTGGAATTGCACCATTCGCTCCGCCACTATATACCGCTATTGATTCGTCTATTTCTTTTTCAATCATTGCTGATTCTTCGGCGGAATCCAATACGCTGGCTGTTGATTCCTCTAACTCTGTACCCGTCATTGTTGGGTTTGCTACAGATTCAAAAGCTACATCATTACTTTCTTCTCCAGCACTAGTTTCTTCATTTCCAGCAACAGGTGGCTGTTGATCTTGGTTTGGTGTTTCCGCTTCAGAACTTGTCTGTGTTGAAAGATTACACAATTCAAAACGGTTTACAGATTCGAAAAAGGCCTTATTCATTGCCTCAAGCCGCTCTCTTTGAGTCAGTTCTGGACGGTCGATGTAGTCAATATCTATTTTAGAACAGTCTATACTTGATCCTAAAGCCTCATCAGCAACTGTTTGACTACTAATACTGAAAATAAAGGCGAATAAAATAATCCCCTTATAAGCCAGATAGCCATAATTACCCTTGTCCATAATCATCCACTCTTTTGAAAAACGATTGTTTGTAATTGTTACTATGATTTTGAGCGTCACTGAAATTGTTTAGTTCACAAATTTAGCATAATAATCCAGCCAAAGTAGGCATTAGCCTATTAAAAAGCTGCTTGACACGAAGGACTATTCTTTAAGTTTTGAACTTTATTTTGAAATGGCGCGCCCGGAGAGATTCGAACTCCCGACCCCCTAGTTCGTAGATAATTACTCTAATTCCTAATCTCTTATATTAATTAATCACTTAACTTTATGAAGTGTCCCATAAAATCAATATATAACATGCTATAAGTGCCTGATAATACTAGAAGTGGATGTTTGTTATGGGACAATATTAAACATAATATATTAGTAATATCATTCTTGACAATATGTCATATCTGACATATCATTTAAACAATGACTCAGAAAGAAAAGCCTCTGGTTTGGTTACATGGAGAAGTAAAAACACCACCCTTTTCTACTTTAGCAAGAATAGAGGCTGGTTTCTTACTTAGACAGTTACAACAAGGCGTTAAGTTAGAATTACCACACTCTAGACCTATGCCAAATATTGGAACACATTGTCATGAGATCAGGATAAACGATAAAAACTCAATATGGAGAATTATTTACCGCATTGATGAAGATGCAATAGTAATTCTTGAAGTCTTTAAGAAAAAGACCAAACAGACTCCAAAAAAAGTAATCGATGTGTGTAAAGATCGACAAAAGGTATATAAAAATGAAAGCAAGTAAACAGAAAAAACTAGAAAAAGCTGGATGGAAAGTAAGTTCAGCAAATGAATTTCTTAATCTTTCTCTTGAGGAAGCAGAATATATAGAACTGAAACTTGCCTTGTGTAATTCAGTAAAGAATATACGTAAAGAGAAAAAACTAAGCCAAACTGCGTTTGCAAAAAAGATTGAATCTAGTCAATCACGTGTAGCAAAAATAGAGGCTGGAGATTCATCCGTGTCTATTGACCTTGTAATGAAATCTTTATTTGCTTTAGGCGTTTCAAGAAAAAAAGTAGCTCAAGTCATTGCTACAAGCTAGTAAAATGGCGCGCCCGGAGAGATTCGAACTCCCGACCCCCTAGTTCGTAGCCAGGTACTCTATCCAGCTGAGCTACGGGCGCGTTGTTTGAAAAGTCGCGTATTATGAAGAGTGAAAACTTAGGCCGCAAGCCTGAACTGCCATTCTTTATAAATTAAAGGATTAAATATTATGTATTAAATCCTTTTTTGATTTGGCGGAGAGAGAGGGATTCGAACCCTCGATACGGGATAAACCATATACTCCCTTAGCAGGGGAGCGCCTTCAGCCACTCGGCCACCTCTCCAAATCAAACTACTAAAAACTACACTGACAAGATCCAGTATTCTACTTCCTACAAATGTACACAGTAAAAAGTCACCATTTATGGTGACTTTCCTAGTTAATACGAGGTTTTGTGACCTTAGATTTCAGGCCGTATAGGATACCCTTGCTAAGTTTCAGGGTAAAGATCAGTTAAAGCAAACTGAATTATTCAGTTCCCTCAGTTGATGGGACATCATTCGTTTTTTCTTGCTGAATCCGTTCATAAATTTCTTCCCGGTGTACAGCGACATCTTTGGGTGCATCAACGCCTATACGAACCTGATTACCTCGGATTCCCAATACTGTTACGTTAACGTCATCTCCAATCATCAACGATTCACCTACCCGTCGAGTTAATATCAACATCTTTATTCTCCTAATGCTTCCTTAAATAATTGCTAATTTCCTTAAATTTAAAGTTAAGTATAGCTCCTTAAACTTAATCCTAAGTTTACTTCGACTTTGTTAGTGAGAAGTTCTCCTCAACTAGTCGAATTGGGACTAAACCGTTACTTTGCCATAGCTCCATTTTCTAAGCCAAAAGCCGCGTGTAAAGTACGAACTCCAAGCTCTAAATAGTTTTCGGCCACTACAACAGAAACCTTAATCTCTGATGTAGAGATCATTTGTATATTTATACCCTCTTCAGCCAATGCTTTGAACATGACACTAGCTATCCCCGCGTGTGAGCGCATACCAACTCCCACTACAGAAATTTTAACAATTCTATTGTCGCCTGACACATCCTTGGCTTTGATTAATTCTGCCGTTTTTTTCAGAATCGTTAATGCTTTTTCATAATCCGCACGATTTACTGTGAAAGTAAAATCTGTGCAGTTATCCAGTCCAACATTTTGCACAATCATATCCACTTCAATATTGGCATCTGCAATCGGACCAAGTATTTGTGAAGCAATACCCGGCATATCAGGAACACCAACAATTGTCAGCTTTGCCTCATCACGATTATGGGCAATGCCTGATATCAGTGCTGCTTCCATGTTTTCATCCTCATCGGTTATCAACGTGCCAGGTCCATCTTCAAAACTGGATAGCACACGTAAATTAACATTATATTTTCTGGCAAATTCGACAGATCGGATTTGCAATACTTTTGATCCCAGGCTTGCCATCTCCAACATTTCTTCATAGGTAATGGTAGGCAACCGTTTCGCATCGCTAACTATTCGAGGATCAGCCGTATAAACCCCATCAACATCAGTATAGATACGACACTCATCCGCTTTTAGCGCCGCTGCCATAGCCACAGCAGTTGTATCAGAACCGCCACGACCTAAAGTCGTGATATTTCCATCTTCATCAATACCCTGAAAACCGGCAATGACTACTACTTTACCTTCTTCAAGTTGCTTATGCACTCGAGAGTCTTCTATATCGACAATGCGCGCTTTGTTATGTTCATTATCAGTACGAATATGTACTTGTCCACCGGTGTAAGAAACCGCAGCTTGGCCTTTTGCTTGCAGCGCCATACTCAATAAAGCAATGGTTGATTGTTCACCGGTTGATAACAATACGTCTAACTCTCTTGGAGAAGGCGTTGGCGAAATACTTTTTGCAAGTGATAACAAACGATCAGTTTCTCCGCTCATAGCTGAGACAACCACCACAACCCGGTGACCTTGCTTTTTGGTTTCAATTACTTTGTCGGCGACTGCTTGAATACGTTCAACAGAGCCTACGGAAGTCCCACCATATTTCTGGACTATTAATGCCATTCCTTTACTTTACTTTATCTATATTCAAAAGCGTGGAATTCTAGCTGAAAGGACATGAGATAGAAACAGGAGAAATTAATAAAAAAGGCTTATTTTACTAGGTTTTCAGTCGTTTTTACGCAACGCCATAATTATCGTTTCCGATAACAGATTAAAGTTATTGATAAGTCAGTAATAATTAAAACAACAATAACTAATAAAATGTTAAGCTGAAAGTTGATCTCGAATCCAATCAGGTACTTTTTTTAACGCACTTTCCAATGCCGTTGGATCATTGCCCCCCGCCATTGCCATATCAGCACGTCCACCTCCTTTACCACCAACCTGTTGAGCAACAAAGTTTACCAAGTCACCTGCTTTGATTAGATCAGTTTTATCCTGAGTTACACCTGCAACTAAACTCACTTTTGAATCGCTAACTGTTGCAAAAAGCAACACTGCTGTTCCTAATTTATTTTTAAGTTGATCAACTATGTCCCGTAAACTTTTTGGATCAACACCATCTAATGATTTAGCAATTACTTTTATGCCTTCTATTTCTATAGCTTCATCAAGCATATCTGAACCCGCACTACTCGCTAGTTTGCCCTTAAGTTGTTCTAGTTCTTTTTCCAGCTTACGTGTTTTATCCAAATGCAACGAAAGTTTCGCGTCTATAGTTTCAACATCAGTTTTCAAAAGTTCGGAAATGCGCTGTAATTTATCTTCAGCATTTTCTATCCAGTTTAAAGCGCCCATACCCGATACTGCTTCAATACGTCTAACTCCCGAAGCCGTACCTGATTCAGAAATAATTTTGAACAAACCAATATCACCGGAACGTTCAACGTGTGTACCACCACAGAGTTCAGTAGAAAAATCACCGGCGATATTTAACACGCGTACAGTGTCTTCGTACTTTTCACCAAATAAAGACATCGCGCCCGATTCTTTTGCCTTTTCTAAAGACATCACCTGAACTCGTGTTTCTTCGTTAGATAATATTCGTGCATTAACCAGACGTTCAATTTCAACCAGCTGTTCTTTTGTTACTGGTTCGTTATGAGAGAAATCAAAACGCAATCGATCATCAGCGACTAATGATCCTTTTTGCAAAACATGCTCACCTAATATTTCTCGTAACGCAGCATGCAATAAATGAGTAGCCGAATGATTACGCATGATAGCAGCGCGGCGTGCAACATCGACAGAAGCATGAACAACATCACCTACTTTTAAAGAACCTGTGCGTAAAGCACCTAAGTGTATATGTGATTGCCCTTGTTTCTTGGTGTCTTCAACTTCAAAGAAAATGTCATTAGTAAAAAGCTCGCCCTTATCGCCAACTTGACCGCCCGACTGCGCATAGAATGGTGTTTCTAATAAAATGACGCCGCCAATGTCACCTTGCTTTAAAGTTTTTACATTGCGTCCATCTTGATAAAGCGCAATGACTGTCGTCTTTTGTATTAAACGATCATAACCGGTAAAAGCACTGACTAAGCTACCATCAGAATCAACAGAAACACCAACATCAAATTTACTCGCAGCACGAGCACGTTGACGTTGTTCTGCCATGGCTTTATTAAAACCATCCATATCGATTTGTAGATTTCGTTCGCGTGCTATATCGGCAGTAAGGTCGACAGGAAAACCATAAGTATCATATAAACGAAAAACATCTTCCCCTTCGATGACATTACCTTTTATTTTTCCAATAACATCATCCAATACTTTTAAACCCTGTTCTAGCGTTTCAGCAAAACGTTCTTCTTCGTTTAATAACACTTTTTCTATTTGCGCTTTCGAATTACTTAACTCTGGATAAGCTTCGCCCATTACTTGTTCAAGGACATCAACCAGCTTATGAAAAAAAACTGTTGTAAAACCTAACTTATTGCCATGACGAATTGCACGTCGAATTATTCGACGTAGAACATAACCTCTTCCTTCATTTGAAGGAATCACACCATCAGCAATTAAGAAAGAACAAGAACGAATGTGATCGGCAACAACTCGACTGGAAGTAACATCAATATCATCATTACCAACCAGTTTTTTTATTGCCTGAATAATTTCTTCAAACAATTCAATTTCAAAATTATTATGCACGCCTTGCATTACTGCCGTAATACGTTCAAGACCCATACCAGTATCAACGGAAGGATGTGGTATTGGTTTTAGATTGCCACTGGTATCACGATCGTATTGCGTAAAAACCAGATTCCATATTTCAACATAGCGATCCAGATCAGCACCTTCACTTCCTGGTGGTCCACCGGGAATATCTTCACCATGATCATAAAATATTTCACTACAAGGGCCACAAGGTCCTGTATCACCCATCGACCAAAAATTATCTGCCTTACCACAACGACTAAAACGTTCAGGCGAAACTCCCATTTCTTTTAACCAGATATCAGCCGCTTCATCATCATCTTCAAATACCGTAATCCAAAGTCGTGACTCTGGAATTTTTAAAACTACTGTTAGATATTCCCAGGCAAAAGCAATCGCTTCGCGTTTAAAGTAATTACCAAAACTGAAGTTTCCCAACATTTCAAAAAAGGTGTGGTGACGTGCGGTATAACCCACGTTTTCCAAATCATTATGTTTGCCACCAGCACGAACACAACGTTGAGATGATGTCGCACGATTGTAATCACGTTTTTCCCTACCAAGAAAAACATCTTTGAATTGCACCATGCCCGCATTGGTAAATAAAAGCGTTGGATCGTTTGTAGGAACGAGCGAACTGCTCGGTACGATTTCATGCCCTTTCGACTGAAAAAAATCTAAAAAAGATTGACGGATTTCGTGACTGGTTTTCATTATTTTAAAACTTGGCTTATCTGCTCACTAGTAAAACCGCGACTATATAGGAATCGCGATTGTTTTGCCTTATTTTGATAATCATCAGAGAGTTTTTCGCCGTATTTTTTTAGTCGAACTTCTTCTGCTAAAGATAACCAGTCTATTGATTCTGACTCCAGATATTGTTCTATCAATATCGAATCAATACCGCGTTGCCGTAATTCCTGAATAATCTTATTCGGCCCCTGCCCCTTATTAATACTATGATGAATGAAACTTTCAGTGAATCTTTCATCGCTTTGCAAACCTTCATTGCTTATAGTGTTTAATAGATCTTCAATCAATTCCTCGTCAGAGCAGCGACGAGCAAGCTTACTCTCTAGTTCCCTGCGACTGTGCTCACGCCGCCCCAGGAAGTCACATGCTCGTTGCAGGACTTCCTGGCGTTCTGTACTCAGGCCATTGCTCCTTCTTTCTCAGCCTCTACTTCGAGAATTTCTTCAGCTTCAGATTGGTCTACATCTTCTACAGTTACCGTAGGTAACAATTGTTCTCTTATGTTTTTTTCTATCTCATCCGCTATTGCGGGATTTTCTTTTAAGAAATTACGAACATTTTCCTTACCCTGACCAATTCGATCATCTTTGTAGCTGTACCATGCACCGGCTTTATCAATTAATTCCAGTTTTACACCGAGGTCTATTACTTCACCAAGACGCGAGATACCTTCACCATATAAGATTTCAAACTCAGCTTGTTTAAAGGGAGGTGCGATTTTGTTCTTAACCACTTTCACTCGCGTTTCGTTACCAACCACTTCATCGCCCTTTTTAATCGCGCCTATTCTGCGAATGTCCAAACGCACAGAGGCATAAAACTTCAATGCATTACCGCCGGTTGTTGTTTCCGGACTACCGAACATAACGCCAATCTTCATACGGATCTGATTAATAAAAATGACACAACAATTTGCGCGTTTAATATTACCTGTCAGTTTTCTTAATGCTTGGGACATCAAACGCGCCGCAAGCCCCATGTGTGAATCACCCATTTCACCTTCAATTTCCGCTTTCGGTACTAATGCCGCAACCGAATCAATTACAACTAATCCAACAGCACCACTACGAACTAACATGTCGCAAATTTCGAGTGCTTGTTCGCCAGTATCCGGTTGAGAGACAAGTAATTCATCAATATTGACACCTAGCTTTTCAGCGTAGATAGGATCAAGTGCATGCTCTGCATCGATAAAAGCACAGGTCTTACCCTGTTTTTGTGCTTGTGCGATAACGGATAAGGTTAATGTGGTTTTACCAGAAGATTCAGGACCGTAGATTTCAACCACACGACCATAAGGTAATCCGCCAGCACCAAGTGCGATATCAAGACCTAAGGAACCAGTGCTTACTGTCGGTATCTTTGTGATAGTCTGATCGCCCATTTTCATCACCGAACCTTTACCAAATTGTTTTTCAATCTGGCTCAAAGCCATTGCTAGTGCTTTTTTCTTATCTTCATCTTGATTCTGATTCGCCTTAGCCATTTCCATACTCCCCCTTGTTAAATCATTAGTTATTAGGTCTCGCCATTCCCTTCGAACAGCACTTATGGCGAAACTATATTTAATACTTGCAACTATGTCAATACTTTTTACTACCTAAGTATTTTTTACTATATAATATATTTTATCAGGCTAGCGTCTGATTTTGTATAATCCAGTTAAATTTAAATATTCCGAACGAAATTTCACTAAAACGATGCTGAACGAAATTAAATGGGCAACGCGACAGCGCTTGCAATACATAGAGTTAAGAGCCTATTACACGGGTGTGGTGACGCGTAGCGATGTCGCTACGGCATTTGCTATCTCAGATGCTGCGGCAACCAAAGACCTGAAGTTTTACAGCGATATTGCGCCTGAGAATTTGCTCTACAAACATGCTGTCTTCGGTTTCGTCCCCAGCTCTGAGTTCAAGGAGGTTTTTGCAGATTTATCACCAGCTACTGTCTTACCTATGCTAGAAGCTAATTTAACAGTAGTCGGAGGACCTAATCGCGACGAATCTGTCTTCGATATTCCGGTAGAAAGCATGATATTGCCCAATCGTTTGCCTGATAAAACAGTGCTCTCGCAAATCAGTCGAGCGATCCACAATAAGAAAAAACTAAAAGTTAGTTATCGTTCACTTTCTAATAAAGATAGTAAGAATCAGAGAGTTATTGAACCACATTCATTAGCGAATACCGGCTTTCGCTGGCATGTCCGCGCTTATAACGAAGACACTTTCGATTTTAGAGATTTCGTGCTTTCCAGATTTGTTAGCGCTGAATGTCTGGATGTTGATGCCGAATCTAGCGAACAGTATGACGATGACTGGTCAGAAATAATCTCCGTGCAGCTGACGCCGCATCCAAACCTTGATAAAGAAAAACAAAACAGCCTGCTTATTGATTACGGCAGCGATAATGAAATCATCATCATTAAAGTACGGCGAGCGCTAATTGGTTATCTTTTACAGCAACTTTCAGTCGATACTACTGCTGATCACCTATTAAACCCGAACAAGTATCAGCTAATAGTTTTAAATCGCGACGAGATCGAACCGTTTGCAGCTTGGGCATTTAGTTAAAGAGATAACACTTGAGGGGAAGAGACTTATTCAGTAAGGTTGTCGCCTTTTTGGGACACATTAAATCGGTCTTAATCTTGCTTAAATGATTGACCAGTTCCAAATAAACATCCAATTATTAAATAACTATAAATATAACAAGGAATAACACACTAAGTTTTATGGAAGATTCCTTTATTATTCATCGCGATTGCGAAGTAAAAATCATCAATGTTTAAGTTTCCTGAAGACCGACTTCCTGTCGCTATTATTCTGTCTGTATCTCTGATTGATTTTGGTCTCTATTGTCTTTGTGAAAATGTTTTGTTTTTATTTATCTATTGGCTTGTCATGATTATTCCTAAAGGAAAAATATGTGCATGGAATCATCATCACCAACATACACATACTTTTAAATCGAAATTCCTTAATCGCCTGCTTGAATTTTTTTATGCGCTACATAGTGGCGTAACCACAAACCTATGGCTTCTACATCATGTTCTTGGGCATCATCTTAATTATTTAAACCAGACGAAAGATGAAAGTCGCTGGCGGCGAAAAGATGGAGCCGATATGAGTGAACTTGAATATACACTCAATGTCGCAGGCACAGCATACTACCGTGGTTATCAAGTCGGTAAGTCGCATCCTAAAAAACAAAAAGAATTTCTATTTTATTCTGCGCTAACTTTTATAGCTGTCGCCGCGTTAGTTATCTATAAGCCAGCAGCAGGATTATTTTTATTTGTGCTACCAATGATTAGTGGTTTGATACTAACGTCATGGGCAACTTATGAACATCATGCCGGACTCGATACAGACAATGAGTTTGAAGCATCAAATAATAACTTACATCCCTTTTTCAATATGGTTACTGGTAATTTAGGTTATCACACAGCACACCACTACAAACAAGGCGTTCATTGGTCAAAGCTACCGGAACTACACGAACAAATAAAAGATAAGATTCCTGCTAACTTGGTTAATGCAGCTTGGTTTTAATATCTTTTTGCGAATGTCTGCTTTCGGCTGCCATTTCAATCGGTCGATAGCAGACCTTTAGTTTTGTAGTGTCCATTCTTGTACCACATGATATTCAACTCCTGACTCCGATGATCTTGAAATAACAAGGGCAAAACTTATTACAGACCATGGTATATGAAACTTTTCTTTCGGAACAGTGAACTGTTTTACTTTTCTTGCGATCGTTACATGCGGTTTATAGAGGCGCTCGTCAACATTTAATCCTTGTTGTTTGATAATAGATTGAAGTTGCACTACTAAATCATTTAATACTTCCGGCATTACTTCGGGCGCTATCCATAAGATACCCGGATTTTTCCAAAAGCCGATTGAATCAAGTGTTAATGAAAATGCGCTGCTTCGTATACTGTTCGTTTTCTCAATTAACTCTGCCTGATCTTGCTCGGATACTTGTCCTAGAAATGCGAGTGTAATATGCAGATTTGAATTTTTTGTAAGACGAAGATTTTCATCTTTAAATTGATTGGTGACTTTACTTAACTCTTTCCTTACTTTTTCATTTGGCCACAATGCAAAAAAGAGTCTAGCCATAAATATTATTCTGAGAGCTTTGCACGAATAGAGATTTTGTTCTCAGACGAGGCGAAAATGCGCGCAGAAGCGGAGTTTATAAATAATAAATGAGCAGATCCTACTCTGTGAGTATTCGAGCACATTTTCACCAACAGTAGGCGCTTTAGGCGACGAAGTATAAAATGAGGATAAAATATCATTCGTGAAAAGTTCTCATTCTGATTCTTTTTGTAACAGATCAATCAAACCCTGCATTGCCAACATACATGCTTGTTCTCTTATCTTTAGTCGATCACCCTCAAAAATAATTCGCGTTGTTGTTCCACCTTCGTTTCTTTTACACCATCCGAAACAAACAGTCCCAACCGGTTTATCTTCGGAGCCACCATCAGGGCCGGCTATTCCTGTTATCGAAACACTATAGTCTGCATGACTGTTATTTAACGCACCTCCCGCCATGGCAATAGCAGTTTCTTCACTTACCGCGCCAAACTGTTTAAGAGTTTCTATCGGTACTGATAACAATTCATTTTTAGATTCATTTGAATATGTTACAAAACCACGTTCAAACCAGGAAGAGCTGCCGGGTATACGCGTTAATATTTCTGCCAAGCCTCCACCAGTACAGGATTCAGCCGTGACTAACTTGCTTGAGCTCTTTAGAAAAAGTTCGGCAAGTTGTTCAGCCTGTTGTGTGGATGTTGTCATTGCTTAACTCTTTTTGCTTTAAAGAAGTCTTGTAATAATGTTCGGCATTCCTCTTCAAAAATACCTTTTTCTATTTCTACTTTGTGATTTAATTCTTCAGTTTGTAATAAGTTAAACACACTACCACACGCACCTGTTTTAGGATCGTCAGTTGCATAAACAAGTTTAGCTATACGCGCATGAACAATAGCACCAGCACACATGGCACACGGTTCGAGCGTGACATACATAGTTGCGTTTGAAAGCCGGTAGTTTCCGATGTTATTCCCCGCATCACGTAATGCCATTATCTCAGCGTGAGCGGTAGGGTCGTTAGATGAAATTGGTTGATTCCAACCTTCACCGATAATTTGATCTTCATGAACAATGACTGCCCCAACAGGAACTTCATCATGTGCTTCTGCTTTTTGTGCTAATTCAAACGCACGTTGCATCCATTCTTTATCAAACATAATTCGTACAGCTTATTAAAATATCGTATGCCTTTAATTTTTTAACTATCAGCTTTTCATCACTATTTGTTCTTCTTAGCTGCCAACATAGTGAAAATATAATTGTCAATCTTGCTTTGCTATCTATTTTATTGATGATCTTCCAGCCATTCTCTAGCTGATTCTTGTGCTGTTTCAATTTGTGATGGTGTCATATTATTTGAAATATGATTTATATATGTTTTTGAAGTTTTATTCCCATTTTCTAATGCGATATTAAACCATTTATATGCCTTGATGTAATCACGAGGTATACCTCTACCATTCTTATACAACTGACCAAGATTAAGTTGTGCTTTTACATCGCCATGCTCTGCTGATTCTTTAAACCAGTGAAGTGCTTGCTTATTATCACGGATGGTTCCTTGTCCGTTCTTGTACATATAACCAAGATTAACTTGTGCTTCAACAAGCCCCTGCTCAGCAGCACTTTTGTACCAGTAAAAAGCCTGTTCGTAATTTTCTTTAATACTGTCCTTATCACGATATTGTCCACTGATATACATAATGCCAATATTATATTGTGCCTCGGCAACACCCTGCTCTGCTGCTTTTTTGTACCAGTAAAATGCCTGCTTATAATCCTGAGATACCCATACTCCTGCATCATACATCATGGCAAGACTGAACTGTGCTGCTACATCGCCCTCTTCTGATAATTTTTCATATAATGTAAATGCCGTAGAATAATCATGAAGCATATATGCTTCGTCAGCATCTAATAGTTCATCTGAATACACAAAAAATGATTTTAGTAACAGAGCTAAGAAAAAATATTGTTTAAATCGCTTCATAATTTTTATTCTCGTTCGACACGAATATATGAAGAGTAAGAAAATATTATTCCCACTCGATTGTAAACAAGCGGCAAAAAGCCAGTAATGGCGCGGGTTTTACGGTGGTCATAAGCATCAATACCATGAAAAATACCATTGTCAGTATTGTTATTGATATATGTTACGTTAATTAGCTATATAACCAAACAAGTAAAATTCCTTGTTGTCATTGTTCATGCGCGACGTTGGCCCTCATCACATCGAGTCGATAACGCCTATCAAACCGATCCCCTTCGGGTAGAAATAATCCGCCAGGGTGGTGGTGGATCAAATCCTCTCTTCGGCATCATTAATACCTGTTGTCGTCTGCACTATCTTGCTCAAATTCATTACACCACCACTTCACCGCTGCGAATCTAATTAATTCCCGATCCCAACACAGTAGCTCAATTGCAAACAAGCACCTTCAAGCCGACATTCAGAAGCACTGATACCGATCCCTGATATGTTCATTGTAATAAGTGCCCTTGGATGATGCGCTCATCAGGGCCTCATAAATGTGGAGTGGGACACCGCAGAAGTCATAACTGTGCCCTTGCTCAAAAGCGATCCGCATACGTTGCGTTGACGGCTCGTAGCCGACGGCACGCATAGCACTTGATCTGACCTGGATCATTTCCATTACAAACACTCCTCACTATTCGTAACTAGTGAAAAATAAATTAGTCACCTTTTATTTCTCGTACTGTTCCCTTTGTAGCTTCCACTGTCTGTGGGGTTGCTCCACCAGATAGGCTGTCGAGGGTAAGATGTTTTATAGCCATCACACCTTCGATGCCGATGCTTTCATTGCGCCGTCTATGATAACAATATTTTCAGCGCCCTCTTGCTTGATGCTTTTAAGAATCCGATTGACTTTGGCTGTCTCGCTTTGCGTGTAACAGAGGATAACTTTTATATCATTTATTGACTTCGATGCCTTTTTATATATTTCTGTTTGATTTAATAGATTTCTCTTCAGTGAACTAGAAGCTGCCAGCTTAAATTCGACTATTGTTGAATCTCGCTCGCCATAGGAAATTTTGTAATCAGCTGGGCCTCGACCATTATTCACTTCTGAATTAACATCGAAAAAGTTTCAATCCACGCGCCCGTGAAGGCGCGACGCGGAATGAGTGCAATAGATAGAGAGTTTGATTTGTTTCAATCCACGCGCCCGTGAAGGCGCGACCACATTGCATGAAGCTAAACGTCACCAATGAGGTGTTTCAATCCACGCGCCCGTGAAGGCGCGACATCAGCTTCGTAAATGTTTATAGTCCAAAAAAGAGTTTCAATCCACGCGCCCGTGAAGGCGCGACCGGCTTATATTGCAAAGTATATCGGCAAGTCAAAAGTTTCAATCCACGCGCCCGTGAAGGCGCGACTCCATACAGGACACGAACCAGTCACATTTACACTGTTTCAATCCACGCGCCCGTGAAGGCGCGACCGCATTAATAACTTTTATAGAAAATATTTTTATTGTTTCAATCCACGCGCCCGTGAAGGCGCGACATTTATGAAAATGCTTCTTAAACTGCACTCTCCACGTTTCAATCCACGCGCCCGTGAAGGCGCGACCAGCAACTATTTTAATTAGTAATTGATAATTAATTGTTTCAATCCACGCGCCCGTGAAGGCGCGACCAATCCTAAAGCATTCGCACAATTATTAACGATTGTTTCAATCCACGCGCCCGTGAAGGCGCGACCCCCAACGGCCGTATGAGTCATGACGTGGAACGCGTTTCAATCCACGCGCCCGTGAAGGCGCGACCTGACGCGAGGCTGTATGTACCGCTGCCGTTTCTAGTTTCAATCCACGCGCCCGTGAAGGCGCGACCTGACTAATGCCGCGAAGTTCCGCTTTTGAAAAATGTTTCAATCCACGCGCCCGTGAAGGCGCGACAAGTTTTTCATGATTTCACTATCCTGTAATATTTGTTTCAATCCACGCGCCCGTGAAGGCGCGACTAGAATAAAGGTCAAAAAAAGGCATAATCAGCCTGTTTCAATCCACGCGCCCGTGAAGGCGCGACGGCAGCTAGATGTCAGGAACTACTAGGCAAGCTGGTTTCAATCCACGCGCCCGTGAAGGCGCGACGAGAATGAACAAACAGACCTTGCTGAAGCATTAGGTTTCAATCCACGCGCCCGTGAAGGCGCGACGCGCTGGAAGATGATAGCTTGGTCGCGCTATTAAGTTTCAATCCACGCGCCCGTGAAGGCGCGACACTACTGTGGTGTTATCAGATAGGTCTACGATTGTTTCAATCCACGCGCCCGTGAAGGCGCGACAGTACCGATTGATTAACTAAATAAGGAGAAAATGTTTCAATCCACGCGCCCGTGAAGGCGCGACTACCCGCTGGCATTACTATATTCCCATGTATTTGGTTTCAAGCCACGCGCCCGTGAAGGCGCGACCAACAGTTTGTATAGCTGTAATCGATACAGTAAAAGTTTCAATCCACGCGCCCGTGAAGGCGCGACATGTATGGGTAAAATTTGACGGTGAAATGAGAAAGTTTCAATCCACGCGCCCGTGAAGGCGCGACTACACACTGAAATAGGTGTAAACGGCGACCACATGTTTCAATCCACGCGCCCGTGAAGGCGCGACAAGATAACTTCATCGATGCGTTCATCGCTTGGGAGTTTCAATCCACGCGCCCGTGAAGGCGCGACGGCGCTGTTTAAGTATATAAGGTACGTTAAACAGTTTCAATCCACGCGCCCGTGAAGGCGCGACAAAACTGGATAGCATATTTTTAAAACTAAACATGGTTTCAATCCACGCGCCCGTGAAGGCGCGACTTAC